>NZ_JBEPDA010000004.1:60701-332135 GCF_040299985.1 Streptosporangium sp. NPDC000563 | reverse complement strand
CGGCTCCTCCACCGCGTCGGCGGAGGAGCCGGTCGCCGGTGCCCGGCGGGCCGTCGTGAGGCCGCCGGCGAACCGCGACGTAGCGCCGAAACCGAGGATTGATCGGGATTTCGGTCCTGTCGCGAAAGCCGCCCGTCCGGGCCGGCCACGGTGGATAATCACTGATCAGCTCCACTCTGTGAGACTGATCCCCGGTTAATGAGCGGAATGCCGTTATCTATCGCTAAGCTGCGGTTCGTCTGTTATGGGTGGGGGCCCAGACAACTGAGGAGACCGTTATGTACGGCACGCCATCGGCCTGGCGAGTCCCCGGATACACCGAGATCCGCGAGTTGGGCGCCGGTGCGGCCGGGCGTGTGGTGATGGCTCGGCACGACGCCGACGACATCATGGTCGCGATCAAGTATCTGTCCGACGAGCTCAGGAGCGACGTCGGGTTCGTGGCGCGCTTCCGGCACGAGGCGAGGCTGCTCAACGCCCTGAGCAGCCCGCACTCCGTCCGGCTGTACGACTACGTGGAAACCGGCGACGGCGCGGCCATCGTCATGGAGCTGATCAACGGCGTCCCCCTGCGCGCGCTGCTGCGCTCCGAGGGGCCGACCGGTCCCGAGGCGGCGCTGCTCGTGCTCAAGGGCTCGCTCCTGGGGCTCGCCTCCGCGCACTCGGCGGGCGTGGTACATCGCGACTTCAAGCCGGAGAACGTGATGGTGGAGGCCGACGGGAGGAGCAAGCTCGTCGACTTCGGCATCGCGGTCCGTTCCGGCGACGGCGACCTCCCGGCGGGCACGCCGCCCTACATGGCCCCCGAGCAGTGGGTGGGCGGGCCCGCGGGACCCGCCACCGACGTCTACGCCGCCACCGTCGTGTTCTTCGAATGCCTGACCGGCACCCGGCCCTTCCGCGCCACGAACGTCGCCGCGCTGGCCCGCCAGCACCAGATCATGCCGCCGCCGGTCGAGGAGGTGCCCTCCGCCCTGCAGGGACTGGTCGAACGCGGCCTGGCCAAGCACCCCGCCGACCGGCCGCCGACCGCGAGCGCGTTCCTCACCGAACTCGAAGCGGTGGCCGCCGACGCCTACGGCCCCGACTGGCAGGACCGCGGCCGGCGTCGCCTGGCCGCGGTCGCCGGACTGCTCGCCGGGATGTTCCCGATGGAGGCGCCCGTTCCCGGGGCCGACACCTCGCTGGCCATGACCGAGCTCGACGGCGGCGACCTCGACGGGACGAGAACCTCTTCGGTCGGCAGGCTGGGCATCAAGATCCTCGTCGGTGTCGGCTGCATCGCGGTGATCGGCGGGCTGACCGCGGTGCTGGTCGGCTCCGGCGACCCCACGGAGATCCAGTCGCAGGGTGCCGTCACCTCGCACAGCCCCTCCCCCTCCGACCCGCTGGAGACGCTCGCCCCCGAGGACGACCCCGACGAGCTCGACGAGCCTGTGGAGGATTCTCCGTCCGCGGGCACCCCCACCCCGACGCCGACGCCGACGCCGAGCACCACGACCACCTCCGGTCCTCCGCCCGTGGCACCCACCGCGACGTCGGCGGCCGCGACGCCCACAGCGTCGGCGAGGCCCACCACGAGGCCCACCACCCGGCCGACGAGGACCCCGACGCGGCGGCCGTCCACGGAGCCCACCCCGGAGGAGAGCACCACCCTGGACGGCGGCCCCCGCGACCCGGACCGGCCCACCACCGCGCCGCCGTCGGCCACCCCGACCCGGCCGACGACCGCCCCCACCCAGCCCACGGCCCAGCCGACCCGGACATCCCCTACGCGAACGCCGTCGGGACCGCCCCCGGAGCCCACTCCCACCCGCACGGACCCCTCCTCACCGGGCACCGAGCCGCCTCCCACCCTCTCCAGCTCGCCTTTGCCGCCGGTCGAGACGGCCCCCGCGGCGTTCCTCGCACTGGGCCTGGTGACGAGCGGTGTCGTACCGTTCACACTGGCCGTCAAGCGCGGCATGGCAGGACGGCACCGGAGACGCCGGTAGACCGGTAGACAGGGGAACGATCGCGATCATGAATATCACCCCATGAGCACCGATCGCGGAGACATCGCCGGGTTCCGGCTGACCGGCCGTACCCGGGCGGACGACCTGGGAGTCTGGTCGTCGGCCGTCGCGCCCGACGGACGACCGGCCGGCGCGCTCAGATTCGACCCGCGGCTGGTCGCCGATCCCGCGGCGCGCGAGCGGCTGGTCGCGGCCGTGCTCGCCGATCGCGGGCTCGCGCGAGGCGGCGTGACCGGGCTGGTCCCGGTCGCCGACCTCATCACGGCGAGGGACGAGGTCTGGCTGATCACCTCGAAACCGGTCGATCCGACGGTGGGCGACCTGCTCTCTGCCGGGCCGGCCTTCTCGCCCGGATCGTCCCGGCCCGACGCGGGCAGCGCGGCCACCGTCCTGGTGGAGACCGCGCAGACGCTGCTGGCCGTGCACGCCGCCGGGCTCGCCCACGGACAGGTTCACCCGGGCACCGTGGTGATCGCCTCGGACGGGTCGGCGCTGCTCACCGGGCGAGGGCTGGCCGACGCCCTTCTCGGCCGCCCCTCCGCACCGGAACGTGACGTGGCGGCCTGGGCGTCGCTCGCCCGAGGGCTCGCCGCGACCTGGGCCTCGGCCGATCGCGGTGCCGCGGCCCTGCTGGAGAGGGCGGCGGCCACGGCCTCCACCAGGGGGCTCGCCCCCGCGCGGGACGCGCTGCTCGCCGGGCGCGACGTGCTGCCGTCCGGGTTCACCACCCGTGACAGGCTCGTGGAGACCCTGCACCTGTGGCCGGCGCACGAGGCACCCGCTCCGGGCGGTCCCGCGGCCCCCGTACGACCGGCCCCGGACGAGGGGGAGATCGCGACCCTGCTGCACGTCCCGAGGGCCGATGAGCCGCGCGCCCAGGAGACCGGCGAGTGGGCCCCCGGGGGCGACCGGCGGGGGGCCGAGGAGGTGGTCATGAGGTTCGGTCCCGGGGTGCCCTCCGAGACCACGGCAGCCCAGCTCTGGCGGGCCGGAAGGGACCAGCAGCAGACCGAACCGCCCTCCGGCAGGCTCGACGCGGGTGCGGCCCCCCGTGCGCGTCGCAGACGCGGCCGTACGATCCTCGCCTCGGTGATCCTCGCGCTGATGGTCGTGGGCGCGCTGGCACTCTGGCTGTTCCGGGGTTCGGCGACGCCTTTGGAGGTGACGAAGGTGGACGTCAGCGCCCCGAAGAAGACGCAGGGGTGCGACACCACGGTAAAGATCACCGGCGTGCTGTCCACCAACGGCGCGGGCGGCGAGGTGCGCTACCAGTGGAAGCGGAGCGATCGTAAGAAGCCGATCGCGCAGACCGACCAGATCCCGTCCGGGACGACCTCGCACGAGGTGAGCCTGGAGTGGACGGTCAAGGGTGAGGGAAGTTTCAAGGGAACCGCCACCCTGGTGCTGCTCTCCCCGGTACCCGAGGGGAAGAAGATCCAGGACAAGGCTACCTTCGCCTACAAATGTTCATGATTGATCACCAAGGTCCACAATGCGACACAAAGCCGTTCTTACTACTCTGGCGGCCATGACCACGCAGACCCCCTCCGGCTGGTACCCCGATCCCTACGGCTCACCGTTGTTGCGGTGGTGGGACGGCAACCAGTGGACCGACGCCACCCACCAGGCGGACGCTCCCGCCGGACAGGGCACGGCCGAGGGGCCGCGGACCGGCCCCTCCCTCCAGCAGCACCCGGCGGGACCCGACTCCCGGCAGGCGGGCCCGCCTCCCGCGCGGGAAGGGGCGCACGGGGGTGGTCCCACCGGCCAGTGGACCCAGCAGGCCGGCCCCGGGGCGGCGGGCACGGGACAGCCACTGTGGGGCGGCGGGCCGCCGAACGGCGACACGGCGCAGATGCCCATGCCGCCGCACGGCGGCTACCCGTCCGGGCCTCCGCCGCGCAAGAGCAGCCCTCTCCCGTGGATCCTGGGAGGCGGAGGCGCGCTGATCCTCGTGATCGTGATCGTGGTCGCCGCGATGTACCTGATGAACCCCGACGGCACGAACACCGCGGGCAGGTCTCCCGCGCCCCGGACACCACCCCCCACGGCGAGCCTGGAGCCCACCGAGCCGACTCCCGAGGCGACGCCCGCGCCCTCGGGAAGCGCGCCGCCCCAGGCGGTGGACGGGCGCGTCACGGACCCGGTGACCGGCCTGTCGTTCGAGATGCCCGAGGGGCCCTGGGAGGTGCCTCCCACCGTCGGCGGCGGGCTCGGTTTCGTCTGGAACAGCGCGGCCATCGCCGTCGCCCAGGAGAACTTCGACGGCAGGGGCGGCGACTGGCTCGGCAACGTGCTCACCGGCGAGCTTCCCGACCAGTACGGCTACCAGGGCGTCGGCAGCCTGCGTTCGGCCGCCGCGACCCTGCTGCAGGTCGTGGAGCCCGCCTTCTACAGCCCTCCGCACAAGCGGAACATCGTCGAGGACAAGGCCGTCAAGGTGAGCGGCAAGGACGCCTGGCTGCTCGTCTTCGACCTGGACTTCTCCGAGCAGTCCGAGGTCAACGGCTGGAAGTGGAAGCGGGAGCGGGCCGCGTTCTTGATCGTTGACCGTGGCGAGAACACCCGTCCGGCGCTGGCCTACGTCTCCATACCGGACAATCTAGACATATCTGCAGTAGACAAGGTGATCAAGTCATTCAAGCTGCCCTGAAGTGAGTACTACCCTGAGGGCTATGAGTGACCTGCTGGTCTGGATCGACTGTGAGATGACCGGGCTCGACCTTGGCCGTGACGCGCTTGTCGAGGTGGCCTGCGTGGTCACCGACGGCGAGCTGAACCAGCTTGACGAGGGGGTGGACGTGGTCATCAAACCCCCGCCCGAGTCCCTTGAGCAGATGTCGGAGGTGGTGCGGGAGATGCACACCGCCTCCGGCCTGCTGGAGGCGCTGGAGGGCGGCGTCACGCTGGCCGAGGCCGAGTCCATGGTGCTCGAATACATCAGGGGCCACATCCGGGAGCCGAAGAAGGCCCCGCTGTGCGGCAACTCCATCTCCACGGACCGTTCCTTCCTCGCCCGCGACATGCCCGCCGTGGACGGGTTCCTGCACTACCGGATGATCGACGTCTCCTCGGTGAAGGAGCTGGCCCGCCGCTGGTACCCCCGGGTCTACTTCGCCTCGCCGGAGAAGCAGGGCGGCCACCGGGCGCTCGCCGACATCGTCGAGAGCATCCGGGAGCTGCGTTACTACCGCGCGGCGGTCTTCGTGTCCCAGCCTGGCCCCGATTCCGCCACCGCGAGGGAGTTGGCCGAGAGCGTGTCCACGCGTCGGCCTTGAACGTTTCACGAGAAACCCGGTACGAAACGACTCCCAAAGACCGCTACACTTTTCATGTGCTGCTGCGGCGGCGATGGTGGGCGTAGCTCAGTTGGCAGAGCGCTAGGTTGTGGTCCTAGATGTCGGGGGTTCAAGTCCCCTCGCTCACCCCACTGGAACGGCCGGTCCTTAAGGACCGGCCGTTCCGCATTTCCGGCACTATTACCCACCAAAAGTGGATATTGCAGGTTATGCTCGCTGCTATCGCAACGCCGTTAGGACCGGGGGTTTCGGCGACCTGACCGTGTTTCAGCCACGGAGGCCGGATGAGAGTCGACGATGCCCCGTTCGACGCGGAGCCCAGAGCCGTTACGGATCTGAGCAGGCGTGAGACCGAGGTCATGGAATTGATCGCGATGGGGCGCTCCAACGGGCAGATCGCCCAGCACCTGTTCCTGAGCGAGAAGACCGTGAAGAACCACGTGAACCGGATATACGCCAAGCTCGGCGTCGACTCGCGGGTCACCGCGATCGACCTGTGGCTGGAACGGGCCGCGCACGAGGAGCCGCAGCGCCACTAGCGCCCGCCGGCCCGGGACCGTCAGGTCCGTGCTAGGCGGTGAGCCGCAGGCAGCGGGACGCCTCCAGGGCCCGGGCGATGGCGGACGTGCCCTCCCCCAGCTCCGCCGAGGTGATCGAGAGCGCCGGACGCAACCGTACCGACCGCTCCCCGCAGGGCAGGACGAGCACGCCCTCCTCCTCCCGCAGGCGGGCCACCAGGAGATCGCGTTCCACGGGGTCCGGCAGGTCGAAGGCGCACATCAGGCCGCGTCCACGCGCGTTCTCCGCCAGGTCGGGGAAGCGCTCCTGGATCTCCAGCAACCCCGCGAGGAGCTCGGCGCCGAGCCTTCCCGCACGCGGGATCAGGCCGTCACGCTCCACGATCTCCAGTATCCGGCGGGAGCGGACCATGTCGACCAGCCCACCGCCCCAGGTGGAGTTGATCCTGCCGCTGACCTGGAACACGTTGCCCGGCACCGTGTCGACCCTGCGGCCCGCCATGATCCCGCCCACCTGGACCTTCTTGGCGAAGGCCACGACGTCGGGACGCAGGCCCAGCTGCTGGTACGCCCAGGGGGTCCCGGTGGTCCCCGCGCCGGTCTGCACCTCGTCCAGGACGAAGAGGGCGTCGTGCTCGTGGCAGAGCCGTTCCATGGCGAGCAGGAACTCCGCCCGCATGTGGTTGTCGCCGCCCTCTCCCTGGATGGGCTCGGCGATGAAGCAGGCGATGTCGTGGGGGTGGCGTTCGAAGGCCGCCCGCGCCGCGGCCAGGGACCGTTCCTCGGCCGCCTCGACGTCGCCGAGGTGGATCGCGGGCACCTCGATCCTGGGCCAGTCGAACTTCGGGAAGCGGTCGGTCTTGATCGGGTCGGTGTTCGTCAGCGAGAGGGTGTAGCCGCTGCGCCCGTGGAAGGCCCGGGTGAGGTGGAGGACCTTGGTGCCGAGTTCCGGCGAGTGTCCCCGCGAACTGTTGAGGCGGCTCTTCCAGTCGAAGGCGCACTTGAGCGCGTTCTCCACGGCGAGGGCGCCGCCTTCCACGAAGAACAGGTGCGGCAGTTCGGGATCACCGAGCACCCGGGCGAACGTCTCGGCGAAGTCGGCGAGGTGGGCGGTGTAGAGGTCGGAGTTGGCGGGCTTGTTCGCGGCGACCCTGCCGAGCAGAGCCAGAAACTCCGGATCGTCGTCGAACGGGTTCACCCCGAGCGGGGCCGAGGCGAAGAAGGAGTAGAAGTCGAGGTAGCTCCGGCCGGAGCCGGCGTCGACGAGCCGGGACCCCCGGCTCCGTTCCAGGTCCAGTACGAGCCGATAGCCGTCGACGAGCAGGTGACGGGCGAGACGGCCATGAACGTCCATGTCCCCTCCACGGTGATCCGAGAAGATGATCCCCCGCTGTTCGCACATCTACACGGAGACATTACGCGTCAAGGCCGGTTCTTGTGAAGATTTTCTTGCATACGCGTGGTCTGGGCGTGAATATCGGACCGCGCGGCCCGGCCTTCCCGCATGACCGTTCTCCTTCCCCGAGCCCGCCCCCGCCGAGACCATCAGCCGGTCAAATCGGCCTGTCGTGCGACAAGGCAGTGGGAAGGATCACGTCGCCGCGTAGACCACCAGCGAGACCGCCACGTACTGCGCCAGGTAGGCGGCGACGGTGAAGGCGTGGAAGACCTCGTGGAAGCCGAACCAGCCGGGAGAGGGGTCGGGCCTGCGCATGCCGTACACGATCCCGCCCGCCGTGTAGAGCACCCCGCCCAGAAAGAGCAGGGCCACCGCGACCGTCCCCGCACCCTCCACGAGCTGGGGCAGCACGAAGACGGCCGTCCAGCCGAGGCCGATGTAGAGCGCGGTCGAGAGCCACCGGGGAGCGCCGGTCCACAGCACCCGGAAGAGGACCCCGGCGATCGCGCCGGTCCAGATCACGCCGAGCACCACCGCGCCCGCCACACCGTCCAGGGCGAGCAGCGCGAACGGGGTGTAGGTGCCCGCGATGATCAGGTAGATGTTGGCGTGGTCGAGGCGCCGCAGCACCTCCTCCAGGCCCGGGGAGAGCTTCCCCCGGTGATAGGTGGCCGAGATGCCGAAGAGCAGGCCGGAGGTGATCGCGTAGACGACGGCGGCGAGCCTCGCCTCCAGGGTGGGGCCCAGCGCGACGAGGACGAAGCCCGCGACGAGCGCCACGGGCAGCGTCCCGGCGTGCAACCAGCCGCGCAGGCGCGGCTTGACGGACTCTGTGAGCGTTTCCGTGAGGGACGTGGCCATGAACCTACGGTAGCGTAAGTTACGCGTTCGTAGGTTGTGATCCGTCCTACACGGCGTCGACTCGGCGAGAGCCTCGGCCAGAACAAGGCGCCGCACGCCGGACCGTGCAGACGGTGATCCGCCCCACCCGGACGCCGACCGGTCGCCACTGCGCATATGGTTTCCCCTCGGGTTCGCATCAGGAACCCACGGATTCGCATCAGGGAAAAGAGGACCGCACCGATGGGCAGGCGGGAAGCGCGGGAGCCGATGCCGGGACGGTATCCGGTGACCTTCGGCGAGGTCGATCTCCTGCAGGACCTCGACAGGCCCTCCGGCTGGGTGGTCTCCAAGGACGGTGTGCCGCAGTCGTACGTCGACCTCGACGACGCCACCTACCTCGACTTCGAGTACGTCCGGCTGATGGCCGACGTCGTCGACCTCCTCCGCGAGGGTCCGCTGGACGCCGTGCACGTGGGCGGCTGCGCCTGCACCCTGCCCCGCTACGTCGCGGCGACCCGCCCGGGGTCCCGGCAGATCGTCGCCGAGCCGGACGAAGGGCTCGTCCAGCTCGTCAGGGACCAGCTCCGGCTGAAGTCGGTGCCCCGGCTCAAGGTCAGGATCCTCGACGGCCGCACCGCCACCGCCGGACTCGGCGACGCCTCCGCCGACCTGCTCGTGCTGGACGCCTTCAGCGGCGCCACGATGCCGATCGAGCTCGCCACCTCCGAGTACATGGGCGACGTCGCCCGCGTCCTGCGCACGGACGGCACCGTGCTGATCAACGTCGCGGACGGCAAGGGACTCGCCTTCGTCCGCCGGGTGCTCGCCACCGTCCGCGGCACCTTCCCCCAGGTCGTACTGCTCGCCGAACCCGGCGTCATGCGGGGACGGCGCTTCGGCAACCTCATCGTCGCCGCCTCCCGCCTGCCCCTGCCCGTCTCGGGTCTCACCCGCAGGGCCGCGGGCGGCCTCACCCAGGCCCGCTGCGTGTACGGCGACGACATCGTCAACTTCATCGCCGGAGCCCGGCCCCTGCACGACGGCGACGCCGTGGTCATCCCCGTCCCCCCGCCCGCGGTCTTCGGCTGACCCGGCCTCCCGGCCTGTTCCGCCCCTCTCCCTCCGGCACACCGGTCCGGCTGTCCGTCCGGCCTGCCACCCCAGCCCGTCACTCCAGCCCGTCAGCCCGACGCACGGGCCGAACGCGTCGCCCCTGCCCCCCGTTCCGCGCCTCAGTCCGGGACGGGAACCCAGGCGCTGACCAGGGTGCCCTCGCCGGGCGTCGAGGAGACGTCGAGGCCGCCGCCGAGCGCGGCCATCCGGTCGGCGAGCGCGCCCAGGCCCCCGTGGCCGGACCCGTCCCGCTCGAAACCCCTGCCGTCGTCGGAGACCGCGACCCGCAGGCGCCCGCCCGACCAGGCCAGCCGCGCCTCGATCCTGGAGGCGCCGGCGTGCTTGAGCGCGTTGGCGATGGCCTCGCTGACCGTGAAGTACACGGCTCCCTCGATCTCGTCGGGAAAGCGCCGCGAGCGAAGCGCGGGATCGACCGTCACGGTCGTGGCCACCGGCAGCCGCGAACAGCGTTCCTCGACCGCCTCGGCCAGACCGCCCTGGCTGAGCACGGACGGGTGGATGCCCGCCGCCAGTTCCCGCAGGTCGGCGAGGGTCTGGCGAGCCTGCTCGCGCAGGAGCGTCAAGCTGTCGGGGCCGCCGCCGGTGGCGCGGGCCAGCTCCAGCCCCGCGATCAGCGCGACGAGTTGCTGCTGTGCCCCGTCGTGGATGTTGCGCTCGATCCGCCGCCGCTCGGCCTCCTGGGCGTTGACCAGGCGTGCCGCCAGGCCCGCGCTCTGGATCGCCAGCCCGATCGGCACCGCGAGCGAGCCGAGCAGCCTGCGGTCCTCGGCGTTGAGGCGCCCCACGACCTTGGGCCCGCAGGCGATGTTCCCCAGCCCCGCCGGGACGGTGAGCACGGCCTCGCCGTCCTCCCTGCCCGCCACCACCCGTGTGCCGTCCGCGAGCGTCACGGCGGCCCAGCGCGTCTCCAGGCCCGCCCGTACGGCCTCCGCCAGCCTTCCCAGCTGCTCCACGGGCTCCACCTCCTCCAGGCCAGGCCCGAGCTCCGTCAGGAGTTCGTCCACCGTGGGCCTGAGATCGAAGATCAGGAAGAGTCTGGAGCCCCTGATGCCCACCCGGATGTCGAGCAGGTTGTGGCGGAACACAGCCGTGGTGATCACCACGGGCAAGGCCGCCATCGCCGTCACGACGCCGAGCCAGCTCAGCGCGTGGCTTCCCTGCCCGACCCGCCCGACCTGCCCGAGGATCACCGTCAGCACGGAACCGCTCAGACCGGCCGCCACCCCCAGGGCCATCCAGCGGAGAAGGCGGCGCTCGGCGCGGGGTCCGCGCCGAGCGCGCAGGACGAGGGAGACCAGCACCGACAGTGACACGAGGAAGGCCGCGAGCTGCCCGAACCCGCCCACCAGCGCGGCGAGCAGCCCTGCCATGCCTTCGAGCCCCAGCGGGTTGCCGTACGCGAGGGGCGCGTAGACCTCGTCCGGGCTCAGCAGGATGCCCAGCCAGTGCAGGAAGATCGCCACTGCGGCGATCCAGGCGACCGGGCGCCAGCGCGACGAGGGCAACCTGCCGTCGGGGAAGATCATCGGGATGAAAACCCAGCTCAGACCGTAGAAGACGGGAAGCGCCGAGGTCAGCAGCGCGGCGGCCACGGCGAGCGGGCCACTCCCGTCCCCGTACGTCGTCAGCATGCCCACCCCGAGAAGGCCGAGGCCGAGGCAGCAGGCGGCGGCGAGCAGCAGCCAGCCGTAGGGGTTGTCGGGGCGCCTCAGCGCGATGAGCAGACCGACCGACGGCAGGGCCGCGCAGGCCACGAGGAACAACCACTCGGTGAACGGCACGGACATGCCGCCCGTCAGCAGGACGCCCGCGACGATCCCGGCCACCGACACCGCGGCCATCGACGTGGCGAGGACACGAGTCGGGGCGGTGAACGCCGACGGACCCGGCGACGACGCGGGTGCCGGGACGGTGTGGGAGGCCGTGGACGTCATGGCACGTAGGGTGACCTGCCACCGGCTCCGCCGTCCAGGGGGTTGTCCGCACATCCGGTGCGGTTCGCCGCACCCGCGAGACGGAGGACCACCGGGTGTCGTGAGCCGGGAGCGCTTTCTAGTTTCGGATGAGGGCCATCGGGGAGATGGCCGCAACGCCGGAGACCATCAGAAGGAGAACCTCATGCGGTTGCCGTTCCGATCGAAGCGCCTGCTCGCCGTCGCCGTCGCCGTCACGGCCGTTCCGGCGACGGCCCTGCCACTGGCCGTCCCCGCCTCAGCGGTCACGGAGGTGGTCACGGAGGTGGTCACCGGGGGAGCGGCCACCTCCGTGACCACCGCGGGGACGGTCGCGTCAGGAGCGGTCACGGCCGAGACGACCACGTCGGGAACGGTTACGGCCGGAGGCGTTCTCGCCGAGCCGGAGATCCCCGACAGCCCCGCCGGCCGGCAGTTGCGCTGGTTCCTCGGCGCGCCCGACCGGGCACCGCTCTCGGAGAGCGAGCTCGGGGAGCATCTCAACTCCGGCTACCTCTCGTCGCTCACGGTCAACGGCGTCAACGCCTTCCTGCAGGCGTCGAAGGGGTTCCGCCTGGAGAAGCTGACCAGGGAGACGCCGTCCGCGCTGGCCGGGACCGGGGCGATCGGCGAGCAGGCGTTCGTCCTGCAGCTCGGCGTGGACGGCGACGGGAAGATCAACCTGCTCGGGCTGACGCCTCCGGAGCCCTCCGTACCCGCCGCTCCCAAAAGCTGGAAGCAGCTCGACGCCCGGCTCCGCGAGGTCGCGCCGCGCGTGGGCTTCCTCTCCGCCGAGATCGACTCTCGGGGCAGGTGCGACGTCGTGCACGCCGTGGCGCCGGACACGGTCCGGCCGTTGGGCTCGATCTTCAAGCTGTACGTGCTGGGCGCCGTGGCCGAGAAGGTCCGCGACGGCAAGCTGAGCTGGAACACCAAGCTCACGATCAAGCCCGAGTGGAAGAGCCTGGGCGAGGACGGGCTGACGGGCCGTCCGGACGGCGGCACCACCACGGTGAAGGAGGCCGCCAAGCTGATGATCTCGATCAGCGACAACACCGCCACCGACATCCTGATCCACACGGTCGGCCGCAAGGCGGTGGAGGCGAAGGTACGGCAGTGGTCGAGCCACGCCACCCGGAACATCCCCCTCCTCACCACGCGCGAGGTCTTCCTGCTCAAGGGCGTGAACCACCCGGCGCAGGCCCGCGCCTACCTGGCACTCGACACCGCGGGCAAGCGCACCTACCTCAAGGACACGGTCGCCGGACAGTCGCTGTCGGACATCGTGCTCTGGCAGAAGCCCAGGGAGATCGACACTCTGGAGTGGTTCGGCTCGCCCCGCGACGTCTGCCGCGCCTACGCCGGGCTCCTCAAGCTGGGAGGCAAGCAGGTGAGCGCGGTGATGTCGGCCAACGACGTCGGGATCAAGCTCGACAGGAAGAAGTGGCCGGTGGTCTGGGCCAAGGGCGGTTCGGAGCCGGGGGTCCTCGACCTGTCATACCTGGCACGCTCTGCCAACGGGAGGACCTATGTCGTGACCGCGCTGACCAGCGACCCCGCCGGCGCGCTGGACGAGCGGGTCGCGGTCCCCGAGCTGATCTCGCTGAGCCGAGGCGGCTTCGCGTTGGCCGACCCGGCAAGGAATAGTTGAAACATCAACCGAGTTGTCACCGGCGAACATCGCAGGAAGGAATCCAAGATGCCCGCCGTGACCGTTGAGAACCCGTTGACCCTGCCCCGCCTGCCGCAGCCGCTGAACGCGACCCGCGAGCGCCAGGTGCTGGCCGTCACCACCGCGCCGAGCGGATTCGAGGGAGAGGGATTCCCGGTCCGCAAGGCACTCGCGACGATCAAGTCCCAGTATCTCGACCCGTTCATCATGATGGACCAGATGGGCGAGGTCGACTACGCGCCGGGCGAGCCCAAGGGCACCCCCTGGCACCCGCACCGGGGCTTCGAGACCGTCACCTACATGATCGACGGCGTGATGGACCACGCCGACTCGCACGGCGGCGGCGGCACGATCTCCGACGGCGACACGCAGTGGATGACGGCCGGCGGTGGCATCCTGCACAAGGAGGCTCCCCCGGAGTGGCTGGTCGCCAAGGGCGGCCTGTTCCACGGGATCCAGCTCTGGGTCAACCTGCCGGGCAAGGAGAAGATGGTCGCGCCGAAGTATCAGGACATCGGCAGGACCAACGTCGTCCTTCTCAGCAGCCACGACGGCGGAGCGCTGGTCCGCCTCATCGCGGGCGAGGTCGGCGAGTTCACCGGCCCCGGCTCCACCCGGACGCCGATCACCCTGCTGCACGCCTCCCTCAGCCCCGGTTCCCAGCTGACGCTCCCCTGGCGCAAGGATTTCAACGCGCTCGCGTACGTCCTGTCGGGACGCGGCACCGTCGGCGGCGACCGGCAGCCGATCGAGTCGGGTCAGCTGGCCGTCTTCGACGGCTTCGGCAACCTGCCCGGGCTGGGCACCGACGGCGAGTCCATCACGCTCTCGGCCGCCGGTACGCAGGAGAGCCGTAGCCCCAACCTGGAGGTCATCGTGCTCGGCGGCCGTCCGATCGGCGAGCCGGTGGCGCACTACGGGCCGTTCGTGATGAACACCCAGGCGGAGCTGGCCAAGGCGTTCGAGGACTACCAGGCGGGCCGCCTCGGCACCATCCCCGCCGGCCACGCCTGAGCGCGGTCCGGCACCGACCATCCGGTGCCGGGCTTAGCGCTCGACGAGGGTGACGCAGGCGACGCGAAGACCGGCCGCGCCGGCCTCAGGACCCGTGCTGCGGGTGGGCTCGGCGTGGATCACGAGCGACCTGGGGAGCCGCCCGGGGACGAGCGCCCAGTCCTGGGTGGCGGTGCCGGTGGCGACGCCCTGGGCGTCGGTGGTGAAGTCGAGCCAGACCTCGTTCTCGGCGCTCGCGTGGGTGTGGGAGTGCTGGTAGTGCGGCCCGGCGTCCTCCGGTTTGAAGCCGCACGGGTTGACGTGCAGGTGCGCCCCGTACGTGCGCCCGGGGAGCATGCCCTTCACGGTGACCGTGGCGGTGGCGAGCACCGCCCCGGACTCCACGTTGACCTGTGCCCAGGCTCCTGGCGGCACCAGCCGGGTGTCGTAGACGATGGCGGAGGCGCGCGGCGCCGGATCGGTGAACGTGCCGCCCCCGACGAGACGCATCTCGCGGGCGCCCGGGGTGGCCGACGCCACGGCCGGGCCGCGCCCGGCCGGATCGGCGGCCTGATCACCGCAGCCCGCGCAGAGCAGAGCCACGGCGGCGAGAACTCCCATGATGCGCATCCACGATCTCCTTGAGCGGCTGGAGAAGAGCAGAGCCCACCATATCGAGTAATCATATGATCACTCTTGGTATTGACCGCTCTCGGCCATGCCGCCGGGAAGCGCGAGACGTGATCGGCGCGGGAGCGGTTCAGGCGTTGGCCGAGGCGATCTCGTCGATGCGGGCGGCCAGGGTGAAGTCGAGTTCCGTCAGGCCGCCCGCGCTGTGTGTGCTGAGCGCCAGGTGGAGGGTGCGCCAGCGGATGTCGATGTCGGGGTGGTGGTCGAGTTTCTCGGCCTCCACCGCGATCTCGTCCACGATGCGGATCGCGGTCGGGAAGTCGGTGGCGTTGATCGTGCGGCGGATCTCGTCGCCCTCGCGCCGCCACTCGGGCAGGCCGGTCAGCCGAGCGTCCACCGTGGAGTCGTCAAGCAGGTTCATCCCCCCAGGAGATCATGTCTCCGGCGAGGACACCAAGCCTGGGCAGGCTTCCGGCGCGTCTGGCCATGGCCATGATGCCCTGGGCCATGGAGGTCGCGTGGCTGGCCTGGTCGAGGAGAGGCTCCAGCTCGGGCAGCAGTTCGGGCAGCCCGGCGAGGCTCCACTCGTGCCAGCCCGACAGGCGGGTGCCCCCGCTGTCGGGGTCCTCGGCGCGGTAGGCGGCCAGGATCGGGCACTCGCGGTTGATGCGGAGCAGCCATCGCTCGATGTCGGCGTTGAACGCGGCGATCCGGGAGGGGGCGGCGTACAGCCAGCCGTCGTCGCCGATGCGGTCGGACTCGCCGTCGGCGACGGGGTAGGTGCGGACCACCGTGCCGTGCAGGAGCAGGCCGCTCGCCACCATGAGCTGACGGCCCTCGCACCAGTCGATCGCCCCGCGCAGGGGCGCCGGGACGGTGTCGACGATGACCGCGCGCTGGGAGCTGCTGGGCTGACGGGCGAAGCGTACGTGCACCTCGGCCCACATGTAGTAACTCGCCTCCCCCGCGCCGAAGAAGGGGAAGGGGAAATCCTGGTCGGGGTGGGCCATGTGTCGG
Organism: Streptosporangium sp. NPDC000563; assembly: GCF_040299985.1. NCBI lineage: Bacteria > Bacillati > Actinomycetota > Actinomycetes > Streptosporangiales > Streptosporangiaceae > Streptosporangium > Streptosporangium sp. NPDC000563. The sequence continues at coordinate 316,663 of NZ_JBEPDA010000004.1, read as the reverse complement.
GTTCTCCACGGGAGAAGGGGACAGGAGTCGTTCCGAATATGAACGACTCCCGACGACGCCTCCGGGATTACTCGCCGAGACCGTTTATTTGACCGGATCCGGTCATTTGACGGCGCCCGAGGTCAGACCCGACTGGATCTGGCGCTGGAAGATGATGTAAATGATCATGACGGGGATGATGGCCATGCTCAGCGCGGCGAACAGCCCCGGCCAGTCGGCCTCGTACCCGGCGCTGGTGGAGATGTTGGCGACGCCCTGGGTGATCAGCCACTTGTCCTCGACGTTGCCCGACAGCAGCACGATCGGCAGAAGATACTGGTTCCACTGGCCCAGGATGTTGAAGATCGTGATGCTGATCAGCCCCGGCCTCGCCATCGGCACCATGATCTGGAAGAACGTCCGGGTGTGCGAGCAGCCGTCCATCATCGCCGCCTCGGCCACCGAGGTGGGCAGCGTCTTGAAGAACGCCGACAGGAAGAAGACGGTGAACGGCAGCGAGTAGGCGATGTAGACGAGGATCAGCCCGAAGTGGGTGTCGATCAGGCCGAGGTTTCTCACCACGAAGAAGAGCGGGACCAGCGCGAGGAAGACCGGGAAGGTCATCCCCGAGACGAACAGGAAGTAGATGAACCTGTTGCCGGGGAAGGTGTAGCGCGCCAGCACGTACGCGGCCATCGAGCCGAGCAGCATGGTGCCCGCCGTGCTGCACGCCACCACGAAGACGGTGTTCAGCATGTACTGGCCGATGTGGGCCTTCTCCCAGGCCCGCCCCCAGGCGTCCCAGCCGAACGTGGCGGGGAGCGTGATCGCGTCCCCGAAGATCTCGGTGTTGGTCTTGAAGGAGGACAGGAACGTCCAGAGGATCGGGCCGACGATCAGGATCGCCCAGACCAGCAGCGCGACGTGGGAGAGCGCACCGAAGATCCCGAGTGGGTTTCTCACCCGGCGCCCGGCGCGCGCGGGGGCGGCGGGGCGGGTGGCGTCGGGCTTGCGAGCCGTGTCCGTGGGAGGCGCAGCCATCAGAACTCGATCCTCTCGCGCCGGGTCACGCGCAGGGTGAGGGCGGCGAACGTGATGGTCATGAAGAACAGCGCCACGCCCATCGCCGAGGCGTAGCCGAACTTGGAGAAGTTGAACGCCGTACGCCAGATCTCCAGCGGGAGCACCGTGGTGGAGTTGTCGGGCCCGCCGCGGTCGACCGAGAGGACCTGGACCAGGGCGAAGGCGTCGAACGCGGCGATGCCGAGATAGACCCAGGCGACCTGCATGGTGTCCCACAGCAGCGGGATCGTGATCCTGAAGAACAGGGTGAACCGGCCCGCGCCGTCGAGCGCGGCGGCCTCGAACACGTCCTTGGGGATGGAGGACATGCCGGCCGAGAACAGGACCACGTAGAAGCCGACGGCCTGCCAGACCATCACCGCGATGATCGACATCAGGGCGATGTCCGGGTCGATGAGCCAGCCGACCGGCTCGATGCCGACCTTGCCGAGCAGGCCGTTGATCACGCCGGTCCCGTCCGGGCGGTAGATCGCCTGGAAGAGCACGCCGACGATGGCGACGGCCAGGACCTGGGGCAGGAAGAAGATCACCCGATAGACCTTCGAACCCCAGATCCCGGTCATCCGCCCGTCCCGCTGCCCGCCGCTCAGGTTGAGCAGGAAGGCGAAGAACAGGGCGATCACGATCGTGACCAGCGGCATGACAAGCAGCAGAACACCGTGGTGCCGCACCGCGGCCCAGAAGACCTCGTCCTCGAAGAGCCTGGTGAAGTTCTCCAGGCCGATGAACTGAGGGTTCGCCGAGATGCCCTTCCAGTTGGTCATCGAGATCTGGAAAGCCTGGATGTACGGGCTGATCACGAAGACCACGTAGAGGAGGACCGGCGCGGCGAGAAAGCCGACGATGAACGGATACTTGCCCTGCCGCATCGGGAGCTACACCGTCCGTTCCTGCTTGGTGATGGACGAGTCGGCCTTGGTCTTGTCGGCGGCCTTCTGCACCTTCTCGCAGAACTCGTCGGCGGAGATGCGGCCGAACATCAGCGCGTTGGTCTGCTTGCGCAGCTCGGTCTCGAACTCCTTGTACCAGTTCTCGAAGCTGCTGAAGGTGACGATGTTCTGGCCGGCGGCGGTCTGCGCGGCGCTGAGGCTCGCGTTGCCCGGTGACAGTTCCAGGCCGTCGGCGGCCCCGGTCACGACGGTGATGTTGCCCGACTTCTCGGTGAAGCCGCGCGCACCCTCCTTGGAGAGCATGATGCGCAGATACTCCAGGCCGCCCTTGGGGTTCTTGCCCTTGGCGGGGACGATGTAGGCCTCGCCGGCCGCGGCGCGGATGGCCTCGAACGGCATCTTGTCGGCGGCGGTGACGCTGGGGGTGGGCGTCAGCGCGTACTTGAAGGTGTCGGGGGTCTGTTCCTTCTGCTCGTTCTCCAGCCAGGAGCCCGACGGGTACAGCGCGATCTTGCCCTGGTTCTGGCGGAGCTGCACCTCGGTGTGGATGAGGCCCTCGAAGGACTTGTCCATGTATTTGGCGATCTCGGCCCAGGCTGCGGCGGACTGCTTCATCGCGTCGCGCTGCCAGACACCGTCGGCGAGGTTGTCGACGTCGATGAGGATCTGGTTGCCCTCGATCTTCGCGGCGGAGATGAGGATCATCCAGTACATGTAGTAGGAGGCGTTCTTGCCCGCGTACGCGAAGGGGGTGATCCCCGCCGCCTTCGCCGTCTCGGCGAAGGTCTTGAACTCGTCGAAGGTCTTGGGCGGGGTCCAGCCGTTCTTCTCGAACAGCGCGGAGTCGTACCAGAGGCCGTACGCGGAGAAGACGTAGTTCATCAGGTAGGGCTTGCCGTCGATGAGGCCGGACTCGACGGTGCCCGGCGCGACCATGTCGCGCACCTTCTTGCTCGGGTCGTCGATGGAGGGGGCGTCCCACAGCTCGGTGAGCTCCAGGAGCTGGCCCTCCTGCTGCAGGGCGCCGTTGTCCATCAGGTCGGTGCCGGAGTTGGCGATCATGTCGGGGACGTCGCCGCCGGCGAACCTCGGCTGCAGGGTCTGGGCGATCTGCTGGGTGGCGACGTGCTTGATCTGGGCCTGCGGGAACGCCTTCTTGTACAGCGGCTCGTGGACCTCGGTGGCGTAGCTGTCGCCCAGGCCGCCCTTGAAGATGACGACCTCGAGCGGCGCGTCGGCGGCGACGCCGAACGGGTTCGCCGCGGAGACCGCGCCGCTCGCGGAGGGTGCCGCGGAGGCGGCGGGGGCCGGGCCGCCGCCGGTGGCGCAGGCGGTGAGCATCCCTGCGCCGGGGCCGGCGATCAGAGCGGTCATGCCGATCCGGCGGAGCATCTGCCGCCGGGTGATATCTCCGGGCGTACTGGCCGATGTGGACATGTAACCCTCCTGCACGGGGGATCAATTAGGAAAGTTTCCTAAACGTTTGCCCGAAGGTACGTATCCCTGGAGCCCACCGTCAAGGGCCCGCATCCGGTCTAGACCGAGCCGTGATGTCCTCGCGACCTATCCGGTAGCAACCAAACGCCAGGGAAGTGCTATCCGGCAACGAAACAGCACATAGCGGTCTAAATTCCTCTACCAACCGTTGACGCACGACCGCCGGAGAGGTAGAGGAACCCTGCTCGCCGACCGCCGACAGGCGGCAACCGGTCTAGACCAGATAATGAAGGTTTGCCGCCCGGTACCGCAACCCCCTACTTTTGACGACATGTTGCTGGCCGAGCAGCGCCGCCTGCTGTGTGAGTACGGCCATCGGGCCGCCACGACCGGACTGGTCGTCGGGACCGCGGGAAATCTCAGCGTCCGCGTGGGCGACCTGGTCGCCGTGACACCCGGCGGCGTCTCCCTCGACCGGCTGGAGCCCGAGGCCTGCCCGGTCGTCGACATCGAGGGACACCTCGTCGAGGGCGATCTGCGGCCGTCGTCGGAGACCCCCATGCACCTCGCGGTCTACGCGACCACCGGCGCCGGCGCCGTCGTGCACACCCACTCCGTCTTCGGCACCGTGGTCGCCACGACCATGAGCGAGCTGCCGCCGATCCACTACAACGTCCTGCTGCTCGGCGGGACCGTGCGGGTCGCCGAGTACGCCACCTACGGCACCCCCGAGCTCGCCGCCTCCGTCAGGGCCGCGCTCAAGGACAGGCGTGCCGCGTTGATGGCCAACCACGGCGGGGTCACGATCGGCGACGACCTGGACGGCGCCTTCGAGGCGACCAGGTTGCTGGAGTGGCTCTGCGAGGTCTACGTGCGGGCCAGGAGCGTCGGCGAGCCCCGCGTGCTCACCGAGGAGCAGCTCGCCTCGGTGGTCCGGCGCGCCCTCGACCCGCCCGCCTTTCCCCGCCGCGAGGACTGAGCGCGGCGCGACCACCTGCCCGTCCTGCACACCGCCGGACCACCCATCGCGAGGACTGACCCCATGCCCCTGCAGCTCACCGGCGCGCCGAGCGATCCGGACCTCATCCGCCTGCCCTGGGACGTCCCGCTGGAGCAGTGGCCCGAGCACCGCCTGGTCTCCCTGCCCCGGGGCATCTCCCGGCACGTGGTGCGCTTCGCCCGCCTGTCGGGCAAGGTGTACGCGATCAAGGAGATCAGCGAGTACTACGCCAAGCGCGAGTATCGCCTGCTGTGGGACCTGAGCCGGATGGACACCCCGTCCGTCGAGCCGGTCGCCGTGGTCACCGGGCGGACCGGCGCGGACGGCGAGCCGCTCGACTCCGCGCTCATCACCCAGCACCTGCAGTTCTCGCTGCCCTACCGCGCGGTCATGTCGGGGACGGTCCGCCCGGAGACGCTCAACCGGCTGCTCGACGCCCTCGCCGTGCTGCTCGTACGACTGCACCTCAGCGGCTTCTACTGGGGCGACTGCTCGCTGTCGAACGTCCTGTTCCGCCGGGACGCGGGCTCCTTCGCCGCCTATCTGGTCGACGCCGAGACGGGCGAGCTGCACCCCATGATCAGCGAGGGGCAGCGGCTGTACGACATCGAGGTGGCGCACACCAACATCTTCGGCGAGATGCTCGACCTGGAGGCGGGCGGGCTGCTGCACTCCTCCATCGACCCCGAGCAGGTCGCCGACTCGGTCTGCCGCCGCTACCACCGTCTGTGGGGCGAGCTCACCTCCGACGAGATCATCGAGGAGGTCGACTGGCACATGATCGACCAGCGGATCCGCCGGCTGAACTCCCTGGGGTTCGACGTCGCGGAGATGATGGTCCGCCGCAAGGCGGGCACCGGGCGGCTCATCGTCCGGCCCAAGGTCGTGGACGCCGGGCACCACCAGCGCAGGCTGTTGCGGCTCACCGGCCTGGACGTGGAGGAGAACCAGGCCAGACGCCTCCTCAACGACCTCGACTCCTTCCGCGTGTCACACGGCCTTCGCCACGAGGACGAGGCGATCGTGGCCCACCGCTGGCTCGCCGAGGTCTTCCAGCCCACGGTGCTGGCCGTCCCCCTCCAGATGCGGGGCAAGCTGGAGCCCGCGCAGTTCTTCCACGAGGTGCTCGACCACCGCTGGTACATGTCGGAGGAGGCCGGGACCGATGTCGGCCTGCCCGCCGCGGTGAATTCCTATGTGAAGAACATTCTCATTTTCAAGCCGGACGAAAAGGCACTCATCGCCGAGGACTAAAGGGTTGATTTCCACCCGGGGTGCATAACTTCCCCTCGGGGTGGTGAATCCTCCCCCTTCTCCCATCAAAGCCCCAGCCGGAGAGAGTGGTTTCCGAGGCTTTTCCCTACGCTGACCGGGCGACGTTCGAAGTCGTCGGCAAGGGAGAGCACGTGCTCGGAATCGAAGACTGCCTCACCGAGGTAATGGCCATCCCCGGGGCCCTGGACGCGATTCTCATCGATCAGACCAGCGGAACCGCGGTGGCCGCCGGCGGTGCGAGCCGCCATGCCGACGTGGAGAGGTCGGCCGCGGGGCTGAGCGAGACCCTGCGCGCGACGCTCGACGGGCTCGCCGTCACCGTGCCCGGCGGCACGGTCCGGATCAACGACATGATCGTGACCACGGACGGCGGACACCATTTACTGAAGCCGCTGGAAACGCCGTTCGACGGCCCGCTCGTCATTTACGTCAGGCTCGATCCGGAACGCTCGAACCTGGCACTGGCCCGCCACCGCCTCCAGGCCCTTTCCGGCCGTCTGATATCGACGTGAGCCCGTGCCCAGCGTCGAGAACATCCTCAGCGGACTCGCCGGCGACCACGCCACCGGATCCCTGCGACTCGGCAAGGCGGGGGTCATCTACCTCACCGACGGCCGGGTGACCTACGCCGAGAGCGCGTCCGCCCCTCGGCTGGAGGACCTGCTGGGTGCCCGCCGCGGCATATCCGCCCATGCCGTACGGCAGATCAGGCAGGCCACCACCCGCCGGCGACCGGACCCCGCGCTCCCTCCCGGGCCGCAGAAGTCGCGGGAGCCCCAGCCGACGGGGGGCGAGCGGCTGATCGCCCAGGGCCTGCTCACCAGGGGTGAGCTGGAGTTCTGCGTGCTCAGCACGGTGCTCGACGCCGCGTACTTCCTGCTGCGGGCCACCGGGCACCGGCCCAGGTTCCGGCGGGGGGAGCTGCACTGGCTCGGACCGCAGTGGTACTTCGACGCGACCGGCCTGCTCCGGGAGTGCGAGCGGAGGAAGGCGCAGTTGGAACAGATCTGGCCGTCCGCGGAGCTGGACACGCTCCCGGTCGTCCCGGTGGAGCGCATCGGCGCCCACCGGGTGGTGCTGAGCGCGCTCCAGTGGGAGGTGCTCGTCGGCGCCGACTCCGTCGCGACCCCGGCCGAGCTGGCGCGCAAACTGGGCCGTCCCGCGTACTCGGTGCTGCTCGCCGTACGACAGCTCGCCTCCTCCGGGCTGCTCCGCGTCCCGGAGCCCGGTCCGGCCGAGGCCCCCGCCGCCCCGGACCCGCTGCCCAGGCGGACGAAGGGCGCCACGGAGATCCCGGCGGCCGGGACGGGCTCCGTGGAGACGTCGGACTGGATCCCCAGGGCGAACGGGGACCCGGCCGACGTCAACCTGCTCATCCGGCTCAGGAACGCATTGGAGGCAATGACTTGAGCCCGGTCACATGCCGATAAGGCTACGGACGCTGAAGTTGATCGGAAGGAGGATGCCGGTGGAACTGCGCGAGGAGATACGCCGTGAGATGGCGATGCTGCGAGAACGCGTACCCGACGTGGACGGGAGCATCGCGTGCAGTGTCGACGGCCTGACGATAGCCAGCGACCTGAGAAACGACGTCGAGCAGACGGGCGCGCTCTCCTCCGCGGTGCTCGCCCTGAGCCGCCGGATGACGGGCATCGCCGGCAAGGGCGCCTTCGAGGAGACGCTCATCTCCGGAACCAACGGCTACGCGGCGTTCTACGCCGCCGGACCCAAGATCGTTCTCACAGTCCTGGCACGCCCGGGGACCAATCTCGGGCTGCTCAGGCTGGAGGGCCGCAGAACGGCGGACCGACTCGCCGCCGTCAGCTCACGCACATCGATATCCCAGTGATCGGAGACAGTAATGGGCAACATGGACATCTCGCTCAAGGAGATGATGGCGATCGACGGTGCCATCGGCGCGGTCGTCGTCGACTACAACAGCGGGATGGCGCTCGGCGCGCTCGGCGGGTCCAAGGACCTCGACCTCCAGGTCGCGGCCGCGGGTAACACCGAGGTCGTCAGGGCGAAGATGCGGACCATGGAGTCGCTCGGTCTCAAGGACGGCATCGAGGACATCCTCATCACGCTCGGCACGCAGTATCACGTGATCCGCCCGATCTCGGGCCGGAGCGGTAAAGGGCTGTTCCTCTACCTGGCCCTCGACCGGAACCGGGCCAACCTCGCACTCGCCCGGCACAGCCTGCGCGGCATCGAGGAGAAGCTCGAAGTCTGACCCTTTGGTTCGCGGTCCGCGCCCCGGCAGGCGCGGACCGCACCGGAACCCTCGGCGTTTCGAGGATGGTTCTTCCCGATGGCCGCGCCGCCGGGGACGGTGACGGCTCTTTTTGGCCGCCACACCGTCGGAGCCGGTGACGAGGACCGTCTCTGCCCGGTGGCCGCGCCGTCGGGGCCGGTGACGAGGACCGTCTCTGCCCGGCCGCCACACCGTCGGGGTCAGTTCTCCTCTGCGGCCACGCCGCCGGGGACGTACTCGGAGACATGCTCGACCATCACCTTGGGCTTGCCGAGCCAGGGTCGCGCCTCCGCGCTCACCAGCTGGGTCTGCAGGCCGATGCCCAGCTTCCTCGCCATCGCGAAGACGGTCGTCGGCGGCTGGGCCGGGTTGGTGTCCCTGCGGTTCCACGCGCCGGTGGAGAACGCGACCGGGTGGTTCTTGATCCCCGTGCCGCCGCCCCACTTGGTGACGACGTACTGGATGTCGATGTGGCCCATGCCACCGTTGCCGTCCACGCCGAGCGTGCCGGCGTTGAACGTGCCGCCGGTCAGGTCGGCGAAGGTCTTGGCGTCGATGTCGATCATGATGCCCTGGTTGGAGGGGTTACCCGGGCCGCGGTCGCCGACGAAGAACTTCGCCTTCTTGCCCTTGTAGAGGATGTATCCCTCGGTGAACAGGGGCCAGCTCGGGCTGGCGATCATGCCCTTCTGCATCGGCTTGCCGCTGGCGGGAAGTCCGGTGTCACCGGCCCGGCCCGAGGAGTCGTCCCAGAAGTAGGAGGCCGTGGTCGCGCCCTGGAGGAGAACGGCCTCGGTACCGGCGGGCGCGCCCGCCGCCGGGTCGTTCGCGAGGTGGGTGGAGGCGGGGGCCGCGGAGGCGGGGGCCGCGGAGGCGGGGAGCGCGAGGGCGACACCGCCGGAGACGAGGAGGCTCGCGGCGGTGAGGGCCGCGGCGAGGCCGCGCCCGAGGGAGGTGTTCCTGTACGGGGATCGCTCGCCCGGACAGGGCGTGTTCAGGTCGTTCTTGTGCATACCAAAGGAGGGGTGCATGGAGAAATGGCTCTTTCGCGAGGGAACGGGGCGGCCAGGTGCGAACACCGAAGGGGTGCACTGGCGGGGACGCGCTCATCGGAAAAGGTGGCGTAGCCGGATCAGCCGATCGCTACGCGGAGCACGGTCCTGAAGGTGCCACGATCAGGCGCGGCGGCGAGGTCGAGGGGACGGGGGGCGGCGTTGAAGTTCAGGTGGTCGGTGCCGACAGGGGGTCCACCGACGTGGTGACGCGGTGATCCATGAGGGGATCTCCTCTCCATCTCGTCTACCGGGTTAGCTGACGGGTTCGGGCGGTGGAGTTGCCCTACCGCCGCGCGTTCGCGGCGGATTCACCCCGGAAAATTGGTTCCCCGGCTCCGGAGCCCTGCGGGCCCTCGGGATTCGACGTCGGCCGGCCGCCTCCTCTTGTGAAGGGCAGGTCGCCAACCGATAACAGTGGACACTACCCACCAAACCGGACAAAGCAAAGCAAACACCATGAAAAACCCAGAAGATCTACCTACAAGCTTCAAGGAAGCCCCATCGATCGCCCCGCCAGGTCGGCACCCGCCCTACCAGCGAGAACGCCTTCCCCAACCCGGTATCCGCCGCGAGAACCCCCGCCCCGGACCCGTACGAGGGCCTTCCCGCCGGCGGCCGGCACCCCCGCCCGCGGGACGAAGCTCCTCCCCCGAGACCCACACAGGGCCTCCTCACCGGGGGTCGACAGCCCATCGCGGGACCCTCACCGAGACCCGCACGGGATCTCCCCCACCCCGCGGGTCATCCCCGTCCGGTCAGTCCCACCAGAACGACCAGGCGTTCCTGCCCTTGATCTGCTCGGCGTAGTCGACGAGGGTCCCCGCTCCCTGGATGATGCTGTCGGGGCAGAACGTCCAGTGTTCCGCCGCGACGTGCAGGGCGTGCTCGGAGGTCGTCGGCGGCGCGGCGACGCTGAGGTCGAGGGTGTTGAACCCCATTCCGACCACCCGCACCCCGAACCTCTCCTCCCAGCTCCGTACGACGGCCGCGAGCGGGACCATCCACTCGTTGTGGTTCAGGGCGCCCTGCCAGCCCATCACGGCCAGGGCGTCGGCCCCGCGCTCCACCGCGACGAGCCCGAGCGGGGTCCTGCGCTCGGCCACCAGCCCGGCGTACCAGTCGGCGACCACACCGGGATCGGCGGCGAGCCTTCCCGCCGGCGCCGGGCCCGGACACTCGGGACCGTAGGGATCAAGGAGTTCGAGCTGGTCCAGGGTCGCCCTCTCGATCCAGTCGGACCACACCTCGGCCATGAACGCGGCGGCGTTGTAGTTGTCGATCTGAGCGGCGGTGTCGGGGGCGATCTGACCCGCCGACCAGGGCTGGACGGAGTCCTCCAGCAGGACCGGCCACAGGCCCGACTGCTCGTGCTGAGCCCTCAACCGGGCCCAGTACTCACCGGAGACCGTCACCTCACTCAGCCAGAACGCCGGACGGCGACGGACCGCGAGCTGAGCGTAACCGGGGTCGGGCCACACCACGTCCCCCGGCGGCAACTCCACCGAGAGCCTCCTGCCCCCGCCTCCCCCGTCCCCCTCGCCTTCGTGGGCTCCTTCTCCCCCATCGGCGAACAACTGGCCCAGAACTGGCGGGAGTCTCTTACGCTCGCAATCGCTCATCTCTACCGATCCGATCCTGACCACGGATCAATTTTGGCCTGTCAACCACCCCGAGGGACAGTTCTGCCCTGGTCCAGGCAAAAATTATCGGTACAGAGAGGAACGAAGCCGAGCGGGTGCCACCCCTCCACGCCCGACGAATGCTCAACGAGGCCGTTCGGGGCCGCACGTCACGTCCGCGAGGGCGCCGTGAGTCTCGGGGGTAATGGACAGGCCCGCGAAGCCGGAGAGCTAGGGCTCGAAGAGCACCAGGGGATGGCGCCGCGTCATCTCCAGGACCACGCGGCACACCTCCCCCGCCCGTGGGAAGACCGCGTTCATCAGCACGAAGTCCTCCCCCACGGTGAGCGGCTCGGACCACGGTGAGGCGCCGTAGTTCTCGACGGTCAGGTCGGGGAAGAGCGCCGTCAACTCCTCGTAGAAGGCCGCCACCTCCGGGCGCGGCTCACCGGGCGCGGCTCCGCTCTCGTCCCAGGCGAGATATCGAAGAAGGGCCTCCCGCGCGGTGATCGGTCCGGCCGCGAACCAGACTCCGAGATCAAAGCTCACACCATGTCCTCGTCGTCCTCGTCGTCCTCGTCGTCGCCTGCCCAGCCGTCGAATCCTACGTGCCCGGCGGACACCTGATATGCGCGAACCGTACGGAAAGATCGACGCCCGAGATGCGCGACCGGCGCGGAAGGATCGACGTCTGGAATGCGCGACCGGCGCGGAGGACGGACACCTTTATATACGCGGCCGACGAGGAGGGGGCGCGGTGGGCCAGGACAACGCGAAAAGGGGGCACGCGTGTCCATGAGCGAGGCTAAATGTCGGTGGCGGGCCGTACCCTGCCGGCGTGATCATTATCTCCGGCTGGATCCGTGTCGACCCCGATGCCCGTGACGACTACCTCAAGGGATGCGTGAGCGTGATCGAGCAGGCCCGCGCCGCGTCCGGCTGCCTCGACTTCACGCTCGGCGCCGACCTCGTCGACACCGGCCGGATCAACGTCTACGAGCGCTGGGAGTCGGAGGAGACCCTCGACGCCTTCCGGGGTTCCGGGCCGAGCGACGGCCAGGAGACGATGATCCGCGACGCCGAGGTGTCTCGCTACCAGATCTCCGGCGTCGGCCCCGCCTGAGCGGGAGGCGACAGATCTCCCCTCCACCGGGTAGGGGACGGCGACGCGGTTCAGGGTCCGGGGTCCGGCAGACTGGATATGACAGAAAGGGGTTCTCGTCATGACCGACAAGCCCATCCTGGAGCCCAGCCCCAGTCACCCGATCACGATCACGCCGAACCCGGCCCGGATCGTCGTCTCGGTGGCCGGCCGGGTGGTCGCCGACTCGCGGAGCGCGTTGACACTGCGGGAGGCGGCGTACCCGCCGGTGCAGTACATCCCGATCACCGACGTCGACCGCTCGCTGCTGGAGCGGACCGACACCGCCACCTACTGTCCTTTCAAGGGCGACGCGAGTTACTACACCGTCACGGTGGACGGGAAGCAGGCGGTGGACGCGGTGTGGTTCTACGAGTCGCCGCATCCGGCCGTCGCCGAGATCAAGGACCACGTCGCCTTCTATCCCGACCGGGTCGACTCCATCGTCGAGGAACCGGCCGCCTGAGCGTCTCCCGGCGCGAGTGCGCCGGGAGACCCATCGATCAGAAGACTGCGTGCAGCCGAATCGCCTTCGAAATGCTCGCTCGACACCAGGCAGGACACAACCCAGATCGGGAACCAGACCTATTTGCGGTGAATGAGGAGGCGATGTGCCTCCTGCATTTCTTTCGGCAGATCGTGTGGCGCGAACCATCTCGCCTCCAGGATCTCGAAGTCGTCGAGCTTGAGCGTTCCACCGACGAGCTCGGCCTCGTACGCCACCTCCAGGCGGAGCCTGTAGCCGCTCTTGAGCTGCACGAGCTCTCCGACGTCGACCTTCAGGCCGGTCTCCTCGCGCACCTCGCGGCGGACCGTGTCCTCGAAGGTCTCCGACCTGTTCGCGCACCCGGTGGGCAACCCCCACTGCCTGCCCATCGGCCAGAAACGATGCTTCAGCAGAAGCACGTTGCCGTCCGCGTCACGGACGATCCCGGTCACCCCGACCGTGAACTTGGCGTGCCGGAGCCAGAGGATGCGCCACTGGAGCGAACCGTTGACGAGCCTCCAGGGCCGGACGATCAGCTTCTTCACGGTAGGTCCCATCTACGGGTCGGCGCCTGTCTGAAGGCTGGACGCTATCGGGAAAAGACGACGCGGCGCCGCCGGTTGGCCCCGTCTCGTACGAGGCCGACGACGGTTCGATCGGGTTCGCCCCGCTGAACATCCGGCACCTGACCGGGAGGTCTCCGTCGTGGGCCGGCAATCCCCCGCCACGGACCGGGATCGCCGTTCGGCGAAACCGATCGACTCCCCGAGTTTGATCACGTTAGCGTGGCCGCATGCTCGAACCGCGCACCGACCGTCTCCTGCTCCGCCAGTGGCGAGACTCCGACCTGGCCCCCTGGGCCGCGATGAACGCCGACCCCGAGGTCAGGGAACACTTCCCGGACCTGCTGACACATGAGCAGAGTGCCGCCTTCCTCACCCGCATCCAGGAAGAAATCGGCAGGCGGGGCTACGGGTGGTGGGCGGTGGAGGTCGTGGCGACCGGTGAGTTCATCGGCTTCACCGGCCTGAATCCGGTCGAGGGCATGCCGTTCACCGGCGTGGAGATCGGCTGGCGGCTGGCGCGCTCGGCATGGGGCCACGGCTACGCCACCGAGGCCGCCCTGGCCTGCCTGACCTTCGGTTTCGAGACCCTCGAACTGCCGGAGATCGTCGCGATGGCCACCACCACCAACCTGCGGTCCCACGCGGTGATGCGCCGGATCGGCATGACCCGTGACCCCGACGCCGACTTCGACCACCCGAACGTGCCCGAGGGGCCGCTACGCCGGCATGTGCTGTACCGGATTCGCCGATGAGGCGCCGGCGATCGGCCATCTGGCGAGGTTAAACGCCGCTCACCGCGCGAAGTGCCGTATCAGCGCGCTCACCACCACGTCAGTGTGGGCTCACACGATTGCTCGGACTTCTTGTCCCGGCTCGTCCCGAGACCGTTACTGGACGCACAGAACCCCCGACCGGTGACCGATCGGGGGTTGCGATAGCGAAGAGGTCGAAATTCTCCTCGCCATTAAGGGATAACCCGAAATGGTTCAATCCCGACAATCAGCTCATACGGTCAAAGTTTCCCGCCTTGATGCCATGAACGAAGGACCGCCACCCGGTGGAGGTGAAGAGCAGGTGGGGGCCGTTCGGGTCCTTGCTGTCGCGGACCGCGACCGCGCCGGACAGGTTGGTGGCAACCTCGACACACTGGCCACCATTCGGGCCGGACCGCGATGACTTCCGCCAGACGGCGGACCTCAGATCCATTTTCGCCTCACCTTCTTTGGAAGATGTCCGACCTTCCAGGGGGTGATCAGACCAGGCGGTCGAACTTCCCGGACTTGATGCCGCCGACGAAAGCTCCCCACTGCGCGAGAGTGAAGAGCAGCTTGGCGCCGTGTGGATCCCTGCTGTCGCGAACCGCGACGACGCCAGGGAGGTTGGCAGCGACCTCGACGCATTGCCCACCGTTCGAGCCGGAGCGGGACGACTTCCGCCATATGGCGGCACTCAGGTCCATTTCTCCTCGATTCGTGTAGACAGCACCCGAGTTCCCGAAGAGATCAGACCAGCCGGTCAAACTCGCCGGACTTGATGCCGCTGACGAAGATCCGCCACTCGCCAGGAGTGAAGAGCAGGTTGGGACCGTGCGGGTCCTTGCTGTCGCGGACCGCGACCGCACCGGGCAGATTCGCGGCGACCTCGACGCACTGGCCGCCGTTGTCTCCGGACAGCGAAGACTTCCGCCATACCGCGACGCTCAGGTCCATTCCTGCCTCGCTTCCTCGATCATTTTGAGGGACATATGGTCAGGATAAGCCCATCGACGTATCGCTTCATAGCGATTCCATATCGCGGTTACGCGGATAGGGTCGGCCGAATTCTGTCCATCTATCGAGGAGTCCACGTGAATCGCGTCCGGCTGCCCACCTGGGAGTTCCGCGATCATGAAAGCACCCAGTACACCGGACAGGCAGAGCTGATCGACGAGTTGGATGGAGATGGAAGGGCGCTGAGCTACCTCCAGCAAGTAACCAAGCTGTTCCCGCATCACCTCCGGGCCGCCGACATTACGGCGCAGCACGCTTTCATCGATGAGAACGAGGAAAAGCGGCGGATTGTCCCCTTCGAGGATTTTCTTACGCCACATGCGTGCCTTGACCCGCTCCTCCAACTCCTCCGGGGTGATCCGAGGGGCATTCTTGAAGATCGCTCGGGCGTACGCCTCGGTCTGCAGGAGACCGGGGATGAGCAGCGGATCCCACGAGCGCAGGACGAGGGCGAACGGCTCGACCTCCTGAGCCCAGCTCATGAACCAGACCGGGCCGCCGTGACGGGCGACGATGTGTTCGCGCAGGTCCGTGAAGTACGTGCTGCCGTCTGAGCCGAAGAGGATGTCCAGGCGTTCGGCGTCGGACTTGGACGGGGTGCGGGCGGCGCTCTCCAGGCGGCTCACCTGAGTCTGGGTGCAGCCGAGACGTCTGCCCACGGCGGCCTGGGAGAGCTGGGCGGCCTCGCGCAGGCGGCGCATCTCGGCGCCGAAGCGCGCGCGGGGGGAGCCCGGGTCCGGGGGGATCTCGTCGCTCATCGCATTCCTCCTGAAATAGAGAAAAACGGATTTTTGGTTATAGCGGCGATTCCAGGCCCTGGCATGCGGAAACCCTCGCCAGACATTCCAGAGCATCCACCGGGGTGTCAATCCAGCCATGAATCCACCTGCCACGCGGGCAATCTAATCACACGTCCTCTCGATCCGACAGGACGAAAAAGAAAGCATCCTCATACTTTTAAATCAGGGACGAGAACGAGTTATGAATGATCAGAACGGCGACCTTTCGCGCCTCGGTCGTGTTCGCCGTACGCATCCGGAGGACAGAAGCGTCACGGCGATCGAGCGGCGTGCGCGATTCATTCATCTGACCCGGCTCAGCTGGGATCTGCACGGCCTCGGAGTGTGCACCTCGCTGGTCCTTCCGGTGGCCGGGCAGCCGATTCTGGAGATCCGGACGGGCACGGCACTGGTCAGGGTCACCGTCGTCCGGCGCCACTGCGGCTGGGCGTTCGTCTGGCGGCCCTGGTGGGCGCGGCTGTGGCAGCGCGGCGAATGGGTCTGGGCGGAAGCCGACAACGCGGCCGACATGATCATGTCGGCGGTGACCGCATGAGGTCCGAGCCGGAGGCGTCGGGGGAAGAGAGCGACCGTTCCGGGCATCGCGGTGAGGGGACCTCAACGATGTCATGCCGGGAAACGGGACGTCACGACGCGATGCCGTGGGCGGGTGGGCCGTACAGCGCGTGGCGGCAGGTCTTTCCCGGCAGGGTGGCATCCGTACCGGAGGTGCGGGCCTGGGCGCGGGACCTGCTGACCGGACGCGTCGCGGCCCCGGTGCTCGACGACGTGCTGCTCCTGCTGAGCGAGCTGACCACGAACGCGGTGGCCCACTCCGACTCCGGACGCACCACGGACGGCCGCCTCACCGTCTACCTGGCCCGTACCACCACGCTGGTCCACGTGGAGGTCACCGACGAAGGCTCCGCCACGAGCGCGCCCGCCGTACGCGTGCCGGAGGCCGACGACGACGGCGGGCGAGGGCTGTGGCTCGTCGACCTGCTCGCCACCGAGTGGGGATCCCACCACGACGGCACGGGCAGGTCGGTCTGGTACCAGGTCACGGGGTAGTGCCCAGGGCGGCGGAGGTCAGGTCAGCACGTCGAACGGGTTGACGACGGATACCCACGTGCCGGATAAGTCGTTGTTTTCCGAATGGCCAGAGTTCAGCGGAAATCGACTGCCTGGGGAAAGTCCTGATTTCGCGGGAAGTCCACGTCGTCGTCCCAGTCGGGGGCCGCGAGAAGAAATCGCCTGAAGTCCGGAGCGTCCCCTTCGAGGTGGCGGCATTCGGTGATGTCGATGACGTCGACCACCTGCTCTCCGTGCCGAGTACCCCTTTGAGGACCTTCGCTCACCGCACGACCTTTCTGAAGCGTTGTTTCGCCTCCTGAATCCGCCATCCGCTCGCCTGCGTCTTCTGTCGAGCCTGTCCGGATACAGAGTAGTCACAGCATGGGATCACGTGGGCGGTCTTGGCAGCCCCGAGCTCGGTGTGGGTTATGAGGCTCCTACCTGCATGATCGGACGGGCGGCACGATCGGCAGCCTCTCTCATCTGATTCGGGAGGCCGCTCTCCAAGCCCTCCCGGACAGCACCGAGAAGATCAGTCGTCGATCTTGTCGGTGTTGCAACCCGCCGAATGATTTTGTGATAGTCGATCCATGGAATCGGCTGATGGCGGAAACCAGCAGGAGCTACTCGACGAGCAGATCATCTACTACCGGGCGATTGCCACAGAATACGAGCGTCATGCTCTCCCCTTTCCCGGAGCCTCTGAGCTGTCGGCGGCGCTTGATGCGTTCCGGCCGACCGGCAGCGTGCTCGAACTCGCCTGCGGCCCAGGCAGATGGACCGCCCAACTGCTCCAGCACGCCACCGATGTCACGGCCGTGGACGCGTCTCCGGAAATGCTCGCTCTCGCCTCGACGCGGGTGGGCGAGGACGAGCGGGTGCGCTTCGTGTCGGCCGACCTGTTTCGCTGGCAGCCGGACCGTCGTTACGACGTCGTCTTCTTCGGGTTCTGGCTGTCGCACGTTCCGCCAGAACGTTTCGCGTCCTTCTGGTCGCTGGTGGCCGACTGCCTAAAGCCGGAGGGGCGGGTGTTCTTCGTCGACGACGGCTACCGCACCGCCGACGAACTCATCGAGGGCGAGCAATCCGCGACCATACAACGCCGGCTCATGGACGGGACCGCTTACCGGATCGTCAAAGTCCCGCACCGCCCGTCGGACCTCGAACGGCAACTTGAGCAGATCGGATGGCGCATCAAGATTCACTCGACCTCTGGGCCGTTCTACTGGGGAGCAGGAAAGCGGTCCTGACCTCAAGAAACCGCCACCTTCGATGGGACGACCTCGGACCGCGTCTCATTCGATGACCATTGGCGAACCACAGGTCGGGATGTCGGCACTCGACTGGTCCAGAGGGAAGTCACACTCGGACGGGTAGCCGTCCGGCTCCAGGAGGTGGCTCACTGGAACCGGAGGGGGCGGTTCGAGCAGGTGGTCAGTTGGCCCAGGTGGCGTTTTTCAGGATGGTGGCGAGGCCGGGGGTGGCCCACTGGTCGATGATGAGGATCTTCGACTGGGGCAGATACCACTCGCGCTGCTTGAACGTCGACTTCTGCTCGCCGCCGCTGTAGGTCACGCACCGGCCCGGCCAGATCCGGTAGTGCGCCTTGTGGGCGACCCCGATGTTGCGGTAGCCGACCGCGATCGCCTTGCCGATGACCTGGCCGTACTTGGGGTTGGTCGCGCAGGGCACCACGTCGGAGGCCGGGTAGTACGGGCCCTGTGTGGGGTCGTATCGCCGGAAGCCTTCTCCCCCGGACTTGAGGGCCTTCGGTCCCATCACCCAGAAGCTGTCACATTTCGGCTGGAAGTAGCCGCCGTTGGGCCGCGCACAGGCACCGGTCACCACCCGGACCTGGTCCGCGGTCCCGTACACCCGCCAGGAGTTCGGGATCTCCAACGTCAAACCGCCGCGCAGCCGGAGCAGCGCGGTGGAGGAACTCGCGGACGCGGGGAGCTGGGCCGCCAGCACGGCGGCTCCGGCGACGGCGGCCAGCGTGATCGTTCTCTTCATCATGACGGCGATGCTATTGATCCCGACTTGCGGGGGATTTGCATATCTCTTGCGACGGGAATCTCGCGGCAGAGAGGCGGTGAGGCAGCAGCGTCTGCTCGCCACCGCCCCGCTCCCGGTCGGCGAGGACGACACCGCCGGGATCCTGCACCGTTCCCTCACCCTCGGCTGAGGGAACGGTGTGCGGGCGGCGGTCAAAAGGTGGGTACGCCGCAGGTTCGAACGCTCCGCGACCCGAGAGAACAGGTGCTCACGCGGGGTCCTTGCCGTCAGGCGGGGATGAGCAGGGTGCTCAGCAAGTCGTCCAGGCTGATCAGGCCGACCAGGGCGCCATCGGGGGTACGGACAAGCGCCAACTGTCTGTGGGCGACACGCAGTGTGGTCACGGCCTCGGAAACCGAGACGGTGGAGGGCAGTTCGGGCAGGCGGTAGGCGAGATCGCCCGCGCGAGAGGTGGCCCCGCGACGGCGGGCCAGGTAGGCGTCGCGCACGTGTACGACGCCTACCGCCTCACCGGCGTCGTCCCGGACGATCAGGCGGGTGCGGCCGGTGCGGGCGCAGGTGTCGATCACCTCCTGGCAGGAGTCGTCGGCCGCGACCGCGATGATGCCGTCCGCGGGGGTGACCAGCGGGGCGATCTCGGCGACCGGAGCGCGCAGTGCCTGGGTGAGCACGGCGTGGTCGGTGGTCTCGATGAGACCCAGCCGTCGCGACTCCTCCACCAGACGCTGCAGCTGGGCGGGGGTGCGCGGGTTGGAGATCTCATCACGCGGCTCGACCCGGAACAGGCGCAGCAGGTGGTTGCTGACACCGTTGAGCGTGGTCAGGATCGGCCGTACCGCCACGGTGAAGCCGCGAAACGGCAGCGCCAGGATGGTGGCCGAGCGCTCGGGGTGGGCGATGGCCCACGACTTGGGAGCCATCTCGCCGATGACCATGTGCAGGAATGTCACGATCGCCAGCGCGATCACGAAGGCGACCGCGTGCGCGGCGGCCTCGGGCAGGCCCAGGTCGTGAAACAGCGGGGTCAGACTTCCCGCGATCAGCGGTTCGGAGACCACGCCGAGGCCCAGCGAGCACAACGTGATGCCCAGCTGCGCTCCGGCGAGCATCAGCGACAGCTCGCGGATGCCCTTGACCGCCGCGGCCGCGGCCTTGCTGCCGTGCGCGGCGGCTTTCTCCAGCCGGTGCCGTTTCGCGGCGACCAGTGCGAACTCGGAGGCGACGAAGAAGCCGTTGCCGATCAGCAGGGCGACGGTGAGGGCCAGGCCCAGGGGCAGGTTCACCTTTCCTCGCTCTCGTCGGACTGAAGCCGTCCGTGGGCCTGCTCACCTGCGGGGCCGAGGCGGCGCAGGGGGTGTAGCCGTACCCGTTCGGGAACGTGCCGGTCCAAGGTCAACACCTCGATCTCGACGTGGGTGGGCGCGTTATCGGCCGTGGAGGGCACCAACTCCACGGTGACCACGTCGCCGGGGACGGCGAAACGGCCCAGGCGATCCAGCACCAGACCGCCGACGGTGTCGTAGTCGTCCTCGTCGGGCAGCTCCAGCCCGGTCTTCAGGGCGACCTCGTCGATGCGCAGCTCCGCCTCGATCTCCCAGTCCTCGCCGGTGTGGAGCACGGCGGGGATGTCGAGGTCGTTTTCGTCGGCGATCTCCCCGACCAGCTCTTCCGCGACGTCCTCCCAGGTGACGAGCCCGCTCAGGCCGCCGTGCTCGTCCAGGACGCAGGCGACCTCCTGCCCGCGGGCGTGCATCTGCGCCACCAGGTCCGGCAGCGAGGTCGAGAACGGCACCACCAGCACGTCGCGGGCGATGTCGGCGACGTGCGTGCCCGCGGCCCGCTGCGGTGACAGCGCGGCCAGCTCGCGCAGGCTCACCATGCCGACCAGGTCGTCCACGCCGTCACCGCCGAGCACCGGGTAGTGGGTGTGTCCGTGGCGGGCGATGATCTCGTCCAGCTCAGGGACCAGCGTCGAGCCGCTGACGGCGATGACGTTCGCACGCGCGACCATGACCTCCTCGGCGGTGTGGTCGGAGAAGGCCAGCGCCCGCTCCAGTAGGTCGGCCTGCTCGCCGGGCAGGTGCCCGTGCGCCTCGGACTCGCCGATGATGTGCCCGAGCTCCTCCAGGGTGGCACCGTGGTGCAGTTCCTCGACCGGTTCGATGCCGACCGCCCGCAACAACCTGTTGGCGGTCGAGTCGAACAGTTTGATGATCGGCCCGGCGATCATCAGGTAGACGAGGGTGGAGGAGGCCAGCGCGCGGGCCAGCGGCTCGGGCCTGGCCAGCGCGAGGTTCTTGGGCGCGAGCTCACCCAGCACCATCTGGATGATCGTGGCGATGACAAAACCGATCACCAGGGCGACGGCGTCGACCGCGCCGCCCAGTCCTGCGGCCACCAGCGCGGGGGCGACCAGCTCGGCCAGCGCGGGTTTGGCGATGAAACCGACGACCAGCGCGGTGACGGTGATGCCGAGCTGGGCACCCGAGAGCATGAACGACAGCCGCTCCATGACCTTGATGGCCTTGGCCGCCTTCTTGTCGCCGGCGGCCGCCTGCTGGGACAGGGCCAGCCTGTCGGCGGTGACGTAGGCGAATTCCTGGGCGACGAAGTAACCGGTCGCCAGGGTCAGCACAAACACGGCCAGGAGGCCGAGGGCGATACTCACCGCGAACCCCTGTCCCGTGATCGACAATCTTCGTGGTGTCCCGCTCTATGGCATGAGTCCGACGACACGGACATCATCACCTGGCTCTCTCCTCGGTTCCAGTGAACCGTTTCGGCTGATCCGGACACCGTCGGCCCGGGTGGTCTCACCATGCTGTGGACCCCTGCGGGACAAAACGACGGCGACATGTTCGCCCAGGCCAACGTCTCACCTGCCGGCCGAGTGCCCGGTTGTGAGGCAGGTCATACCTCGATCGTCTCGCCGATCCCTGTTCGCACGTGTTTACGATCATCGTTGTCGCAGTCTCGCCCCCAGCAGGAGCTGACCACTTGCCAGACCGAGAACGGGTACGTTCCTCCCTCGAAAACCCCCTCGTCGAACGTTTCGTCATCGCCGTCATCGTCTTCAACGCCATCACGATCGGCGCCGAGACCTCCCCCTTCCTCATCGAGCGGATCGGGGGCCTGCTGCACGTCGCCGACCGGATCGTGGTCGCGATCTTCGTCGTCGAACTCGTCGCCCGCCTGTACGCCTACCGTGGCGCGTTCTTCAAGGATCCCTGGAACTGGTTCGACACCGTCATTGTGGCCATCGCGCTGGTGCCCGCCTCCGGCCCGGCCTCGGTCCTGCGGGCGTTGCGCATCCTGCGCGCGCTGCGGCTGGTCGCGGCCGTTCCCAGCATGCGCAAGGTCGTCAACGCCCTGCTCGCCGCCACCCCCGGCATGGCCTCCATCGTCGGGCTGCTCGCCCTGGTGATGTACGTCTTCGCCGTCCTCGCCACCCAGTTGTTCGGCGAGGTGGCCCCCGACTACTTCGACGAACTGCCCACCTCGCTGTTCAGCCTGTTCCAGGTCATGACGGGCGAGGCCTGGCCCGACATCGCCGATCAGGTGATGGACGAAATCCCTTGGGCCTGGACTTTCTTCGTCATCTACATCCTGATGACGACCTTCGTGGTGCTCAACCTTTTCGTCGCCGTGGTGGTCAACGCGATGGACGACTACAACACCTCCGCCGAGGAGCAGCGGACCGAGGACAAGCTCAACACCGTGCTGAAGGAACTCTCCCGGCTGAACGCCACGGTCGAGGCGATGCGGGCCCCCGGCACAACCAACACTGCGGACGCGGCGGACACGGTGGACACAACGGACATGACACCCGCACCTCGGCAGGAATCGTGCACCTGTGACCTCCGCGCCAGGTGAGACACGTTTTTCTTACCTGCCGATTCGGCATGGGACATCGGGAACCCGGGCCACGGAGTGATCGTTTCCATCTCGACCGTCACACCAGACAGAGAGAGGAAACCGTGATCTTCAAACGGATGCTGGGGGCTTTCGGGGTCGGAGCTCCCTCGGTTGACACCGTGCTGGCCGCGCCGAGGGTGCGGCCCGGCGAGCTGCTGAGCGGCGAGGTGCGTGTCAAGGGCGGCGACTTCGACGCCGACATCGAGTACATCGCCCTCGGCCTGGTCACCAGGATGGAGTCTGAGCACGGCGAGGGTGAGCAGACGGGCCTGGTGGAGTTCTTCCGTACGCAGGTCAGCGGGCCGTTCCGGCTGCGCAGCGGCGAGGACAGGGTGGTGCCGTTCCAGCTGCCGGTGCCGTGGGAGGCTCCCGTCACCGAGGTGATGGGCCAGCGCCTGCACGGCATGGTCATGGGGGTGCGCACCGAGCTCGCGATCGCCGCGGCCGTCGACAAGGGCGACATGGACCCGGTCGAGATCGCACCGCTCGTCTCCCAGCAGGCCGTGCTCGACGCGTTCGTGCGGCTCGGCTTCCACTTCAAGAGCGCCGACATCGAGCACGGTCACCTCTACGGTGTCAGCCAGCAGCTGCCGTTCTACCAGGAGATCGAGTTCTACCCGCCGCCCGCGTACGCCGGGCAGATCAACGAGGTCGAGCTCACCTTCGTCGCCAGTCCCGTGGGCCTGGACGTCATCGTGGAGGCCGACAAGCGCTCCGGCGGCTACAGCTCCGGTGGGGACGCCTTCGGTCGCTGGCAGACCAGCCACGACGAGGCCCCGCACCGTGACTGGGCCGCCGAGATCAACGGCTGGCTCGCCGCTCTCGCCCAGAACGGGCACGGCGGCTTCCACGCCGGCGGCCACGACCCCTACGGCGGTCACGGCGGCGGACCCTACGGTGGTCACCACGACCCGTACGCCCACCAGGGCGGCGGCCACTACGGCGGTCACCATGGAGGCCATCACGGTGGCCACGGCAGCGGGCCTGGCTGGGGTGGCGTCGCCGCGGCCGGGGCGGCCGGTGTGGTCGGCGGCTTCGTCGCGGCCGAGATCGTCGACGAGATCTTCGAGGACGACGAGGGCGAGGACGAGTAGTGGGACCTCGGTGAGATCGACCCGTCGATCTCACCGAGGTCCCACCGGAGAGGCCACACCGCCGGGCCCGTCTCGCCAGCGCAGCGGGACGGGCCCGGCGCGGCTCCCCTCGGCTCAAGCGCCGACGATCGTGGCGGTGAGCGGGTCGGGCGAGGACGGACCCGCCGCGGTTCCTCTCGGTGCCTCTCGGCGCCCAGATGCCCAAGCGCTCGGGCGCTCAAGGGCTCAGGTACTCAAGGGCTCGGGTACTCAAGGGCTCGGGTACTCAAGGGCTCGGGTCGAGTGCCCAAGCGCTCAGATGCTCGGGTGCTCAAGGGCCCAGGCGCTCAGATGTTCAGGCGTCCTGAGCACCGTGGACCGGCCTTCAACGACAGGCCGGTCCGGATCGTTCAGTGAGAGATCAGCGGATCTGGCGCTTGTCGTACGCCTTCACCGCGAGCACCACGCCACCGGCGGCGACCGCGATCTGGATGACCAGCTCGATCCAGTCGATCCCACGGGTGTCCGCCACTCCCAGCACCGTCGCGATCGCGGTGCCGATGAACGCGGAGATGATGCCGATCACGATGGTGAGCCAGATCGGGATGGACTGACGTCCCGGGACCACCAGCCTGCCAAGCGCTCCGATCACGACACCGATGATGAGAGCGGAGATGATGCCCGTCACTTCCATGCTGCACGCTCCTGGGAGGCGGTCGCCGACTCGCGTCGGCCGAAGGCTGTGAGTCGATCACTACACCCAACGATCTCGCGCTCGTCGTGGTTCCCTCGGCCGCTCCCGCGTTCTTCATGGTTTCCCCGCTGCCTGTCGCAGGCATAGCGGCAGGCGTCGCCGGTCAGGGGGCCGTCACAGTGCCGATCAGGGTGCCGGTACGGGCTTTTTGAGCACCTCCGCCAGGAGTGAGAAGCTCTCGCCGCCCCGACCCGCGTCGATCGCCTGTCGGGCGACGGCGTGGGCGGCACTCATCACGCCGGTGTCGATGCCCCGGGCGCGGGGCCGCGTGGACGACGTGTTCCATGGTGGCCGCGGCCGACACGATGGTGGACTCGTCGCCCGGGTGCTCACCGTTGTCGACCTGCTCGGCGAACTCGTCGATGATGTCGGGCAGCAGGGCGCCGATCCCCTTGGCGAGCGGGGCGAGGTCCCTGGCGGCGATGTTCTCCGCGGACGCCAGTGCGAAGGCGTGAACGAGACCGCTCATGGACGTCCAGAAGAGGTCGAGCAGGGCGAGGTCGTGCGCCGCCGCCCTTCCGGGATCCGCGCCCAGGTACGCGGAGGTGCCGCCCAGGCTCGCCAGCGTCCGCCGATGGGCGCGGTGGATCTCCTCGGGCCCGCTGTACAGGACGACGGCCGCCGGTCCGCCGATGGTCTGCGTCGGGGTCATGATGGCGCCGTCGAGATAGTCGACGCCGCGCTCGGCGGTCCACGTGGCCATCCGGCGCGCGTGCTCCGGGGTGTCGGCGGTGAGGTTGACCAGGGTGCGGCCCTTCAGCGCGTCGGCGGCCGGTTCGACGATCGCCCGTACGGCGTCGTAGTCGATCACACAGGCGATCGTGAGCGGGCTCGCCGCGACCGCGTCGGCGACCGTGTCGGCGCGGGTCACGCCCCGGGCGACGAGGGCCTCGGCTTTCGCGGCCGTGCGGTTCCAGACGGTCGTGGGATGGCCGTTGTCCAGGAAGGCTCCGGCCAGCGCCCGGCCCATCGGTCCCAGGCCGAGGACCGTCACCGGTACGGGATGGTCGTGGGTCATCTTCTACTCCGATCCGAGGTCGTTCGATCCGGCGTCCGGGACCTTCGCGGGGTCCGTGCGGAGCAGGTCGATCAGGGCCGAGAGGTCGTCGCCGCCCCTGCCTGCGGCGACCCCCCGGTTGAGCAGCACCCCCATGGGCTCCAGTAGCTCGGTGCCGACGCCCTGGTCCCTGCCGGTCTCCAGCAGGTTGACGAAGCCCGTCGCCTGCATCTCCAGGTTCGAGACGGTGGCCGAGTGGTCGTTCGCGTCGTACGCCTTCGCCATCTCGGGCAGACTGGTGATCATGGCGTTGAGCCAGGAGACCACCATCGGGGTGAACTCCGTCGCCGGGACCTTCTCCGAGCCGGCCAGGGCGACGGCCTGGAGGAAGCCGCCGAACATCCCGTACATCGCGCTGAGCAGGGCGATGTCGTAGAGGGCCGCCCGGCCGGCGTCCTCGCCCAGGTAGCTGACGGTGCCCGTCGCCGACAGGGTCTCCTCGTGGGCCGCGAAGGCCCGGGGCGATCCGCTGCAGAGGATGAGCGATCCCGGACGCCCGATCATCGGGGGCACCGCCATGATGCCGCCGTCGAGGTAGTCGGCGCCTTGGGCGGAGGCCCAGCGGGCCAGTTCGCGCGCCTGGCGGGGGGTGCCGTTGGTGAGGTTCACCAGGGTCCTGCCCGCCAGGGCTTCGGACGCGGCGCCGGGGCCGGTGGAAGTGCCGGGGCCGCCGGTGGTTCCGGGGGTGTTCGCGAGGTCGGGCGGGCCTGGGGCGTGTGGGATGTCCGCGCTGTCGGACGCGCCGGGCGCGGCCGGTGCGCCGAGGGTGGCGCGTACGGCGGCGTCGTCCAGTACGCAGACCACGACGAGCGGGCTCGCGGCGATCGCCTCGGCGGCGGTGGCCGCCTCGGTCGCGCCCCGCTCCACGAGCTTCCCGCCTTTTCCGGCCGTACGGTTCCAGACGGTCGTGGGATGGCCGTTGTCCAGAAAGGCTCCGGCGAGCGCCTTTCCCATCGCCCCCAGGCCGATGACTGTCACCGGCGGACGGCCGTCGATATTCATTTATCCCCCTGTTTCATACGGTGTCGGCATGCGAAGGTCCCAGGCCCGGATTTCTTCGTGACCCCGAGGCTGGGACGTTTTGATGCTGTCGCGCCGCTGAAACTTCCTCAAGTACCTACTATTTTGTCAGGTACTAACCTTTTAGTAAGGATGGGGAGCGGGATGAAGAAACAGACCTATTCGTGTGGACTCGACGCCGCCATCGACGTCGTGGGCGGCAAGTGGAAGGCGCTGATCCTGTGGGCCCTCCACTACAACCCGCTCCGGTTCGGGGAGCTGAGGCGGAGTGTGTCGGGCATCAGCGAGAAGATGCTGATCCAGCAGCTGCGGGAGATGGAGTCGTACGGCCTGGTGCACCGCGAGGTATACCACCAGGTTCCGCCGAAGGTGGAGTACTCGCTCACCGAGTTCGGCCACTCGCTGAACACCGCGCTCATCCCGCTCGGCGACTGGGGCGAGTCGCACATGGAGACCATCGAGGCCCTCCCCCGCCCCTGACCGTTTCCGCCGTTCCGTCTCGTCGGCACGCTCGCCGGGAGAGCCCCGACCCGCACGGGACAGGAGCTCACCGGAAGACTCCGGACGGAACGGGAGCTCACCGGGAGAGCCCGCGCGGGACAAGGATTCACCGCAGGAGCCGGGACCCGCACGGCGAGAACTCACCGGAAGGCTCCCGACAGAACGGGAGAGCCCGTACGGGACGAGGACTCACCGCAGGAGCCGGGACCCGCACGGGCGAGAACTCACGCCGAGACTCCCGCCCCGGCCGGGACGGGACGCTCGGCGTGCACCAGCAGGTCGCTGAGGACCTCGCCGAGGATCTCCACGCCGTTCCTGGTGAGCACCGACGCGGGGTGGAACTGCACCGAGACGAAGCCGGGGCCGCGCAACGCGTGGACCTCGTCGCTCGACGCCTCCCTGAACACCTCCACCGTGCCCTCGCGCTCCAGGCAGGGGAACCGGTCGGCGGAGCTGCGGGCCGCGAAGGTGTTGTAGAAGCCCACCAGCTCCGTCCGCCCCATGAACTCGATCTTCCGCTGCACCCCCTGGTTGGGGAACGGGTTCCGCCTGATCTCCAGCCCGAGCAGCGTGCTGAGCACCTGGTGGCCGAGGCAGACCGACATGAAGGGGATACCCAGCTCAAGGAGGCGCAGCGTCGTCTCCCTGAGATGAGCGATCTTGGGATCGGCATAGTCCCTGGGGTCCCCCGGACCGGGGCCGACGATGACCAGATCGTGCTCCTCCAGCCGGTAGTCCTCGTCGAACCGGCGCACGCTGACCTCGCACCCCAGCGCGGCGAGCTGGTGCCTCGCCATCGCGGTGAAGGTGTCCTCGGCGTCGATCACCAGCACCCTGCGGCCGACCAGTCTCGGCACCAGGTGCCTCCTGCTGTCCGGTCCCTCGAACCAGAACCCGGCGAGCGGCGCGTTCCGCTCGATCAGCGCCCGCCGCACCTTCGGGTGGACGCTCATGTCCACCACCGGGGCGGAGGCGCCGATGCCGCCGCCCGGCGCGTGGCGCAGCGCCTCCAGCAGCCCTGCCGCCTTCGTCCGGGTCTCCTCCGCCTCGGAGGCCGGGTCGGAGTCGCGGACCAGCGTGGCGCCGACGGAGATCCGCATCCGGCCCGACGCGTCGATGTCGGCGGTACGGATGACGATCGCGGAGTCCAGCGCCCGCGCGCCGGTCTCGTCCCGGCCGATCAGCGCGACCATGCCCGCGTAGTAGTCCCGGCCCTCCGGCTCGTAGCGGCTGATCACCCGGCAGGCGCTCTCCAGCGGGCCGCCCGTGACCGTGGGCGCGAACATGGTCTCGCGCAGGATGTCCCGCACGTCCAGCGAGCTGCGCCCCTCGATCAGATACTCGGTGTGCGCCAGGCGCGCCATCTGCTTGAGGTACGGACCCACCGTGCGGCCACCGAGGTCGCACACCCGGCCCATCATCTTCAGCTCCTCGTCGAGCACCATGTAGAGCTCGTTCGCCTCCTTGCTGTCGGACAGGAAGCCGAGCACCCCGCACACCTCGGGGCCGTCCGCGGGATACCGGTAGGTGCCGCTGATCGGATTCATCACCACGGTGCCCGCGTCGAGGGTGATGTGCCGCTCCGGCGAGGCGCCCACGAAGGTACGCCCGCCGGTGTGGATCACGAAGGTCCAGTGACAGCCGGGGTCCCTGCCGACCAGCCGCCGGAAGAACGCGAGCGCCGTGCGGGTCGACCAGTTGGTGATCTCGGCGGAGAACGACCGCTTGATGACGAAGTTCGCGCCGGTCCCCCGGCCGATCTCCTCCGACAGCACCCGGCGCACGGTGGCCGCGTACTCCTCGTCGTCGGAGTCGAAGTCTCCCTCGCCCAGCTCGATCGGCCCGTCGGGGAGCCGGTCGAGGATCTCGCTCATCGGCAGTACGGCCTGGTCGACGACGGTCATCGCGAGCAGCGGGGCCTCGTCGTCGGGGAACGCGTACCCGCGCTCGCCGATCTGCCGGTACGGCAGCATCGCGAGCACCTCGTGCCGGGCACCGGCGCCCCGGGCGTCGTCGTCGGCGTTCTCGGGGGGAAGCGGGATGTCCGCGATGCGACTCACCTCGGTGGTCTCCCCGACGAGCAGGTCGAGCCGGTCCGCGCCGGTCGAGCCGGGACGGTGCAGCAGGGCGAACGGGGGTGCGTCCGGACCGAGGATCCGGTCGAGCAGGGTCGTCTCGTTCCTCGCGTCGGCTGTCGTTCCGGTCATCGCTCCGGCCTCCGTCCGGGTCGTCGGTGCGGCCCCTGTCCGGGAGGGCGGAACGGTCCCCGTCCCGGTCCCCGTGCCGGTCGCCGGCCCGGTCACCGTCCCGCTCCTTCCAGGGCCGCCTCGTGCAACGCCACCTCGTTCAACGCCATCTTGCCCGCGACCGCCTCGTCCAGCATCGCCAGCGCGGACCGGGTGGACAGCGTCACCGAGCATCGCGACGCCGCGTAGTCCAGCGCCTGCCGGTGGTACTCCCGCGAGAAGTCGGCCACCGCGTCCGCCACCACGAAGGTCTGGATGTCCTGGGAGAAGCCCTCGTGAGCGGTCATCAGGATTCCGACGTGGGCGTACACCCCGCAGATCACCAACTGGTCGCGACCCCGCTCGCGCAACAGGTCGAGCAGGCCGGTGCGGCAGAACGCGCTGGGCCGCCACTTGGTGAACACGACGTCGGGTCCGGCGGGGGCCACCCGGTCCAGGATCATCCGGTGCTCGGGGTCGGCGCTCATTCCCGAGCCCCAGAAGTCCTTGAGCAGGCCGCGCTGCTCGTCGGTCATCCCTCCCGGCTGCGCGGTGTAGACGACCGGCGCGCCGAGCGCGGCGAAGCGCGTCCGCAGGGCCACGACGTTCTCCACCAGGTCGGTCGTGGGGGCCTGGCCGCGCGGGAACGGGCTCAGGAAGTAGTTCTGCATGTCGTGGACGAGCAGCACCGCGCGATCGGGATCGACGGTCCAGCGCGCGATGTTCTCAGGCAGTTCGTCCTCGGTCGGCATGGGATAGGAGTCGATCGCCGGGATCGCCATGGTGTGCCTCCGTTCTTCGTGAAGTACCGGGTTCCGGCCTCGCCGGGCCGGGGTCGTGCTCATCGGGTTCGCCTCGGCGGACCGGGGCCGTACCGGCCGGGGTCGCCCGAGCGGGCCGGGGTCGTGCTCATCGGGTTCGCCTGGGCGGACCGAGGGCGTTCCCACCGGGTTCCGGCCTCGGTGGGCCGGGTCGTGCTCAGTTGCCGAGGGCGGCGCCGCCGTCGACCGTGAGGTCCTGCAGGGTGATGTGCGCGGCGCGGTCGGAGAGCAGGAAGAGCACCGCGTCGGCGACGTCGGCGGGCCGGGCCAGCCGTCCCATCGGGATGCCGACCCGGAAGGTCTCCGGCGCGCCCTCGATGGAGATCCGCAGCGCGTCGTCTCCGTTCCACAGCGAGGTCAGCATCGGTGTGTCGGTGGAGCCGGGGGCGACGACGTTGCACCGGATCCCGTGTTTGGCGAGTTCCAGCCCCAGGCACTTGGTGAAGCTGCTCGCCGCCGCCTTGGACGCCGCGTAGGCGGCCATGTTCCAGCGCGGGGTCCTCGCCGCGTTGGAGGCCAGCGTGACGATCGCCCCGGAGCCCCGGGGGATCATCCGGTTCGCCACCGCCCTGCTGACGTGGAACACACCGGTCGCGTTGACCGCGAACGTGGTGTCCCAGTCGTCGTCGCTGAGCGAGGCCCCCGCGCCGACGCGCAGCACCCCGGCGGCGTTGACCAGGTAGTCGATCGGTCCCAGCTCGCGTTCCGCCCGCTCCACCATGGCGTCCACCTCGGCGCTGGAGGCGACGTCCGCGACGAGGCCCAGGACGCGGTGCCCTGCCTCGGCGAGTTCCTTGACGAACGTGTTCAGTGCCTCGGCGTTCGCGTCCATCGCCGCGACGGCGACGCCCTCGGCGGCCAGCGCCCGCACCACCGCCTCGCCGATACCGCCTGCCGCCCCGGTGACCAGAGCTGTTTTATCGCGCATCGGTCGTGCCTCCTCATCTTCGTGCCGCACGGGTGAGCGTGGCGACCAGGTCGGGATCGACACCGAGACAGCGCACAGAGAAGGTTCCGAGTGCCTCAAGGTAGTCGGCTTCGAGTTCGTCCTCGTCGAGGCCGGTGGCCCTGCCGCCCTCCACCAGGGTCCGGCCCGCGACGATCACGGTGTCCACGTCCGCCGAGCCGCCGAGGGCGAGGAAGCTCTCCAGCGGGCGTGGGTTGAGCAGGTAGCGCCAGTCGTCGGCGGGGACGAGCAGCAGGTCGGCCTGCTTGCCGGCCTCCACGCTGCCGATCTCCCCCGCCCAGTCCAGCCCTTGGGCCGCTATCCGGGTGGCCATCGCCAGCGCGTCGGTCGGAAGCACCTCGGTCGGGTCGGCGTACATCTCGTTGTAGATCTGCCAGGTGACCCGCATCGCCTCGGCCATGCCGCCGATCGGCAGCGCGGCGCCGTCGGTGGAGAGCGAGACGTCCAGCCCGGCGCGCCGGAACTCCGGGATCACCCGGGTCTCGGTGAGCGAGGACTCCCCGGCGGGGCCGTACTTCGCCGGCGAGTGGCTGATGTGCGCGTTCGCCGCGACGAGCATCTTGCGCTCGTCCTCGTCGGCGAACGCGCAGTGCACCGCCATGAACCGGTCGGAGAGCAGGCCGAGGTCGGCGAACCTGCGGACCGGGGTCGTGCCGTAGTAGCTCCGCATCACCTCTGCCTCGTTGCGCAGCGCGCCGACGTGCGTCGCGAACGGCACGTCGTACCTGGCGACGAGTTCGGCGAGACCGGCGCCGAGCTCGTCGGTCATGGTGACCCCGTAGACCGAGGTCGGCCTCGCCCGTACCAGCCCGCTCGTGTCCTGCTCGCAGGCGCGCAGCAGGTCCTCGATCCGCCGCAGCACCACGTCGGCGTCGCGGGTCCTGCGGAACCGCGACTCGCCGGGGGCGCACACCGCGTCGCTCGCCCAGGTGCTGACCGAGCATCGCATGCCGAGGTGGCGGGCGGCCGAGGCGAGTGCCTCCGGCCGGTTGAACGAGCCCACGTCCCCGAGGGTGGTCGCGCCGGAGCGCAGCTGGGTCCACATCGAGTAGCGGGCGATCGCCTCGGCCTCCTCGGGGGTGAGCCGGTCGATCTGGTCGTGGAAGGAGTCGAAGACCATCGAGATCTGCCGGAGGTCGCCGCCCAGCGCCATGAACACGGGCTTGTCGTCGCGGTCGGCGGCGGGTCGCAGCGCGCCCTTGAAGGGGAACCGCATCGCGAACAGGTCGTGCCAGTGCGCGTTGACGAAACCGGGCAGGATCATCTTCCCCCTGGCGTCGATCGTGCGCAGGTTCTCGCGGTGCCGGGGCTCCAGCGCGGCCTCGACCTCCTCGGTGCTCCCCGCGGCGACGATCCGCTCGCCCTCGACGAGCACGGAGCCGTCGGGGACGACGCTCGCCTCGGCGTCGGCCGGGTAGAGGCAGCCGCCCCTGATCAGCAGCGCGCTCATCGGGCGGCCTCTTTCGTCTTCACCTGCCCGGCCTCCCAGGCCGCGCGCAGGTGCCTCTGCCAGGCGTCGACGGTCGGCTCGGCGGCGAGCTCGCCGAACTCCACGGCGATGCCCTGCCGGCGCCACCGGGTGACGAGCCGCATCATCTCCAGGGATCCCAGTCCGAGGTAGACGAGGTTGGCGTCGCCGGTGATCTCGCCGGGTTCGGTCCCGACGATCGTCGCGATGGCCCGCCGCAGGTCGTCGGTCGTGGGCGGTGCCGAGATGTCGCGTTGCATGGCTGGTTCACCTTTCCTGGCGTGCGAGCGGGCGCACGAGGGTCTTCTCGTGGTCGGGGATGTCCCGGGGGTCGGGGGTGGACGGCGCGGGCGCCCAGTCGCGGGACAGGGCCGGGTCCTTCGCCGCGGCGGCGAGCACCTTCTTGTCGATCTTTCCGAGCGGGGTGAGCGGGAAGTCCTCGACGAACTCCACCCGGTCCGGCAGCTTGAACTCCGCCAGCCCGCGCTCGTGCAGCGCCCGCTTCAGCTCGGCCAGCGCCGGCTTCTCGCCCCGGTGGACGACGAACGCGTAGATCCGCTCGCCGAGGAACTCGTCGGGCACCGGTACGACCGCCGCCCTCGCGACCGAGGGGTGGGTGAGCAGATGACCCTCCACCTCTCCGGCCGAGATCTTGTCTCCGCCGCGGATCACGACGTCCTTCAGCCGCCCCTCGATGACGAGGTTCCCCTCGGGGGTGAGGCTGGCCAGGTCGCCGGTGCGGTAGAAGCCGTCCTCGGTGAAGGCCCGCCGGTTGTGCTCCTCGGCGCGGTAGTAGCCGCGCAGGGTGTACGGGCCGCGGGTGAGCAGCTCGCCGGTGACGCCCGGGGGCACCTCGGCGTCGTGCTCGTCGACGATCCGCACCTCGTCGGCCGGTGAGATCGGCCGCCCCTGGGTCTGCACGACGGACTCGGGGTCGTCGCCCTTCCTGGACATGGAGAGCAGTCCCTCGGCCATGCCGAACACCTGCTGGAGGCGGCAGCCCAGCTCGGGCTCGATCCGCGCGGCCAGTTCCGGCTGGAGCCTCGCCCCGCCGATCTGCAGCACGCGCAGGCTGGACAGGTCCGCCTCTCCCCACGCCGCCTCCTCCAGCCAGAGCTGCGCCACGGTGGGGACGACCGAGGTGACGGTGACCCGCTCCCGCTCGATCGCGCGGAAGCAGTCCTCGGCGACCGGGGTCTCGACGAGCACGACCGTGCCGCCCTGGCCGAGCGTGCCGACGACCCCCGGGCAGCCCCAGGTGAAGTTGAACTCCACCGGCAGCGCCGCCAGGTAGACGTCGTCCGCGCCGAGCTCGCAGACTTCGGCCACCGCTCCTGTCTGGTAGACGTAGTCGTCGTGCGTACGCGGGATCAGCTTGGGCAGCGCGGTCGTCCCGCCGGAGAGCAGGAAGAACGCCACGTCCGAGGGGTCGCTGTCGGGAAGCGGGACCGGGTCGGCGTCCACCCGCGCGAGCGGGATCACCGTCGCACCGGCCGTGCCGGTCTCGGCGCCGCTCCCCGCGTCGCTCTCCTCGCCGTTTTCCGCGTTCAGGACGAAGATCTGGCGCAGGCTCGCCACCTCGTCGGCCATCCGCAGGGCGAGCGCGGTGTGGTCGAACCCGCGATAGACGCCGGGGACGACGTATCCGGACGCGCCGGACAGCTCGCACAGGTGCCTGATCTCGTTCGCCCGGTGCGACGCGAGGGAGAAGACGGGTTTGGCGCCCGCCCTGAAGAGCGCGAAGGCCACGATGACGAACTCGGGCACGTTGGGCAGTTGCAGGACGATCCGGTCGCCGGGCTCGACCCCGAGGCGGTGGAATCCCGCCGCCATCCGGTCGATCCGGTTCTCCAGGTCCCGGTAGGACAGGCGCAGATCTCCGGCGACCAGTGCCGTACGGTCTCCGAAGGTGCGGGCCCAGGTCCGCGGGAGGTCGCCGAGGCGCTCTCCGCGCCAGAGGCCCTCACTCCGGTAAAGGGTGGCGAACTCCTCGGGCCACGGTGTGCATCCGTCAAGCATCTACCGGCCTCCGTTCTCCGGCTCGCGGTTCTCGGGCCCTTGGTCGCCGTCTCGCGGCTCGTGCCCCGGGCGTCTGTGGTCGTCGTGCTGGATCTCCTGGTCCTCGGGCTCGTGGTCGTCGTTCTGGAGCTCGTGGCTCTCGGCTCCGCGGCTCGCTGCCTCGTCGCTCTCAGACCCGTGGTCGCCGGGCTCGTACGGGGCGATGATCTCCAGGACCACGCATCCGGCCTCCATGCCGGGGGCGCTGCCGATGAGCAGCACGTGGTCTCCGGGGACGACCTGCCCGCTCGTCCACAGGTGCTCCAGGCCGATGAACGGGTCGGCGGCGCCGGCGTGCCCGACCCTCCGGGTGAAGTCCCACAGGCCCCGGTCCGCGTCGATCTCCAGGGGGTCGAGGAACATCGCCTCCAGGGAGTTCCGCGCGAAGGCGGTGTGGCAGACGCGGGTGACCTTCTCCATGGAGATCCCGGCCTCCTCCAGCGCCCGGTCGGCCGCCTCGGCGACGCACTCGCCGAAGTGCCCCATGGGGGGTGCGATGCCCGCCGCCCACTGCCTGCGCCAGTAGTCGCTGCGCTCCTCGAAGTTCAGCGAGCGGCCGATCGTGACGCCGGGCGGGAAGATGACCTCCCCGCCCCGGTGCAGTTCCTCCATCCCGGGGTTGGAGACCGTCCCGAAGGCGAGCACCCGGGCGAAGCCTCCGCGCCGCGAGACCACCGCGGCGGCGCCGCCGTCCGCGAGCAGGAACATCCTGGAGGCCCGCCACCGGTCCACCCCCG
This sequence comes from Streptosporangium sp. NPDC000563, assembly GCF_040299985.1. Lineage (NCBI taxonomy): Bacteria > Bacillati > Actinomycetota > Actinomycetes > Streptosporangiales > Streptosporangiaceae > Streptosporangium > Streptosporangium sp. NPDC000563. The sequence continues at coordinate 281,643 of NZ_JBEPDA010000004.1, read as the reverse complement.
GGGCCGAGAAGTTGTCGCCCGCGGTCAGCAGCACCGCGTCCTTGCGGTCCCTGCCACGGTCGGCGATGAGCCGGTGCGCGGCCATCTCAAGGCTCGCGATCATGCCGAGGCAGCCCTGCCGGATCTCCAGGGCGGTGATCGGCCGGTCCAGCGTCCTGCGCAGCACGTAGTGCGGCGCCGACCAACCGTCCGGCCCTTGGTGGTAACTGTCGCTGTGCAGCAGCGCGCCGAAGTCGTCGGGGCCGTGGCCCGAGCGGCGCAGCGCGACCTGGGCCGCGCGGGCCGCCATCTCCGGTGCCGGCGTCTCGCCGGCCACCATCACGGCCTCCATCCCGGAGGCCTCGCGGTCGGCCCGGTCGTACCAGGACCTTCCGACCGCGTGCTCGGTGGTCACCACGGGGGGCAGGTACGTGCCCACCCCCGCGAGGTAGATGTCGTCGACCCTCATCGCGCGCTTCCCCCCACGGCGGAGAGCAGGTCGGCGGAGTCGTCAGCCAGGACGCCTCCCCCTGCGGCGGGGACCAGGCCCGCGTCCAGGCCGGCGTCGAGACCGGCGGAGGCGGCGAAGTCGGCCGCCAGGGCGCCTCTCCCGCCGGCGGGAACCAGGTAGCGCGCCACGCTGTCGAGCTTCTCGCAGGTCTCCTCGAACTCCCGCTCGGGAGTGGACTGCCCGACGATGCCGGCCCCGGCGCGCAGCCAGGTGCGGCCGTTCTGGCGGTAGGCGCTGCGCAGCACGAGCGCCGCGTCCATCTCGCCGTTGTGGTCGACGGTGAGCACGGCCCCGCTGTACAGACCCCGCGACTCGGGCTCGTGCCTGCGGATCGTGGTGTACGCGGCCTCCTTGGGCACGCCGGACGCGGTCACGGCGGGGAAGACCGCGCCGAAGGCGTCCCACGCCCGAAGGCCGGGGGCGAGCTTGCCGGACACCTGGGAGGCGAGGTGCTGGACGCTGCCGCGTTCGCGGATCGCCATGAACTCCGGCACCTCGACCGAGCCGGGCACGCAGACGTCGACGAGCTCGTCGGTGCCGACCTTCACCGAGATGGCGTGCTCGTAGATCTCCTTGGCGGAGGCGAGCAGGTCGGCGCGCAGGCTCTCGTTCTCCAGCAGGTCGGAGGTGAGCGCCCTCGTCCCGGCGAGCGGCTGGCTCACCACGCGGCCGTCCGCGGACACCTTGACCACGATCTCCGGGCTGAACCCCGTCGTCTCCACGCCACCGAGGTTGAGCAGGAACGACCGCGCGGGGTTGTTGCCCCGGCGTCCCGCGAGGTAGGTGGCGATCAGGTCGATGTCCTCGTCGACGTCGACGACCCGCGACAGGATGACCTTGTGCAGGTCGCCCCGGTTGATCTCCTCGACCGCGAGCCGCACCGCCGTCCGGTACGCGTCCTCGCCGCGTTCGCGCACGTCCAGCGGCTTCGGCTGCGCCTCGGAGGTGACCGCGGGGCCGGAGATCGTCTCCAGCAGCGCGGTCAGCGTCTCCTGGTCGGCGGCGCGCAGGTGGGCGTGGCCGTCCTCGATGCGGACCTCGGCCTTCGGCACCACGAGGTGCAGCAGCCGGTTGTCGCCGACGTGGTCGAGCCTGCCGTCCTTGGCGTAGGAGAGCTCGAAGGTCGCCCAGCCGTAGGCGCGCCAGGCGGGGACCTTCACGATGTCGAGCAGCCGGGCCACCTGGTGCAGCGGCCGGTCGCTCCAGGGCAGGACGACGTCGGGCTCGTTCTCCTGGGTCAGCCGGGCGCCGGTGCGGTCCAGCGTGACCTCGGCCCGCGCGCCTGCCGCGTAGGACCATTTGCCGCCGCTCTCGTACACGACGTACTCCGCGTACGGGCCGGAGGCGGCGAGCCTGGCCGCGACCCTCGGCGGCTCCTCTGAGAGGGGAACCTGCGTCTCGAAGTAGTGCAGCCACCTGTTGGAACTCATCTGCGGGCATCCTTTCCTGGCCGTGGGAAGCCGGCTCTTTTTGTTACCAGCAATTACGCTAAGCTGGTAACAAAATCAGGACAATGGGCCCGCGATAAGACATGCTTTTCAGGATGCGAAGACGGAATGGCGAGGAAGAAAACGGGAGAGACGAAACAGCGACCGGGAAGTCGACCGGGAAAAGGGCGGGAGGACCGGAGAAACGCGAGGTCGCGGCCGGTTCAGACCCAGCCGGCCCTGATCGGTCAGAGGCCGGTCAGATCCAGCCGACGGACGGCGTCCACCCGGTTCCCCGCGTTCGGCTTGGTGACCGTCTTGCCGAGATGGTCGCGCACGGTCCCGACCCCGGCCGGTCGGAGGCCGGTCAGATCCAGCCGGCCTCGGTGGCGATACGGATGGCGTCCACCCGGTTCCTCGCGTTCAGCTTGGTGACCGTCTTGGTGAGATAGTTGCGCACGGTCCCGACGGACACGTGCATGATGGCCGCGATCTCCGGCGGCTCGGCGCCGCCCGCGGCCAGCCTCAGGACCTGGACCTCACGTCCGGACAGCGGGTTCTCCCCGACGTCCCACGCGGTCAGCGCGAGCTGCGGGTCGACGATGCGACGCCCCGCGGCCACCTCGCGGACCGCCTGGGCGAGGCGTTCCGAGGGCGTGTCCTTGAGCAGGAAGCCGGAGACCGAGACCGACAGGGCGCGGCGAAGGGTGCCGGGCCTTCCAAGGCCGGTCAGGATCAGCGTCCGGCAGGTGGGCAGCTTCGCGTGCAGCTCCTCCGCCGCGGAGAGACCGTCGAGCACGGGCAGGTCGACATCGATGATCGCGACATCGGGGCGCGTCTCGAGCGCGGTGGGCACGATCCTGTCCCCGCTGCCCACTTGGGCCACCACCGTGAGGTCGGGCTCGATGTCGAGGAGGGCCGCCAGCGCTCCGCGCACCATCGGTACGTCCTCGGCGAGGAGGATCTTCAGCACAGCGGCACTCCTGTCCGGACTTCGGCTTCAGGGCGAGAAACGACACCCGGACGCGACAGGGGCTCTCGATCTCGCGGGTGATCCCGCGATCGTCGTCACGGGGGGCTCGGTGACCAGCCTCTCGATCGACCTCGCGAGGCGACTCCCCTCCATGTACGCCTCACCACTGTTCGATCAAGCTTACTGGATCCACCGATCTTGATCCGAATAGTACCCAGTCAATTACGTTTGGCAATGCCAGCGGAATCTGACAGCTGCTTACTCTGACTTGTCAGTCAGAACGATCCGGCCGAATCACCCCCCGTCGCCGTCCGTTCCCTCCACATCCCTCGGCATGTCCCCGGACAGGGCATCGGGCCCGTCCTCCCGCACGCCTCCGGGCATGTCCCTCGGCTTCTCCGCACGGAAGACGACGACCAGCCGGAACGTGCCGTCGACGACCTCGGCCGTCAGTCGCCCGCCGACGGCACGCAGCCGCTCCGTGAGGTCCCCCAGCCCGGAGCCGTCACGGACGTCGGGAAGCGTCCCCGGCGGCACCCCGTCGTTGGTCACGCACAGCCGCGTCCCGGCCTCGTCCACGGCCATCTCGACCACGCAGTGCCGCGCCCTGCTGTGCCGCAGCACGTTCGTGGCCGCCTCCCGCAAAACGACCGCGAGCACCGCGTCCAGATTCCCCGGGGCCACGTCCTCGGGGATCCTCACCTCGACGTCGATTCCGGCGGCGGCGAGTGTGGAGACCAACAGGTCCGACTCCGCGCCGAACGACATGTGCCGGTATCCACCGGCCACCGCCCGGACATCCGCGACCGCCCGCCGCGCGATCTCCAGCACCTCCGCCACCTCGCACTTCGCCCGCTCCGCCGACCCCGGCAGCAGCCGGTACGCCAGCTCGCTCTTGGCGATCATCACCGAGAGGTCGTTACCCAGCAGGTCGTGCAGATCCCGCGCCACCCGCAGCCGCTCCTGGGTCACCGCCATCCACGCCAGTTCCCTTCGCGCCCGGTCCACCCGCGCCACCAGGTCCGACAGCGAGCCGATGCCGAAGACCACCAGGCCGGTCAGCAGCGTGGAGATCACCAGGTACGCGGTCCACTCCACCGTGTCGCCCTGCAGCACGGACAGCAGCAGCACGCCGGCGCCGATCGCCGCGTACAGCACCCACCGCCAGAAGCTCGCCACCATCAGCAGCACCGCCCCCGCGAGGAAGCCGCCCATCGAACCCCACGGCGCGCCGATCCACAGCAGCGGCAGGAGCGTGGCGACGGTCTGCACCACCAGGGTCGCCCTCCTGAGCCACGCCGGCCACGAACGCGGCTCCCCCAGGGAGTCGACGATCTGCACGCCGACCAGCACGGCGACACAGGCGGTGAATCCCGCCAGTTCGAGCGGGCTCGTCGGCCGCGCCAGCACGTTGACCACGATGAGCAGGCCGTACCCCGACAGCACCAGCACGGCGATGAAGCGGGCCACCCGCAGATGCCACGCCCGCGCCGGGCCCCTGCCCGGTGGCCCGTCATCCCGCGCGTCCGGTCGCGCGGACTCGCCCTGTGGCGTGCCGGACATCCCCGGCGCCTGGGAAACCGCGGCCCTCGCGGTGACCGGCGCCACGGGGGCCTCCGCGGTCAGCCGGAACCACTCGTCGTCGACCGTGACCGACAGTCGTCCGCCCGCCGCCTCCAGCCGGCCCTTGAGATTCCCCAGCCCCGTACCGGCCTCGAACGAACGTGCCCTCGGCTCGGTACCGTCCTCGAACGAACGCGCCCCCAGCTCCGGCTCGACCCCGTCGTTGCAGACCCGAAGCCGCGCCCGGCCCTTCTCCACAGACGCCTCGATCTCACAGTGCTGCGCCTTGCTGTGCCGCAGCACGTTGGTGACCGCCTCCCGCAGCACGATCGCCAGCACCGTGTCCAGCGCCTCCGGCAGGCCCTCCTGTGAAACGTTCACCCGGGCCCGCATCTCGGCGACCGAAAGCATCGCCTTCGCCGACTCCGCCTCCGCCGTCAGCGACATGGGCAGATACCCGCCCGCGACCACCCGTACCTCCGCCAGCGCGCGGCGGGCGACCACCAGGACGTCGCGGAGTTCGCTGCGCGCCCGCTCGGCCGCCCCCGGCAGCAGCCGGTAGGCCAGTTCGCTCTTCAGTGTCATCGCCGAGACGTTGTAGCCCAGCAGGTCGTGCAGATCCCGCGCCACCCGCAGCCGTTCCCGCGCCACCGCCATCCGCGCGAACTCCCCCTGCGCCGCGTGGACCGCCCGCACCAGGGACGCCAGCGAGCTCACCCCGTACACCATCAGCCCGGTGAGCAGGGTGAAGTACACGCTGTAGACGACGTCCACCACCATCAGGTGCTGTTCCCTGAGCGCGAGCAGCACGCCGACACCGGCCGCGACGGCGAAGAAGAGTCCCCAGCGCCACGGCCCCGCCACCACCAGCAGCATGGACCCGGCGAGAAATCCCGCGATGGATCCCGCCTGCGGGCCGACCCATGTGAAAGGCAGAAAAGTAACAATGGCCTGTACCGAAAGTGTGAGAACACGGAGCGGTACGGGCCAGCTCAGAGCCTCCTGTGTCGAATGTGAAAGTTGCAGGAAAAGCGCGGCCAGCAGACAGCCGGCGAAGCCCGACAGTTCGGTGCTCGGCAGGCCACTTCCCCATACGAACATCAGTGCGTTGAACACGTAGCCGTACAGAACGGCGACGATGATCGCGCGTGCCACCCTGGGGGCGGCGAGTCCGCCCTCCCTGTGCCGCTTTCTCCGGGTTCTCCGAGATGAACCGGGCAGCGACCTGGCGAGTCCGCGCCAGCCCTGCGGGGAGTCGGCGTCAACCGTCATCGATCGTCTCCTTCGAAGCCCGACCGGTTTCCCGTCCCCACTCATCCCGAGACCCTGAAGCAATCTATATCAGCTAAATAAGCTTAGATAGACCTATTTGCGTAGCTCTGGGTGAATCGACAGGGACTAGCAGTGGAAAACCATGCGTTGTCGCCGTACCGCATGATTCAAGCACGTCCGGCGAGAGGGCGGTGCTCACCGGACTCTCGCCGTGCGTGCCCTCATCCCCTCCGCGAAACGACGGGAAAGGCCAACTATCGGATTACGAGAGTGCCGCCCTCGCCTGAACAACCCATTCGGCATCATTCGCCGCGTATCGCCCGGAAAGCCGACTCGGCTCGGGAACGAGACGGTGGCCGACGACGAACCCGCCGACACTCGACTCGACGCGCCAGTCGAGGCCGAAGACGCGTCCCGTCACCTCGATGTCGCCGCTGTCCAGCCTGCACGCCGCCAGTCCCATCGCCGTGCAGACCAGGGAGAGCGTCTGCGTCAGCGCCCCGACGTTCTTGAGGACCAGCGAGTAGCTCAGCCCGTTGTACTTCCTCGACAGCCTGCGGAACCGCGCGGTGATGGTGATCAGTACGGGCGGCGTCGCGTCCAGGTTCGCCGCCACCTTGCCCGTCTCCAGCAACTCGTCCACGTCCGCCGGGTCGAACCCGATCGGCTCCAGCCGGTGCCGCAGCGGGTCGTAGTGGTAGATGCCCCGGGGCACGTCGGCACACCTGTCCACCGTGGCGTAGAGCTCAAGCTCATAAGAGCTCCCGCTGCTCGGGTAGGGGCGATCGCTCGTCGCGGTCGTCGAGGACTCGTCGGGCGAGCCGACCAGCGAGCGGACCCGGGCCGTCCTGTACAGCAACTCCCCCAGCTCACCGGCCGTCAGCTGCCGCTCGCCGTAGTGCCGGGTGTGCCTGCTCGCCTCGACGACCGCGGTGAGCGGCGGATCCGCCGCGAGCAGCTCACCCCACTTCGGCCGGGGCAGCGCGACGGGAGCCGGCTCCGCGCCGACGGGGACCTCCGGAGGCCCCGGCTTCACGACGGGCTCGACGCTCCACTGATCCCCCATCGGGTACGTCGCCCCGAAGTCGTGATCGTGCCTGCCGAGGGTGGAACGGGTGTGGAACATGAGATCGACGGGAGTCCAGGCGACGAGGGCGGGGTCGACGTCCTCCTCGAACACCATCGGCTGGAAGGGGTCCTCCTCCACGGCCTGCACCACCATCCCCGCCGCCATCAGGTAGGCGACCACGGGCCAGGACTCCGGCCCGATCGCCGAGGGGGCGACCGGGCGGATCAGCGACCCGACACCGGCCATCGCGTCGGGCCGGTGCAGGATGACGCGGTGCAGCGAGAGCGGCGACTCGACGTGGTAGTTGTTGCCGTCGGTTCTGATCAGCGCGAACCTCGACAGGCGGATCGGGTGGAGCAGAGGGACCGCCGGCAGCCGGAACCGCGCCCGCTGGGTGAGCGGGATCACCGACAGCGTCGGCTGCTCGGGATCGAAGCCGAAGGAGCGCACCACCATGTGCTGGAGACCGTCGAGGATCGCCTCCAGCTCCCGCCGTTCGTCCTCCTCGCGGATGACGTTGTCGAGCAGGATGGGCCCCAGGCTCATCCGGCGCATCGCCTCCAGCACGGCGGGTCCGGGGGACGGCAGGATCACGTCCTCCCAGCGGCTGTGCACCACCACGCTTCCGCTGTGCGGCTCCGGTTCGATGTAGACGTCCTCCCGGAACGACCACTGGGGAAATATCTGGAGCGAACCGGCATCATTGCCTTGGCCGCCGACCATCCTGTTGACTCCTGATCCGTGTTGGGACGGGAAAATGGCTACATGAACAGGGGAATCGGGTTGAGATCCTCGTACGCCGTCGCCCTGTCAAGACGTCCGAGCCGGACGGGGACGTCGTACAACCGCCCGGGGCCGAACCTCGCCCAGAAATGCCGTAGACCGGGGACGACCACCTTGACGACCGGCATCCCGATGTCGGGACGCGTCTGGTCGAGGACGAGAACCTCCAGGCCCGCCCGCCCGGCCAGTGTGACGATGTGCTCGACGTCCTCCCGCAGGTCATCTCGGGGAATGTAGGCGTAGTCACTCAGCGCCCGCGGCCCCCGATCCCCGCCCGGACGCAGATAGGGCTGGTTCTCCGTCGTCGCCCTGAGCCACCAGTCCTGGATGTGATGATCTGTCTCACCGTATCCCGTCCCGTCGGCGCGTGCCCCGGCGACGGCAGGAAGCAGTTGCCCGAGTTCGGTCAGCGCGCGCCGCGCGGCGATCCGGGGGTCGAAGTGGGCACCGAACCCGAGCATGATGTCCTCGGCCGGCTTGTCGACGCGCCGCGAGATCGCCGCCATCACGGGGATGCCCAGATCCGAGGTGACGTCGAGGACCCAGAACTCCCTGCCGATGCCCTCGTAGCGCGAGCGCAGGTCGGCGATCCACGGGTCGCCGAACGAGTCGAGGTCCACGGCGGGCTGACGCGTGCGGTTGTACCACCAGATGGCCACCGCGTCGCGCTCGACCAGTTCGAGGAACCCCTGGACGATCGCGTCCTCGACGCTGGAGCCCGCGGCGTTCCCGTTGGAGGTCGCGCGCAGCGAAGGATGACCGCCCCTGGTGAAGTAGAGCAGGTCGGTGGGGAGCAGGCGCTGCCGCTTCTCGGTGAGCGACCACACCGGGGTCCAGTCGACGACCTCCTCGTCGTCGAACGGCTCGGGGATGTGCTGGAAAGCCGAACTCTCGGCGTTCCAGCGGTGCCGGTCCTCGAACTGGCGCCGGTGGAAGTGCTGGCACTCGTCGGGGCGCACGGCCCGCTCACCCAGGCCGCGGAGGCTGCCGCGCACCGTCGGCTCGTCCCCGTGCCGCGATCCGCAGTGTCTCTCCACCGCCTCGCAGAGCGCGCCCACCCTCGCCTCGAGGTCGGTGCTCCCCTTGCCCCCGCTCTGCCGGCGCAGGCCGGCCCTCATCGCGGAGAGACTGTCGTCGGTGAGGGCGAGGTTCGGCCCGGAAAGGTAGCAGTGCAGGAAGGAGGGGCTGCGCGGGTCGCGCTGGATCACGTCCGTGATCCCGGTGAGGGGGTCGGCCAGATGGCGGTAGCGTTCCCAGACCAGTTCGGTCTCCAGCGCGCGATGCCCGTTGCCGCCCACCGCCGCCTTACTCCTGGACGCGACGGCGACGGGCCTGCCGACGCGTTCCGCGACCAGCCCGGGGTCTCCGCAGGAAGAGCACTGCGGGCGCCTCTCCACGGGGTGCCGCACCCCCTGCAGTGAGAAGGTGTCCAGCGTCCACACCGTGTCCTGGTGCTCGTCGCGCGATCCGGCCAGCCACTTGACCGCCTCCAGCGCCGCGAACCGTGCCCCGAGGGCGCGGGTGAGGGGCAGCGACGCCTCGGGCGGCCTGACGGCCCCCGTCTCCGGCGTGCTCCGCAGCCGTGTCTCCCCGCGCCGGTGCGCACGCAACCGCGTGGTCAGGCAGGACAGGCAGGGTCCCTCCCTCGGGCGGAAGATCGGGCCGATCCACAGGTCGGCGCCGACCGGCTTGACGAGCAGCCAGGGCCGCCCGTCCGCCAGTCTCCGTTCGTTGAACCGTTCGAGCTCAGGGTCGAGATAGTCGTCGCAGAGCACGAGGAACAGGGTCGCGGACCCGTCACCGTCCTCCTCGACGGTGACGTCCATCGACCGCAGCGCCTCGGCCGTGGGCCTGGTGTCGACTCCCCCCAGGGAGACGAGGTGGGCGGACGACTCCGCCAGCCCCGACGCGGCCCGGTCCGCGTCCAGCCGCCCGAGGTCCCAGTACGCCTCGGCGGCGGCGTCGGCCCTCGGGGAGGGCTCCGGGCGGCGAGGCCCGACGAGATTCGCCTCCGCCAGCCGGCCGAGGAGCCGGCCGAGCTGCGCGGCCGGGATCCCGGGCGCCACCCGCCTGCGCACCTCGGCCAGGCTGTGATTACCGTCCAGTAGCGGCGCGAGCGTCTGAATCTGCTCACCGGACAGGGCGACCGTCCCCCGTGCCGAGGTGAGATAGACCGCCTCCCCCGGAACCGTCACCGCCCGCAGGTGGCGCTTGAATCCGATCAGCGGTGAGTTCGCCCCGTTCTCAGTGAAGTGGTTCATCCGCAGTAGGTCCAAGCGGCAACGACGGGAGCGGGGTGGTCGAGGTCCTCGATGACGAGGTCTTCCAGGAGCGCGCGCTCCACGATCCCCGTACGCGGCCCGGCCGTCTCCTCGCCGCCGAGGAGGACGCCGAACCCCGCGAACGCGGTGCCTCCGAGGTCACCGGCGTGCCCGCCGGCGTTCTCGGACCCGGTCCAGGTCCTCATGAGGAACTCGGTGAAGCTCAGGTCCTGCTCGTTCACCCGGTCGGCCAGGGAAGCGTTCATGGTCGCCATCGCGGTCTCCTCGATCTGCGTGAGTTCGAATAAGGGAATTGTGCGCTCGACCTGGAGAGGGGAACAGTTTTCACGTCACCAAACGAACGTGAAAGTCTCACATCGCACTCGTGGCGCCGTGTGTAGGACTTCCCGCTCCCGCCGGTCTACGCTGACCGCATCCGGACCAGGAGACTGGAGGAGATCATGGAGCAGAAGCAAATCCGCCGGCCGCAGAAAAAGCTCATCCGGGTCCCCCGGCAGAAAAAGAAGCGCGCGGCCGACTCTCGCCACACCATCGACACCCGCACTCCCAGCGGGGTCTACCTGCCCTACTAGGGCACGGCCGCGCATATCCGGAAAACGAGCGACCTCTTGCCTCAAGAGCCATGCCAACCAAATGGCTTGACACTTTCCTACTAGGTTAGCTTAAGAGGAAAAATGTACCACGACCTGCAAATAAATCGGCTGAGAGCGCTGGTCACCGTAGTCGATGTCGGCGGTTTCCGAAGGGCCGCCGAGGCCCTGCACATAACGCAGCCCGCCATCAGCCAGCAAATTCGCCAGCTCAGCGGCCTCATCAAGGGCCCCATATTCACCTCGACCGGCAGGAAACTGATGCTCAGCCCGCAGGGCGAGGAGCTCCTCGGCTACGCCCGCCGTCTCGTCGCACTCAACGACGAGGCGGTGGGCCGTTTCATCCCCCCTCCGGGAAACCAGCGGCTGTCCATCGGGATCGTCAACCAGCTCGCGGAGGCGCTTCCCGAGATCCTGCGGCTGCTCACCAAGGGCATGCCGCACACCCAGGTCAGCGTCCAGACGGGATTGAGCGAATCCCTGGAGAGCCGGGTGAGCACCGGCCAGCTGGATCTCGCGCTGCTCCTGCAGACGAGACCGCACCGGAGCGGCGCCACCAGCCAGGAGCTCGGCCACATGCGGATGGACTGGTTCGGGCGCCCGGCCCACGGTGAGGGCGCCGCGCTCCCGCTCACGCTCTTCACCGAGCCGTGCACGCTGCGCGGCCGCATCGTGGAGGCGCTCGACGAGTCGGCCGTCCCGTGGCGTGTCGGCTACGAGGGCGCCGAACTCGTCGGACTGCGCGCGGCCGCCAAGGCCGGCCTGGGCGTGGCGTGCCTCGTCGCCAACGGCGACGAGCTCTGGGGCCTGCCCAAGGCTGCCAGGCTCACCCTTCCCTCCCCGCCCGGCCCCCTGCCGGTGACCATGGCCCTGTCCACCGCCGCCGCGTCCTCGGGGTACGTCCCGATCGCCCGCAAGGCCTTCCAGCAGTCACTGCGCGACTACCCCTTCGCCGGCTGAGGCGACCGAACCCCTGCCCCCACCGAACCGGCCGGGCCCGTCGGACCCGATGACACCACCGAACCGACCAGGCCGACCGAGCCCCTCGCACCCACCGGCACCACCGAGCGGCCCTGAACCGGCCGGCCCTGCCCCCGGTCGACCGAATCGGCTGTTCCCGTCCCTGGCCGACCGACCGGCCGGCCCCGTCCCCGAAGGTTCCCACCGGGTGACTCATCCTGAAGATGCCGGATGAATCACCCCGATGGCGCCGGGTGGCCCCACCCCGGCGGCGTCTCCTCGCTGACCTCCTCGTCTCCTCCACCCGGGGCGAGGACCTCACCGCTCAGGAAGCCTCGATGATCCCCGCCGCGCGGGTGGTCCCGTCCGCCGGGTCGATCAGCAGGCAGGAGCCCGTCGTACGGGAGTGCGCGTAGGGATCGACCGCGAGGGGCTCGGTGGTGCGCAGCACGACACTCGCGATCTCGTTCACGGCGAGGCTGTCCGCGCCCGGGGCGCAGGTGAGCTCCCCGAGCGCGGCGGAGGGCACGATGTCCTCGACGACCGCCTGGACCGTCCTGGTGGTGTGCTTGACCAGCACCCGTTCCCCGACGCGCAGGGCGCGCTCGTGCAGGTGGCAGGTGGTCACCCGAAGCTCCCAGGTGAGGGCGGGCGCCGCGTCCTCCGGCACGATGAGGGAACCCCTTGAGACGTCGATGTCGTCACGCAGGCGCACGGCGACCGACTGCGGCGCCCACGCCGTGTCGACCGGCTCGCCGAGCACGTCGATCGCCTCCACCGTGGACGTCTGCCCGCCGGGGAGCACCGTGACCCGCTCGCCGACCCGCAGGACGCCGTTGGAGATCTGGCCGGCGTAGGCACGGCGGCCGTTCGCCCGGATCACGTACTGGACGGGAAGCCGGGCGGGCGTCCCCGAGGGGTCGGTGCCCACCCGCACGGTCTCCAGGAGCTCCATGATCGTGGGCCCGGTGTGCCAGTCCATGTTCGGCGAGGGGGTGACGATGTTGTCGCCGGTGAGCGCGGAGATCGGGATCGCGGTCACCTCGCCGATCCCGAGGCCGGAGGCGTACCGGGTGAACTCCTCGGCGATCGCCGCGAACACCTCCTCGTCCCAGCCGACGAGATCCATCTTGTTCACGGCCAGCACGACGTGGGGCACCCGCAGGAGCCCGGCGACGGCGGCGTGCCGCCTGGTCTGCGAGGCGACGCCGTTGCGGGCGTCGACGACGATGAGCACCAGCTCCGCGGTCGAGGCGCCGGTGACCATGTTGCGGGTGTACTGCACGTGTCCCGGCGTGTCGGCGAGGATGAAGCGCCTGCGCGCGGTGGCGAAGTAGCGGTACGCGACGTCGATGGTGATTCCCTGCTCGCGCTCGGCGCGCAGGCCGTCCGTGAGCAGGGCGAGGTCGGCGGTCTCCCGCCCCTGCTTGCGCGAGGCGCTCTCCACCGCCTCCAACTGGTCGGCGAGGATCGACTTGGAGTCGTACAGCAGCCGGCCCACGAGGGTGGACTTCCCGTCGTCCACGGATCCGGCGGTGGCGAAGCGAAGCAGTGTGGTGGTCATCAGAAGTACCCCTCCCGTTTGCGGTCCTCCATGGCGGCCTCGCTCAGCTTGTCGTCGGCGCGGGTGGCCCCTCGCTCGGTCAGCCGTGAGGAGCGGATCTCCTCGATGACCTCCTCCAGGGTGGCGGCGCCGGAGTCGACGGCGCCCGTGCACGACATGTCGCCGACCGTGCGGTACCGCACGAGACGCCGCTCCAGGCGTTCGTCCCTCCTCGGGCCGCCCCACGCGCCGGGGGCGAGCCACATGCCCCGGCGTGAGAAGACCTCGCGCTCGTGCGCGAAGTAGATCGGCGGCAGCTCGATGCCCTCGGAGAGGATGTACTGCCACACGTCCAGCTCGGTCCAGTTCGACAGCGGGAAGACGCGGACGTGCTCGCCGGGCGAGTGGCGGCCGTTGTAGAGGTTCCACAGCTCGGGCCGCTGCCGTCGCGGGTCCCAGCCGCCGAAGTCGTCGCGCAGCGAGAACACCCGCTCCTTGGCGCGGGCCTTCTCCTCGTCCCGCCGCCCGCCGCCGAAGACCGCGTCGAAGCGGTTCTTCTCGATGGCTTCGAGCAGCGGCACCGTCTGCAGCGGGTTGCGTGAGCCGTCGGGCCGTTCGGCCAGCTCACCCCGGTCGATGTAGTCCTGGACCGAGGCGACCTTCAGCCGCAGCCCGTACTCGGCGACGACGCGGTCCCGGTAGGCGATGACCTCGGGGAAGTTGTGGCCGGTGTCGACGTGCAGCAGCGGGAACGGCACCGGCGCGGGGGCGAACGCCTTGCGCGCCAGGTGGAGCATGACGATGGAGTCCTTGCCCCCGGAGAAGAGGATGACCGGCCGGTCGAACTCCCCGGCCGTCTCCCTGAAGATGTGGGCGGCCTCCGACTCCAGCGCGGCCAGGTGGGACAGCTGGTAGGTGTGGCCGACGGTCTCGTCGACGGCGATCGTTGTCATCGTGATGTCCTCTCTCCTGCGGCGGCCGCGACGGTCACGAGGGCGGCGGCTTCGACGTCCTCGAAGGTGCCGGTTCCGTTCGCGGTCTCGGCGGCTTCGACGGGCCGGGCGCCGTTGACGCCCGCAGCGCTTCCCGGGCTTCCGGGGCTTCCCACGGTTCCGGTGCCCGCGGTTCCTTCGGCGGCGGACGGCGTGGCCCGCGGGCGGCCCTCCGCCACCCAGTTCGCGACCGCCCTGGCCAGCACGGTCCTGGAGCGCCGGAACTCCTCGGCGTCGAGGTGCTCGTCCGGTGTGTGGTCGAGCGCGGCGTCCCCCGCGCCGTAGGCGACCATGGGCACTCCCCGCCAGGTGGTGGCGAGGGTGTTCATGTCGCTGCTCCCCTTCTTCGCGAGGAACCTCGGGGCCACGCCCTCCTCCCTGAAGGCGCGCGAGAACGCCTTCACGAGCGGGCTGGTACGGGAGGTGATCACTCCTGGCGTGGCGCGGAGCACCTGTACGGCGACCGGCCCCGCGACCCGGTGGACGAGGTCGACGAGGTGTTCCAGGTCCAGGGTCGGCGGGACCCGCACGTCGATGACGGCCTCGCCCACCTGGACGTCCCCGCCGTTCCTGGCGTGGATGCCGAGCACGGCCACCAGTGCCTGCGGGTCGGCCGCGCCGATCTCGTCGCGGAGCCGGCTCAGCACGTCCACCAGCCGGTCGGCGGCGGTGGTGACCCCCTGCCCGGCGGTGTGCCCGACGCTGTGGCCGACCCGCAGCCGCACCTTGCACAGACCGTAGTAGCCGATGGTGAGGGCCTTCTCGCCGCTGGGCTCGCCCACGATCACCGCGTCCGCCGGGTAGTGGTCCCTGGCGTGGAAGGCCCCCGCCGAGGTGACCTCCTCCTCGACCGCGCCGATGACGCGCACCTGCGCCCAGCTCGGCACGTCCATCTCCGCGAGGGTCTCCAGGTAGGCGACGAGGCTCGCCTTGGCGTCGACGCAGCCCCTGCCGCTGATCGTGAGCCCGTCCCAGCGCACCGGCCACCGGTGCGGCACGGTGTCGAGGTGTCCGAGCATGAGCAGCCGCCGGTCGCCCGAGCCGCGGGTGGCCACGAGGTTGCCGGCCGCGTCGATCTCCGCGTGGATGCCGCGCTCGGCGCACCACCCCACCAGGTATTCGGCGAGTTCCCGCTCGTCGGCCGACACCGAGGAGATCTCCACGGTTCGCGACAGCAGCGACAGGTCGGGCGCGGGTGGCCGGACGCGCCAGAAGCGCGTCCCCGACGCGGGGGACAGGGTGTGCGGCCCGGTTATCGCGACGTCGGCGCTCCCGTCGAGGGCGATCTCCGCCGCGCGTACCTTCTGCCGCATCCTGCCGCGCGCGAACCGTTCCCCCTCGCCGCGTACCACGTCGACAAGGCGGCTCGCCCGGTCCTCGGGATCGGTGAGCAGGCCGGGTGTGCCGGTGACGAGGCGCAGGTGGTCGGCGTCGAGGGCGTTGGCCAGCTCGGCGGCGAGGACGTCGGCGTCGACGTTGAGCGCGGAACCGCCCGCGCCGTCGGCGACGGGCGGCGAGAGGCACACCACGTCGAACGCGTCGAGCAGCGCCTGGACGCGGTCCGCGGCCACGTCGGTCACGGTGCCGGCCCGGTGGTCGCGGACCACCGTCGTCCTGCCGTCCACCACGGCCCGCAGCGGCCGGTTGGCCAGGGCGCTCACCAGTGCCCCGTCCCGCGCGACCGAGGTGAAGACGGTGAGTCCGCGCGCGGTGAGCGCGTCGCGCACGCGCGGCAGCGTCACCCGCTCGTACGCGTCCACGATGTGCGGCATCTCCTCGGGAGGGCAGTAGCGCACCGCGCTGTCGCCTCGCAGGCTCAGCGTCCTGACGGGACGGCCGATGTCGGCGTAGTGCCGCGCGATGCCGGCCGCGCCGCCCGCGACGAGGAGCACGCGGGCGCCACGGCGGCGCAGCAGGGCCACCTCGTCGAAGAGCGCGTCGTGGCCGAGACTCGCGCTCCCTATCTTGACTACGTAGAGTGCCGCCTTGCGCGTGCTGGCGACGTGTCCGAGTACGGACATCTTTCGCTCCTCCTCAGCTTTCCGGCCCTTCAGCCGATGTCTTCGACCGGTGCTTCCGTCCGATGCCTTCGGCCGACTCTTCGGTCGGCGCCTCCGGCCGACGTCTTCCGTCGACGTGTCCTGTCGGCGTCTTCCATCGGCGTGTCCTGTCGGCGTGCTGCGTTGGCGTCTTCCGTCGACGTGTTCCGTCGGTGTGCTCCGTCGGTGTGCTCCGTCGGCGTTCGGCCGGCGCCTTCAGCCGATGCCGCGGGTGTTGCCTCCGTCGGCCACGAAAACCGTGCCCGTGACGTACGAGGCCTGGTCGCTGGCGAGCATGGCGGCCAGCGCGCCGAAATCCGCCACGTTCCCGATCCTGCCGAGGGGGATCCGCTCGGCGACGCGGGCGATCTCCGTCTCCACGTCCGCGCCGAACTGCTCGTCGAGGATGGGGGTGCGGTGGAAACCCGGGGCGAGGATGTTGACCGTGACCCCGTTCGCGCCGAGCGCGTGCACCAGGCCCTTCATGTAGCCGAGCAGGCCCAGCCGGGCCACCGACGACAACCCGCTCTCGGGGTGGGGCTGGCGCACGGACTCGGAGGCGATCATCAGCATGCGCCCCCAGCCGCCCTCCTTGACGAAGGGCAGCGCCGCGAGGGTGATGCTCACGTGCGGCAGGAGGTTCCCGTCGATCGCCGCGCGGTAGTCGGCGACCTGGAAGCTGTCGACGGGTCCGAACGGGACCCCGCCGGTGTTGGTCACCACGACGTCGAGGCCGCCGAACGTGTCCGCGGTCCGCCGCACCCATTCGGCGGCGGCCCGCTCGTCGCACAGGTCCACCGGGGTGCTGAGCACCTCGCCCGTTCCCATCGCGTTGACCTCGACGTGGGCGAGGGCGAGCCTCGCGGGGTCACGACCGCAGATCGAGACGTTCGCTCCCTCCGCAGCGAGGGCCTTGGCGACGGCCAGCCCGAGCCCGCTGCTCGAAGCCGCCACCAGTGCCACGCGCCCTTTAAGCCGAAGGTCCATGAGATGGCTCCCTAATTCTCGTGCCTACCTGGTCGGCAGGATCGGGTACCCGTAGCGGGTGAGCAGCGGCAAGGCGGGCGCGGTCGCGGCGGCGATCTCCCGCGCGGACAGCCTGGTGCGCCAGCGCTCGTCGGAACGGATCACCGTGTCGCCCTTGGACAGCCGGTCGGGGTTGCCGGTCACCGTGTGGTTCTCCCCGAGCGAGACCAGGCCGGTCTCGTCGACCGGCGGCTCTCCCGCCAGCCCGGCGAAGCTCATGACCCGCGCCAGGACCTCTCGCGGCCGGGCGCAGAGGTCCTCGTGCACGACCCTCAGGTAGCGGTCGGGGGCGGCCGCTCCGACGAGTTCGGAGGCGGTGTTGAACGCGCTCCAGTACCCGCTGCTGCGGGCGGGGCTCATCGGGTCGATGTAGTCCTTGGCGTTCTTGTAGGAGAAGGCCGTCGCGCGGGGGTCGCGCACCATGTGCAGCACCCGGACGTCCAGGTCCGCGCGTCCCAGCAGCGCGGCGGCCTCGGCGGGATACTTCGAGCCGTCCACGATCAGGCGCTCGCCGCCTCGCTCCGCCAGCGTCCGGTAGATGGAGGCGGTGCGTCCGAGCGCCTCCTCGACCCCGGGCGCCGTCCTCGCCTTCCCTCTCGCCTCGGCGAGGCGGTCGCGGGTGTGGCGGGTACGCAGCAGGGAGCGCTGCAGGATCGTCATCCGGCGCGCGGCGCCGATCCCCGCCACATCGCCGTCCCCGAGGACCGGGGACCAGACGTCGCACGCGGTGAGGTCCCTGCCGCAGCCGCAGGTGGAGTTCGTCCCGGCGTTCAGCACGCCGTTCTGCCACAGGTAGTGCAGCTCGCCGGTGTGCAGGACGCCGGGAAGCTCGCCGAGGACGTTGCCGAGCAGGGTGCTGCCGCTGCGCATCCACCCGGTGATGTACAGGATCCGCGGGTCACCCACGGCGACCACCCCACGAGAGCGTGATCAGGTGCTGCGGCAGGTGCACGGCGAGGCCGACGCGGCTGCTCGCCTCGACGAGGTCGGCGCCGTCGCTCCCGGCGCCGCGGCGCAGCGTGATGGAGGAGACGCCAGGCAGCAACAGGGTGAACGCGGCGCGGAAGTCTCCCATGAGCAGGGTGTCCTTCGGGATCATGCGTGTCCTCGACACGGTGATCCCGGCGACGGCGAGGCGGGCGAGCATGCCCGTCCGCACCATCTCCCAGTAGACGGCGGGGTGGGCGACGATGCCGTCGCACGAGCCTCCGGTCTCCTCGACCTCGGCGGCGGTCTGGGTGACCGCCTCCTCAAGGGCGAGGTCGGTCTCACGGTGGCGGGTGCCCGGCAGCCGGAGCAGCCCGGTGATCGCGCCGTCGCCGGTGCCGTGCAGCAGCGCCTCGTTCTCCGCCACCGACAGCCGGACGAGCACGCGGTAGTCGACGTACGGGGCGAGCAGGGCGGGCTTGTCGAGGATTCCCTCGGGGAGCGGAACGGAGACGGTGAGGTCGGTGAGCCGCGCCTCCTCCAGCCTCGGCGCGAAGGCCGCCTCGGGGGTGGCGGCGTAGGAGACGCCCGACTCGCTCACCGCTCCCCGAGGGGGCTCGTAGACGTAGGGCGCCGGGTCGCCGGCCACGGGCGCGGTCTTCAGCAGGTGGCGTACCGGATAGCGGGGACGGGAGGCGAAGAGCGGGAACGACGCGGGCAGGTGCGTGCCGAAGGACACCACCAGGTCCTCGCGCTCGTCGGTGTCGGCACGGTCGCGGGACACGCCCACGGCCGCCGCGAACTCCTCGCCGGGGGTGCGCGCCACGGTTCCGAGATCGAATTCAAGATCGGATGGAGCCGGGTGGGCACCGTTGCCGTTGACGGCAGGACTCTCTGCGATTCCTCGCATTACCCCTCCTTCTGGAGCTGTTCCGGAGACGCCCTGCGTCGGTGCTCCGGACGTTCGCCTGGTGTGCCGGCGATGAGGAAAAAGCCGGAAATAATCATCACTAGCGAGCTTAATCATCCGACATGGACATTTTCGGCCCCTAGCCAAGAAGCGATGCTTATGAGGTAATAGCCCGATAGTTATGAGATCGCCCTATAAGCGAGCACATTCATTCCGAACAAAAGCGCTTATTAGATGTTTTATGCGGAATCGGGTTACGGTTTATGCGAGAAATAACTCACATCAACCGACAGGGATGAGCCCATGCAGAAAGTTCTGAACGGTCCGGAGTGCCCCGAGTGCTCGGCCGAGGTGCCGATCGACGGGGACGCCCGGGTGAGCGAGATCGTCGAGTGCCTGGACTGCCGGAGCGAGCTGGAGATCGCCTCCGTCCAGCCGCCGACGCTCATGCTCGCACCGGACGTCGAAGAAGACTGGGGCGAGTGACACAGGGAGCTGTGCCGTGGATTCCGTAGCACCCCACCTCGCCGTCCTCGCCTCGCGAGTGCGGTTCGAGGAGAAGAACATCATGGCCGCGCTCGAACGGCGCGGCGCCAGGTTCGAACATCTGGATCCCAGGTCGCTGTTCGTCGCGAACGGCTCCCCCTGGAGCGGACCGAACCTCGTCCTCAACCGCGAGGTCGGGCACTTCCGCGCCCTGTACGCGGCGAGTGCCCTGGAGTCGGCGGGGGTGACGGTGCTCAACAGCGCCGCCGCCACGCATCTCAGCGGCGACAAGTGGCACACGTCGGCGGCCCTGCTGAAAAGCGGGCTGCCGACGCCCAGGACCGCGCTGGCGATGACGTCGGAGGCGGCGCTGGAGGCCCTGGACACGATCGGCTACCCGGCCGTGATCAAGCCACTCGTCGGCTCCTGGGGCCGGCTGGTGACCAGGGTCACCGACCGCGCCGTGGCGACGGCCGTGCTCGAACACGTCGCCGCACTGCCCTCGCCGCAGTCGCACGTGATCTACCTGCAGGAACAGGTGCCCAAGGCCGACCGCGACATCCGCGTCCTCGTCGTGGGCGGCGAGGCGCTCGGCGCGACCTACCGCAAGGGAGAGGAGTGGCGTACCAACGTGGCGAGGGGCGCGGTGAGCGAGTACTGCCCGCTCGGCCCCGACCACGTCAAGCTCGCGGTCGCCGCCGCGGAGGCGGTCGGCGCCGACATCGCGGGCGTCGACCTCATCGAGGACATGGACGGGCACCTCACCGTGCTCGAAGTCAACGACCGGGTGGAGTTCCGGGGCTTCCAGCAGGCCCACGGCTCCAGGGTCGACGTGGCGGACGCCATCGCGGCCCATCTCATCGCGAGGGGGGAGACATGACACGCGTCGCGGTCGTCGGGGCCGCCGGCTACATCGGCGGCGAGCTCCTGCGCATCCTGACCACCCATCCGAAGGTCGAGCTGGCCGCCGCCACCTCGCGGCGCCTGCAAGGCCGCCAGATCGACGGCGTCCACCCGAACCTGAGGGGAAGGACCCGGCTCACCTTCTGCCCCGAGGACCGGCTCGACCACTACGACGTGCTGTTCCTCGCCACCCCGCATCGGGAGACGATGCGCCGGATGCCGGAGTTCCTCGACATGGCCGACACGGTCATCGACCTGTCCGGCGACTTCCGGCTGCGGTCCACCGACACCTACGAGAGCTACTACGGGCTCCCGCACGAGGCCACCGACCTGCTCGGCACCTTCGTGCCCGGCATACCGGAGTTCCACCGGGACCGCCTGCGGACGGCCGACCGGATCAGCGTGCCCGGCTGCATGGCGAACGCCGGGATCCTCGCGCTCACCCCGCTGGCCGAGGCCGGGCTGATCAGGGACGAGATAACGGTCGACGCCAGGACCGGTTCCAGCGGTGCCGGAGCGACCGCGGGCTCGGAGAACCTGCACGCCGAACGCAGTGGCGCGCTCAGGGTCTTCGCCCCGACGCGACACCGGCACGAGGCGGAGATCTCCCAGGCGACCGGGCTCCCGGTCCGGATGACCGCGACCGGAGTGGAGGCCGTACGAGGAGTGCAGCTGGTCTGCAGGGCACGCCTCGCCGACGGCGTCACCGAGCGCGACATCCGCTCCGCCTACCGGGGACGCTACGGCGACGAGCCGTTCGTCCGGGTGGTCGCCCAGCGGCGCGGCCTGCACCGGTTCCCCGACGCGAAGATCCTGTCCGGTTCCAACTTCTGCGACGTCGGCTTCGCCCTGGACCCGGGGGCGTCCGACGTGACGGTGATCGCGGCCCTGGACAACCTGGTCAAGGGCGGTTCCGGGAACGCGGTGCAGTGCATGAACATCCGGCTCGGCCTGCCCGAGCCCCTCGGGCTCGACTTCACCGGCCTGCATCCGAACTGACCGAGGCGAAAGGAGTAGACATGAGCGGCGTCTCCACCCTGCCGGGTGCGATCCGAGCCGGGCAGAAGGCCGATCCGGCCGCGATGACCGGCCGGATCAGGGAACACATCGTGAACATGTGCGCGAGTCCCGAGGGCGGGCACCTGGGGGGTTCCATGTCCCTCGTCGAGGTCCTCGCCACCCTGTACTTCCGGATCATGCGAATCGACCCCCGGGATCCGGGCTCGCCCGACCGCGACATGCTGCTGCTGAGCAAGGGGCACGCGGGCATCGCCCTGTACGCGACCCTCTGCGAGGCCGGCTTCTTCCCCTCGGAGCGGCTCACCGACTACGCGCGGCCGGGCAGCGCCTTCATGGCCCACCCCCACGCCGAGGTCCCCGGCGTGGAGATGCCGTCCGGCTCCCTCGGTCACGGCCTCGCGCTGGGGGTCGGGGTGGCGCTCGCGGCCAGGCTCGACGGCTCCGACCGCCGGTGCTTCGTGGTCATGGGCGACGGCGAGCTCCAGGAGGGATCGGTCTGGGAGGCGGCGAGCGTGGCCGCGAGCCACGGGCTGGAGAACCTCACCGCCGTGGTCGACCGCAACCGCCTCCAGATCACCGGCGCGACGGATTTCGTCAACAACCTGGAACCCCTCGCCGACCGGTGGCGGGCCTTCGGCTGGCACGTCAGGGAGGCGGACGGCCACGACGTCGCCGCGCTGACCGAGGCGCTCACCGCGCCGCCCGAGCCGGGACGTCCCACCCTGATCATCGCCCACACCGTCAAAGGCAAGGGCCTGCCCTTCATCGAGGGCCAGGCACGCAGCCACTACGCCAAGCTGGGCGACCGCCAGCACCGCCGCGCGCTCTCCGCCCTGCGTGCCACCCCGGAAGGAGAACGGCGATGACCGCCACCACCCTCAAGACGCGCTCGTCCCGCGAGGTCTACCGCGACGTGCTCGTGGAACTCATGCCGGACGACGAGCGGCTGGTCTGCCTGGACAGCGACACCGGCCTGTTCGGCGGGGTCGACTTCGGCGAGGCGTCCGACAGGTACCTCAACCTGGGCATCGCCGAGCACACCCTCATGGGCGCCGCCGCCGGGCTCGCCAAGGAGGGACGCGTGCCCGTCGTGAACACGATGGCGGCGTTCGCCTCCACCCGGGCGCTGGAGGCCGTCAAGGTCGACATCGCGCTCAACAACCTGCCCGTCCGCATCGCCGCGACCCACTCCGGAGTGTCGGGCGGCCATCTCGGCCCCACCCACCACTCGCTGGAGGACCTGGCCGTGATGCGGAACCTGCCGAACATGACCGTCGTCGTCCCCGCGGACGAGGCCACCACGGACGAGCTGTTCCGCCAGGCCCTCGCCCTGCCGGGACCCGTCTACTTCCGGCTCGGCCGCAACGCCACCCCCGACCTCCCGGAAGGGCCGCCCGTGCGAATCGGGCAGGCCCAGATCCTGCGGGAGGGCGGCGACGTCACGCTCGCCGCCTGCGGCCCGTACCCGGTGCTCGCCGCCCTCGACGCCGCGGACCTGCTGGAGCGGGACGGCATCGCGGCGTCGGTGATCCACGTGCACACGGTCAAGCCGCTGGACACGGCGACGCTCGCCGCCGCGGCGAGCACGACCGGCGTCGTGGTCACGGTCGAGGAGCACTGGCGCGCCGGCGGCTTCGGCGCCGCCGTCGCCGAGAACCTCTCGGAGATCCTGCCGGTCAGGGTGTGCCGGGTGGCGATGCCCGACGCGTTCGTCCCGGTCGCCGGGAGCCAGAAGTACCTCCTGGAGCGGGGCGGCATCACGCCCCAGGCCGTGGCCGCGCGGGCCAGGACCGCCCTGGGCAGAACGAGGAGGAGCCGATGAAGGGCTTCCAGGACTTCCAGGACTTCCGGCGCTCCGGCCAGTGGCGCGACGAGACCGTCCTCGACGACCTACGGCGTTCCGTCGCGAACCACCCCGACAAGCCGGCGCTGGTCTGCTACCGGGACGGCGCCGCGGAGACGGTGACCTACGCCGAGCTCGCCCGGCGCGTCGACCGCCTCGCGGCGAGCCTGGTGCGGCTGGGCGTGGGACGCGGTGACGTGGTGACCCTGCAGCTGCCCAACTCCTGGCAGCTCGTCGCGTCGATCCTCGCCTGCGCGCGGATCGGCGCCGTGGCGGGCCCGGTCGTCCCCATCATGCGCAGGCGCGAGGTCGAGTTCATGACCCGGCTCACCGAGAGCCCGGTGTACATCGCGGCGACGGAGTTCCGCGGCTTCTCGTACGCGGACATGAGCGCCGAGGTCGCCCGCGCCGTCCCGAACCTGCGCCACCGGGTGCTGCTCGGCGGCGGTGCCGGTGTCCACGGCGGCGGCGGTGACGGCATCGGTGACGGCATCGGTGACGGTGGCGCTGACAACGGCGGCGGCGAGGGCGACGGCGGTAGGGGTGGGGCGCTGGACTTCGACCGCGACCTCCTCGGCCCCGAGCCCACCGCCGAGGAGATCGAGGCCCTCGACGCCCTCGAAGCCGCCCCGGACGACCCCGCCCAGGTCGTGTTCACCTCGGGCACGACCGGTGAGCCGAAAGGCGTCGTGCACAGCCACAACACCCTGTACTCGATGAACAGGGCACAGGCCGACGTGCTTCACCTCACCGGCGACGAGGTGACGGCGATGGGGTCCCCCACGACCCACCAGGCCGGCTACACCTGGAACTTCCTCATGCCGCTCATCCTCGGCGCGACGGCCGTGCAGGTGGACGCGTGGGACCCGGCCGTGATGCTGCGGATCCTGGAGGAGCGGAGGGTCACGTTCTTCATGGGCGCGCCCACGTTCCTCTCCGACCTCATCGAGGCGCAGCGCACCGGTCCGAGGGACCTGTCGGCGCTGCTCACGTTCGCCACCGGCAGCGCGCCGATCGCGCCGCTCCTGGTGGAGGACGCGCGGGAGGTCCTCGGCTGCCGGGTGTACGCCCTGTGGGGCATGAGCGAGAACGGCTGCGTGACGATCACCCGTCCCGAGGACCCGCCGATGCGCGCGGCCGAGAGCGACGGCACCCCCGTACCGGGGATGGAGGTCAGGATCGTCGGCCGAGGGGGCGAGCCGGTGGCCGCGGGACAGCCCGGCCTGCTCCAGGTCCGCGGCGCCGCCCAGTGCCTCGGCTACTTCCGCCGCCCCGAGGTGTACGCCGAGTCAATCACCGAGGACGGCTGGTTCGACACCGGGGACCTGGCCCGCGAGGACGGCTACGGAGGCATCCGGATCACCGGCCGGGTCAAGGACGTCATCATGCGCGGCGCGGAGAACATCCCCGTCGTGGAGGTGGAGGCGGCCCTGCTGCGGCACCCCTCCGTCAAGGACGTCGCGGTCGTCGGCTACCCGGACCGGCGGCTGGGCGAGCGCGCCTGCGCGATCCTCGTCACGGCGGACTCCCCGGCGGCCTCCCCGCTCACCCTCGACGACATGCGCGGCCACCTCTCCGGCCTCGGCATGGCCAAGCAGTACTGGCCCGAGCGGCTGGAGATCGTGCCGTCGCTGCCGAGAACCCCCTCCGGGAAGATCCAGAAATTCGCCTTGCGCGACCGGCTCCGGGCTTAGGACACCACATGGACTTCGAATTCACCAGTGATCAGCAGGCGCTCGCCAAGCGGGTGCGGGAGTTCGCGGCCGACAGGATCGCCCCGTACCGCCGGGAGAGCGACGTGCGGCGCGAATACCGTCCGGGGCTCCTCGCCGAGTTGGGCGAGGAGGGTCTGTTCGCGCTCCGGATGCCCGAGGAGTACGGGGGGCTCGGGCTCGACGCGACGAGCGCGGGCATCGCCCTTGAGGAACTGGCGGCGGCGGACCTGTCCGTCTGCTATCCCGTGCTCAACGCCGCCCTCATCGGCGGTGTCCTCGCGGCGAACTGCGCTCCGGAGCAGCTGGCGGGCTGGCTTCCGCCGATCTCCCGCGGTGAGTCGATCGTCGCGCTCTGCCTCACCGAGCCCGGCCACGGCACCGACGCCGCGGGCATCGAGATGCGCGCGGAGCCCGACGGCGACGGATGGGTGCTGAACGGCGAGAAGACCTCCATCATGATCGCCGCCTACGCCACGCACGGCCTCGTCTTCGCGCGTACGGGGGAGGCCGGAGCGCACGGCATCACCGCCTTCTACATCCGGCTCGACCAGGCCGGGGTGAGCCGCGAGACCCTCCCCGACCTCGGCTGCCGGTCCGGCGGGCGCGGCAGGTTCGTCTTCGACGGCGTCCGCGTCGGCCCCGAGGACGTGGTCGGGCAGCCGGGACTCGGCTTCGCGGCGGTCATGCGCGGGTTCGGCGTCTCGCGGGCGTACATCTCGCTGATGGCGCTCGGGGTCGCCAAGGCCGCGCTCGACGAGGCCATCGCCCACGCGGGCGCCAGGGAGGCGTTCGGCCGGCCCATCGGCACCTTCCAGGCGGTCGCCTTCCCCCTGGTCGAGCACGCGACCATGCTGCACGCGGCGCGGCTGGTGTCCTTCGAGGCGCTGTGGCGCGCCGACAACGGCATGGACCCGCGGATCCCCTCCAACATGGCCAAGTGGTGGGCGCCGAAGGCGGCGATGGAGGCCGTCCACCAGTCCCTGCTGACCATGGGCCACCTCGGCTGGGCCGAGGACGGGCCGATCGCGCAGCGGCTCAGGGACGTCATCGGCCTCCAGCTCGCGGACGGCACCGCGGCGGCCACCAAGCTCGTCGTCGCGAGGAAGCTCCTCGGCCGGGAGAACGCGCCGTGACTCCCGGACGACACGACCGGTGGGGGCGGCCGGACCGCCCCCACCGGCATGATCGCGGGCGTCGCGGCGGGCCGGTGTCGTCCCACGGCTCCCGAGACGTGTTCCCGCTCCCGGCCCACGCCCGAGGTGACGCCGCCTGACCCGGACATGCCTGACCCGCGCGCGAGGTGACACCGTCGGAGTCGGACGTGTCCCCCTGCCCCCGCGCGAAGTGACGCCGTCGGAGTCGGACGCGAGGTGACATCGGCGGACTCGGACATGCCTGACCCGCACGCGAGGTGACACCGCCTGACCTGGGCGTATCGCCGTTCCCGGCCCACGCGCGAGGTGACGCGCCGGGCGTACCCGGCAGGGGACCACGTGGTCCGCGCGGCTCAGCCGCTCTCGCTGTGGACCCGCTTCGTCTCGCGGTAGGTGCGCATCTTGGACCGCGTCCCGCACACCGCCATCGAGCACCAGCGGCTGCCCTTGTTTCGCGACCGGTCGTAGAAGATCCACTCGCATCGGTGCTCGCCGCACGCCTTGAGACGCTGCCAGGAGCCGTCGGCGACGGCGCCGGCGACGGCCGCGAGCACCCTGGCCAGGGCTCCGCGCACATCGGTGAGCGCGGGCCGCAGGCCGAGCTCCCCCGTCTCCCCTTCGAACCCCACGACGAGCGGGCAGTCACGCGCGATGTGCTCGATCGTGCGGCGGGCCTGGAGGTCGGGAGGGCCGCCGTTGTTCTCCCGCAGGAGCGCGCGCAACGCCTCCCGCAGGGTCACGGCGTCGCGGCGGTCGAGCTCGCCCGGCTCCACCCTCGGGTCACCGAGGCCGTTGCGCTCCAGCCAGATGGTGAGACCCTCCACGGTGGCCAGATAGTCAGGCCCGAACTCCACGTTCACGCTGTTGACGAACGCCTGCACCAGTGCGAGCGGGCCCGGTGCCACGGCCCTGTCTCCCGGTTGTCGCTTCATCCTGACAATTTTACTATTGAACTACCTTTGCCGGTAGTGCGCTACCGATGATTTAACGGCGATCCGACAGGACTCACGAAGCAGGATCCCCTCCTTTCCTCAACATGCGACGTTCGCATCCCGAAAAGGAGCTCTTATCACACCCCCGTTGCCCTACTCCTGTTACCGCCTTAGCGTAATTGCTGGTAACCGAGAAACGGCCAACCGCGAGTTCCGGAGCGCGAAGGGAAACGACGTGACAACCGAGGTCCACCCCGCCCGCATCGGCGGCGGGCAGATCACCGGTGACACGCGTCCCCCTGGAACGTCCCGAGGCCTCGGCACGGAAAGGACTCTCAGCGATGCGGTTCGATGACATCTGGATCTCCGGCACGGGCGGCACGCTCGGCGACCGGGTGCCCATAACCCGGGCCGTCGAGGACGGCTCGTACTCGGCCGAGGTCGCCGAGAGCACCGGAATGATCTCCGTCGCCCAGTCCTCGCAGGCTCCCCCCGAGATGGCCGTGACCGCCGGCAGGCAGGCGCTCAAGGAGGCCGCCGCCCACGGGACGGAGATCGGCCCCGACACCCTCTACCTGCACAGCCACAGCCACTTCCAGGGCATCGACATGTGGCCCGCGGCCTGCTGGATCGGCGGGGAGCTGCTGGGCACCCGGATGGCCGGGATGCCGATGACCGTCGCCGCGGCGTCGAACGGCTCCCTCGCCTGCCTGGAGATCGCGGCGAGCATGCTGGCGGGACGCCCCGAGCTCCCCTCCGCCCTCATCACGGTCGCGGACCGCTTCGCCCCTCCCACCGACCGCTGGTACCTCTCCCCCGGCATGGTCTTCGGTGACGGCGCCGCCTCGGCGGTGGTCACCCGGGGCCGCGGCCGGCTGAGGCTGCTGTCCTGCGCCTCGCAGACCGACACCGCCCTCGAAGGACTCTCGCGCGGCGACGAGCCGTTCCGTACGGCTCCCGAACCGCACCCCGACATGAGGCGCAGGACCCGGGAGTTCCTGACGCGCGGCGAGCTGTCGCTGCGCGACGTCCGCGCGAGGTCGGCGGCCGGGACCGCCGGCGTCGTCTCCACGGCACTGGCCGACGCCGGCCTGTCCATGGACGAGATCGACTGGCTCGTCACACCGTTCGTCGGGCGGACCCTGTTCAGGGAGAGCTTCGTACGACCCCTGAAGAGCATTCCCGGCAACACCCTGGCCGAACTCGGGCTCACGATCGGGCACCTCGGTCCCGCCGACCAGCTCTACGGCCTGCACCACCTGTTGAACGAGGACCTGCTGGAGCCGGGAGCACGGGTGCTCCTCATCGGCACCGGAATGGGATTCACCTTCTCCGCGGCGGTTCTCGCGGCGGACAACGCCTGACCACTCCACCGGAAGGAACCCCGCAATGACCATCACCCACACCCCCGACGTGCTGCCCTCCCTCATCGACTCCCTCGACTCCCGCGTCACCCCGGTCGACCGGCTCTTCTCACCCTCGGCGCTGCGGGAGGAGATCCCGGTCTCCTCCACCGCCAGGGAGACCGTCCTCGGCGGCCGGTACGGGGTCACCCAGGTGCTGAACGGCGAGGACGACCGGCTCGTCGTGGTCGCCGGCCCGTGCTCCATCCACGACCCCTGCGCCGCCCTGACCTACGCCGAGCGGCTCTCCGAGCTCGCGCGGCAGGTGTCCGGCTCGCTCGTGGTCGTCATGCGGGTCTACATGGAGAAACCGCGGACCCGCCTCGGCTGGAAGGGTCTCATCAGCGACCCCCACCTCGACGGTTCGCACGACCTCAACAGCGGGCTGCGCCTGGCGCGCGGGCTGATGCTGGACATCCTGGAGACCGGCCTGCCGATCGGCTGCGAGTTCCTCGACCCGCTCACCCCCCGCTACTTCGCCGACGCCGTGTCCTGGGGCTCGATCGGTGCCCGCACCGTCCAGAGCCAGGTGCACCGGCAGCTCACCAGCGGGCTCAGCATGCCCGTCGGCATCAAGAACGCGACGAGCGGCCACGTGGAGGACGCGGTCGACGCCATCGTCGCCGCCTCGAAGGGACACGTGTTCCCGGGCATCGACGACGACGGCGTCGTCTCGATCGTCTCCACCAGCGGAAACCCCGACTGCCACGTCGTCCTGCGCGGCGGCAGCACGGCCCCCAACTACAGCCCCTCCGACGTGGCCGGCGCCCTCGCACTGCTGAAGAAGGCGGGCCTGCCCCAGCGCCTCTTCATCGACGCCAGCCACGGCAACAGCGGCAAGGACCACATGCGGCAGCCCCTCGTCGCCGCGGACATCGCGCACCGTATCGCCGGCGGGGAGACCGGCATCGCCGGGATCATGCTGGAGAGCTTCCTCGCCGCGGGCCGGCAGGACCTGATCCTGGGCCGGACGGACGCCCTCGCGTACGGGCAGAGCGTGACCGACGCCTGCGTGGACTGGGACCAGACCACCCGCATGATCCACGGACTCGCCGAGGCCGTCGAGGCCGGGCGTGCCCTGCGACGGGCCGGTGCCGAGGGCATCTCCTCGCAGGTCGAGCTCGCCCTCCCCACCCCGCTGCCGGCTCTCGCCTGAGACCTCCGACCCGCTATTTCGAGAGGAACGATTCTCATGGAAACGACCAACTCGTCGCTTCCCCTAGCCCGTCCCGCCGGTGACGGCCCGCCCGGGGTTCCGCACCGGCACTCCATCCCGGTCCCGGAGAAGGCCCTGCCACACCGGGAGACGTTCGCGGTCGCGGCCCTGGCGGGCCTGCTCCACCGCTACACCGCCGAGACCGACCTGCTGATCGGGCGGGCGGGGCGGGGTCCCGCCGAGACCGTCCGGGTGCGGGTGTCCGGCGACACGACCGCCGCGGAGCTGCTGGCCGCGATCGCGGCCGGCACCGCGGAGCCCGCCACCGGCGAGCCCTGCCACGCCGTCGTCTCCACCGGCGACGCCCTCGCGAACGGCGCCCCCGCGGGTGACGTCTCCGCAAACGGCCTCTCCGCCGGTGCCGTCTCCGCGAACGGTGAGCAGCCGGGTCCGCGCGCCGCGCTGACCGTGTTCACCCGGGACGCCGACGGCCTCGACCTCGTGATGTCGCGGGCGGAGTTCGACGCGGACGCCGCCGCCCAGTACGCGCTGCACCTGGGACGGGTCCTCGACGCCCTCGCCGCCGACCCTGCCGTCACGCTGCGGGACATCCCCCTGCTCACCGAGGAGGAGTCCCGGCGCATCCTCGTCGACTGGAACCAGACCGACGAGCCCGTACCCGCCCTCTTCTTCCACGAGGTCGTCGCGGACATCGCGCGCCGGACGCCCGACACGGTCGCGGTGGCCTGGCCCGGTGGCCGGCTCACCTTCCGCGAGCTCGACGACCAGGCCAACCAGCTCGCCCACCGGCTCGCCGCACAGGGGGTCCGCCCCCGCGACCGGGTCGGGGTCTGCTTCCCACGCGGCGCCGAGAGCCTGATCGCGCAGCTCGCCTGCTTCAAGACGGCGGCGGCGGCGATCCTGCTGGACCCCGAGTTCCCCGACGACCGCGTCCGCTTCATGATCGAGGACGCCTCGGCCGTGGTGGTGCTCACCATGAGGGCCCACGAGTTCAAGGTGTCGGGGATCTGCCCGGTGCTCTCGCTCGACGGCACCGACTGGCGCGACGAGCCCACCACCCCCGTCAGCGAGCCGGTGAAGGCATCAGACCTCATCCACATCTGCTACACCTCCGGCTCCACAGGCGTGCCCAAGGCCGTGATGGTGCCGCACGGCGCGGCCCGCAACCTCATCTACAGCATGCGCGTGATCTGCGGTATCACCGAGGAGTCCCGAGGCACGTGGCTGGCCGCCCCCGGCTACGGCATGGTGGAGGTCGAGTGCTTCTCGGTCCTGGCCGCGGGCGCCACGGTCCACATCCCCGAGCCGTCGGTCGTGACCTCGCCCGAGTGGCTGCGCGACTGGCTCGTCTCCGAGCGGATCACCCACACCCTGCTCATGAAGGCGATGGCCGAACGGCTGTGGACGCTTCACTGGCCCGCCGAGACCGAGCTGGTCAACATCAGGATCTGCGGCGAGCGCGTGCAGTCGTGGCCCTCCGCCGACCTTCCCTTCCACGTGTTCAACCTGTACGGCTCCGCGGAGGCGACGGTGGTGGCCACGTGCGACATCACCCAGCTCGGCGTGGACCTCGGTGAGGAGGGACGCGCCCACCGCCTGCCCCCGATCGGGCGGCCGACGCCCAACGTCAAGGCGTACGTGCTCGGCGAGAACCTCGAGGTCCTCCCGCCGGGAGTCGTCGGTGAGATCTTCGTGGCCGGAGAGAGCCTGTCGGAGGGATATCTGGGCCGGCCGGAGGCCACCGCGGAGAAGTGGCTCGCCAACCCGATGGACCCGGTCCGCCACCCGGTGCTGTACCGGACGGGCGACGTGGCGCGCTACTGGACCGACGGAAGCATCGAGATCGTCGGCCGTACCGACAACCAGATCAAGGTCCGCGGCAACCGGGTGCACCTCGGCGAGATCGAGGCCGTCCTGGCCGCACAGCCGGGTGTCGGCCAGGCGGCGGTGCTGGCCAGGAAGGACGGTCAGGGAGACGTCCAACTGGTCGCCTACATCGAGCCGCGCCCCGGGCCCGTCCCCGAGGTGCGGGACCTTCGAGCGGCGCTGCGCCAGACGCTTCCCTCGTTCATGGTGCCGGCGGCGTACGTGGTCGGCGGCCTCCCGACGACGACGAACGGCAAGATCGACCGGACCGCGCTCCCCGAGCCGCCCCGGTCCCGCCCGGACGTCGGCAGCCCCTACCAGGAGCCGCGCAACGACATCGAGCGGACCCTGCAGCAGATCTGGGCGAAGACGCTGGAGCTCGAAGGCATCGGCATCCTCGACAACTTCTTCGAGCTGGGCGGTGACTCCCTGCGCGCGGCCCGCCTGACCGACCGGATCCGCGAGGCCTTCGACGTCGACGCCGACATCGACGACCTGTTCGACGAGGCGAGCATCGAGCGGATGGCCTGCACCATCGCGGCGGCGCAGAAGGGCTGACCCCTGATTTTCATGGAACGGCGCCGACGAAGCCGCCGACTTCCGTGAAACTGCACCGCTGAAAAAGGACCGGCCCCGGCATTTGCCGGGGCCGGTCCTCGTGTCCAGGCCCCCGGAGCCCGCACATTCGTTCCGCCAACCTTTTTCTGCGACCCCGCTTATCGTTCACATCCTGAGAAGAATGCCTTATCGCAGGGCCGTTGTCCCGCCCTTAACGGCGACCTACCGTAATAGACAACAGTCACAAGAATGGCCGTAAAACCGGAGTCGAAACCCGTTTCCTATGCGGGAAAAACGTCGTCGGCGACAACGGCATAAAGGCATTTGATTCCGGAGGTGTCAAGCGCATGCAGGCCGTCGTCGTCTGGTGGGACCTACGGGAGTCGGACCAGACCGTCGAATCGCTCCGCGCGTTCCTGCGCGACGAGGCGGTGGACCGCTTCGCCGGGATTCCCGGGCTGCGCCTGAAGTTCTGGATCTCCGACCGGAGCAGCGACCGCTGGGGCGCCGTGCTGCTCTGGGAGTCGGCGGAGGCCGCGGCGGTCCCGCTGCCGGCCAGGGCCGCCGAACTGATCGGATTCCCGCCCGTCCAGCGCTCCGTCTTCGATGTGGAGGCCACCACCGAGGGCATCTTCGACGTCGCCGAACTGGCGGGCCGTGGCCTGGCCCTGGAGGGATGACGAGGACATGGCGAGGATTCTCATTGCCGGTGGTGGCATCGGCGGTCTCGCGGCGGCGTTGAGCGTCGCCGATCGGGGACACCGGGTGATCGTGCTGGAACGCCAACCCACGTTCGCCGAACTGGGCGCCGGCATCCAGCTGGCACCGAACGCCTTCCACGCGCTCCGCCACCTCGGTGTCGGCGAGGCCGTGCGCGAGCGGGCGGTCTTCATCGACGAGTTGCGCTTCATGGACGGCACCACGGGCGAGCGGGTGGCCAGCATGCCGCTGACCGACGGCTACCGGCGCCGGTTCGGCGACCCGTACGCGGTGGTCCACCGGGGTGACCTGTACCAGTCGCTGCTCGACGCCTGCCGCGCGTCCGGCGACATCGAACTGCTCGGCAGCCGGTGGGTCACCCGCTACGAACAGGACCCGACCGGTGTCACCGCCGTCACGGACACCGGAGAGCGCTTCACCGGCGCCGCCCTCATCGGGGCCGACGGCATCCGCTCGGCCGTCCGCCGTCAGCTCGTCGGGGACGGCAGGCCCCGGATCTCCGGGCACACCATCTACCGTTCGGTCATCCCCATGGAGAAGGTCCCCGCGGAGTTGCGGTGGAACACCGTCACCCTCTGGGCGGGTCCGAAGTGGCACTTCGTCCACTACCCGATCGGCGGCGGAAGGTTCCTGAACCTCGCCGCCACCCGGGACGACGGCGCCCGCGAGGAACTGGCGGGCGAGCCCGCGGACAGGTCCCACGTGCTGGGCGAGTTCCCCGGCCTGAGCGAGACGGCCCGCGCCCTGCTGGAGCTGGGCGAGGAGTGGCGGACCTGGGTCCTGTGCGACCGCGACCCGGTCGACCGCTGGACGGACGGGCGGGTCGCCCTGCTCGGCGACGCCGCGCACCCGATGCTGCAGTACGCCGCCCAGGGCGCGTGCATGGCGCTTGAGGACGCGGTGGTGATCGGCAGGCTGCTCGACTGCGACGAGGACGCCTTCACCCAGCGCCTGGAGAAGTACAACGCCGAGCGCCGCGAACGCACGGCCAGAACCCAGCTGGTGGCCCGCGCGATGGGGGAACGCCTCTATCACCCGGCGGGCGCCGAGGCACGGGCGCGGAACGCGATGCTGTCCTCCCTCACGGTGGACGACCTGCACGACAAGGTGGCCTGGCTGCACGGCGCCCGCCACTTCGGCTCCGGCCTGGACTTCGGCTCGGGCTCCGATCTCGGCTCCGGCTCCAGGGACCTCGGCGTGTCCGGGGAACACCTGGTGTCCGACGACCTCCTCGAACTCAGCCTCAGTGAAGGAGTGGCCCGGTGAGCAGGTTGCGTTGGCTGACCGCGGGAGAATCGCACGGACCCGCCCTCGTCGCGACCCTGGAAGGGCTGCCCGCCGGTGTGCCGGTCACCACCGGCATGCTGGCCGACGCGCTCGCCAGACGGCGGCTGGGCTACGGCCGGGGCGCGCGGATGCGGTTCGAGATGGACGAGGTGACCATCCTCGGCGGCGTACGGCACGGGCTGACCCTGGGCTCGCCGGTCTCGATCGTGGTGGGCAACACCGAGTGGGCCAAGTGGGAGCAGGTCATGGCGGCCGACCCCGTCGGCCCCGAGGTGCTGGAAGGGCTGGCGCGCAACGCCCCGCTGACCCGACCCAGGCCCGGCCACGCCGACCTGGCGGGCATGCAGAAGTACGGTTTCGGCGAGGCCCGTCCGATCCTGGAGCGGGCGAGCGCGCGGGAGACGGCCGCGCGGGTGGCGCTGGGCGCGGTGGCCCGCTCCTACCTGCGGGAGACGGCCGGGATCGAGCTCGTCTCGCACGTGGTGGAACTCGCCTCGGCCAAGGCCCCCGACGGGGTCCTTCCCGTCCCCGCGGACGCCGGGAGGCTGGACGCCGACCCGGTGCGCTGCCTGGACGCCGACGCGAGCAAGGCGATGGTCGCCGAGATCGACCGGGCCCACCGGGACGGTGACACGCTCGGCGGCGTGGTCGAGGTCCTCGCCTACGGGGTCCCCGTGGGGCTCGGCTCCCACGTGCACTGGGACAGGCGCCTCGACGCGCGGCTGGCGTGCGCTCTGATGGGCATCCAGGCGATCAAGGGCGTCGAGGTCGGGGACGGCTTCGCGCTGGCCCGTACGCCGGGGTCGAGAGCACACGACGAGATCGTGCCGACCCCCGAGGGCGTGAGGCGCACCTCGGGCCGCTCAGGCGGGACCGAGGGCGGTCTGAGCACGGGCGAGGCGCTGCGGGTGCGCGCGGCGATGAAGCCGATCGCGACCGTGCCACGGGCCCTCGCCACCGTGGACGTCACCACCGGCGCCCCGGCGCGGGCCCACCACCAGCGGTCGGACGTGTGCGCGGTCCCTGCCGCCGGGATCGTCGCCGAGGCGATGGTCGCGCTGGTCCTGGCGGACGCGGTGGCGGAGAAGTTCGCCGGGGACTCGGTGGCCGAGACCCGCCGCAACGTCCGCGGCTACCTCGACCACCTGCCCATCGGCTGACACGTCCCCGGGGAGCGGCGGACCGACCGGCGCGGCCGGTCGAGGTAGCGCCAGCTGTACCACGGGTCTCCAGTTCGCGGGATCGAAGTGATGATCTCCCCCGCGACATGCTTCAGGGGTCGGCAAGTGACCCTCGAACAAGGAGTTCCGATGTTCAGCCCCGCCTCTCCCCGCTCCCGTTTCCTCGCCTGCGGGCTCGCCGCGATGATCGCCGTAGGCGCCGCCGCCGCGCCGGTCGCCGCCTCGGCCTCGACCTCGACAAAGGCGTCGGCGACCGCCGGTTTCGACGACGGCGTGCAGAAGTCACTCGACGGGCTGATCGGCAAGGAGTTTCCCGGCGCGCTCGCCTCGGTACGCGACCGCGAAGGTCGCGTCACCCGCTACACCGCGGGCGTCGGGAACCTGAAGACCCGGGAGGAGGTGCCGGCCGACGGCCGGGTACGCATCGGCAGCAACACCAAGACGTTCGTCGCCACCGTCGTCCTGCAGCTCGTCGGCGAGGGCAGGATCGAGCTGGACGGGCCGATCGAGAAGTACCTGCCCGGGATGATCCGCGGCAAGGCCGGCGACGGACGTAAGATCACCGTCCGACAGCTTCTCCAGCACACCAGCGGCCTGCCCAACTACACCCGCTACATGCACGGGGACTTTTCCAAGATCCAGCATCGCTATGTCGAGGCCAGGGACATGATCGACGTGGCGCTGCGCCACAAGGCGTCGTTCAGGCCGGGCAAGAGCTGGGAGTACAGCAACACCGGCTACCTGCTGCTCGGCCTGATCGTGCAGAAGGTCACCGGCCGGCCGATCGCCGAAGAGGTCACCAAGCGGGTCATCGACCGCGCCGGGTTGCGTGACACCTACTGGCCGGGCGCAGGCGACCAGACCGTCAAGGGCCCGCACCCCCGCGGTTACACGGTGAGCGCGCCCAAGGGTAAGTTCGTCGACGTCACCACGATGGACCCGTCCTGGGGCGGCGCGGCCGGCCAGCTCATCGGCACCCCGGACGACCTCAACACCTTCTTCCTCGCCCTCCTGGACGGCAAGCTGCTCAAGTCCGCGCAACTGGCGGAGATGAAGAAGACGGTGAAGGCCCCTGGGCTCCCCGAGGGCTGGCGGTACGGGCTCGGTGTGGTCAAGATGAAGCTGAGCTGCGGCGACACCGGATGGGGCCACGGCGGTGACATCGACGGCTACGAGACCCGCAACGCCGCCACCACCGACGGCCGGGCATCCGCGCTCGCGGTGACCGCCCTGCCCAGCAGCGAGGCCGGAGCCCTGAAGGTCATCAAGACCCTCGACACCACCCTGTGCGGGTAAAGGGCGGCCGCCCTCTCGCCTCCGCGCCGTCCTGACGGCACGCGGAGGCGTCGCCGTTCCGGTAAGTGGTGGCCTGCGACCGGGGGAGATACCACTGGGGATCAGAATCCCTCGGTGGTCACCATGGGGCCGCCTGTCAGGTAGTTGATCAGCGCGGCGCGAGTGGTGGACACGAATGCCTGGGGTATCCGGTCTGCCGGGTGCCAGGCAACGCGCGCGTGTTCGCGAGGTTCGGCGTTGATCGGGGTGCCGCTCCAGGTGTCGGTGACGAAGACAACGGTGACGAAGCCGTTCGGTGCCTCGACACCCCAGGAGCAGTGGATGAGACCGGCTACTCGGAGGTCGGCGGGGTCTACGACCAGTCCGGTCTCCTCTTTCAGCTCGCGGACCGCGGTTTGGGTGATCACTTCGCCCTTGCTCGCCTTGCCGACGGGAAGGTCCCAGTGGTTGGGGGCGAACTTCGCTCCGGCCGCTCGCTGTATGAGGAGGACTCGTTGCCGCGTCCGATCGTGGACGATGACGGCGGCGACGAGGAGGGTGTGTGCTTCGAGCGCGGGGGGCAGGGCGGTGCCGGGCGCGGGCATGGCCACGATCCTTTCACGCGGCGGTGGCCTCGTGTCGGATGCGCGGATGAAGCTGGGCGAATGGGCGGGTTGAATGCGAACAGCGCATCCCTTTATGATCAAGGAATGCGCTGTTCGGAACTGCTGTGCGCCGCCAGGGACTCGAACCCCGGACCCGCTGATTAAGAGTCAGCTGCTCTAACCAACTGAGCTAGCGGCGCTTGAAGCCCTTGAACAATAGCGCACATCGGGCGTGGCCTTGAAATCGTGACGGCCGTCGGCCGAGGGTGGACGGCGGCCGACGATGATCACCGGTTAAGGTAGAACAACATTCGGTCCTGTCCTGGGAGCACACATGTGGTTCGCCTCACCGAGCGACGCCGGAGAGCGGCTCGACGCCGCCGACTACCTCCCCGACGACTCCATCTCGACCTCGGTCTTCCTGGCGGGCGCGCTCGGCAAACCACTGCTCACCGAGGGGCCCGCGGGGGTGGGCAAGACCCAGCTGGCCAAGGCCGTGGCGACGACGACCGGCGCCCGGCTCGTCAGGCTGCAGTGCTACGAAGGGCTGGACGAGGCCAGAGCGCTGTACGAGTGGAACTACAAGAAGCAACTGCTGCGCATCCAGGCCGGTCAGGGTGAGGACTGGGACGCCACGCATGACGACATCTTCACCGAGGAGTTCCTGCTGGAGCGGCCGCTGCTCGCGGCGATCCGCTCGGAGACGCCGACGGTCCTGCTGATCGACGAGATCGACAAGGCCGACGTCGAGGTGGAGGGGCTGCTGCTGGAGATCCTGTCCGACTACCAGGTGACGATCCCCGAACTCGGCACGATCACCGCCGTACGGAAGCCGTACGTGGTGCTGACCTCGAACGCGACCCGCGAGCTCTCCGAGGCGCTGAAGCGGCGCTGTCTCTATCTGCACCTGGAGTATCCGACGCCGGAACGCGAGCGCGACATCGTGCTGGCCCAGGTGCCCGCGATCGAGGCGAGCCTCGCCGAGCAGCTCGCCCGCACGGTCGCCACCCTGCGCGCCCTGGAGCTGAAGAAGTCGCCCTCGATCGCCGAGACGATCGACTGGGCCAACACCCTCCTCGCGCTGGGCAGGACCGAGCTGGACGAGGAGGCGATCGGAGCGACCCTCGGCGTCGTCCTCAAGCACGCCTCCGACCAGACGCGCGCCCGCAAGGAGCTCGCCCTGTGAAGGGCACCGGGAACCGCATCGGGAACGGCGCGAAAAACGGCCGGGGAAATCCGCTCCACGATGCGAGAGAACCGGTTCGCAGCGAGGGAACCCTGGCTCGTGGGATGAAAGGTCCGATCCACCGCTCGGGAAAGCCGGGCCACGGCACGCGCGGCGCCTTCCGCGTGGCAGGGGCCCCCGGCACGGGCGGCGCTCTTCGCGAGGCGGGGGACCGAGGGTGAGCCTGCTCGACCGGCATGTGGGGTTCGTGCACGCGCTGCGCGAGGCCGGGCTGCCGGTGTCGCCGGCCGAGGGGCTGGACGCGGCCAGGGCGCTGGAGGTGATCGACCTGACCGAGCGGGAGTCGCTGCGGGCCGCGTACGCCGCGACGTTGGTCAAGCGGCCCTCGCACCGGCCGGGCTTCGACACGCTGTTCGACCTGTGGTTCCCCGCCTCGACGACCGGCCTGCGCGCGCCGCGCGAGGCCGAGCCCGGCCTGCCGGACCCGGAGAGCGCCGAGGTTCCCGAGCTGCGCGACCGGCTCGCCGAGCTGCTGCTGGGCGCCGAGGGCATGAACGAGTTCGTACGCGCGATGGTGGAGCGTTTCGGCCGCGTGCCCGCCGGTCCCGGCAGGCAGAACTGGTTCTCCTACCCGGTGATGCGGGCGCTCTCCCCCGAGACGCTCATGGCGCGGCTGCTCGCCGAGGTCCTCGCGGGCCGGGAACGCGGCGGGCTCGCCGAGAAGGTGGCCCGGCAGCGGATCACCGAGAACACCGAGCGCTTCAAGGAGGCCGTCTCAGGGGAGGTGCGCCGCCGGATCGCCGAGGACTCCGGGATCGAGCGGATCGCCCGCGCCTCCGTACGCCCTCCGCTTGAGCGGCTCGACTTCCTGCGGATCACCAAGGCCGACCTGGCGAGGCTCCGCAGGGAGGTGCATCCGCTCGCCCGCCGCCTCGCCGCCCGGCTCACGGTCAAGCACCGGCTCGGCCACCGTGGCCGCCTCGACTTCCGCAGGACCGTACGGGCCTCGCTGTCCAGCGGCGGGGTGCCGCTCACCACCTTCAACAGGCCGCGCCGACCGCACAAGCCCGAGCTGGTCGTCCTCTGTGACACCAGCGACTCGGTCGCCTCCTTCGCGCACTTCACCCTGCTGCTCACGTACGCGCTGCGCGAGCAGTTCACCAAGGTGCGCGCGTTCGGGTTCGTGGACACCGTGGACGAGATCACCCGGTTCTTCGTACCGGGCGCGGACGTGGTGGAGGCGATGACCCGGCTCACGCGGGAGGCCGACATGGTGCGGTTCGGCCGGACCGACTACGGCCACGCGCTGGAGGTGTTCGCCGAGCGATACGGCGACGCCATCGGGCCGAAGACGTCCCTGCTGATCCTGGGTGACGCCCGGTCCAACTACCGGCCGCCCGCGCTGGAGACGCTGCGCCGCCTGGCCGACGGCGCCCGGCACTCCTACTGGCTCAATCCGGAGCCGACCAACCAGTGGGACAGCGGCGACTCGCTGGCGACGGCGTACGGCGGAATCGTGCCGATGCACGAGTGCCGGAACGTCGAGCAGCTCGCGGCCTTCATCGAGGACCTCGTCTGACGAACGGGCCGGGCACGCTGAGGACCTTGTGCGAAGAAAGAGCCGGACGCGTTGAGGACCTTGCGCGAAGAACGGGCCGGGCGCGTTGAGGACCCTCTCCGAAGAGGCCGGACGCACTCGGGAACTCGTCCGGAGAACGGGCCTGGCGCGCTCAGCTCATCCGGCGCAGCACCCGGGCCGCGGTCCTGGCCAGGACCTCGACCTGGGCCTCGTCGAAATCGGCCCGGGGACCCTGCAGGATCCAGCGCGAGACGAGGCGGGGCTTGAGAAGGGTGATCCCCTCCGCGGTGACCGACCGCCTGATCTCCCCGCCGTGCACGGCGATGAGGGGTTCGATGGTGACGGGGATGCCCGACTCGCGGGAGAGCACCTCGGCCAGCGAATCGGCGACCTCCACAAGCGCCTTGGCCACCTTCGTGCCGTACTTCTCACCCAGGAACAACCGCTCGCCGTAGCGGGCGATCTCGGTGTCGGGGTCCCACGCCTCGTTGTCCACCACCCAGACGCCACCGGGGCCGATGACGAGGTGGTCGACCGAGGCCTTTCCGGGAATCGCCCGGCCTTCGAGGATCTGGTAGCCCGCCCTGCGCAGCTTGCGGCGGAGCAGCCTGGCGGTGATGGTCTCGCCTCTGCGCTTGCCGCGCCAGACGGCGGTGGCGTCGTACTGCCTCCAGGTCCAGTACGTGTCCGCGCCCGCGACGAGCAGGCCGCCCAGCAGCCCGAGGATCACCGGGGACAGGCCGAACCGGTAGGCGAGCGCGACGCCCACCACCAGGCCCGCCGCGGCCTTGACCGCGCGCACCTTCCTGCGGTGGACGACTTCCTTGATCCAGAACTGCTCGTACATGACCTGCGGCGACAGGCCGTGGACCTGGTCAACCGGCGTCACGTAGATAGATCCGCCCGGCATAGCGAACCCCCATGGCTGAAACGGTCGGCAAGGAGAAGGGTGGGGGGACCTGCCACATTGAAGATCCTTAGACTATGAAATACCCAACCGGGGGCTCCAGCCATCCCTGAGCCGCGAAGGTGACGCAAGTAACACGTATTCGCCAGTCACCGGCGACGTAACCGACCAGTCGGTATGCTTTCCCACACCACACCATGGGGGACGCATGACTCAGGACCAGGAGCCGGTACGACAACGCCTGCTCAGCGAGGCCACCCGCCTGTTCGCCGAGCAGGGCTTCGAGAGCACGTCGGTGCAGGAGGTCGTCTCGGCGGCCGGCGTCACCAAGGGCGCCATGTACCACTATTTCGACTCAAAGGATGACCTGCTCCACGAGATCTACGGGCGGGTGCTGCGCCTGCAGATGGAGCGTCTGACGCACTTCGCCGACGGCCCGGGGCCGGTGTCCGAGCGCCTGTACTCCGCCGCCGCGGACGTCGTGACGACCACGGTCGACAACCTGGACGACTTCAAGATCTTTTTCCGCTCGATGCACCTGCTCGCACCCGACACCAGCAAGGTCGTACGCGCCGAGCGGCGCCGCTATCACGAGCGCTTCCGCGACCTGGTCACCGAGGGGCAGCGCGAGGGCACCTTCAGGAGCGACATCCCCGCCGACATCGTCGTCGACTTCTTCTTCGGCTCCGTCCACCACCTGGGCACCTGGTACAGCGCGGAGGGCGCGCTCTCCGGCCCCGAGCTGGGGGCGCACTTCGCCGACCTGCTGCTCACCTCGCTGCGCCCGGATCGGCAGGCGCTCCCCGCCTGACCTCCGGTCAGACCGGCGCGGGCAGGTCCGCGAGAGCCGCCAGGGCGTCCCGGTGGGCACCGGGAGTGCCGAGCGCGACCTCGGTGGACTTGGCGCGCTTGAGATAGAGGTGCAGGGGGTGCTCCCAGGTCATCCCGATCCCGCCGTGCAGCTGCACGCTCTCCTCCGCGACGCGCACCGCCACCTCCGAGCACCACGACGCGGCCACCGCCACCGCCGGCTCGCGATCCCGGACCGCCTCCTGCCCACCGGGCGATCCCGGGTCCGTGGCGAGCAGGACGGCCGCGTTCCTCGCGGCGGCGCGGGCGCGCACCACGTCCAGCCAGAGATCGGCCATCCGGTGCTTGATCGCCTGGAAGGACCCCACCGGGCGGGCGAACTGCCGGCGCTCCTTGATGTAGGCGAGCGTCGTGCTCAGACACCATTCGGCGACCCCGAGCTGCTCCGACGCGAGCAGCCCCGCGCCGAAGCCCAGCACCCGCCGCACGTCGAGCCGGCCGATCGCCTCACCGGCGGGAGTGTCGGAGAACGTGACGGTGGCGACCGGACGCGTCAGGTCGAGCGACGGCACCACCTCGATCCGGACATCCGCCGCCTCCACCTGGTAGAGCGCCGTTCCGACGGGCACGAGCAGCACGTCCGCCACCTCCGCGCCCGCCACCGCCCTCACCTCACCGTTCAGGACCCCCCCGTCCACGGTGACGGTCTCCGGCAGCGGCCGGTACGGCGAAGCCGCCAGCGACACCGCGAGCGCCGCCGTCGTCTCCCCCGAGGCGAGCTCCTGGATCAGATCCTCCTCGCCGACCTGCAGCAGGGCCTCGGTCGCGAGCACCGAACCGGTGAGGAACGGCAGCGGCGCCACCGCCCGCCCCAGCTCCTCCAGCACCACCGCGACCTCCCGCGCCGACGCCCCCGCCCCGCCGTAGATCTCGGGCACGAGCAGGCCCGCGACCCCGATCTCCCGCGACAGCGTCTTCCACAGGTCCATGTCGTACGGCGTCCCGGACTCGACCCGCCTCAACACGGCGGCGGCCCCGCAGCGGTCCGCGAGGAGATCCCGCACGGAGGCGCGCAGCTCCTCCTCGACCTCGGTGTACAGCAGCGTCACAGCTCACCACTCCTCATTCGCCACGCGGACCACTCGTACCTCGCGACCCGCTCCGCTCACCGCGTCGGGTTCACTCCCGTCACAACCGCTCACCGCTCCTCATGCACCGCGCGACCCGCTCCGCTCACCGCGTCGAGCCCGTTCCCGTCATCGCGGAAGATCCTTCCAGGGCACGTCCTTGTCGACGCGGGGTTCCGAGGGAAGGCCGAGCACGCGCTCGGCGATGATGTTGCGCAGGATCTCCGAGGTGCCGCCCTCGATGGAGTTGCCCTTGGCGCGGAGGTAGCGGTATCCGGGACCCCTGCCGAAGAAGTCGACGGTGTCGGAGCGCCGGAAGGTCCAGTCGTCGTAGACCAGGCCCTCCTCGCCGCGCAGTTCCACGTCCAGCCCTGAGAGGGCCTGGTTGAGGTCGGCGAAGGCGAGCTTCATGCCGGAGCCCTCGGGCCCCGGCTGCCCGGCGGAGAGCTGTTCGCGCAGGCGCGTCCCGGCCAGGCGCGTCACCTCCGCCTCCACCCACAGTCGCAGCAGCCGCTGGTGCAGGTCATGGGTGCGCAGCTCGGGCCGGGAGCGCCAGGTCTCGGTGACCAGGCCGACCATGCCGCCGCCCCGCCGGACCGGCGCGCCGCCGATCGCGACCCGCTCGTTCATCAGCGTGGTCTGCGCGACCCGCCAGCCGTCGCCGACCTCCCCCAGCCGCAGGTCGTCACCGAGCCGTACGCCGGTGAGGAAGACCTCGTTGAACTCGGCCTCGCCGGTGATCTGCCGCAACGGCCTCACCTCGACCCCGGGGGCGTGCATGTCGCACACGAAGTACGTGAGTCCCCGGTGCTTGGGCACGTCCACGTCGGTCCTGGCGACCAGGATCGCCCACCGGGCATGGTGGGCGCCGGAAGTCCACACCTTCTGCCCGTCCACCACCCACTCGTCGCCGTCCCGCACCGCGCGGGTGCCGAGCGTGGCCAGGTCGGAACCGGCACCGGGCTCGCTGAAGAGCTGGCACCAGATCTCCTCGCCCGTCCACAGCGGACGCAGGAACCGTGCGCGCTGCTCGTCGGTGCCGAACGTCAGGATCGTGGGCGCCGCCATCCCCAGCCCGATCGTCTGCACCCCGAGATCGAGCTGCGGTGTCCCCTCCAGCTCGCGTTCCACCACGTTCTGCAGCTCACGTGCGGCTCCGAGCCCGCCGAGCCCTTCGGGGAAGTGCACCCAGGCGAGTCCGGCGTCGAACCTGGCCCTCAGGAACTCCAGCCGATCCCCGGCGGGGTCGTGCCCGGCCAGGAACGCGGCGGCGCGCTCCCTCACCGCCTTCTCGTCCAGCGCCACGAACGGCTCCCTTCGTCGATCTCCGTCGACCCGCGTCAATCTTGGCCGACTCATGTCGGTTCGCGCACCCCACGCCCGGCCTTGGAGCGCCTCGCACCGCCCGCCGACCGTGCTCCCCCACGTCGGAGACACCATCCACCCTGGCGTACGGGACGGCCGACGGGCGGCGCCGGATCACATGTGCTTCTTGAGCTCCCGGTAGGCGAGGGAGCGCTTGTGGACCTCGTCCGGGCCGTCGGCCAGCCTCAGCGAGCGCGCTCCGGCCCAGAGCGCGGCCAGCGGGAAGTCCTGGCTCACACCTCCGGCGCCGTGGGCCTGGACGGCCTTGTCCAGGATCCACTCCACATCGCGCGGTGTGGCGATCTTGATGGCCTGGATCTCCGCGTGGGCGCCCCGGTTGCCCACGGTGTCCAT
Organism: Streptosporangium sp. NPDC000563; assembly: GCF_040299985.1. Classification (NCBI taxonomy): domain Bacteria; kingdom Bacillati; phylum Actinomycetota; class Actinomycetes; order Streptosporangiales; family Streptosporangiaceae; genus Streptosporangium; species Streptosporangium sp. NPDC000563. Next base: position 237,344 of record NZ_JBEPDA010000004.1, on the reverse strand, counting down.
CAGCCAGGCGGTCTTCAGCACGAGGAGGCGGAGCTGCTCGATCCTCACCCGTGACTCGGCGATCCAGTCCTGGACGACACCCTGCTGGGCGATCGGCTTGCCGAACGTGCTCCGCGACAGGGTCCGGAGGCACATCATCTCGACGGCCCGCTCGGCCATCCCGATGAGCCGCATGCAGTGATGGATACGGCCGGGTCCGAGGCGTGCCTGGGCGATCGCGAAGCCGCCGCCCTCCTCGCCGATCAGGTTGTCGACCGGCACCCTGGCGTCCTCGAACACGATCTCGGCGTGCCCGCCGTGGTCGGAGTCGGAGTAGCCGAAGACGTGCATGCCGCGCTTGATGTGCATGCCGGGCGTGTCGCGCGGCATCAGGATCATCGACTGCTGCCGGTGCGAGGACGCCTCGGGGTCGGTCTTGCCCATCACGATGAAGATCGCGCACTTGGGGTTCATCGCGCCGGAGGCGAACCACTTGCGGCCGTTGACGACGTACTCCGAGCCGTCCCGCACGATCGACAGCGCGATGTTGGTGGCGTCGGAGGAGGCGGTGTCGGGCTCGGTCATCGCGAACGCCGACCGGATCTCGCCGCGCAGCAGCGGCTCCAGCCACTCCTTGCGCTGCCACTCGTTGCCGAACATGGAGAGGACCTCCATGTTGCCGGTGTCGGGGGCGGCGCAGTTGGTCGCGGTGGGAGCGATCTTCGGCGAGCGGCCCATGATCTCGGCCAGCGGCGCGTACTGCAGGTTGGTCAGGCCCGCGCCGTGCTCACCGGGCAGGAAGAGGTTCCACAGGCCCCGCCTGCGCGCCTCCTCCTTGAGATCCTCCATCAGCGGCGGGCTGGCCCACCCGCTCTCGGCGGCCTGGGCCTCGAATGCCTCCTCCGCCGGATACACACACTCGTCCATGAAACCGAGCAGCCGTCCCCGCAGCTCCTCGGTCTTGGCGTCGAACGCGAAATCCATGGACCCTCCTCACAGTCTCCCGCGAGAGTACCGACCGGACGGTATGCCTGTCGACACACCCCCTACCCTTGGACCCCATGGACCCCGTCTTCTTCGCCACCCCCGAGGAGTTCCGCGCCTGGCTGGAGGCACACCACGAGACCGAGACGGAACTGCTGGTGGGATTCCCCAAGAAGGGCTCAGGCCGCCCGGGGCTCACCTGGCCCCAGTCCGTCGAACAGGCCCTGTGCTTCGGCTGGATCGACGGCGTACGCAAAGGCATCGACGCCGAGAGCTACAGCATCCGCTTCACCCCGCGCAAGGCACGCAGTACGTGGAGCGCGGTCAACATCGCCAAGGTCGCCGAGCTGACCGAGCGCGGTCTCATGCGTCCGGCGGGGCTGCTCGCCTTCGAGCGGCGCACCGAGGACAACTCGGTGATCTACTCCCACGAGCAGGCCGAGACCGCCACGCTGGACGAGGAGCAGGAGCGCCGCTTCCGTGCGGAGAGCGCGGCGTGGGAGTGGTTCCAGAGCCGGCCGCCCGGTTACCGCAAGACCGCGCTGCACTGGGTGACCACCGCGAAGCGGCCCGAGACGAGGGAGAGACGTCTCACGCTGCTCATCCAGGATTGCGCGGCGGGCCGCAGGCTCGCACACCTTGAGCGCGGAGTGGTCCCCGGAAACACCCCTTAAGTGGACCTTCGGACAGGTCCACTGCGGGTTCTAGGGTCGTCCCCATGACCGCGAAGATGCCCGCGCCCGTCACCCTCGAAGGCGAGAACGTACGGCTGGAGCCGCTGACCGGCGACCACGTGCCCGACCTGTTCCTGGCCGGTGGCGGTGACGACGAGGTGTGGCGCTGGATGCCCGCCCCGACCCCGCGCACCGAGGCCGCACTGGCGGAGATCGCCGTGCGGCTGGCCGGGACGCCGGACCACGTGCCGTTCGCGGTGATCCTGCGGGAGACCGGCCGCGCGGTCGGCTGGACCACCTACATCGACACCCCCGGGTACGCCGACAGCATCGAGATCGGCTGGACCTGGTACGGCAGGTCGGTGTGGCGCTCCGCGGTGAACACCGAGTGCAAGGTGCTGCTGATCGACCACGCCTTCGACAAGCTGGGCGTGAACCGGGTGCAGCTCAAGACCGACAACCTGAACGTCCGCTCGCAGAACGCGATCATGCGCATCGGCGGCGTCCCCGAGGGCGTCCTGCGCCGCCAGCGCCGTCGCACCGACGGCACCTGGCGCGACACCGCCTATTTCAGCATCCTCGACGACGAGTGGCCCGCCCACCGCGCCCGCCTCACCGGCCTGCCCGGCTGAACCGTACCTCCGCGCCCGCCTCACCGGCCTGCCCCGCTGAACCGCGCCCCCGCGCCTATGCGGCTCCCTCACCGAGCATGCCGCGCAGGAACTCCCGCACCCCCAGCCGGAGGTCGTCCAGGGCCGGTTCGGCTCCGGCGCCGATGAGCACGTCGAACATCACCCCCTCGCCGAAGGCGACGAACTGGCGCCCGTGCCGTACCGGGTCGGACGACCCCGCGGCGGAGAGGATCGCGACCGCGAGGTCGCGGAAGCGCTCACCGGCCCTGTCGTAGATCGTGCGCAGCTCCGGTCTGCGGTTGGCCTCGAAGGCCAGCTCGTAGCGGGCGATCGTCTGCCGGCGGCCGACCGTCAGCTGTGTCCAGAGCGCCTGGGCCGTCATCTCGGCGAGGGCTTCGACCATGTCCGCCCCGGGGGGCGCGGGGGCCGCCGCGAACGCGGTGGACTCCAGCTGGGTGAGGCGCGCGAGGGTCAGCTCCAGGAGCGCGGACCGGGTGCGGGCCAGGTTGGAGGTCGATCCCGGCGGCAGTCCCGCCGCCTCGTCCACGGCTCGATGGGTCAGACCGCGCATTCCACGGTCGGCGAGCAGGTCGATGGCGGTATCGGCGACGAGCTCGGCACGCTGGGACTTCACCCCTCGATACTACATTTGTAGTCCAACTACAGGCGTAGTAATATTCACTACATTCGTAGTAAAGGAGAGGGTCATGGCGCGTGCGGCGGTCATCGGAGCGGGCATCGGCGGACTGGCGGCGGCGGTGGCGTTGCAGCGGCGGGGCTGGGACGTGACGGTGTTCGAGCGGGCGGCGGCCCTGGAGTCGGTCGGCTCGGGACTGGCCGTCGCCGCCAACGCGCTCAAGGCGCTCGACACGGTCGGGGCCGGTGACGAGATCCGCGAGCTGTCGGTGGTCCAGGGCAGCGGCGGCATCCGGCGCTCCGACGGCAGATGGCTGGTGAAGACGAGCGCGGAGGCCGCCTCCGCGCGCCACGGCGGCGACTCCGTGGTGCTGCTGCGCCGCGCGGACCTGATCGCCATGCTCTTCTCCCGCCTCACCCCCGGCACGGTTCGGCTGAACGCCAGGGCCTCGGGGGTCGACGCGGAGAGCGGTGTGGTGACTCTCCCCGGCGAGCAGGTGGAGGCGGACCTGGTGGTGGCGGCCGACGGCATCAACTCCGCCGTCAGGCCGGCGCTGTTTCCCGGCCACCCGGCCCCTCGCTACGCGGGCGTCACCAGCTGGCGGGTGCTCATCCCCGCCGCGGGCGCCCCCGGTGAGGCGTACGAGAGCTGGGGGCGCGGCAGGGTCTTCGGCGTGATGCCACTGGCCGGCGGCACGTCCTACTGCTACGCCACCGACACCGTCCCCGCGGGCGGCGGCGGTGGAGACCAGCTGGCCGAGCTGCGACGCCTGTTCGGCGACTGGCACTCCCCTATCCCCGAGCTGCTCGCCGCGGCCTCATCGGAGAAGGTCCTGAGAAACGACATCCGCTACCTCGCCACCCCCCTGCCCGCCATGCACCGGGGCAGGGTCGCCCTGCTGGGCGACGCCGCGCACGCCATGACTCCCAATCTGGGTCAGGGCGCCTGCCAGGCGATCGAGGACGCGGTGGTGCTGGCCCACGTGGTCGGCGACGGCGAGGGGTTCACCGGCGGCACCGGAGCGAACGCCGTACCGGTGGGTGAGAGCCGCGCGACGACGGGCGGGAACGCCAGGGCGACGGGTAAGAGCCGTGGAGCGCACGACGGAGACACGGGGAACGACGGAGCGGCCGGCGGAAACGGTGAGGGTGACCTCTTGGCCGGTTACACCGCCGCACGGCTGGAGCGTACGTCCAAGATCGTGGCCCGGTCCGCCGCGATCTGCCGCGTCACCCGGATGCGCGGCCCGCTGGCCGTGCGGCTGCGCGACGCGATGACGGCGCTCAGCTGGCGGCTCGCCCCCTCAAGCGTGAACGGCCCGATGGACGAGGTGTTCGGCTGGACACCGCCCTCCGCGTGACCGTTTCTCCCGGGAAAATCACCGGAAAACCTCCGGGACCCGCACGAACGCGAGAGAATCGCCCGGCGGAAACCGTGCGAACGCGAGAAAGCCGCCTGGCGGAAACCCGTACGGACGACGCCCGCTAAACGACGCCCGCCTTCTCGCGCACCGCGGCGGGAACCCCCCGGTCGGGGGAGAGCCGCCCCAGGGTGATCGTCCCCCAGACGAGCAGCGCGGCGGCGAGAAGGGCGGGGATCACGTTCAGCCAGCCGCTGGGCACCGCCTCGTCGAGCAGGAGCGCCCCCGCGAGGATGGAGACGATCGGGTCGACGATCTGGACCGCGGCGTAGGACATGCCGAAGTAGCCCACCTCGTAGGTCTTCTGCAGCAGCACGACCGCGCAGACGAGCAGCACGGGGATGGCGAGCGTGAACCAGTTGAGCAGCGTGCGCAGGTCACCGTCGAAGCCGCCGCCCACCACCCGTACGAAGGTGGAGACGCTCGCCGTCACGGCCCCCGCCGCGACCGACAGCACGAGCGCGTGGGCCTGGCCGGTCATCCTCCGCCCCACCAGATGGGTCACGAGCACGACCAGCCCGACGCAGCCGAGGAAACCCAGCGCCTCCGAGTTCGTCATGTGCGGTTTCACCGGGTGCACGGGGACCAGCAGCAGCAGTCCGAGCAGTCCGACGGCCACCGCGCCCGAACCGACGAGCTCCGCCCTGTGCGGGCGCCTGCCGTGCAGCATCGCCGCCAGCGGTACCGCGAACACCAGCGTCAGCACGCTGATCGGCTGCACCATGATGAGCGGCGCGAAGCTGAGGGCGACGGCGTGCAGGGACGCCCCGGTGAAACCGACGATGCCGCCGATCCACCAGCGGGGCCGCCTCATCAGTTTCAGCGAGGCGCCCTCGGAGACCGCCTCGAACTGCTGGAGCGCGGCCCCCAGGGCGTAGCCCAGCGCCCCGACCAGGGCGATGGATATCCCGACCCAGGTCATCGCCACCCCACACAACGGACAAGGCATCCAGAAAGAAGCGAATCACGGGTCACCCCGCAAGCTTAGAGCGCCCGGCGAACGGGTAGGGAATTTCGCCGACTTGCACGAGATCCTGTCTGTGGTGGTCACTGACCGCTCGGCGGGCAGACGCAGAACAGGTGCCCCTCGGGGTCGGCGAGCACGACCCACTTTCCCTCGCCCGGCTGGAAGTCGGGGCGGGTGGCTCCGAGCTCCAGGTAGTCCCTGACGGCCTCCTCCAGGTCGGAGACGCGGACGTCCAGGTGGAACTGCTTGTCGGGACCGGGCCACGTGGACGGCTTGCGGTCGAGATTCTGCTGGAAGTGGATGCTCATCGTGTCGTCGCCGATGCCGGCGTAGGTGTCCTCCGCGTACCGAACCTCGTAACCGAAGACGGCCGCGTAGAACTCGGCGAGCCGCCTGGGCTCGGCACAGTCGATGGTCACGGCGATGAATTGCGCTTTTGCGGTCATGGAGCGATCGTCTCGCCCATACCTGTCAACCGCTGTCACGTTTGCCAGGACATCTCCATCCGTGTGGTGACCGCCGTGAGGGCACCTGATCCGTAAGCGGGGAACGCTGCGAGGAGGATCCGGTCCACAGGTGATGCCCGCCATGACAGGCGCCCGGCCCGTGAGCGGTCGCCGCCGCGAGGGGCGCCTGTCCCACAGGTGAGACCCTCGCAAAGGGCATCTGTCCCACAGGGGAGCCCCTCGTAAAGGGCATCTGTCCCATGAGCAGTGACCTGTGTGAAGGGCAGCGGCCCATAAGCGGTGGCCGCCGCGCAGGGCACCTGACTAGGGTTACCCCGTGCTTCCGATCATTTCCCCGCCCCCCGCCCTCTAGCGGGCGGCCTTTCTCTCCTGACGACCGGACCCGAGTGGTCCGGTGGGTGCTTGCCGTCCGCATACGTGCGACCTGACGACGACCACCTCACCTGGAGAGATCTCCATGACGCATGTCTCCGTACGGCGGGGCCTGCTGTACGTGTCCATCGCGGCGACCGCCTGGGGCACCGGCGGCGCGGCCGGCGCGCTGCTCCACCAGACGGGCGGGCTCGGCCCCGTCGCCGTCTCCTTCTGGCGGTTCGCCGCCGGAGCGGCCGTGCTCCTGCTGGCCAGATTCCTGTTCGGCCTCGGCAGGCCCGGGACCGCCGAAACGTCCACCACCATCCGGCGAAACCGTCCCACCCGATGGAACCGGACCCTCGGAAAAACCCAACGCACCGAACCGCTCGCCACCACCCCCCGGACCCGTCCCACCGAACCGCTCATCACCGACCGGCGAGGCCGTCCCACCCGATGCAACCCGGCCGCCGAGGAAACCCGACAGCCCCGACCACTCACCACCACCACCTGGAACCAGGCCGCCCAAGAAACCCGACGTACCGGACCGTTCTCCGTCCTTCGGCGGGCCCGTCACGCCCGGCGGGGCTCGATGCTCCGGCGGATCCTGGTCACCGGCGTGGCGATGGCCGTCTACCAGACGGCCTACTTCGCGGCGATCGCCGAATCGGGCCTGGCCGTGGCGACCGTGGTCACGATAGGCGCCACCCCCGTCCTGGTGGCCGCGGGCGGGTTTCTGCTGCTGGGCGAACGTCTGAGCGCCACGGGACTCGGCGCGGTCGCGATCGCCCTGACCGGCCTGGCCATGCTCACGCTCGACGGCGGGTCGGCGACGTTCTCCGCGGCCGGTATCGGCTGGGCGCTGCTGTCGGCGGCCGGGTACGCGGGGGTGACCCTGCTCAACCGGGCCTCCACCGACGAGCCGTACGTCACCGCGATGGGTGGCTTCGTCGTCGGCGGGCTCTGTCTGCTTCCCGTCGCGCTCGCCCAGGGTCTGCTGCCCTCGGGTGACCCACTCGCCTCCTGGGCGGTCGTCGTCTATCTGGGTACGGTCCCGACGGCCCTGGCCTACGGGCTCTTCTTCACCGGTCTCGTCGCGGTACGCGCCACGACGGCCGCCGTGATCTCCCTCGTGGAGCCGGTGGGCGCGGCGATCCTGGGGATCCTGCTGCTCGGCGAGCGGCTCACTCCGGCGGCGGTGTGCGGGAGCGCCCTGCTGCTCGGCGCGGTCGCCCTGCTCGCCCTGAAGGAGAGGGGTGATCGCGTCGGTGTAGCCGCGTAAAGGTCGGTGAGGGTCCCCGTACGAGGAATTCGTACGGGGACCCTCGCGGCGCCTCGGGCCGTCCCGACAGATCCGTGGGAGACCTCGCGACGCCCCAGGTCATCCCGACGAATCCGCACGGGCCCCTCGCGCGCCCCGGCCACCCGGCCCCTGGGCCGTCCCGTGGCATCCCGGCCCCTGAGCCCTGGGCCCTGGGTCACCCGGAAGGCCCGCCTTTTATTGGGGCGTATTGGCTAAAATCGCGTCCGACTTATCATGCTAAAGCGTGACAAGTCGCCGGTGCCCCGAAAGTTTGGCGGACGCACCGCGATCCTGAACGGCCGATCTTTGCACCACAATGTGCGAAGAGACGGAACGCGAGCCCGGAACCGGGCGTTGGAGGGAACGTGGCCTCGATTACCCAGCTCTTCCGGCGTTTCCTGGAACGCCCCGGCACCATCGACCTCTCGAAGTTCGAGCGGGTCGTCGCCGAGGCGGGGACCCGTGAGGAGCGGATCCGCGCGCTCGACGAGCTGCCCGCGCCCTCGGTCGACGACCTCCCCGAGTTCTGCGCGATCGTGCGGGAGGCCGCGCGCCGTACGCTCGACCTGCGCCCCTACGACGTGCAGCTGGTCGGCATGCTGGCGATGCTGTCGGGAAACGTCGCGGAGATGGCGACCGGCGAGGGCAAGACCCTGTCCGGTGCGATGGCCGCCGCCGGATACGCCCTGCAGGGCAAGCGCGTCCACGTCATCTCGGTCAACGACTACCTCGCCCAGCGTGACGCCGAGTGGATGGGCCCGCTGTACGAGGCGCTCGGCGTCTCCAGCGGCTGGATCGGGCAGAACTCCACGCCCGCCGAGCGCCGGGCGGCCTACGCGGCGGACGTGACGTACGGCTCGGTGAGCGAGATCGGTTTCGACGTGCTGCGCGACCGGCTGAGCACCTCCGTGGACGACCTGATCGTGCCCGCGCCGGCCGTGGCGGTGATCGACGAGGCCGACTCCGTGCTCGTCGACGAGGCCCGGGTGCCGCTGGTGCTCGCCGGTGCCGCCGACCCCGGCGACGCGGTTCCGGAGATGGCCGTGCTGGTCAGGCAGCTGGTCAAGGGCTACCACTACGAGCTCGACGACCAGGCGCGCAACGTCCACCTCACGAGCAAGGGCATCGACACCGTCGAGCAGGCGCTCGGCCTCGACCTCTACGACACCCCGGCCACACTGACCGAGGTGAACCTCGCCCTGCACGCGCACGCCCTGCTGACCAAGGACGTCGACTACATCGTCCGCGACGGCAAGGTGCACCTCATCAACCCCTCGCGGGGCCGGGTCGCGCTGCTGCAGCGCTGGCCCGACGGACTGCAGGCGGCGGTGGAGGCCAAAGAGGCGCTCTCGCCCTCGGAGACCGGTGAGATCCTCGACTCGATCACCGTCCAGGCGCTGATCACCCGCTATCCGGAGAAGTGCGGCATGACCGGCACCGCGGTCGCGGTCGGCGACCAGCTGCGGGAGTTCTACGACCTCAAGGTGGCCGTGATCCCCTCCAACCGGCCGTGCGTGCGCACCGACGAGCCCGACCGGCTCTTCGAGTACCGGATGGAGAAGGACCTCGCGCTGGTCGAGGAGATCGTCGAGGTGCACGCCACCGGACGGCCCATCCTGATCGGCACCATGGACGTGGCCGAGTCCGAGCGCCTCGCGCTCACCCTGAGCGGGCGCGGGCTGGAGTGCGTGGTCCTCAACGCCAAGAACGACGCCGAGGAGGCGGCCATCATCTCCCGCGCCGGGGAGCGCGGCGCGCTCACCGTCTCCACCCAGATGGCCGGACGCGGCACCGACATCCGCCTCGGCGAGGGCGTCGACGAGCTCGGCGGCCTGTACGTCATCGGCTCGGGCCGCCACACCAGCAGCCGCCTGGACGACCAGCTCCGCGGGCGCGCGGGCCGCCAGGGCGACCCCGGCGGCTCGGTCTTCTACGTCAGCGGCGAGGACGAGCTGATCGCCCACTACGTCGCCGACGAGTACGCCAAGGGCGTGCCCGAGCACTCCCTGGTGGGCCACGCCCAGCGGGTCGCCGAGGGCGTCAACATGGAGATCCACCGCAACACCTGGCGCTACACCCGCCTGCTGGAGCGCCAGCGCGGCCAGCTGCTGGAGCGCCGCGACCGGGTCCTGCGCGAGCGGGTGGCCGGTGACGCCCTCGCCGCCGCGGCCCCCGAGCGGTGGGCGGAGCTTCGCGAGAGCGTCGAGGAGGACGTGCTGCACGAGGCGGCCCGCCAGATCGTGCTCTTCCACCTCGACCGCGGCTGGGCCGAGCACCTGGCCTACCTGGGAGAGCTGCGAGAGGGCATCCACCTGCGGGTCCTCGGGCGGCTCAACCCGATCGACGAGTTCCACAAGGACGCCGTCCCCGCCTACCAGCGGCTGCTGGCCGAGATCGAGTCACGCTCGGTCGAGACCTTCGAGACCGCGACGGTGACCGCCGACGGCCTGGACCTGGAGGGCGCGGGCCTCAAGCGTCCCACCGCCACCTGGACCTACCTCGTCCAGGACAACCCCTTCGGCACCGAGTGGGACCGCATCCTCAACCGCCTCACCACCAAGGTCCGCCACCGCTGACGCCTCTTCAAGGGGCGGCCTTCACACCACTGAGGGCCGCCCTTCAGACGCTGATCAGGTCGGGGTCCATATGCCGCAGGGGAACCCGGGACCAGGGCGACCACCGACCGAAATCACCTCTCAGCGGGATCGGTAGGCGTCCGATCGGTGCTGGATGGTGATCACTTGGACCACGATCGTGCCGTCGTCGATCAGATAACGTCAGCCTCGGCTTCAGGTCCTGGACATCATGATGTGCGTTACGCATGCGGTAATGGTTTCACCGCACTCTCCCGGTTATCGTGACCTTCATGACCACCACCAGCGCGTCCCGGCCGGTAGGTGAGCTCCTGCGCCAGTGGCGGGAGCGCCGGCGTATGAGCCAGCTGGACCTCTCGATCCAGGCGGACATCTCCACCCGGCATCTGAGCTTCGTGGAGACCGGAAGGTCCAAACCGAGCAGGGACATGATCCTGCGCCTCGCGGAGGAGCTGGAACTCCCCCTTCGCGAGCGCAACCACCTGCTGCTCTCCGGCGGCTTCGCGCCGCTCTACTCGGAGACGCCGCTCACCTCGCCGCACATGGCGTCCGTACGGGAGGCGCTGGGGCAGGTGCTGAGCGGGCACGAACCGTACCCCGCGGTCGTCGTCGACCAGCACTGGAACCTCATCGACCGCAACGCCGCGACCGGGCTGCTGCTGCGCGGGGTCGCGCCGGAGCTGCTCGTCCCCCCGGTCAACGTGATGCGGCTGAGCCTGCACCCCAAGGGCATGGCTCAGCGGATCATCAACCTGGGCGAGTGGCGGGCCCACCTCCTGCACCGGCTCCGCCGCCAGATGAGCCTCACCGCCGACCCCGACCTCGCGGCGCTCTGGAAGGAGCTCGACGACTATCCCTGCGACCAGCCGGAGCCGGAGATAGACCGCCCCGGCCCCGGTGACATCGTGATCCCCCTGCGGCTGCGCCGCGGCTACCGGGAGCTCGCCTTCTTCAGCACCATGGCCACGTTCGGCACCCCGCTCGACATCACCGTCGCCGAGCTCGCCATCGAGGCGTACTTCCCCGCCAACCCCGAGACCGCCGCCTACCTGCAGCACCAGCACCACCCCGACTGACCGGGGGCGGGGGTGCGGCGTGCGCCCCACGCCGCACCCCCGCCGGCCGAGCCGGTCCCGGCCGAGGCGTCCGCTCTCGGCCGGTCCGGGTCCTGGAAGGTCTTCGCCGTGTCCTCAGCCGGGGATTCCGGCTCCGGACTCACTGGACTCGCCGACTTCGGCCTTCCCCGCCCGCGACGCCGCGATCCTGCCCAGGACGACGTCGATCACGAGGAACGCGAGCAGCGAGATGCCGAGCAGCGGGAGGAACACGCCCACCGCGATCGCCACGGCCGCCAGGGGCAGGGCGACGGCGAGGGGCAGCCGCCGCAGGCCGCCGCGCGCGTAGGGTGCGCCGAAACCGCGGGTCGGGCGGCGCAGCCACCACATGCGGTAGCCCCACACGATGACCGAGATCAGCGAGATCGCGAGCACGGCGAGGACGATCTGGTTGACCAGGCCGAACAGCACCCCCATGTGCACGTCGATGCCCCAGCGGGTCAGCTTGGCCCCGATGGGGAAGTCGGCGAAGCGCAGCTCGGCGCTCACCTGGCCGGTGGCGGCGTCGACCGCCACCTGGTCGTTGCGCTGCGGCCAGAGGCGGTCCGCCTCCTTGACGACGTACGGCTTGCCGGACTCGGCGGGCCAGACGATCTCCAGGGGTCCCGACAGGCCCTTGCCCGCCGCCGCCTGGACGACCTGGTCTGCGTCGGCTACCGGCGCGGCGCCCGCCTCCTGCCCGGCGGCGTGGCCGCCGTGGTCGCCGTGGCCGCCGGAGACGGGCAGCGACGGGGTGGACCAGCCGATCGAGGTCTGCAGCACGTCGATGTTGGCTCCCGCGTACTTCGACCAGGTCAGACCGGTCGCCGAGAGGGCGAGCAGGCCGATCAGCGCCCACGTGCCGACCGAGCCGTGCCAGGAGAGGGTCTTGCGCAGGCCGCGGGCGCCGCGTTCTGGAGCGACGACGCGCCGCAGCCGCTGTCCGGCGCGGCGACGGCGGGTGAGCCACAGCACCAGGCCGCCGACCCCGACCAGCCACAGCCAGCTGGCGGCCATCTCGCTGTATATACGTCCCGGCTCGCCCAGGTGCAGGTGACGGTGGAGCTGGGAGATCCAGGTTCGCACGGGCAGGGCGCCCGAGCTGCCGTAGCTCTCCAGCGCGCCGCGGACCTCGCCGTTGTACGGGTCGACGAAGACCGCGAGGCGGGTGCTCTCCGGAAGGCCGGGCACGTCGAGCAGCACCTGGGTCGTCGCGTCCGGCTCGTCATAGGTCCGTACGAGCGCGAGGGTCCCCTCGGGATGCGCCGCGGTGGCGGCGGTGACCTGCTGGGCGAGGGGCAGTCGCTGCTGCCCGGCCGGTACGGAGGTCGTCAGCTCCTTGGAGTGGACGATGTTCTCCAGCTGGAAGGAGGCGGCGTACAGCAGGCCGGTCGTCGCCGCCACCAGCAGGAAGGGGGCGACGAGGATTCCGGCGTAGAAGTGCAGGCGGAGCAGGAGCGAGCGCAGCGTCGCCCAGGTGGAGGGCACCCTGGCTGCGGGGGCCGGGGACGGACCGGCCGGGTCGGCCGGGTCGGCCGCGGGCGGGATGTCGACGTCGGATGTCATGGGGAGGTTCTCCGTTCGCAGGGAACGCGCGCACCGTCAGGTACGCGCCACCGCGGTGTGAGGTTCGGTTCGGCGTAGCGCGGGGCAGGCGGAATTCCGGCTCTCACCAGCGGGAGGGCATGGTGGGAGCCGGGCTCGCGGGCCCGTACGGCATGGGGGAGACAGGAACCTGCGGGTGCCGTCAGGCGCCGACGGGGCGGCGCTCGGGCTCACCGGCCGGGAAGGACGCGACGGCGCGACGATCCACGGTCGGGGAAGGTACGGCGCTCGGAGACGCGGGCCCGGCAGGGCACGGCGGCGTCCGGGCGCGACGGCCCGATGTCAGACGGCGTGCGAGGGAGCGGGCGGCCCGCGGCGCGAGACGGCGGCGGCGAGCAGCCGGGCGACCGGTGAGACCCGGTCGTCGGGCGCGGCGGAGAGGAGGGTGAGGCGGCAGGCGGCGGGCGCGTGCCACCGCAGCAGGGTGAGGAGCGAGGCGAAGAGCAGGTAGAGGAGCGTGGTCAGACCGCGCTCCCCCCGCTCCAGCCAGTGGGCCGACAGCAGCGCCATCACGGCGTGCACCAGCACCATGAACAGGCCGGTGGACAGGCCACCGGCGCCGTGCTCATGCCCGGTCGACGGCGGCAGCGCACCGGAGGTGAACCACAGGTGCATGCCGTACTGGGCGGCGAAGCTCGCCCCCAGCAGCATGCCGAAACCACGCCGCCGCCGGGCGAGCACGAACGCGCCCGCCGCGGTCGGCAGCACCGCCCAGACCAGCACACCCGGCCCCACCGGGCTGCCTCCGGCCAGCACGTGCATGACCAGCGACGCCGTCACGCACACGACCGCGAAGACCGCGGCGCGAACAAGACGGAAGGCGTGCATGGGGCAATGGTGGCAGAGAATGACGGATTCGCCACCCCCTTGTTCCATGATTAAAAGTGTGGATTAATACCCCTCGGGCTGTGTGTCACGATTGAGCGGTCTGTGCTGTTCAGGGGTCGAAGCGGGCGCGGCCACCTCGGGCGCGCGGTCGGCCACCTCGACCTTCAGCTGCGCCGTCGAGCTCAGCAGGGTGCCCTCGGGCGCTCCCGCCGCTCTCTCGTCCACCACGACGACGCGCTCGCCCAGGTACAGGTAGGTGACGGGGTCGAAGATGTACTCGTGCCGCACCCCGCCGAGCCGGTTGACCATGGCCACCGCGACCCCCCTGCGTCCGGCGGCGTCCTCGGCCTCGTCGACGGTCTCGACGCCGGGGATCGTCCCCGCCGCCCTGAACAGCGCGGCTCGCTGGGCGGACGGCAGGTACGCCTGAGTGATCATCGAGCCGACGCTCCCCCACGCCTTGTAGTCGGCGAGGGGATCGCGTCCCAGGCCCCGGTAGAGGTGTTCGCGCATCCCCTCGGGATCGGTGGGCAACCGGCTCAGCGAGACGTAGTCGGTGCGCTGGTGGTCGGGACGGATGTCGTAACCGGTGAGCTTCGACGGCGCCCCGGCGCCTCCCCTCCGCCGTTCGGCCTCGGCGGGCAGCGGTTCCCCGGGGAACGGCCTCGGCTCCAGGTGCTCGCTCGTCATGACCCCGCCGTCCAGGGGGGAACCCGCGACGGGCAGCCACACCCTGAACCGGCTGCGGTCGAGGTAGCGGACGTCCTTCCCGCCCTCCTTGAGCTTGACCGGGAACATGACCTGCAACTCGTAGGCGAGGAACTGCCCCGGCTTCGGGCGCAGCTCGTCCCGCAGGCTCACGGTGTCGGCGGCCCGCTGGAGGACCGCCGACATCGCCACGGGCGCCATCTGGACGGTCCTCTCCCGCTGGAGGTACGAGTCGGCGCCGACGAAGCCGAGTCCCACCACCACCGCGGCCCCGGCCCCCACCGCGAGACTCGTCCTGAGGCTCAGCCCGAGGTTCCCGGTGAGGCTCGCCGGACGGAGTGCCCTGCGTGCGGGCGGTGCCGTCGGCGCCGCGCCGAGGGCCGCGATCTCCGACAGCAGCCGCGACTCCTCGGCGCGCAACTCCGCCGGGCCCGGCCGGGGCACCTCGCAACGCAACCGGTTCACCTGGGTCATCTCATCCATGGAAGGTCTCCTCGCTGACGGACGTGGGATCGATCCCGCCGAGCTCCTCGCGCACCCTGCCTCTCGCCCGGTTGACCCGCGAACGGACCGTGCCCACCGGGACGCCCATCGCCCGGGCGGCCTCCGGGTAGGTGAGACCGCCCCAGGTCACCAGCAACAGCGCGTCCCGGTGGCCCGCGGGCAGCCGCGCCAGGGCGGCCGCCAGCCTGCGCCGCACGGCGTCGGCGCTCAGCCGCTCGTCGCTGCGCTCGGTGAACGGAACGGTCACCGGATCGACGCCGGTCCGTTCGAGAACGCGCAGCCGCCGCACCTCGACACGCTTGTGCCGTCTGATCAGGTTGGTCGCGATGCCGTACAGCCACGGGCGCGCGCCGGGCTGCGAGAGGTCGTAGCCCTCCCTCCCCCGGAACGCCGCCAGGAAGGTGTCCGCCACGACGTCCTCGGCCGCG
Organism: Streptosporangium sp. NPDC000563; assembly: GCF_040299985.1. Lineage (NCBI taxonomy): Bacteria > Bacillati > Actinomycetota > Actinomycetes > Streptosporangiales > Streptosporangiaceae > Streptosporangium > Streptosporangium sp. NPDC000563. The sequence continues at coordinate 222,169 of NZ_JBEPDA010000004.1, read as the reverse complement.
TCCGCTCCCAGCCGCCGGGTGACGTAGCGCTTGATGTCGGGCGCGTGCCGGTGGAAGAGCGCGGCGAACACCTCCGGCTCCCGCAGGGACCGCCCGATGAGGGAGGCGTCGTCGGCCTCCGCCTCGTCGGCGGGAAAGGCGCCGCCCGCCCCTGTCCGGGTTCGGCTCGTTTCGCTCATATCCGGCCTCTCGGCTCTCGGTCAGGACACCCGTTGTTGCCCTCCCGCGTGCCTGCGGTTCCCGAAAAGCGCCATGGCGGTTCCGCTCACCCGCCACTCGGACGGACGCGCGTGCCCGTCACACCGGGGTGAACTCCAGGTAGGAGACGGCGGGCATCCCCGCATCACACCGGGGTGAACTCCAGGTAGGAGACGGCGGGCATCCCCGCATCACGCCAGGGTGAACTCCAGGTAGGAGACGGCGGGCATCCCCGCATCACGCCAGGGTGAACTCCAGGTAGGAGACGGCGGGCATCCCCGCATCACGCCAGGGTGAACTCCAGGTAGGAGACGGCGGGCATCGGCAGGGTGAACTCCAGCCGCAGGGTCCCGTCCTCCGCGCGGACGGTACGGGCGGGCTCCAGCTCGTCCAGGCCGTTCGCGGCGCGGAGCCGGTCCCACTGCCCGCCCTCCGGCCAGTCGGCGCCCCCGCCGATCTCCGCCCATACCGCCCGGATGTTGGAGTGCCGCTCGTCGATCCGGTGGTGGCCGACCGTGTACTCCCCCTCGGCGAGTCCCTCGACCGTGAGGGTGACCTCGCGTGACAGGATCGCCGCGCCGCCGGCTCTGTCCTGGTCGAGGGTGCCGTTCCACACCAGCACCCCGACGGCGCCGGTGGCCGAACGCGCCGCCCACACCTCGACTCCCGCGACGTCACCGGTGGCCGAGCAGGCGAGCTCGTCCTCGCCGAGGCGGTCGGCGAGGGTGAGCGCGAGGTAGCGGGGCTTGCGCAGGTTGCCGACCGTGAGCAGGCCGAACCCGCCGTGGAAGAGCGCCGGTGGGCGGCCCAGCTCCTCGAAGTGGTCCGAGGCCACCCAGTGGGAGAGCGCGTCCACCCGCCCGGCCGCCGACCTCATCCCGTGCAGCAGGAACGTCGCCCCGAACGGCCCGTCGCCGATGCCGTGGAAGTGCGTGGGGGTGGGGCCCCACTCCGTCCACCAGATCGGCGTGCCCTCGCGGCCGTGCCGTTCCAGGACGGGCCGCCAGTCGAGCGGGGCGTTGCCGTAGGTGTGGGTGGAGACGAAGTCGAGCGCCGCACCCGAGGCGTCCACGTGGTCGATCAGCTCCTGGACCCAGCCGTTCGCCGCCGAGGACGGGCCGCCGACGCGGATGTCGGGGTGGACGTCCTTGACCGCCGCCGCCGACACGTCGTACAGCCGGAAGAACTCCTGTGGCGTGCCACTCCAGAAGACCTCCAGGTTCGCCTCGTTCCACACCTCGAAGGCCCAGTTGTCGACCACCTCGCGCAGGCCGTACCGTTCGACGAGGTGGCGGGTGAGGTCGCGGACCAGGTCGCCCCACCGGTCGTAGTCCCTGGGCGGCGAGATGATCGCCCCGTAGCCGAAGACCGTCTTCGACGGGTCGGAGGCGAGGTCGCGGGGCATGAACGACAGCTCCACGATCGGCCGCATGCCGAGCGCGGTGATCGTGTCGTAGACCTCGTCCACCCGGGTGAAGTCGTGCACGGGCCTGCCGTCCACCTCCCGGTAGACGCCGAGGTCGTCGCAGAGGATCGCGTGGGCGCGCACGGTCTCGACGCCGAGTTCCTCCCGCGTCGTCCGCAGCGCCTCGACCAGTTCGGGGCCGATCGGGCGGCCGCCCACGGTGTCGGCGGAGAGCATGTACGACAGGTGCTCGGAGCCGATCATGTACTTCCACGGCCTGGGCAGGAGCCGCGTGCTGGTCGAGGCGTCGACCCGCAGGACCGTCGCGCCCGGCGCGGCGAGCGGCGCGGCGAACACCGCCTCGGTGAAGGGGCCGGCCCGTTCCATCGTGGTGACGGCGGCGACTCTGTACCAGGCGGGCTCCCCGTGCGTGTCGACGTAGCGCGGATCCGGCACGGCCGGTACGTCGACGTCGGGCTGCTTGGTGGAGGTGTACGGCCCCGCCTCGGCGGGCGCGCGGTGGACGAGGTAGCCGATGGCCCCGGCCACCCGTTCCCAGGTCAGCGTGACCTGTCCGCCTCCGCTGTCGGCGCGCAGTCCCCGGGGGGCGGTGACCTCGACCCGTCCGGCCGCGGTCACCTCCCCCGACGCCCGGTAGATGCGGGCCTGCCAGTCTCGGCGTGCGGCGTCGGCCGTGCTCATGGATACGTCTCCCCGATGGTCGGTGTGGGTGGGGTGGGTGTGCGGCTCACGCGCGAGGAACAACGCGCGTGAGCGGCACGATTCACTTGGCGGGCACGACGGTCACCTGGGAGGCACGACGGCCCATTCCTCCTGCCGCAGGACGGGCGCGAGCTTCGCCGTGACGTCGCGGGTCGCGAAGTGGCGGCGCAGGCTGTCGTCGGCGAGCGCGTTGCCGAGCGCGATCATGATCATTCCCTGGTCGAGGGCGAGATACTGCTTGGCGACCTTGCCGCTGCGCACGGCGACCGCGTCGTAGAAGCCGCCCGGCCCGTAGGCGTCGAAGTTCGTCCTGAGCCTGGCGAGGTTGTCGAGGGCCGCGCCGGGCGTGTGGCGCAGCGCGAGGAACGACGCGTGCGGGGTGACCACGCCGTCGCCGTAGGACTCCGGCTCCGGCTGCCCCTCGCGGCACCCCTCGAACCCGTAGTCGACGGAGGTGCGCTCCTGGTCGGAGGTGTAGCCGGGGGTGTCCATGCCGATCGCGTCCACGCCGTACTCGCGGTAGCCTCCGGCGGGGTCGTTGGACGGGGAGAAGCCCCAGTAGCCGTACTTCGCCTCGTTCATGCCGTGCTCGATCTGGGCGGCGATGTAGACGGGCTGGTTGCGGCCCCAGCTCCTGGCGCCCCAGACGTCCTCCGGTACGAGCTGGGTCACCATCAGCTCCTCGAACATGCTGCCGCCCCAGGTGGGCACCAGGCGCATGCCCCGGTAGCCGTACGTGCCCTCGAAGACGTTGACGCCCATGTAGGTGCGCCAGGTGCCGACCGGCTTCTGCTCGGCCCACGACCAGTCGCAGGTGTCGGGGAAGGTTCGCCACATGCCGTAGTAGTGCTGGGGCGGGAGCTGGCCGAGGGCGATGCCGACGTAGCTCGCGATCCTCGCCTCGGTGAGCGCGCCGTAGTGGTGGCAGGTCGAGTGGACCGTGGTCCCCGAGTCGTTGTAGTCGCTCTCGACCGAGCAGCCGGTGGGCTTCTCCGGCCAGAACCCGCCGCGCAGCAGCCCGGTGCCCGCGTCCGGCCGGGCCTGCGGGTCGTAGTAGGACTCGAACTCCATGCCGCCCAGCAGCGTCCCGGCCTGCTTGGAGACCTCGGGCACGGCACTGCGGATCATCATGAGGGCGGCCGCGAGCCAGCCGTTGTCGACGCTGGACAGGAACGGCTGTACGACGGAGCCGTCCTCGGGCCAGGTGCGCACGACCTGCAGCGTGCGCGGGTCGTACCAGTTGTAGAACTGCCCGGTGGGGGCGTGACGCTCCAGTTTCGCCGTCGAGGCGAGCGTCGCGGCGACGCGGCGCCGGGCCTCGTCCTTGGAGATGAGGCGGACCTCGCGGGCGGCCACCGTACTCCACAGGTAGGTGGCGATGTTGGTCGGCGAGGTCACCTTGGCGCGGGTGCCGGGGGCGAGTGAGCCGTCGATCTTGTCGGAGGGCAGGCCGGTCGCCGGGTCGGTCATCGCGACCATGGACTTCCAGGTGTCGGCGGCGTAGCGGCGCAGCACCTCCCGCTGCCGCCCCGCCGTCGAAGCCGTCGCGGGTGTCGACGTTGTCAAGGTGACATCGGGGGATACCAGGGGAGACTCGGAAGGGGAGACAGCGGGGGCGGGGGAAGGGGCGGCCGAGGCGGGAGAGGGGGCTGCCGCGATCAGGGCGAGACAGGCCGCGAGGGCGGCCGCGTGACGACGACGCACGGGGGCTCCTTACGTGGATTACTTGAGTCCGGTGGAGGCGATTCCCTGGGTGAAGAAGCGCTGCAGGAAGACGAAGAGGACGAGGACCGGCAGCACGACGACCACCGCCCCTGCGATGAGCAGGCCGTACTGGGTGCCCTGGTAGCCGTTGAAGATCGCCAGTGCGACGGGCAGCGTGTATTTGTCCTCGCTCTGGGCCACCACCGCGGGCCAGAGGAAGTTGTTCCACGAGCCGAGGAACGTGATCAGGCCGAGCGTGGCGAGGGCGGGCCTGCACAGCGGCATCACGATCCTGAAGAAGATCCGGAACTCCTTGGCGCCGTCGACCCGCGCGGCGTGGATCAGCTCGTCGGGGATGTCCGCGATGAACTGGCGCATCAGGAAGATGCCCAGCGGGGTGACGAGGCCGGGCAGGATGATCCCGAGGAAGGTGTTCACCAGGCCGAGCTTCGCGATGAGCACGAACTGCGGGATCATCACCACGATGGCGGGCAGCGCCATCTGCGTCAGGACCAGCGCGAACAGCACGTTCTTGCCGCGGAAGGCCATCTTGGCGAAGGCGTATCCGACCATCGAGCAGAACAGCAGGTTGCCCGCGACGGTGGCGAGGGCCACCACCGCGCTGTTGAGGAACACCTGCGTGATGTTCATCTTCTCCAGCAGCTCGCCGTAGTTGCCGAGCGTCCACTGCGTCGGCAGGAACTCCGGCGGATCCCGCCTGATCTCGGTCTCCGGCTTGAACGAGGTGAGCAGCGTCCAGACGAACGGGAGCACGACGAGCACGAGCCCGGCGCTGAGCAGCGCGTACGTGGAGAGGCGGCGTTTCACCAGGGCCCCGCGCCCCGGCCTCTCGGAAGCCTGGCCTCTCGCGGGGGCCTTACGACCCGAAGCGGTTGTCATCTGGACCTCCCGACCCGGAACTGCAGGACGGCCAGCGCCACGATCACGGTGAACAGGACGCTCGCCGCCGCGGCGGCGTAGCCGTAGTTGCCCGAGCCGAACTGGTTGTAGATCGCGAGCGAGGCCGAGGTGGTCGCTCCCGCCGGGCCTCCCCGCGTCATCACCAGCGGCTCCTCCATGAACTGGGCGAACCCGATCGAGCTGTAGACGGTGCAGAACAGCAGCGCCGGACGGAGCATCGGCAGCGTGACGGAGCGGAAACGCTCCCAGCGACCGGCCCCGTCGACCTCCGCCGCCTCGTACAGCTCCCTGGGGATGCCCTGCAGGGCGGCCAGCAGGACGACCATGTCGAAGCCGAAGCTCCGCCAGGCGGTCATGACGATGATCACGGGAAGCGCCAGGTTCTCGTCGGCGAGCCAGCGGGGGCCGTCCACGCCCACCGCCGCGAGCACCTGATTGACCAGACCCGCGTCGGGTTCGAGCAGGAACCTCCAGGCCACCGCGACGCCGATGATGCTGGTGACGTACGGCAGGTAGTAGCCGAGCCGGAAGAACGCGGCCGGCAGCCGGGCGATCCCCGAGTTCAGCGCAACGGCCGCGCCCAGGCCCAGGGCGATGGTGAGCGGGAGCGCGGTCACCACGAAGATCAGCGTGTTCAGCGCCGCCTGGCGCATGAGCTCGTCGTCGAAGAGCCGCAGGTAGTTGTCGAGTCCGACGAGGTTCACCGCCAGGGGGTCGCGCACGTCGGTACTGCGCATGTCGGTGAAGCTCATGCCCAGCTCGACGAGGAGCGGACCCGCCCAGAACACCGCGAACATCACGACGAAGGGCGTCACGAAGATCCAGGCCAGACCGGTGCGGCGGAATCCGCCCCGAGGGCTCCACTGCCTGGCGGGGGCCGGTGCGGTGGACTCACGCGAGTCCACCCGCTCGCTGACCACCATGGTCAGACCCCGGTCCCGATGGTCTCGGCCTGCTCCTGGACGCGCTTGGCCGTCTCCTCGGCGGTCTGCTTGCCCAGGGCCATCTTCTCGACCTCGGTCTCCATCACCTTGGCCACCTGCTCCCACGTCGGGACGGCGGGCACGGCCTTCGCGTCCTTGAGCTGCTCACCGAAGACGGTGACCCGCTCGTCGGCGGTGAGCGCCGGGTCCTGCCAGGCGGCCTCGACGCTGGGCAGCGCGTTGACCTTGGTGTACCAGGTGGCCTGGACCTTGGGGTCGACGAGCCAGCTCAGGAACTTCCAGGCCGCGTCGCGGTTCTTCGCGTCCTTGAAGACCACCATGTCGCTGCCGCCGACCAGGCTGGGACCTCCCGCGCTGCCCTTCGGGTAGGGCGCGACGGCGAACTTGTCCCCGAAGCCGTCGCCGCCCTCCTTCTCCAGGCCCGCGATCATCCACGGCCCCGAGTAGAAGGCGCCGACCTTCCCCTTGACGAACGTCTGCGGGAAGGCGCCGGTCGGCTGGTCGGTGCTGGAGAGCCCGCTCTCGAAGAACGAGCCGTACTGCTTGAGCGCCTTGACCATCTCGGGCGTGTCCAGCGTCCACTTCCCGTCGGAGACGATCTCGCCGCCCGCCTGCCACACCAGCGGCAGCACCTCCTGCCAGGAGCCCTGCCGGAAGTTCTGCTCCACGCCGAGCGAGGCGCCGCCCTTCTCCTTGAGCGCCTTCACGAAGGCGGTGGTCTCCTCCCAGGTGACTGGCGGCTTCACCGACGCCTTTTCCGCGAGGTCCTTGCGGTAGTACAGGGCGCGGGTCTCGACGTACCAGGGCACGCCGTACGCGGTCCCCTCCACCTCGACCGTGCCCCACGCGCCGGGGAAGAACGCCGACCTGTCGATCAGGTCGGCCGGGGTGGGGTCGAGGGCGCCGGTCTTGGCCATCTCACCCATCCAGGTGCTGCCCAGCATGGTGACGTCGGGGGTGGCGTTCCCCGCGATGGCCGCGGTGATCTTGTCGTGGGCGACGTCCCAGCCGAGCGGGGTCACCTTGATCGTGATGCCGGGGTTCGCCGTCTCGAAGTCCTTGGCGAAGGCGCCCAGCGCCTCCCCCTCCGCCCCGATCGCCCAGACCGTGACCTCCCCGGTGGCCTTGCCGGTGTCGACCTCCCTCGCCTGTTCCGCGGCCCCGTCCCCGCTCCGGCCGCACCCGGCGAGCACCAGTCCCAGCGCGAGGATCCCGACGGCGTACTTCTTCACTTTTCCTCCAGGGGGTGAGGACCGCAGCTGGATCGGACGATCAGCTGGGTGGGGAGAATCTCGGACTTCGGGACGTTGCGAGTGCCCCTGATGAGTTCGTCCAGCGCGCGGGCGGCACTGGCGCCGAGCAGGCGCATGGGCTGGCGCACCGTGGTGAGGGCGGGCCTGGCGTGGCGGGCGGCCATGATGTCGTCCCAGCCGGTGACCGCCACGTCGCCCGGCACGTCGAGGCCGAGTTCCTCGGCCGCCAGGATGACGCCGAGGGCCACCTGGTCGTCGGCGCAGATCACCGCCTGCGGCCGGCCCGCTCCACCGGCTCTTCCCGCCTTCCCTGCTTTCCCGGCTTTCCCGGCGAGCAGCGTCAGCCCCGCCTCGTACCCGCCCTCCACGGTGAACTCGCAGGGCAGCGGCTCGGGGGGCCGGATCCCGTGGTCGGACAGGACCCGTCTCACCCCGGTCCAGCGCTGGGTGACGTCACCCCCGTCGTCGTCCCCGGCCATCGCGAAGGTGGAGTAACCGTGGCCGAGCAGGTGGGCGGTGAGCGCCTCGGCCGAGGAGGTGTTCTCGCTGCAGACCGCGTCGGCCCGCTCGACGGGATCGCGTGCGAGCAGGACCAGCGGCGTCCTGCTCCTGACGATCTCGTCCACCACGGCGTCCTCGACGGTCCTGCCGAAGATCACCATGCCGTCCACCCTGCCGACCAGGTCCCTGACCAGGTCCTGTACGGCGGCCCGCCCGCGCGTGGACAGGATGAGCACGGAACGGCCGAGCTCGGAGGCCACCTCCTCGTAGCCGAGGAGGACTTCGGCGAAGTAGGGGCCCGACAGGTCGGGGAAGACGATCCCGTTGGCCGCGTGGCGGCCCTGGGCGAGGGAGACACCGAGGCGGCTCGGGGTGAAGCTGAGCTCCTCGACCGCCCTCAGCACCTTCTCGCGTGTTCCCGCCGAGACGGGTCCGGTGTTGCGCAGAGCCCGGGAGACGGTGGCGATGGAGACACCCGCCCGCTGCGCGACCTCGTAGATGGTCGCACCCTGACCTTCGTCGCTGTTTGCCACCTGTCGTCCGATCTCCCTGCCGAGTGGAAGCGCTTACACTCAACGACGACTGAAGGTGGAAGCGCTTACAGTGGATGCTCGGAGTCAACCACCGAACGTAATCACCGGTAAAGGTCTGTTACATCACCGTTACCAAATGAGTGCAGCGCCACATCGGGACCCGTGAGGTCCGGCCGGGAGGTTCACAGGATCCCGACCCGGGGCCTCGCAAGACCCGAACGAGAGCCTCATGAGGCCCTGCCCAGGAGTTCCACACCGATCTCACCTCGTCACCCCGGCGGAGCCGGCGACCGCGAATCCCACGTCACGGAACAGTGATCACGATCTTGCCGAGGAGATGTCCCTGCTCACTGAGACGGTGGGCGTCGGCGGTCCTTTCCAGCGGGAAGGTCCTCTCGATCGGCACACGCAGCGCGCCGCGCTCCAGCAGGGGGAGGACCTCGGCGAAGACCTCCTCCAGGGGATCCCCGCCAGCGCCGCTGGAGAAGCGCACACCATACTCGGCGGCCCGTCCGTCAGCGACGGTGACCACCCTGTCCGGACCACCGGCCAGTTCTACCGACATGGCGAGCACGTCGCGGCCGGAGGCGTCGAGGACCGCGTCGACACCTTCCGGGGCCGCGGCGCGTACCCGCCCGGCCATGCCCTCGCCGTCCCCGCCGCCTTCGCCGTACTCGACCGGCCGCACGCCCAGGTCGCGCAGGAAATCGTGACGGGCCTGGCTCGCCGTGCCGACCACCCGCACCCCCCTGGCCCTGGCGAGCTGCGCGGCGACCAACCCGACGCCACCGGCGACCGCGTGGATCAGCAGCGTGTGTCCCTCCTTCACGTCGAGCTCCCGCAGGGTACGCCAGGCGGTTTCCACGGCCACCGGCAGCGCGGCGGCCTGCTCGAAGGAGAGCCAGGCGGGCATGGCCAGCAGGTTCCCGATGTCGGCCGGGACATGGGTGGCCGCGGCACCGGAGAGGACTCTGCCGAAGACGGCCTGACCCACACTCCAACCCCCGACACCCGCACCCGCACCGGCACCCGCACCGGCACCGGCACCGGCACCGGCACCGGCACCGGCACCAAGAGCCTCGATCGTTCCGGCGAATTCGACACCGACACCGGTGGGCCCGCCCGGCCGCCGGCCACGGTCCATGAACCCGCTGCGAAGTTTCCAGTCGATGCCGTTGACACCGGTGGCCCGTACCGCGACCCGTACCTGACCTGGACCGGGATCGGGGAGTCGAGAGTGAGCACCTCGGGACCGCCGTAGCGGACATAGCGGATGGCCTGGGACATGGTTTTCTCCCTCTGAGCGCTTGTACGCCCGGTTGACGGCATGAACTGCCGGGCGCACGACCCCGGTGCGCCACGACGAGGGCACGGAAAGAAGTGGGGAGAGCGCCCGGCCGGTGAACCTCTCAGACCAGCAGCAGGGTCTTCCCCACGGTGTCGCGCGCCTCGATCGCGGCGTGCGCCTCGGCGGCCCGATCGAGGGGGAAGGTCTGTCCGATGACCGGTCTGATCCGGCCCGCCGCCGCCTCGGACAGCGCCAGCCCGGCCAGCCGCCTGCCTTCCTCCGGGGCGAACTGCACCTGCTCCATCCCGTGCACCCTCACCCCACGCCGTTCGGCCTCCCCGGGATCGATCTCCGCGAAGCTCCCGCCGGGCACGCCGTAGGTGAAGAACCTGCCGCCGCGCGCGGTGACCCCGAACGCGTCCTGGCCGATCCGGCCCCCGGCACCGTCGAAGACCACGTCCACCCCGGCACCGCCGGCCGCCCCAGGCAGCCTCCCGCCACCGGCCGCCTCCCGGACCCGCTCAAGCCACCCCGGCTCGGAGTAGTCGACCACGATGTCGGCTCCCAGTTCCCGAGCCAGGTCGAGTTTGTGCCCGCCCCTGGCGGTCGCGATCACGAAAGCACCGACCGCGTGGGCAAGCTGCACCAGCAGGGTGCCGAGCCCTCCGGCCGCCGCGGTGACCAGCACTCGCTCCCCGGGCTTGACCTCGGCCGCGCCGGCCAGGCTCAGCGCGGCCGGACCGATCTGGAGAAGCGCCGTCGCCTCCCGCACACCCAGCTCGTCCGGTACTGGGACCAGGGCCTCCAGCGGGACCACGACCCGCTCGGCGTACCCTCCGTCGCCGGTCATGGCGATGACGTCGCGGCCGACCCAGCCGGGATCAACCCCCTCCCCGGCGGAGACCACTCGCCCGCCCACCCCGCCCCCCGGCACGTACGGTGGCTTCTGGCCGAAGAATTCGGTGCCCCAACCGGTGCGAAGCTGCGTCTCAAGGGACAGCACATCCACCACGGACACTCCGACCACGACCTGCCCGGCTCCGGCGACCGGCTCCGCTGCCCGGTCCACCACCAGCACCTCTGGTCCCCCGAACGCGGTCACCTGAACAATGCGCATATCGACCACTTTCTCTCGATCTCTTCGCGCACAGTCTCAAACCTAAAGTTTGCTTGACGTCAAGCGGCACGCACCGCACCCGGCACCGACACCGCCGACGGGCGGAAACTCCTCAACGTCATCGGTACCCAGACCATGCGGCTGTCCTGACCTCCTCGACGAAGTCCTGATCGGTTGCCCCGCACGGCGAAGCCGACGGACGCCCGACCCACAGCCGGAAGGGGCGCGACCAACGAACCGGGTCGCCAGGCGTGGCAGGTTTCCCGACACGGGCTTTCGCCACTGTGGAACATGGCGGACACTGAACGCATGTCGAGACGCGCACTGACCTGGTCGGGGGTGGCCGTGGCGCTGGTGGCGCTGGCCGCGCTGGGGTGGTATTTCGTCGCGGTCGGCCTGGATCGCGCCGACAAGCTCGCCAGCGTTCTCGGGGCCTTTGTCGGACTGCTGGGACTGGGTCTCGCGATCTACGGCACTGTTTCCTCGCGCCCGGAAGCGGCCCAACCCGAACCGGGTGGCGTCCACAACGAGATCAGCGGCACCGTGCACGGCAGCGCGGTGCAGGCGAGGGATATCGAAGGCGGCATCACCTTCGGCTCCCCGAAACCGCTCAGAGCACAGGACACGGCGAAGACGGACATCCCCGATGCTTGATCCCGACGCCCCTTTCCCCCTTCCCCCACAGGGCGAGAAACTCGTCAGGGAAGCCTACCGACGTGACTTCCGGCAACGGGACGCGCTGATTCGCAATCATGACTCCTGGAAGTTCGAGCGGCGACAGCACTTCGAGGAGCAGGGCAGTCCAAGTCGTGACGCCTTTCGCCGAGGCGACTGGGACGAGGCGCTGCGGCTTCTCGACGAAAGACGGGACGACCTGCTCGCGCTCAGCCGGGAGGACGAACGTCGCGGCTCCTTCTTTCACCGGGTACGCGTGGTCGAGACACCGCTCACACCGTATATGCGATGGGAGTTGCACTCTCTGCGGATCCGCGCCGAGTGCGGTGAGAGGATCCGTGTGATCGGCGCGGAAAGGGTGCAGGCCCTGGAGAAGACCGATCCACTGCCGGAAGTGGTCATCCTCGGCGGCCGGACCCTCTACCACGTCCTCTACACCGCGACCGGCGTCCCGGACGGCGCGGTCCGCTACACCGATCCCGGCTTCATCGCAGGTTGGGAGAAATACATCCAAAGCCTCTATGAGGCCGGTGAAGATGTTGTTTCCTACTTCGACCGCGAGTTGGCCCATCTTCACTCGCCCCAGCCGAAGACGGAGTAGACGTCAGAAAGACCGGAGAGGGAGAAGAGCACTCCGGCGGTTCGCGTTCCGAGCTGTCAGGGTCCTCTCGTAATGTCGTACAAGCCAGAGACGTCAGTGGCGGAGTTCACTTCCACGACCACGGCAAACAGGGCCGAGGCGACTCCGCTCACCTCACCCCGCGGCAACTCCCCGCCGATGTGCGCGGGTTCGTCAATCGCACCGACGAGTTCCAAGATGCGCCCGACTGCCGCTCGCCCTGCGCATCGCCGCCGAACGCGCCGTCAGCAACCCGCATATGCGGCTGGACGACCTGATCGCCGACCTGCGTGACAGGTCCGCCCTGTGGGACGCCCTGAGCACGGGAGACGACGAAGAGGCCGGAGCCGTCCGTACGGTGTTCGCGTGGTCCTACCGCGCCCTGCCGGAGCAGGCCGCCCGGTTGTTTCGCATGCTGGGCCTACATCCAGGCCCCGAGTTCGGTCTCCACGCCGCCGCGGCCCTCGCCGCCCTGTCTCCCGGCCGGACCCGGCAACTCCTTGACTCCCTGGTCGGCGCCCACCTCCTGGAGCAGACGGCACCGGACCGCTACCAGTTCCACGACCTGTTGCGTGCCTACGCCGCCGACCAGGTACAGCAGGAAGAACCTTCCGAGGAACGGGAGAACGCGCTACGGCGGGTGCTGGAGTGGTACCTGCACACCGCCGACGCCGCCCAGAGCTGGATCAATCCCGCCGAGGCCCGGGTGGAACTCACACCGCCGGCGGACGGTGTGCAGCCGTTGACCTTCCCCGACTACAACGCCGCCGTGGACTGGTCCGAGCGTGACCACACGAACCTCCTGCAGGCGACCAGGATCGCCGCCTCGACCGGACAGGACCGGCTCACCTGGCAGTTGTCGGCCGTCCTGTCGAACGCGCTGTCTCCTTCGGCGCCGGTCGCCGGCTGGCTGGCCGTGGGCCACCCCGCCCGCGTCGAGCACCACGGCCGAGTCGTACGTACCGGCCAGGTCCGCGATGTCGTGGGTGGCCACGATGAGGTGGGCGCGCTCCCCCGCCCGTGAGACGATCCCCCGGAACCGCTCGCGCTGGACCGGGTCCAGGCCGTCGTCTTCGCCTTCGAGCAGGGGCTCGTCCGCTTCGGCTGACCCGCTCGCCCCCCGACTGCGACCCGGGTTCCTCTGACCCGCTCGCGCCCGACTGCGACCCGGGTTCCTCCGGCACCGGGCGAAGGCACCGAACCTCCTCGTCGACGCGACGACCAGCGGTCGGCCGCCGCGCCGTCGTACGCGACAAACCCGGCGACTTCGACGATCATCCCCGGGATACTGGCTGCCCATGGATGAGGTCGAAGTAGTCGTCGCCCATTCCGAGCGCGCGACCCTGCGCGTCGGGGACGTCTTCCTGAAGGTGGACGCCGATCAGGCGCGCATCGACGTCGAGGTCGAGGCGATCGCCCTGGCGCCGGTCCCGACCCCGGAGGTCCTGTGGCACAAGCCGCCGGTGCTCGCGATCACCGCGGTCCCGGGAACGGCCCTCGGTCGCCTCGGCGAGCCGTCGACCGCGTCACCGGCGGCGTGGGCCGCGGCGGGCGCCGCCATCCGGAAGCTGCACGACGCGCCGTTGCCGCCCCGGCTCGGCCAGGCCGGCCGGGGCGTCGAGGAGTTGGCGGCGGATCTCGACCGCGAGTGCGCGTGGCTCGTGACGAACGGCGTCCTGCCCGCCGACCTGGTCACCCGCAACCGCCAGGTCGCCGAGGTCGCGCTCCGGCCGTGGACTCCGGTGTTCACGCACGGCGACCTGCAGATCGCTCACGTGTTCGTCGACGGCGACGAGATCACGGGCATCATCGACTGGTCCGAGGCGGGCCGAGGTGACGCCCTGTTCGACCTCGCCACCTTCACGCTCGGACACGAGGAGCACCTCGGCGACGTGGTCACCGGCTACGGCACCGACGTCGATCTCGACGTGATCCGCGCCTGGTGGTCGTTGCGGAGTCTGCTGGTGGTTCGCTGGCTGGGCGAGCACGGCTTCGACCCGTTCGCGCCGGGCTGTGAGGTCGACGTGCTGAGGTCCCGGCTGTGAGGCCGCACGGGCCCGAATGCCGTTGGACCTGGGCTTTCACGAGGCGGCCCGCGCGACGGCGTTCGGGAAGGCGCTGCTCGCGCACCTTCCGGATACCGGGACCGCCTTTAATCAATGATCGGCCGATCCTGTGCCTCACCGTCCGAAAGACCTGAATCAGCTCACGTCGCCGCCGGTGAACACGTACGACCAAGCACCAGATCGCTTTTCGCGCGCTCCGCGTCCGGTTCCGCACCGGCCGTTTAGCTGTAACATGCCTTGTTACAGACAGGAGGGCCGATGGCCGCGAACAGCCGGCTGACGATCGCCGTACACGCGCTGACCTGGATCGCACTCGCCCAGCGGCGCGGGCAGGAGTGGCTCACCTCGGAGCAGGTCGCCGCCAGCGTCAACACCAATGCGGTGATCATCCGACGCAGCCTCGGCGATCTGCGCCGGGCGGGCCTGGTGGAGGTCCGCCACGGGGCCGGGGCCGGCTGGAGCATGGCCCGCGCGCCCGAGGACATCACCCTGCTTCAGGTGTACGACGCCGTGGAGCGAGAACCGCTCTTCGCCATGCACCGCACCGAACCCAACCTGGAATGCCCGATCGGCAGGGGCATCCGGCCCGTGCTGGACGTGGTCTACGACCGGGCCGACCAGAGCCTGCGCCGCGAACTCGCTCTCACCTCGATCGCCGACGTGCTGCGGGACTGCCTGTAGGCACACCGACGCCCACCTTCGGGCAACACGCGCCTTCAGTAGTAACAATGTTTGTTCCATCAAAACGGAAGGAGCCTCACCGGTGGAGGACAGTCGATACCCGATCGTCGAGCTCAGGCAGTACACCCTGCACGAGGGTGAACGCGACGTACTGATCGACCTCTTCGAGCGGGAGTTCGTCGAGCCGCAGGAGGCGACGGGAATGACCGTCATCGGCCAGTTCCGCGACCTCGACGCTCCGAACCGATTCGTCTGGCTCCGCGGATTCCCCGACATGGAGCACCGCGCCCAGGCGTTGCGTTCCTTCTACGGCGGTCCGGTCTGGAAGGCGAACCGCGATCGGGCCAACGCGACGATGATCGACTCCGATGACGTGCTGCTGTTGCGCACCCGAGAGGACTTCCCGGCAGCGGCACGGCCTCCACTCGGCGATGCCACTCCGACGTCGATCGTCGTCGCGACGCTCTGTCACCGCGACCGGCCGTTCGACGACGCGTTCGCGGACTTCTTCGACCGCTCCGTACGACCGGTGCTGACCGAGATCGGAGCACGGCCGCTCGCCTGCCTGCGGACCGAGTACGCAGAGAACACCTTCCCCGCCCTGCCGGTCCGCACCGGGGAGAACGTCTTCGTGTGGTTCTCCCGGTTCGCCGGTCCCGACGATCTCGCCGATCACCAGGAGCGGCTGGCCGGCTCACGCACATGGCGCGATCGGGTGCTCCCGGAACTGTCGGAAACCCTCACCGGCGCTCCGCGGCGGCTCCGGTTGGCGCCCACGGCCAGGTCGTCGTTGCGCTGAGGCGTGCGGCCCCATATCTCGGGATGGAGCACGACCTCGGGATGGAGCACGCGAAACCGAAGGCGGAGTCAGAGCGTCAGTGCCAGCACCGCCCACGCCACGCCCGCCCCGGTCACCGCACCCACGAGGGTCTGGGCGGGCGTGTGGTGGGAGACCTTCACCCGAGCCCACCCGATCACGCCAACGAGGACGGCACCCACCGCGAGCGTCACCGCGGCGGGCAGCACATGTGCCAGCACCACCACCGCCCCGGCGGACACCCCCGTGTGAAAGGAGACCTTCCACGTCAAGGTGATCGCCCCCATGACCAGGATCCAGCCGAGCATCACCCCTGCCGTGGCCGTCACGATGAGCGGCGCGTCCAGCAGGACCAGCACCACCAGACCGACGACCACCGCGATCAGCCCGGTGAGCATCGGCCCCCTGCGAGAATTCCGGTCGACCAGATGCATCGAGTCCAGGCGGCCCCGCCGCACGCCGACCGCGATCACCCCAACGGGCACACCGGCGCACAGCGCCGACGCGAGCAGACCCCACAGCGCGCCCACCCATCCGTGGGCGAGCAGACCGGCCACCGGCGGCAACGCGACCGCGACGTACTGGGGCGCGGCCATCTCGGTCACCGCCCACGCGAGACCGCCGCGCTCCGCCGCGGCACCCGCGCCCCGCTCAGGCACTCCCACACCGTCCACTCATGCGCCTGACAACAGTGGCCGGAACGGCGGTGACCATCACGCCGCGGCCTCGTCGAGCAGGATCCGCGCCAGCTCTCGCGGCCGGGAGAACATCGGCCAATGACCGGTGTCCATCTTGACCAGCCGCCAGTGCTCACCGCTCAGCAGCTTGGCGACGTCGTCGCTCGGCTCGTCGCCGTCGAGCAGGCATTTGACGTACGTCGCCGGTAGCTCGCCGAGCGGGCGTGCCAGCACCGCCGGCTCGGTCAACGTGGCGCCCGGATGCGGCGTCGCGCCGCTCACGATCCGGGCGATCTGCTCGCCGGTGAGACCCTGGCCGTCGTAACCGGCCGCCGCAGGCGGCGCCCAGAAGCCGCCGGTCTCGGCGATCGAGGCCTCCACCATCGCCCGGCCGTACGGCCAGCCGGACACGAAGGACTCTCCGTCGGCCGGAACGTCGGAGTCGACGAAGACCACGCGGGCCAACCGGTCACCGATCCGCTCGGCGGCCTGACCGACCGGGATTCCCGAGTAACTGTGCCCGACCAGGACGACGTCGCGCAGATCACGGTGTTCGACCTCGTCGACGATGTCCTGAACGTGGGTCCGCTGCCCGGCGGGCACGCCCCGCTTGTCCGCGAGACCGGACAGTGTCAGCGGATGGGCGCCGTGCCCGGCCGCGCGCAGCTCGGGCACCACCTCGTCCCACGCCCACGACCCGAGCCACGCACCTGCGACCAGTACGAAATCCGCCATGGCGGCAACGTAGCGGAACAGACCGACAATCCCGGCCGCGACCGCGAGACCGTCGGCCCGCCGACGCGCCTGGTAGCGTTCACGAACGGGGGTGTCCGCATGTCGTTCACCCGGACCGATCGGGTGGAGCAGGACGAACGATGAGCGCCGAGCCGACGCCGCGCGAGGCGACCGCCGTCGCCATCGCCATCGCCGAGCACATGGTCGCGATCCCGGCGGGAAACGTCTTCCTGCGGGACGAGGGCACGAAGGCGATCTGGAAGGTCGAGATCGGGGCCTTCGAGCTGGCCTCCTATCCGGTGACCCGCGAACTGTACCGCGCCGTCCTGGGCGAGGCGCCCGCGAGCCCGGCGGGGCCGCGGACGCCGGTGACCGAGGTCTCCTGGATGGACGCCGTCCGGTTCTGCGACCTGCTCTCGCGGGCGGAAGGGCTCGCCCCCTGCTACTCGATCGGCGACGACCCCGACGGCGAGGACGTGGTCTTCGACCGGGAAGCCGACGGCTACCGCCTCCCGACCGAGGCCGAGTGGGAGTACGCCTGCCGGGCCGGGACCACCGGCGTCCGCTACGGGGAGCTGGACGAGATCGCCTGGCACCGCGGCAACTCCGGCGGCGAGGTCCACGACGTCGCGACCAGGGCGCCGAACCCATGGGGGCTGTACGACATGATCGGCAACGTGTGGGAGTGGTGCTGGGACGTCTACGACCCCGAGGTCTACGGCCCGTACCGGGTCTTCAGGGGCGGAGGTGTGTCCGATCACCCCCGGGGATGCCGGGCGTCGTGCCGCCGCAAGAGCCACCCGACCCTCCGCATCGACGACCTGGGATTCCGGCTCGCCCGATCGCGCTAAGGACACCGCCTGCCCTCGATACGGGACCCGCGGCGGACGCGTTTCGTCTGGTTCCGACCGGCTGGGAAAGTGAACGCCCTGGCCGCCTGCCGCTTTCCGGAAATCAGTGCATCAGGATGATCTTGCCGCGGGCGTGACGGGTCTCGCTCAGTTCGTGGGCGGCGGCGACGTGGGTGAGCGGGAACGCGGCGGCGACGGGGATGCGCAGGCGGCCCTGGGCGGCGAGGTCGACGGCGAGGCCGAGGCCGTGTACCGCCGGTCGGTCGGCGTTCGCCGCGAGGGCGGTGCCGTCGTCGGGGACGCCGTGGGACATGTGGACGCCGTGCGCGGCCGCGGTGGTGTCGGCGATCGTGACGACCCGGGCCGGGTCTCCGGCGAGGGCGACGAGGTCGGGCAGTGCTCCTCCGGCGCAGTCGAACACCGCGTCCACCCCGGCCGGGGCCAGCGCTCGGACGCGTTCGACCAGGCCGGGCCCATAGGTCGTCGGTTCGACGCCGAGGGAGCGCAGGAAGTCGTGGTTGCGGGCACTGGCGGTGCCGATGACCCGGGCGCCGCGGACCGCCGCGAGCTGGCCGGCGACCGTGCCGACCCCACCGGCCGCTCCCTGGATCAGCACCGTGTCGCCGGAGCCGGCGGCGAGCCGGTCGAAAACCCGGGTGGCGGTCTCGACGAGGCCCGCCGCACCGCCCGCCTCCGCCCAGTCCCATACCGCGGGCTTGGGAGCCCAGGCGGTCAGGACGACGTGATCGGCGTTGGCGCCGCGCACGGCGGAATGCGCCATCCCGAACACCTCGTCGCCGACACGAACGCCGGTGACGCCGTCGCCGACCTCGTCGACCACGCCCGCGGCGTCGAACCCCGTCCGGTACGGGAACGTCAGCGGCACCACATGACGCATCTCCCCTGAGCGCAGGCGCGCCTCGCCCGCGGACAGTCCGGACGCCCGGACGGCGATGCGAATCTCCCCCGGTCCGGCGTGCGGCTCCGGAACCTCGGCCACCTGCAGGACCTCGGGTGGACCGTACTCGGAAAACTGGACAGCTCTCATGAAATTTGACGGTAACGGAGCACTTCATCCGCTTGTCTAAAGTGAGAGTCGTGACGGCGGAAGTGAGACAGAGTCGGCGCTCGGACGTCCGGGACAACCGCGCCCGGATCCTCGCCGCCGCCCGCGCCGCCTTCGCCCAGGAAGGCTTGGACGTGCCTATCCGGGAGATCGCCCGCCGCGCCCAGGTCGGCCCGGCGACCGTCTACCGGCACTTCCCGACCAAGGAGTCCCTGCTCACCACGGCCTTCGGCGAAGGGATGACGCTGTGCTCCCAGATCGTCGACGAAGGCCGGGCCGACCCCGACCCCTGGCACGGGTTCCGCGAGACGATCTTCAGGCTCATGGAGATGCGTGCCCTCGGCCGGGGCTTCTCCCACGCCTTCGTCTCACGACTGCCCGCATCGGTGGGCCTGGCCGCCGACCGCGACCGCGCCCTACGCGGGATACGCGAACTCCTGAGCAAGGCCAAGGAGGCGGGCGACCTTCGCGCCGACGTCGTTCTGGAAGACGTCGTCCTGACGATGACGGCGAACGAGGGCATCCGAGCCGAGTCCCCCGAACTGCGGGCGGCCGCCGCTCGCCGCTTCGCCGCACTGATGATCCAGTCGTTCCAGGCACACCCCGGACTCTCCCCTCTCCCGCCGGCCGTCCGGCTACCGCTCCGGTAAAACCGGTTCTCTCACAGCGCCCCTGGCGCCGCGGTCCCGCCGGCTGCGTGAGCTTCACCGTCGGCACCGGCACGGCCTCCGCCTTCCCCGCCTCCACCGCATCGCGTACCCGGTGCTGTTCATGTGAGATCCGGTTCTGTCGGGGGCGATCTCTACGGTGTGCGGCATGACGACACAATCCCCCGTGAGCGGGGCCTGGTCGAGCGTGCGCGCGGCCATCGCCGCCGGTGACCCGGCCCTGGTCGCAGACGCCGTGTTGGCTCTGGACGAGGCCGGGTGCCGGGAGGTGGCTCGCGAGCTGCCCGACCACATCGGCGTCGCCAGGACAGCGGTCGAGGAACGCGACCAGCGCCGGGGGGTATGGAGCGGCGGCGAGGAATGGATCGAGCCCATGCGGGTCGCCGGCGCGGGCGTGTTCGGCGGGGTGGCCGCCGTCGCGACCTGGCTGTATCGGCGCGACTTCACCCGTTGGCGGCCACCGCTGGACTCCGGGCCACTGCTGCGGGTGATCGCCGCGCGACCGCAGCAGTGGCAGGCCGGTCTCGCGGTGCGGCTGGCCCTGCGGCTGCGCGGCAACCGGACCCAGGCCAGGGACGACAGCATGCCGTTGGCCCTGGAGCTGCTGCGCCGTAGCGGTGCCGTCCCGCCCGAGCACGACCCGCTCGCCGTCGCCTGGGTGTCCCAGCCGCCGGATCTGGAGCACGACCCGTTGGCCGAGCACCTGGTGCCCCGGTTGTGCGAGGCCGAGGGCGTGGGCCGGGCGCTGCGCGGAGACAGCGTCGATCCGCCCTCGTGGGATCCCGGCCTCCGCACCTGGCTGGGGGCGCTGCGCGCCGCGGTCACGGCCGGCCGACTCGCCCCCGATCCGCTGGTCGACGGCTGCCTGCGCCGGTTCCTGCGCGGTGGCAACGCCGCCGACCTGCGTTTCTTCGTTCGCCTGCACGAGATGCTCGACCCGGCGCCGAGCGCCGAGCGCACTCGCGACTACCTGCGACTGCTGCCCGCCGCGCCGGGGCCGGTGGCCGAGCTGGCGCTACGGCAGCTGCGCGGTGCGGGCGGGCTGAGCGGCGAGGAGATCGACGAGGCGGTGTCGGCGCTGCTGTTCCGCCCCGAGGGCAAGCTCGTGCGGGCCGGACTGACCCTGCTCGACCAGGCCGCCCGCGACGTGGACGGCGACCTCGACGAGCTGGCCCCGGCGCTCGCCTCGGCATTCCTGTGCGAGCCCTACGAGGTGCGCGAGCGCGCGGTGCGCCTGGCCGTCAAGCACGCCCGGCGCTTCACGCCCGCCGGAGCCGAGGCCGTCCGCGAGGCGGCGAGCGTCCTGCCCGCCGAGCTGGCGGCGCGGCTCTCCCAGGCGTACGGGGTGGTGGCAGCCGAGCCGGAGGAGATCGACGACTTCGAGCCGGGGACGCTGCCGCCGTTCCAGCCACTCGCCCGCGAGCCGTTCCCACCGGCCTTGGAGGACCTGACCGCCGCCTACGGCCAGGTGGGCGACGTCATCATCTTCGAACGGTGGCTCGACGGTTTCGTCCGCGCCCCGTCCAGGCGACCGCGCCCCGGCCAGGGCCGTATTTACGAGCGGCGTCAATGGTGCCGCCTTGAGGAGTGGACGGAGGCGCTGCTGCGCGAGGCCGCCGACCCCGGGCAGGAGCCGCCGACCCCCGAGCCCGAACAGGCTCCCGAGTACGCCAGACATGTCATCGGCGTGCGCATCGCCGAAGGCGACGAGGAGCGCGACATCGAGGTGGACTTCGGCCGGTTGCCCGCCGAGATGCGAGAGAACATCGCCGCGGCCCTCACCGAGAACGGCACTCCGCTGGGCAATCTTGAGCACTTCACCCAGGGCCCGCCGCTCGAAGCGGAGATCCTGAACGTGTGGATCATGTCGTCGGGCAGCTGGAGAAGACTCGATGAGCAGGAGAAGCAGGAAAAGGCGCCGCACGACCGTCTGCCTGACCCGCGTCACCTCTCGGCACCGCACTACGCCATGCTGCTGCGCTGCGCCGAGGTCCACTCCGCGCTGAAAGCCGGGACGCTGCCTCCGTACCTGCTGGCCACCCCGACCCTGACCTCCGGTCACCTCGATCCCGCCGAGCTGGTGGCCCGCCTGGAGGGGTACGAGCGGGCCGGCGCCCAGGTCCTGCCCGCCGACCTGGGGCAGGCGCTGCTGCGACTGCCGCGCGAGGCGTCCGCCGAGGTGGTCGACCGTGCCGGGAAGCTGACCTCCCAGGCGGGCGCCACGCTGGCGCGCTGGCTGACCGATCGGCCGGAGCCGCAACTGCGGGTGGACTGGGCACACGCCGGCGGCGCCTACACGCACGACCGGCAGAAGGGCGAGCACTCCCCCCGACTGAACCCCCGCATCCGCCTCGAACCGACGGGGCTCGCGCTGATCGACACGCTACTGTCCGACCCGCGTTCCTGGACGGACGAAGACGACGGCAAGTACATGGAGTTCTGGCGGCTGACGCTGCCCTCGAATCGGGAGACGGTGGCCATGCACCTGCTGCCGCACCTGCTCGACACCTGGGAGCGGCCGGGTTACTTCCATCAGTACGTGACCGCGCTGTTCTCCCAGGACGGGCCGGTGGGTGAGGCGACGGCGCTGCTGATCGCCGTCCAGTTGGCCCAGCAGGGCATGTTCGCATGGCCCGAACGCGGTCTGCGGTTGCTGCTGGACGCGGCCGCCGCCGACTGCCTGCCCACCGTGGAATGCGGCCGTCAGCTCGGGCTCTCCCTGCGCAGGGAGGTGACCACGATGAGCCCCGTGCGCTCGGCGCTGGAGGAATGCGCGAAACAGGGTGCGCACCGGCAGGTGTGGGAGATCATGACCGGGTTGCTGCCGGTCTACCTGCCAGGACCCGACGAGCGACCGCATTCAAGCCACACCCAGGCGCTCTCCCTCGCGATCGACGCCGCCCGCTGGGCCGGAGCGCACGGCCCCGTCCCCGCGGTCGCCGAGGCGGCGGCCCGCAAGGGGACGAGCAACTTCGTACGCACCGCCCGCACCCTGCACGAACAACTACTGGGCCGACAGGAGCAGGCCGCGACACGGACACCCGTCTGAACAGGCGGAACCTTCTTGACCGGATGTCCCTCCTCCCCCGCTCTCAATGACGTAGCCCGGCTCCCTGTCGGCCGATCGGCCAAGCCGACACAATCGGTCGCGGCCGGTACCATCTCCCCGCGACCGGCGCCGGGCTCCCAAAAGCAGTGTTCCTACCGGAGGGACCGCTACGGCGGTGTTAACGTTCGCGTTCACATCCGGGCAACAGCATGATCGCGAAGCTCGGCGGCATGAGAAGCAGAAAATCGTTCGTCATCGCGATCGCGCTCGCCGCTCTCATCGGTTCCGGGGCCACCGGCGCGAGCGCCGACCGTGGGTACGGCGGCCGACCACCGGCGTGCGTGTCCCTGTCAGGACCGTCGGGGCCGTCCGAGCCTCCGCCGTTGAAGCCGACCACCGTCACCACCCTCGAGCAGGCATACCACTGCGTCTTCGCCAACTACTACAGCGGCCCAGTCTTGGATCCCCGCGCGCTGCTGGTGCCCGCGTTCACCGCGCTCACCCAGGAGTTGCAGCGCCGCGGACTCGACCGGCCGAACGCGACGATGCCCGCGCTCACCGGCGACAAGAAAGCCGACTGGGCTGCGTTCAGCGCCGTCTACCAGAAGGTCGTCGGCACGTTGCCCGCCGACCCCGAGGTGCGGCAGGCGGTCGCGGAGGCGACGATGCGGGGGATGGTGCGAAGCCTCGACGACAACCACGCGAACTGGGACCGCCCGACCCCCGGCGGGCTGTCCCTCGGCGCCCGCCTCTCCGGCATCCGTCCCCCGGGGGTGATCGATCCGGCGGCCACCCCGCCGCTCTTCGTCACCGACGTACGCCAGGAAGGTCCGGCCGCGAAGGCGGGGATCCGGCCGGGCGACGAACTCGTCTCGGTCGACGGGGTGCCGCTCTTCGTCAACGGGGTGCTCTCCCAGGGAGTCCTCGACGGGCTCATCAGGCCCCCGGCGGGCAAGGCGGTCCGGCTCACCCTGCGCCGTCCCTCCACCGGCGGCACCGTCGACGTCTCGGTGACCCCCGCCCCCTCCTCCGGCTCCGAGCCGAAGGTCGAGTCCAAGCTGCTCTCCGGCTCCGTCGCCTACGTCGCGCTGCCGGGCTTCTTCCCCGGCGCGGCGGACAAGGTCCTTGAGGCCATCGCCTCCCTGCGCGAGAAGGCGACCCTGCGCGGGGTCGTGCTGGACCTGCGCGGCAACGGCGGCGGCAGCCCGCAGGAGGTCTCCAGGTTGCTCGGTGCCTGGACGCACGGCAAGGTCACCAGCTACTGGTGCGACGTGCACGGCCGCTGCACCGCCAACCGGAGCGACGACACCGTGCCGCTGCTGGGTCTGCCCCTCGTCGCGCTCACCGACCGCAACTGCGCCTCGGCGTGCGACTCCTTCACCAGCACGGTCAAGGATCTCCGTCTCGGCACCCTGGTCGGCACCCGCACCGCCGGCGCGGTGTCGGGCCCGGGAGCCGGTTATCTGCTCGACGACGGCAGCGTCCTCATCCTGCCCAAGAAGCACGAGATCGGAGCGAACCGGGAGGTCGTCAACACCATCGGTGTCGCCCCCGACCACCAGGCCCCGATGACCTCGGCGGACCTGTCCGCCGGACGCGACCCGGGCGTCACGAAGGCCCTCACCCTGCTGAAGTAGCCCTTCCCCGCTCACGGAGCCCGGCGACCGCCGGGCTCCTTCCTCTGTGTCGCGGGCGAGGAGGCTCACGCTCCCTCGCCGCGTGCGGGGAAGCTCGTGGTCGGCTGCTACGTGAGAAGAGTCGCGCTCGACCGCTGTGGAGCTCACAGTCTGCCGTTGCGGAGCTCACGGTCGGCCGCTGCGGACGAGGAGACTCATGTCAGCCCCTAAGGACGGGGAAGATCACGGTCAGTTCGAGGCCGCCGCCGGGGTTGGGCCGGGCGGTGACGGTGGCGTGGTGGGCTTGGGCGATCGAGGCCACGATGGACAGGCCGAGACCGGCGCCGTCGGCGCTTCCGGTCCGGGAGTGCAGCCTGCGGAACGGCTGGAACAGCTCGTCGATCCGTTCGGCGGGCACCTCTGGGCCGGTGTTGCGTACGGTCAGCACGCCGGTCACGGTGAGGCCGACGTGTACGGTCCCGCCGGGACGGTTGTGGCGGACCGCGTTCTGCAGCAGGTTGGTCAGGAGCCTGCCGAGCAGGATCGGGTCACCCGCGACGACGACCGGCCGGATCTCCGAGGTGATGACGATGCCGTCGACGCCGTCGACGGCCGTCTCCTCGACCGCCTGGCGGACCAGCGCGTCGAGGGCCACCGGCTCCATGCCGTCCGGGCCGTGTTCCGCTTGGGCGAGCAGGAGCAACGAGTCGATCAGCCGCTCGGTCCTGCGGTTCGCGGTGAGCAGCTTCTCCCGTACCGGGACCAGCCGGTCCGGCAGCGGGTCGTCCAGCCCGATCTGGATCGCGGCCCGCTGGACGGAGAGCGGGGTCCGCAGTTCGTGGGCGGCGTTGGCGATGAACCGGCGCTGGCTGTCGACCGACCGTTCCAGCCGTTCCAGCATCGCGTCGAAGGTCTCGGCGAGGTCGGTGAGCTCGTCACGGGGACCGGCGAGCCCGATCCGTTCGTGCAGGTTGGACAGGGAGAGACGGCGCGCGGTGGCGGTGATGTGCCGCAGCGGGCTCAGCACCCGTCCGGCCAGCCACCAGCCGGCGACCACCGAGACGACGGTGAGCAGGGCGATCACGATCGCGCTCACCGTCCACTGATAGCGCAGCACCGCGCCGGACAGGGTGTTCACGACGTCGACGACCTCGGGGCGCGCCGGGAGGTCGGGCAGGTCTGGCGCCCTCGGCGCGGGCACCCCCAGGGGGAATCCTTCAAAGGGCGGAAAGTCCTCCTTGATGGATCTGACCCGGCTCTCCAGCGCGTTGCTGAGCAGCAAGTTCACCACGGTGAGCAGGATCGTCGAGGTGACCAGGAACAGGCCGGTGTACAGCAGGGTCAGACGCATCCGTACCGTGCCGAAGACCTTCCTGGCCGCGCGCCCGCTCACAGCGGCCCCCCGGCACCGCGCGTTCCCGGACCGCACGCCGGACGCACCGCCCTTCTCCGACGGTGTGCCGGGCATGCCGTGCCTTTCCGACCGTACGCCGGGCATGCCGCGCGCCTCCGGTCGTGTACCGGGAGCGCCGGGTTCCTCCGGGGCGTACGCCGGGTCACAGCAGGTATCCGGCGCCCGGCACGGTGTGGATGCACGGCGGGTCGCCCAGCTTGGCGCGCAACCGGCTGATGATGACGCGTACCACGGTGGTGAACGGGTCGGCGTGCTCGTCCCATGCCGACTCCAGCAGCGTCTCGGCGCTGACCACGGTCCCGTTCGCCCGCATCAGCACCTCAAGCACCGCGTACTCCTTCAACGACAGCCTCAGGAAGCGTCCGTCGCGGGAGACCTGCATCCGCTGCGGGTCCAGCACGATCCCGTGGCGTTCCAGCACCGGTGGCAGCGCTGCCTGGCTGCGCCGCCCCAGGGCACGTACCCGCGCCACCAGCTCGGTGTAGTCGAAGGGTTTGGGCAGGTAGTCGTCGGCGCCCAACCCCAGGCCCGCGACCCGCTCGGGGATCGACGCGGCCGCGGTCAGCATCAGGATGCGGGTGCGTGCCCCGGCCCGCACCAGGTCCCGGCAGATCACGTCGCCGGATATCCCGGGCAGGTCCCGGTCCAGCACGAGCACGTCGTAGTCGTTGACGGTGAGCCGCTCCATCGCGGCCTCGCCGTCGTACGCGACGTCGACCGCCATCGCGTGCCGCCGCAACCCCATGGCCACCAGGTCTGCCAGGTCCCGTTCGTCCTCCGCCACCAGTATTCGCATGATCGAAGTCGTATCCGATGACCGGTATCAGCGGCGTTAACGCCCGTGCCACACCGTCGCCGCCGGGGTGACGCGCGGGGGCACGGCTGCGTCGTCACCCGTCCCTCGGTACCCGGCAACCAGGCAACCAGGCAACCAGGCAGGCCCTACCTCTCTCGGTCCCGAACATGAACTCGCCTCCGACGGGTTCTCTTCCTGGAGCAGGATCTTCGCCGCCCCCACCCCAGCGTCGCAGGCTTCCAGCAGCGACCGGCCCACCTCCGGCGCACCTGTGCCGGTGTCTCAGCCTTCCTTGTCGCGTTCCTCGTTGTCGCCGCGCCGTCGGAGCACGCGCTCGGTGATCCCGCCGGAGAGCCTGCCGGTCACCGATCTGGCTCGGTCGAAGGTCTCGTTACCGAGGCGCCTGGCGGTATTGACGCCCTCCGCTCCCGTCTCCAGCACCCTGTCTCTCGCCTCCGCGGCCGCGTCCCCCCACCGTCTCGCGTCCAATGACTGCCGCCCCCGCTCGATCCCGAGCCGCCCGTGGAAGTCGACGACGGCGATCGCGACGTGGTTGCTCGAATGCACCACGGCTGGAGAGGCGGTCGGGTGCAGCAGCACCTTCGTGTTGGCCGCGTCGGCAGCCGCGACGACGCGGGCCATCAGACGCTCGGTGCTCCGCGAGATGAGCTCCATCCGGTTCTGCCGGGCGACCCGGAGTGCGAGGCGATGCCGGTCCAGCTCGTCCGGAGACGCGTCGAGCACGCGGTCGAGTTCGAGCACGGCGATCGCGTCGTGCAGTTGGAGGCAACGAGCCAGAACGGCGAGCCACTCCCGAACCGCGACCTCCGCGTCCTTGGACGCCTTGGCGAGATCACCGATCTTGGTCTTGTTCTCCATCTTCTCTGCGAGCGCGTCGAGTCGGCGCAGCGCGTAGGCCTGGGTTCGCGCGATCGTCATCGACGTGGCCTGCACCTTCGACCACGTGATCTCGGAGACCCGACCCACCTGCTCCCGGACGGTCATGGCCTCCTCGATGACGAAGCCCGCTCCGATCATGTCCGCCAGCACCACGTCCTTCTGGGCGCGGAGCACATCGTCGACTTTCTCGTCGATCGCGGCGAGATAGTCGGTGATCTCGTTCATGGCCTGCTGCATCGCGAGCTGCGCCATGAGCACCCCGACATTGGCCAGAAGCGCCGGGTTGGTCGGACGCAGTCCTGGCGTTTTCACGAATTCGAGGAGTCCCTTGATCTTGCCGTTCTCCGTCAACACGGCACGGTCGACGCCCGGACTCGAACCTTTCATCAGCTCGTACTTCTTGAGAGCCTGCGCGGACTCCTTGGTCAACTTCACCCAGCGGCCCGAGTTGGCGGCGATCTCGGAACCCGCCTGCGCGACTCCGGCCGCGGCGCCGAGGGTGGATCGGAGCCTTGGCAGTCCGAGATCCTTCGACGGCAGTCCTTCGGAGGCGAGGAAGCGTTCGACGGCCGCCGGACTTCCGATGACCGCCAGGCCGTCGCCGTCGCTGATCAGCTGAATGTCGTCATCCATCATCGGCTCCTGAAGTGGCTTTCCGTAGTCGAGGGCGTGAGCGGATCGTTCGCGCCTTCCGAAGTCACGGAGAAAAGTCCTCGTCGATTCCGAGCTTCGGCACGCCGTGTCCTCCGGGGATTCTCATGTGTGCAGGCGCCCTACAAGAATGCTCGCCCTGGTCAGTGGCGATCAGGGCTTTCCGGAATTTCCGGAACCGGGGGCTCCTGCCTTTTCCGTACGGCGAACGATGTCGACGTCGCCGGGGCGTCATCGACCTTTTCCGTACGACGAAGGACGCCGATGTCGCGGAGGCGTCATCGATCGTCGAGAGCTTCGAGGATCGCGCGGACCTTACCGGCTTCCGCGTGCTGCGGGCCGTACTTCCGCTCCAGGTCGCCCAGCAGGTCGCCCAGCGTGCGCCTGGCCTGGGTCCGGTGACCCGAACCGAGTTCCACCAGCCCGATCTGACGCCGGAGTTCGAAGATCCGCTCCTCGTCGGCACCGAACCGCCTCTCGTCGGCGAGGAGCTCGCGAAACTGCGTCAGGGCGAGGCTCATCTCCCCCACCGCCGCGTGGCAGTTCGCCTCCATCAACCGGCATC
Organism: Streptosporangium sp. NPDC000563; assembly: GCF_040299985.1. NCBI lineage: Bacteria > Bacillati > Actinomycetota > Actinomycetes > Streptosporangiales > Streptosporangiaceae > Streptosporangium > Streptosporangium sp. NPDC000563. Next base: position 193,736 of record NZ_JBEPDA010000004.1, on the reverse strand, counting down.
GCAGTGCGAGGTTGTTGCCGGGTCCCTCCACCTGGGCCACGTCGATCGCCAGCCGGCGGAACTCGGGCGCCGCCCGGCGGTAGTCCCCGCCAAGGAAGAGCGCCTCGGCGAGCTCGATCCGCAGGTCCACCACCTCGGAGCTGGCCGAGCCGAACGAACCCTCGGCGGGGCGTATCACCTCCGCGAGCACATCCGCCGCCTGGGTGAAACGGGACTCCACCTTGAGCTTCCTCGCGTCCCTGCGAGCGCGTTCAAGATCGTCCCCTCCGATCTGCGCCGATTCCGCGGCGAGCCTGATCCGCGGCGGCCGTACCGGATCGGCGGGCCGACGGTTCCGGTTCGCTCCCATGGGGGCGACGCGTCCGACGACCGCGGCGTACATGCGCACCGGGTGCGGCGCGTCCAGGTTCACGTAGCCGGGAAAGGGCGGCAGTTCGCGGCAGAAGTCCAGCAACCGCTCGTAGACCACCCCCGCGTTGGCCGGTCGTTCCTCGGGTGACTTGGCGAGCAGCCACAGGACGAGCCGCTCCAGACCTTCGGGGATGCCCTGCCTTCTGGCGCGCAGCGGCCGGGGCGGGACGTCCGTGTGGTTGCGCATCGAGGCGAGCGCGGTGGGGGCGGCGAACTGGTTCTCGCCCGTGAGCATCTCGTCCAGGATCACGCCGAGGGAGTAGAGATCACTCTGCGGACCGGCGATTCCGGTCATCGCCTGTTCCGGTGCCATGTAGGCCGGCGTGCCGAGTATCTCTCCTGTTCTGGTGAGCCGGGTCGTCTCCGTACCGGCCAGCGCGGCGGCGATCCCGAAGTCGAGTACCTTCACCGTGCCGTCGGGGCAGAGCACCAGGTTGGCGGGTTTGAGGTCGCGGTGCACCAGGGAGTTGGCGTGGGCCACGGCCAGCACCGAGCAGACCTGCGCGGCGATCGCCACCGCCCAGGCGACGGGCACCTGTGTCTCGTCGAGAAGCGAGGAGACGGGGGCACCGTTGACGAGTTGCATGACGAGGTAGAGGTCGTCGTCGTGCGATCCGCAGTCGTAGACCGTGGGGACCCCCGGGTGCTCAAGTCGGGCGGTGATCCGTGACTCGCGCACGAAGCGTCTTGCGAGTTCCTCGTCCTCGCGGCCGTCGGGCAGCTTGTCGATCCTGATGAACTTGATGGCGATCGGCCGGTCGAGGCGGTTGTCGTAGCCGAACCACACCTCGCCCATTCCTCCCGAGCGACGCGACAGAGGGTCCAGCTCGTAACGGGCTCCGATGATCGTCCGCCTGCTCACAACCGCCCGCCGTCTGGATCAGGGGCTTCCTGTTTGTTTTCGACCGGTCCGGCGGCGATTTCGGATGACAGATTAAGCCCTTGCCGTCTATCCCTTAAGTCCGGAAACAGGCCTTCCTGATCATTTACCACGCCCGCCGACACCTCTCGCGGAGTTCATGCCTCAGTCGTTCACTGAAACAAACTTAGCCCCGTTTTTGGCACGTCTCTCAATGTCTAAGCAGACATAAACGACATTGACGGATATATGAGGATATTTTTTATCCAGAACTCTCTACACCGCTGCCGCCAACCCGACCTCGCGGCAGCCCGGCGTCCCGGTCACCTGCGAGCCGCCGGTTCAGCCAGAGCCCGAATCGGCCTCGGGCGCGGGCCGTTGTCCCGGACACGGCGCCCCGATACCGATGTGCACCCGGTGCGGCTCACCGTTCCCGACTCGAACATCTACCGGAAGACAGGCAGCACGCCGGACGGTGTAGCCACCCGCGAATGCCGTCCATTCCTTGTCCGAGTCGCAGCGATCGACAATCACGTGGTCGCCCAGCGGCTCCGGCCTGCCCCATTTCATCCAGAACCGGTCCCGAAAATTCTCCGGAACGATCAGCTCGACAAGCTCGCCCCGCCGTACGAGCAGCCCTTGTTTCGCGAACAATCCCGTCTTCCCGTCAGGCAGCTTCACCTCGCCGGCCTGCAGGGCATGTGATCGATCACGGCTCGTCGGCAGCGCAACCGCACCACCGATGATCTCGAACCCGGCAGGGGGGACCTGCTCTCCGCCGACCGTCGCCTCACACTCGACGGTTACCGAGGTGGCGGGCGAGGACGAGGCCGGCACGCCGGTTTCCTGCCTTGCCGGAGAGGCGTCGGGAGTGCAGGCGACCGCGCCCAACGCCAGAATGAGGACGATCTTTCTGATGTGCACCCCCGTAGGGCCTCGGCGTGGGTCAAGTGGCCGGAACGACGGTCTTGGTGAGCTGCTCCGAGATCCGCCAGACGCGCTCGGCGTCCTCCGTACCGCGTAGCGGAGAATACATCCGCTGCTCGGCCGGTGCGCCGCCCAGGTCGCCGAGGCCCTTGGGGCCGTAGAGGACGCCGGGCTTGGCGTCGGGGTCGGTCGCGGCCATGAGCGCGGGCAGCATCGCGGTCTCGACGGTGCCGACGAGGATGCCGCGCGCCGAGAGCGCGCGGATCAGGCGGACGCCACCGGTGTCCCTGTCGCGGTTGAGCTCGGGGCGGGCGGCGAGGAGGCTGGTGGGGGCCACTCCGGGGTGGGAGAGGTTGCTGGTGATGCCCCATCCGTGGGTCTTGCTGCGACGGTCCAGTTCGAGACCGAAGAGCCCGAACGCGATCTTGGACTGCCGGTAGGCGCGCATGGCGTCGTAGTCGCGTTCCCAGTTCAGGTCGTCCCAGTTGATGCCGCCGCGTCTCACGGCGATGCTGACCTGCGACGTGACGCGGGCACGGCCGGCGCGCAGCAGCGGGAGGAGGTGGGCGACGAGGGCGAAGTGGCCGAGGTGGTTGGTGCCGAATTGGAGTTCGAAGCCGTCCGCCGTGGTCTGCCGGCTCGGCGGGGTCATCACGCCCGCGTTGTTGATCAGGATGTGGATGGGCCGCCCCTCCTCGCGGAGAGCCTCTCCGAGGGCCTGGACCGACGTGAGCGACGACAGGTCGAGACCGCGCAGCGAGAGCTTCGCGTTCGGGAGGTTCCGGCGGATCGCGGCGATCGCGTTCTCGCCCTTGCGGGGGTTGCGGACGGGCATGACGACCTCCGCGCCGGCCGCGGCGAGTCGCGCGGCCATGCCCAGCCCCATGCCGTCGCTGGCGCCGGTGACGAGCGCACGCTTTCCTGACAGGTCCGGAATGGTGATGTCGATTGCTTGACGCGACATTGCTCTGCTCCCTGTGGTGTCGTCTCGGATCCACGGTCCCGGAGGCGGCATGGATGTTCCAGGGACCACCGATCCATGGATGCGGCCTCGCCCACCTCGGAAACCTCGGAAACCTCCGAGAGGGGGATCGACGGTCCGTGGTTGCCGTCGCGCGAGGACGATAGAAACGGAGCAGCACCGCGAGCGGAGGGAATGCCATGATCGATCGCGCCGGGCTGGCGGAGTTCCTCCGAAGCCGTCGAGAAGTGCTGCAACCCGAGGACGTCGGCCTCCCGCGCGGCCCCCGTCGCAGGACGAACGGGCTACGGCGCGAGGAGGTCGCGACGCTGTGCCACATGTCGACCGACTACTACTCCCGCCTTGAGCAAGAACGCGGACCGCGGCCGTCGAGCCAGATGCTCGCCTCGATCGCCCAGGGCCTGCACCTATCGCTCGACGAGCGAGACCATCTGTTCCGTCTCGCGGGGCAGAACCCACCCGCCCGCAGCGGGGTCGGCGAGCACATCAGCCCCGGCCTGCTGCGCATTTTCGACCGTCTGGACGACACTCCCGCGGAGATCGTCACCGAGCTCGGCGAGACCCTGCGGCAGACCTCGATGGGCGTCGCGCTCACCGGCGACACGACCCGCTACGCCGGGCCCGCCCGCAGCCTGGGATACCGGTGGTTCACCGATCCGGCCGCACGGGATCTCTACGCGCCGGAAGAACATCCGTTCCTCACCCGGATGTTCGCCTCGGGACTGCGCGAGATCGCCACCCTCCGCGGCCCCGGATCCCGAGCCGCGCACCTCGCCGACCTGCTCCTCGCCCGCAGCGACGAGTTCCGGCGCGTGTGGGACGCCCACGAGATCGGGATACGCCCCCACGAGGTCAAGCACTTCGTCCACCCCGAGGTCGGAGCCCTGGAACTGACCTGCCAGAGACTGATCGACCCCGACCAGGCCCACTCGCTGCTCGTCTACACCGCCATTCCCGGCAGCGAGAGCCACGACAAGCTGAACCTGCTCTCCGTCATCGGCACCCAGACCCTCCACTGAAAACAGCGTGGAGGCGATGGTTTCGGAGACGGTGAACGACAGCTGGGAGGCATCAGAACCACTCGGGGCCGTCGAAGGGGTGCTCGCCCGGCCGTCACACCTCGGACTCCGGAGTGTCCGTGAAGCCCACATGACATGCTTCTCGTCTCATCCGGTGCCGGTGGCGGGAAGCAGGACAGATGCGGTTACAGCGGTGGTGGTTGACGGCCGCGTTGCTCGCGCTCCTCCCCTCGGTCATGGCCTGGTTCGGCAGCGACGCCATCGCGAGCACCGGTCTCTTCTACTACGACTTCCACGTCACCGACGGGATCGGGATCTTCCCTCTGGCGCAGGGCCTTGGCGTCGGCTATCTGGGCTCTGTCGGCGTGGACATCACGCAGGTGCTGTGGGATGTCGAAGTCGTCGTGCTGGCCTTCGCGCTCCCCGTCCCCATGGTGGCCGTGGCGGCCCTGCTCCGGCGAAGGTGGCAGGATCGAACCACCCTCGTCCTGGCGGTCTTTCTCGGAATTCTCGCGGTGGTCAACCTCGCCGCCAACATCGTCGGCCCCTGGTCGGACCTGACCCAATGCCCGCCGACCGATTACCTGTCTCTTCCCGACGAGTATTCCTGCTACAGGAACGGCACAGGGACGGGGATTCCGCCCTTCTTCTACAGTCCCGCTTACGCCTTCGCCGCCCACACCTTGATCGAGATCCGTCGCAACCTCACCGGCGTTCCTCACCGCTCTGAGGCGCGAAGCGGTGTCGACGCCGTTGACTGATGTTCGATCCGCGGACCACCTCTGCCTCGGTAGACAGTGACGCCGATGCTTCTGATCGCTGGTGGCGTGGCGCAAGAGTCGGTGAGTTCGGCCTGGCGCACCCAGATACGGATCGACTGGGCGAAGGACTCGAACCTCTTGGCGAGTTCCCCTGGCGCCCGTCCCATGCATCCAACTCCGCCATCTTCCGTGTCAACTTAAGCACTTCTTCCATTCTTCTGTCAGCTTATGTAGCTGACTATCCGGAATCTGCTGGGCACCTTAGTTCGCGAATCCACATCTCCATTTGGTCGTAGCGTGACGCCACGAAAGCAGAGAGTTAGAACATAAGGAAATAATCGCCTGCTGTAACGCTCCGACAAGTGGGGCGTCCTTGGCAGGTCAGCTTTTCATCACAACGGCGGCGTATGTGGCATTGTGGATATCATGCGGCACACTTTTTCCTGGCGCTCCGGGCTCGCACTGTTCTTGCGGCGACCAGGTCGACAAGCGCCCATGGCCCCCCAGTCAGACACCATACGGATGGCGGGACCGCTGCCCACGACAGAGCCGACCCCGCCACGATGGGAATCCACACAGCTCGCTGCAGCCGAATACACCTCCTTGCGCTCAGAGATCGTCGGCCTCACATCGCTGCAATTTCAGACCACCGCTGTGGCGACAGTCTCCTTCGGTGCCGTGCTGTCGGCGGGCTTTCAAGTCCGCAATGCAGCCATCATCTTGATCTACCCACTGCTGTCGCTTGCCCTGGGGATCATCTGGCTCTTCAAAGCCCACCTGATTACCCGCATCGCGGCCTATCTCCGGACCGAAATCGAAGATCGCGTCGGCCGGGAGAATATGGGCTGGGAGCACTACGTCCAAGATCACCCACTACCGCGCGGACGGTTCGCCTACTGGGGTTTGCGTGCGATCTTCCCCGTGACCTCGATGATCGCGATCGGAGCAAGCTTTGCCTTGGCACCCCAGGGAGCAGCCATGACCATCCTCTATATCCTGTCCTTTACAGTCACCATCGTCACCATTGCGGTGTTCATCCTGTGGCGAGAGCCATCTCCAGAAATTGGACAAAAAAGCTCTTGCAGTGAATCCCCGCCATCCATATGACAGACGATTTGGAACTCTACGATCTCCTTGATGAATACGACCTCGACAGCGAGGATTTCGGCTTCCGTGCGGCTTGGTGCGAAGGCCTGACCTGCGAGGAGGCCGCACGTCGCCTTCGAGTAGACCTTGACAGCGCCTACGCCTCCACCGTCGACGAACTGATGCACGAAGAGGGAGACCACGACTTCGATGAAGGCGCGGTCCTCATCGGTCCGGCCGGAGCCTGGACAATGATCCTGCAGCTCAACGGACTGGACTGCACTCGGTATTCGACACTTGAGGCATTGTCCGCCGGAGCCGGGCGAGCGATTGGAATCGGCTGGAGCGTCAATGGTGACGAGCGGCTGATCTACGCAGAAGATGGACGTGTCCTGGTCTCAATGGACTTCACGTTTCCAGAGGACCGCAGCGAGCCTGATCGTCAGGCGCTCGACCCGTATATGGAAGGGCTTGTTCTCGGGTACGAGGAGGGAGCCGATGTCGAGGAGAGCATCGACGCCGCCTTGACCTTGATCGGCCGAACGACCGGACATCCCATCGATCGCGACTGGATCGAGGCCCGCCACACGTTCTACGTGATTCCCCGAGACGCCTGGGCCTTCCAGTCGTAGGAGCGGGACGTCACGGCCCGCAAAGCCGGGGGTGTCCTACGGCGCAGAATTCGACTCGGTAGAGAGAACGGCCGCCTCACCTGGCCAACCGCTCAACGTTGCCGTACCGCACCAGAACCCGGGGCCGCCGGGCCCTGGGCACCCGAGCGGTTCAGTAGGCGGTGAAGCCGTCCGTCGCGGTGCGGCAGAAATCGCGGAAGCGAGTCAGCCACACGACCGTCGCGGAATAGTTGCGCCCGAGGTCGTCACGGTGGAACTCGTAGGTGTCGGGTTCCGTGACGATCGATCCGTCCAGGAGGACGCGGCCTTCGGCGGGAGCGGTCGCCAGGTAGGTGTCCAAGAACATGGCGATCCGCCGGGCCTGCTCGCCGGTCAGTTCCACGGCGATGTTGTAACCCAGCATTTCGGCCGTGTCGGCGTCGAGGAGACCGGATCTCTCCAGTAGTTCCAGAGCCGGTCGCCAGTTCCACGCGTTGACGTCAAGCGACTCGCCACCCGGGGTTTCGAGCGTCCAGGACATCGGCCCATCCTATCCAGACGTCAGGTGAACGTACGGGATGGCGGATTCGCACGTCAGAGCTCTTCAGAGGGCAGGTGTCCACCAACTTCAGCACTCCCCTGCCCCTGCTGCGACGTCATGCTTCCGGCGCATTGACCGGCAAGCCGTGTGACCATTCCCGCCGCGGTCGCGTCTGCATGTGACGTGACAATCGAAACCGTTCGGGGGGCGACATCATCGAGGAGCTGTACCGCGAGCACTGGCCGCTCGTGTGCGGGTTCCTTCTGCGCAGGACCCGCGATCCGCATCTCGCCGAGGACCTGGCGCAGGAGACGTTCATCAAGGCGACCAGGGCACTGCTCGGCTGGCGGGGGGAGAACGCGGCGGCGTGGCTGCTCACGATCGCGCGTAACACCCTGGTGGATCACGCACGCAGGAGCCGCCGCGAGCTCGCCCTTCCGAACCCCGACGAGCTGGGCGTGCCGCCACTTCACGTGGAATCACTGGACGTTCGCGACGCGCTGGAGCGGCTGCCCGAGCAGCAGTGCCGGCTCCTCACGCTGGTCTACTTCGAAGGCTTCTCGATGGTGGAGGTGGCCGCGATGACCGGCAGGTCGCACAACTCGATCAAAACCGCGGTGTGGCGGGCGAGAGCCGCCTTCGCAGACCTCTACGGGAGAGCCGATGAACATGCCTGAGATGCCAGACCTGCCGGACTTCGACCCCAAGCGCACCCGGCGTGCGGTCCGGCGAGGACTGTTCAGGACGGTCGCCATCGTCCTGGCCGTCCTGGCGCTGCTCGCGGTGGCGGCGACCGAGGGCTCGTCCCTGCTGCAGACCCGCGGCGACCGGGAAGACCGCATGCAGGCCGTGCTCGGCACCGCCTTCAAGATCTACAACCCGGCCTATACGGTGACGATCGACCCCTGCTGCCAGACCTCGCCCCTGTCGATGTCGTTCGATGTGGTGGCACGTCCCATAGGACCTGTCGGAGCCTGGCCGGCCGGGGGCGAATCGCACACCATCGGTCAGGACTTCTTCGGCCGCGTACGACGCCTGCCGCTGGGCCATACCTCCAACACCAGGCTTTCCCAGTCCCTGTTCGACGTCGGCACCAGGCTGGCGCCCAAGGACGAGGTGCGCGCCGTGCTCGCCCGGCTGCCCGCCGACCTCAGCGCGCTCGCGGTGGTTGAGTTCGAGCAGCCACTCGGCGAGGCGGACCTGAAGGCGTTCACGAAGCGGCACGGCTCCTGCGCCGAACGGATCGTGTACGAGCGCAGGCCCGGCTCCCTCCCGATCACCTGGGGCTTCGACTACTGGACCGACCCGATGGAACTCGGCATGAGCGGCGACATGACCGAAGAGATGTGCGGTGGCGGCCTGCCGCAGTTCCGCGACTGGGTCGGCCGGCTGCGTGACCACGACGACGCGAACCTGCGCTCCTTCGACCTGTCCCTGACCCGGCTGCGCGAGGCGGCCAAAGCCGGACTCGCCTACGGCTATGTGGACCAGCTCAGCTCGGTCCGCGAATTGCGGGAGTTGCTCAAGGACCCGAGGGTGCGCACGATCCGTCTGGCCGACGTGGCGTTCAACCTGGACCGGCCTCGCCCCTAACACGCGTCCTCTCGGGCATACATTCGGATCGCGGCGAGACCCCCGTATGACACCTGTTCTGCCGGGCACCTCAACGCCGCCACCGGCCGCCTTCAAGTGGCAGCAAATCCAGCCGGAGGGGTTCGCGGTGAACCCCCGGCCAATCGTCAAGGCGGATCCCGACTCGGTGTAGGCGCGGTGCCTCACCGGTATCTTGGGGGTCGCCGATGGACTGTGAGGACGTCATGGACACGATGGAGCGGGCCGGAGATCTCAAGGGCGAGTTGTCGGAGTACGCGCGGTCACCCCGGTTCGACCGGGCCGTCAGGGACATGATCTTTGAGGCGTTCCCCGGCGGCGTCGTCGACGACGAGATGACCTTCTCGGCGGCTCTGGACTCCTTCATCTTCACCAAGCGGCTCGACGGTGGGCAGACCGTGGTCGAGATGTTCGCCGAGCGATTCACCGGCGAGGACCGGGCGCTCGTGCTGTCGTGGACGGACTACGTACAGGGCGTCTTCGAGATCAAGGAGCCGTACGGCGATGACGGTTTCGTGGCCGTCAACCACATCGACGAGCTGACCTACCGGATCCGCTCCAACATGGGTCCGGCGGGCGTCGAACGGCTCACCCCGGGCGTCGTCATGGTCGGCGGCATCGTTCCCGTGGGAGACGACTGGATGATCAGCGGAGCATCGGCGGCCTTCCCCGCCGAGGACGCCTCCGACGCCCTCGCAGGCGTACGAGAGCTGCAGCTGAGGAATCCGAAGCTGGTCTTCCGCAACCCCGAGAAACTCGCTCGGGCCCGCGAGATTCAGGCCACCCAACGCGAATCCTTCATCGACCTCTATGGAAGCGACATGATCGCCGTTCCGGGAGACGAGGTGAAAGAGAAGGTTCTCGCCTTCTACCGGCACGACTACGAGCGGGCCGGGAGCAAGAGCGGCCCGTGGACTCCGCCCGACCTGCCCGATCCCGGCTTCGCCCAGATGGGGACGGTCGCAATCCTCTTCGACGAGGAGGACGGTCTCGGCTTCCACCCGGACTTCGACCTGCTCCAGGAGGTCTTCGCCGACCCCGCGCTCATCGCCCGCGGCCGGTATCGCGAGGTGGTCAGCGGATACCTGCGCGGCGACGACGTCAGCCCCCGCATCCTGCAACGCCTCGCCGCGCAGGACCCCGGCAAAGCGAGCGAGGTCTTCCGCAAGCTGCTCAAGAAGCCGCGTTTCTCCTGGGAACGCGACGGCGAGGCGCTACTGCGCAAGCACAAGGCCGACTGGTACGACGCACCCCGCCTCCCCAGGGTCATCCCCGTATAGGACCCGGGCCGCGAGAACGACAGAGCGGGTCGTCGAGTGCGGGCCTGAGGGTCTCGGTGAAGTGCCCGGGTGACGTGCTGTCTCAGGACGGAGTCGCCGATACTGTCGGCTTCACGCCAGGCGGCGGCGGTGACCTCCTGTCGTGCTGGCCACGTCGATCACCTGTTGACGTAGGAGAGCCGGATCGCCGCGACAGCGGCACGGAAACGTATTCGGTTCCGGTCACTGCGCTAGACGAAGGCCGTGACGCCCTCGTATTCCGCTGTCGGGGCGGCACCGGCGGCCTCGTACTGGAGCAGTAGCAGGCCTTTCGCCGTCACCTCGTGGCGGACGAGTCGAAGGCCGACGGGTCGGCTCGGATGGTCGAACAACCGCCGTCCGGAACCGGTCACGGCCGGGGCGACGACGAGCCGGAGCGTGTCGACGAGGCCCGCCGCCAGCAGGGCGTTGCCGAGCCGGGCACTCCCGTGGATCTGGAGTTCCCTTCCTGGCCGCGCCTTGAGTTCCCCGACGGTCTGGATCGGGTCGCCGCGAAGCACGGTCGTCGGATGCCAGCTCCCTTCAGTGAGGGTGTTGGTCACCACGTACTTCGGCAGTGCGTTCATCCGCGCGGTGTACGGGTCGTCCGGGTCGGTGATCTGGGGCCAGTCCCGGGCGAACGCCTCGTAGGTGCGCCGCCCGAGCAGCAGGCCGTCGGCGAGGTCCAGCCAGTCGGAGGTACGCCGGACGAAGAGTTCGTCCAGGTGGGGCACGAGCCAGCCGCCACGGGTGAAGGCGTCGCTCGTGTCCTCGGTCGGCGAGCCGGGCCCCTGGCTGACCCCGTCGAGGGTGACGAACTCGGTGAGAACGATCCTCACCGGACGACCTCGCTCTCCGCGACCCGGCTCTCCGCGACGACGGCGAGTTGTTTGACGACCGAGCCCACGCCGTCGAAGAAGCCGAGTTCCTCGTGGCGGGCGCGGGCGGCCGGATCACCGTGCCGGACGATCATTCGGTAGTCCGTGCCGTCCGGATGATCGCTCAGCGTGACCTCGGCTGTCATGAGCACCGGTGCGGGACTCGCGGGGCGCCAGGCGCTGTCGATCGCGTTCGTGTACACGATCCGCTCAAGCTCGTCGACGACGAGGAAGCTCGCGTCGAGGTGCGGGACGAAGCCGACCCCGTCCTCGCTCATTCGCGTCACGAGCGCGCCGCCGGGCCGGACGTCGAGGCGGTCGACGCGGCACACGGTCGGCGCCGGAACCCACCACTGCTCGAAGAGGGACGGATCGGTCCACGCGCTCCACACCGCGGCGCGGGGAGCGCGGATGACCCGCTGCAGGAGCAGGTCGAGATCGGGGTTCACGGGTGTTTCTCCTTCGGATCGGTGACGAGGCGTTCAAGCCGGTCGGTGCGCTCTTCCCAGACCTGGCGCTGCTCTTCGAGCCAGCCGTCGACAAGGGCGAGGCGGTCGCGGTTGAGCACGCAGGTGCGTACCCGGCCGAGCTTGACCGTACGGATCAGGCCGTTCGCCTCCAGCGTCCGCACGTGCTTCATGAAGGAGGGAAGGGTCATCGGGAACTCGCGGGCGAGATCGCCCACGCTCGTCGGACCGCGGCCGAGGCGTCGGATGACGCCGCGGCGCGTCGGGTCGGCGAGGGCGACGAACACACCGTCGAGCTCGGCCGAATACTGTGCCATGCGGCTAAGTATTGCCCGCCCCCAATACTTAGCGCAAGAGCAAAGTATTGCTAAAGGTCCGCTGCCGGACATCGAGGAAGCGGATCGCCTCGGCGAGTTCGCGCAGGGCCGCCTCCAGCAGGGTGGTCTCGGAGTCCTCCAGGTGACCGCCGGGCGGCAGTCGTCGATCCAGGGCGACGGCCTTGGCCATCGCCGTCTCGGTGCCTGCGCTTGGCCACCGGGCCGGCGGGGTTCCTTCTCCCGGCCCCACGCCCGGCCGTCTGCGTTCTGTCGCCGCCGTCCTCTACGCTCCGATCCCGTTGATCAATGGGCGGCGGCGGGAAGGCGGGTCCGATGGCGTGGCTGCTACGCGGTTGCGATGACGAGGTGTGGGTGCAGTTCGGGGAGCTGGGGGTCTTCTTCGAACGCAGCGACGGCGATCTCCTGCTGGAAAGTCCTGACGGCGAGAATCACCTCGCGGACATCCGGCTGGAGGCGTGGGATGGGCGGCCTTCTGATCCCGGGGCTCCGTGGTTCCTGGTCCAGGACACCACCATCGAGGGCGGTACCGGGTTCGTCACCGTGGGGTCGTTGGCCGAGGAGGCGAGCCGACAACTGATCATCGGCCCGCCGCACTTCCTGTACGGCGTCACCGCGCACACTCAAAAGGGCGGGGATCCGCCGGAGTTCATCTCTGAGGAGCAGTTCGAACGGGCGTGGGAGGAGCGCACGCCCGAGCGGTGGCTGATCAGGTTCTGGCCGATTCGAGACGTCTTCGATCCGGCCCGGCACGCACGTCCCGACAGGGCGGACGGCCGGCAGGCGCGCCCGGTCGAAGTGCCGGTCTCTACGGCCGAGCACTGGCCCGCAGCGCGGATCGGCCGTCGGCAGGCGGCCTTGAACAAGCACCTCGTCCGCCAGGGAATGACCATGGCCGACTTCCTGACGGCCCAGGGGCTGGCGCCGGACATGCCCTTTGACCGGTGGCAGGCGGCGATGGCGGAGCGGGAGGTGCCCGACATCGCCGAACGCGAGGGATGGCCGCACTGGCTGACCGAGCTCGTCAGCAAATACCCGCAGATCGCCGGCCACTGGCACCACCTGCCGGAAACGGTCGAACAGTGGGCTCCCGAGCAGCGTGAGGAGCGGGCCCGAGACCTTGCCGCGCGCCTACACGCCGCCGAGGTCCTGAACCCGGACGACGTCACCTTCACCGCCGACGTCCAGGCGTACGAGCCGCAGCCGGGTGGAACCTACCGGGGCTGGCGCTGGGACTACGCCGATCGGCCTGCCCACGAAACCTTCGGTGTTGACCGACGCGTCGCCTGCCACGACATCATGAGCGGAAAGGTGCTGGTCACCGGCGTCGTGACGGTCCTGGGGCACGACGGGCAGAGCGGTTACGAGGTCCGCGACGCCACACCGGCCGAGGCAGCCCGCCTCCGCTGCGCGGAGGCAGCGTGGAGCGGGCCGGACGTCGGCGAAAAGCGCGCAATGCGGCTCGGGCCTTGAAGCGGCCAGGAACGGTCGGCTCACTGACGCTGAATCGCTCCGTTGTCGCTCAATGCCTGATCCTGACGCTTGAGAACATCTGATACTTGATCGGGAGATGGGCATGATCTGGGAAAGCGACGACTACGCACACGAGGGATGGGCCGCTGCCGAGTTTTCAGACGGCAGGGTCTCGGTGGGCTCGGAGACCGGCGGTGCCGTGGTGGTGCGCTGGGGCCCGGAAGGCGAGGCCGAACCGGCCGGTCTGCTGGACGGCCGGGACGCGGTCGGCTGGTGTGCGGTGTGCGAGTGCGGCTGGCGCGGTCCGCTGTGGGCCCGAGTCGCCACCCCCGCCGAGCACGACACCGCGCGCCGCCGCGTCCACGCCGCCCCTGGCCTGCATGGTGACGCCCCCAACGACGTCGAGGACGCTCTCCGCCGCGAGTGGACGGACCACCTGGGGCCGGCCATGTTCTGATCGGCGCCTTGATAGGCGACCGGTTTCCAACTGGTTTTCAAAACGCTGACGGGGACATCGGCTGTGGTCGGTAAGGCTTGGTCACTGGATCTGTGCGGCAGCCACCCGGCCCCCCGGGACAAGGTGGTCGCCGAGCTGGTGGCCAGGAGCTGGACGGCGGCGAGCTCGCCGTCGGTGTACCAGCGGCGGTGTCGGACGCGTGCTCCCGCAGACGTTCGTCAGACGACCGTTGGATGAACACGCCGGACACGGCTACGGAAGGTCGTCTACGCCTGGAATCCACCGCGCCCGGATCTGCCGCCTGGGACGGCGGCGACTTGGGAGCGCGCGGCCCGGAACAACCGAAGACCATGCAGGCCTCAGAACTCAGCGCAGTCCCGCACAACCGCCCCTACCGATCGTCGCCGGTCACAAAGGCCACGATCGCGCCAATGAAAAAACCCACCGCGGCGACCGTGCATACAACAAGTGAGATGTACAGATATAGCCGAGTCGATCCGTTCTGGAGCATCGTATAGGCGGCCCACGCTGCGACCGCCGATATGGTGCCGCATACGAGGTACTTGGATCGCTCGGTCATGCGGGGTCCTCCGGCCTTTCTCGGTGAACGATCGAAGGGGGCGGCCAGTGCCGAACGGGCGTACTGGAACCACTTCGGGGCTCGCTTTTGACTCGCGACGAGCGGCATCATCGCGGGTCAGGCTTGCGATTCCGAGCTGCTGATTGTTCGCTTTGCGAGGTGGCCGATCAGGGTGGCGACGGGCACCATCGCGGAAGCGGAACCGTTTTTCCTTGTGCAGACTCACCCCTCGGGAGGCGCCGTGATGCTCGTACCGTTCGCCATCAACGTGACCAGCTGGGGTGGGGCGGTAGGCACCGGCATAGGACTGCTGACTCTGACCCTGGTGGAGCGCAGGAGAAAAGCCCGGCGTGAGCAGGAGCGCGCCTCCACTGTGGGGTATGTGCTGGGCTGGCGCCTGAGTGACGGCAGCTTGCACAGCGGTACGGCCTCGGCCAATGCCACTGAGGCTGAGGTGACCACCGCTGCCCGGCGGAAGTCGTTGGAGGTTGACGTGATGGAAGCGTGGGTTTCCTGGCGTACCCATGACGGCCACCGGGTCCGGCGGTCCTACGCGGACGGAGGACGACTGTGACTCGGCGGCCATCATCGCGCGTACGGGCGTAGGTTCAGTTATGGATCGGGCAGCCGCCCGGAGCTTCGCAGGCGCACTCTTCGAACAGCACAACTCAGCATTCAAGAGTGCGCCAGCGCTCGGGCCGCTTGACCGGGTCGATGCTCCGGAAGTTCTGGATGCTCCGGACCTCACCGTATGAGGCGCGACCGTCGGCAACGCAGTTGATCGGAGTGAGCGCGAACTGACGGCCACCGTCGTTGATGACGAGATGCTTGTGCTCTGCGCCGATCCGGATATCAAAGGTAACGGCGTCGCGGCTGGTTCCAGCCTTGATGTTCAGCGCCTCCCCCTTGCCGTAACTGTCCTGACTCCGGGGATTTAATCCCATTAGAACCGACATATCCAGTTCTCCTTCTTTGTTTCCCGCCGACCTGGGGCCCGTCTCGTCATCAGTACGTCCGAATGAACCGGCCCCCGGTCATGGAATGGGCGACGCCGGCCATCCTCGGCGACAGCACCACCTGCCTGATCTCCACATGTTCTCGTCACCCCTGGAAGCTTCCAGGTTCCCGGATCCCCGCCGGCGTTCGATCATTTGATCGAGTAACCGCCTCCCGACCAGACAGGTAGCACGCCGAATCGATTCCCCCGTCATTGGAAACGCAGGAGAGAAGGAAGAGATGAAACCATCCCGTCGTCTGGCAATCGCCGGCAGTTTGCTGCTGGCCGCGACCGTGGCGCCGTTCGCCGGTATCCAGGCCGCTCAGGCCGCCGTGTCGTGCGGCTCCACCACCTTCACCACGGATCCCACGGTCACCCACAAGGGGGCGGGTACCCCCTCGCAGAACAACGGCCTCACCTCGTTCCGTGGCCGCGTGTTCCAGCTGCGCACGGAACCGATCTTCGACTACAGCCAGGGCAACATCGCCTCCGGCTACAAGTCGGGCGACAAGGTGTGGATAGACGTCTCCGAGAACCAGGGACAGAGCTGGACCCAGTGCGGCCCGTACTACCGCGACCGGACCTACTTCTCCTACCACAAGGGGAAGTGGATGCGCGTGTGCGTCAATGTCGACGGCATCACCCAGTGCGCGACCAACGGCAACAAGACCGGGCCCGGCGGAAGCAAGTGGTGGGACGACTGACCTCGATCCAACAGAACGAACCGGTTCGGTAAATGGGCGCTGTTCCGGCAAGTTCGTCACTCGCCACCATCGAAGCCGATGCCATTCAAGGTGAAAAAGATTTACCGAAACCGCCACGGAGATCGAGATGGTCGATCTCCGTGGCGGCTTGTCAGGTCAGGATCGACAGAGAAGGGCTGTTTGCCTGTCCAGCTTGACGGATAAGCTGTGGCGCGTTGAGTTCAATCGGAAAAACCATTGCCTTTGAGTCGCGAGATCAGGTCGTCCATGTTTTTGGGCTCCGCCCATCCCGAGCTGACACCCGCGACGTCCAGCGGTTCGATTCCGCCCACGAGGGCCCGGCCGCCTGGACTTTTCCGCTGGACAAGCGTCTGGTCTTCGAACACAAGCCCCTGAGGCGGTGGGCTGGTGAGCACGGCCTCATCGGAGAGTGCGACTCCAGGTTTTATAACAGCACCTTCGTAAGGAAGATGATCGGCTGCGAAAACCATGGCCTTGGTGCCGGTGGGGATGGAACTTTCGAAGTCCTCCAAAGATCTTTTGGGTAGCCACTCCTCAGGTTTCTTGGAATCATCTCGGACCACGGCGCCTCGAAACAAATCCACATAGATCATTGAATTACTGCTTGCCCCCTCCGTGTCGATACCTTTCAAGAGGTGGGTGACCTTGATCCTGAGAATGACACGATGTTCGAGTGGCCCATTGGGATAGGTGGCCAGAGCCGGACCTTCCTGCCAGCCGTCGACCACGCCTGCGGCGACAATCGGCTGGACCTTTGCCAGCGCCTCCGGTGAGGACAGGGGCTGAAAGTCCGATGCCGCGACCCGGAGAATCGAGACGTCGAGTGCTTTGTGATTCCCCTGCGCGATCTGGCCTGTGGCCGGGTTGCCGAAGGTCTCATCGCCTGCGCACCCGCTTAGGGCAAGAGCCGAAACGAGAGCCAGAGCAGCGATAGGGCGCTTCATCGACGGACTCCTTTTTGGGGACGGTACCGGCGATAAACCTGATGGTGTCCACCGTCCCCCGCTCGCAGTTGTTCAGGAGTTGAAGAAGGTGACGACCTCTCCGAGCGCGTAGTGGCGGTCGAGGTCCCCGTTCTCCTCACTGAGGTAGGTGCCGCCGGAGTAGTTGACGACCTGCATGGCCCGCCGGAACGGATCCATGTCCGGATTCACCGCTGCCCTCAGTGCCTCGGCGGCGGCCCCCTTCAGCATCCATCGGCCGTAGTCGGTGTCATGGCCCGGTGAGGAGTGCCGCTGCCGGGCGCTGTCGGGCGAGGCCAGAAACGCCTCCGACGCCCGTCGCGCGAACTCCATCCGGAAGTCGCCCAGCCGCTCGGCCAGTTCGGCGGAACACTCGCCGGCCGCGATCAGGGCCAGCGCCTCCTCGACCAGAGGGCCATCGATGCCCGCCGTGGCCACGGCCATACCGGCCGCGATGGCGATGACCTCCGGCACCCGGTCGGGCGTGGGGTCGGCGATGATGCGGGCGATGCGAGGGTCGACGGCCGCGATGGCCCGCATGCGCCCGTCAACGCGCAGGGCCGGGCGCGCGGCGACGGTCATCGGACGTAACCAGTGCAGGGCGTGGGACCGGGCCGTCCAGTCGTCGTCGACGACCCCCGACAGGTGCTCGGCCACGGCGAACGCGGTGGCCCTCCAGTCGGCACGCCAGTCGGCCTCACCCACCGGCAGGCCGTCGAGCCACTCCCGGCCAGAGGCGCCATCGAGATCCAGGGCATCGAACGACGCGACGACCTCGCCGTCACGAACGTAGCTGACAAAGGTGGCCATGTTGACGGTCCACGCCACCCGGAACGCCTCCCCCTTCGCCGCGACCTCGCCCAGCAACACCTCGCTCAGCCCCCGGAACGCGAACGGCTCCACGATCACAGCCCACTCCCCATGGCGGGCCACCAGAGCCACACCGGTGGCATCGTCGGGAAAGTCCTCCGGGGCGATGCCGAACAGGCCGTCGAGGGTCTCCGGTTCGGCCACCAGGGGTTGCCCGCCGAACGCCCGGACCGTCTGATCGAGATCACCGGTCCTGATCCAGGTGAAGCAGGCGGACTCGATCTCAATCATCTGAACACTCCAAGAAGTAGCAGGACTCGGGACGGAAAGGGCTCAGCGAAGGGCTTGGATGATGCGCTGTCTCAGGATGGGGTCGCCGATGCTGTCGGGGTCGTGCCAGGCGGCGGCGGTGACCTCTTCGGTCTGGAGCGGGCCGATCGCACTGGTGGTGTGGAGGAGGAAGCGGAAGTCGATGTGCCGGTGGTCCGGTTCGCCCTTGGCCGGGTTGGCGGGAATGGGGTGGATATCGATCTGGAGGGGACGCTCCCCGGCCGGAGTGACGGCGGCGGTGGGGATGCCGGTCTCCTCGGAAAGCTCGCGCAGGGCCGCGTCCAGGAGGGTGACGTCGGATGCCTCCAGGTGGCCACCGGGCAGCAACCAGCTGTCCAGGACGAGGTGGCGGATGTGCAGGATCCGCCCGTCGGGGGCAGCGAGGATCGCGGCGGCGGTCGCGTGGCCACGGAACTCCTTGCGGGTCGTTATGTCCGCGCCGCCGTCCAGCAGTTCCAGGGCCGGGGCGAGGCTCTGCTTGTCCTCGGGGTACGCGTCGAGGTAGTCGCCGATGACGGCGCGGATGTGGTCTGCCGTGATGGCCAAGTCGATCACCTGTTGACGTAGGAGGGCCGGATCGCCGCGACAGCGGCACGGTCGGACGCGGAGACCTCATGCATACCGGGTGCGAGCTCTCCATGGGCGAGCTTTCCGATCCCGGCGAATATCTCGGCCTCACCGGTCTTGATCATGAACGCGATCACGGATGGCGATTGACAGGAGCGACGACGCAACTACGATGGGTGATGCGCGGTCGGGTACGAACCGCGAAGTGAGGCCGGGCTTCCCGCCGCATGACGGGCACCCGGCCATCGCGTTTTAATCGCTCTTTTCGGGCCTGTCGACACTCACCGACCTCAGCACCTCTCCCAGAAGTTCCGTGTAGACGGAAGTGCGGCCCAGCACCTGGGCCGCTGCCGCTCCCACCACGATGTCCGCCAGCCAGAGCAGCGGTTCGTCGGCCGAACTCCGATGGTCCATGGTGAATCGGGGTGGCCGCCCTGCCAGTCCGCCCAGAACTCGCCGGTCCACCGCGTTCTGCGCGTTCTGACGGCGGTCGAGAACCAGGTGACGGACTCCGGTGTCCAGCTCCAGAGCCATCCAGCTGAGCGCCCTGGCACGCGCCGCCTCCTTGCGACCGGGAGCGTCGAACCCGCAGGAGTAAACCCGCGCGCTCACCGGCATCGTGGAGACGGTCTTCACCAGACCGATACGGGTCAGATCGTCCTCGGCATGCCAGTGCACCCGACGTGCCGCCGGAATCAGCGCCGAGAGCTCACGACCCACCTGCGCGGAGGCATCAGGCTCGGCGAGCACCACCGCAAGTAGATACAGGCCGGGACGATCATGAATCGACTCATCGATGTAGCCAACACGGCCGATGGATACAGGGGGCACGACACCCCATGATTCCTAACCTTCCGAGTTGACGTGATTACATTTCGCTATTTGATGGAAGTGCGATGATCACTCGACGTGCCCCTCGGGAGGCGTCGGTGAGGCCGCGAGGGTGCACCAGACGATCTTGCCGCCGGGGGTGGGGCGGTAGTAGCCCCACTCGGTGGCGAGGAGATCGACGAGGTGCAGGCCGCGGCCGTTCTCGTCGTCGGGGTGGGGATCGCGGACGACGGGGGTGAGCGGGCTGGCATCCCAGACGCGGAAGACGACGGTCTCGCCCATCCGGTAGACGTCCATCCAGATCTGGTCCGGATCGGCGTGCGGGATCGCCTTGGCGGCCTCGGGGCACGCGGTGTGCGCGGTGATCGCGTTGGAGACCAGCTCGGAGACGAGGAGCTGGGCGGTCTCGATCAGGTCGTCCCGGTGCCAGCTCTCCAGTACGCGCCGGACGTGGACCCGGGCGTAGTAGGGCGAGGTGGGGAAGACGGAGAGTTTGAGGTACTGCGTGCTGCTGGCGACATCGGTCATTTTCCACCGCTCCTGGTTCGTACGTCGGACATAGGACCGGCACCGTTCGCGCGGCCGGGGACGCCGCGCTCCCCCACGGGGGACGAGGGGGCACGGTGCCGGTCCTACGGGAGTACGGCCGGGGAGCGTCGCAGATGTATCGCCGGTCGTACCGCTGAGGCCGGGCGGGCACCCGGTACGGGGTGGGCCGCACCGAGAGGGAAGATTGTCCGCCCGGCCGTCTGGGGAAATCCTTCGTTTTGCCTTCCGGCGGGAACCCCACCTGGAATGCTTACGGAGAGAGCATGCACCATCACACAAAGTAAAAGCAACCCGGGCTTTTACATTGCCTGCTTGATCCAGAAAGGAGCTAAAGATGCGAGAGAAAGAGGAGATGACCGGAATCGCGCCTCTGTCGTCGCCCAAGCGCCAGCCACCCACGGTCCGCCTACGCCGCCTGGCAGCCGAACTGCGTCGCCTCCGCGAGGAGGCTGGACTAACCCAGGCCGAGGTGACCGAGAAGACCGACCTCAACCTCGCAACCCTCTACCGGATCGAGACGGCCAAGACCAAGCCACAACTCCGGACACTCAACGCGCTGCTTGACCTCTACAACGCCACCGGAAGCCGCCGCGCCGACCTGGTCGCATTGCAGAAGGAGGCCAAGCAGCGCGGTTGGCTCCACAGCTTCGAGGCGAGTCTCCCCGACCAGTACACCGCCCTCATCGGCCTGGAGGCAGAAGCCGAACAGGCCATCAACTACGAGTCGCTGTTCATCCCCGGCCTGCTGCAGACCGAGGACTACATCCGGGCGATGATCTGCGGTGTGCGTCCAGCCGCCACCGACGAAGAGATCGAGAATCGCGTCAGCGCCCGGCTACAGCGACAAGCCCTTTTGGAGGGAGACACCCCTCTCCACCTGTGGGCGATTCTGGACGAAGCCGCTCTGCTCCGGCAGGTCGGCGGCGTCTCTGTCATGCGTGCCCAACTCAAGCACCTGACCCAGCAGGCTCGACGCCCGCACATCACCGTCCAGGTCATCCCATTCTCCGCTGGAGCCCATCCAGGAATGCCCGGCAGCTTCATCGCCCTGAAGTTCGCCGAGGACGACTTCGATGTGGTCTACATCGACAGCATGGCCGGCGACCTATTCCTTGAGAAGGAATCGGATATCGAGATGTATAACCATATGTGTCAGCATCTTCGCGCGATAGCGCTCAGTCCAGCCGACACAGCCGCGCTACTCGCTTCTCTAAGCGAAGATCATTAGCGGAAGGAACCGCGATGCAGCCAGATCTATCCGGTGCACGCTGGCGCAAGAGCAGCCTCAGCGCCGACGGCGCAAGTTGCGTCGAGATGGCCTTCGTCGGCAACGACGTCGCCGTCCGCGACACCAAAGACCGCGACGGCGGCACCCTCGTCTTCAGCCGCACCGAGTGGCACGCCTTCATCGGCGGCATCAAGAACGGCAACCTCGACGCCCTCCCCTAACCCCTGACCCCCACCCACCGAGGACACAGGATGCGGAAACCTGACCTCTCCCGAGCACGCTGGCGCAAGAGCAGCCTCAGCGCCGACGGCCCGAGCTGCGTCGAGACGGCCTTCGTCGGCAACGACGTCGCCGTCCGCGACACCAAGAACCGCGACGGCGGCACCCTCGTCTTCCCCCGCACCGAGTGGACCATCTTCATCAACGGCATCAAGAACGGCCACTACGACAACCCTGTCTGACCGCAGAACCCCGGGAAGTGTGCCGTCGTACAAGACGGGCGCTTCCCGGAAACAACCGTGAACCTCACATGCTCACGTTCCGGATGGCCGCCGCGTACATGTGCACCGGGTCGGTGGTGAGGTCCTTGCTGATCAGGCCCGGTAGTGGCGGCAGCGGCCCGATCAGCCGGAGCAGGCTCTCGAAGACCGACAGGGCACTCGCCGGGCGCCCTTCCGGAGACTTGGCGAGCAGCGAACGCACCAGCTCCTCCAGCTCTTCGGGGGCGTCGGGGCGGTCCAGCGCGGGAGGGGGCTCCCTGAGGCTGCGGCCGATCTCCGTCATCAGGTCCTTCGAGGCGAACGGGCGCGAGCCGGTGAGCAGTTCGTGCAACAGGCAGCCCACCGTATAGAGGTCGCTGAGGTGGCTCGCCCCGGCTCCTTCCGCCAGCTCGGGGGCCATGTAGCGGGCCGTGCCCGGGACGTGTCCCGTCTGGGTGATCCGCGAGAACTCCTTGGCTCCCAGCGCGGTCGCCACCCCGAAGTCGATCACCTTCACCGTGGCGTCGGCGCACATCATCAGGTTGCCGGGCTTGACGTCTCGGTGGATCAGGTCGACGGCGTGGGCCGCGGCCAGGACGGCGCAGACCTGGGCGCCGATGAGTGCCGCCCAGGAGACCGGCAGTGGTGAGTGCTCGGCGATCAGGTCCGCGACCGTGTGGCCTTCGAGATACTCCATGACCATGAAGAGCTCCCCGTTCTCGCTGCCGAAGTCGTAGACGACGGGCACGCCGGGGTGCCGCAGGCGGGAGGTGATCCGTGCCTCCCGGTAGAAGCGGCGGGTGGCCTCGTTCTTCGCGACGAGGTCGTCCTGGTGGATCAGCTTGACCGCGACGGGGCGGTTGAGCCGTAGGTCAGAGCCCTGCCAGACGGCTCCCATCCCGCCTCGGGCGATGGGAGCGGTGAGCCGGTAGCGGTCGGCGATCGTCCTCACGGCAGGAATCTGCTCTTCTGGCCGTGCCAGGAGATCACGAGTGTGTCCCTGGCCCGGGTGGCGGCGACGAACAGCAGCGAGCGGGCACGTTGCAGCTCCCGTCGGTAGCGCAGCGGGTCGCTCTCCCGGTACGGGGAGATGTGCCGTGAGGGAAGCAGCCCCTCCGCCACGCCGACGAGGATCATCCGCTGATACTCCAGGCCCTTGAAACGGTGCATCGTGCCGACGTGGATCGCGTCGTACAGCTTCGGCCCGTCCGATCCGATGGCCGCGGCCTTGATACCCGCCTTGCCCAGCCGGTTCTCGACCTCGGCCACCATGCGGCGCTCGGGGACGCAGATCGCGATCGCCGCGGGCGCGACATCATCCCACTCCTTGACCTGCGCGACGACGGCGTCAAGCTCGGCGTCCCAGGTGGACGCCGGGCGCAGTACGGGACGTGTGCCGTGCAGGATCGAGCGGTAGCCGAGCAGGTCGTCGCGGCCGTCGTCGAGGTCGTCCCAGTCCTCGGTGCCGAGCAGCCCCAGTGCCGTGCCGAGGATCTCGTGCGTGGTCCGGTAGCTGAGGGTGAGCTTGGACGAACGTCCCCGGATGTTGACGCCGAGGCTGCCGAGCGAGACGTGGTTGCCGTAGATCCGCTGGTGGGAGTCACCGACGAGGAAGATGTCGTTCGGCCCCTCGGGGACCATCGCGCGGAGCATCTTCCAATGGGCGCTGCTCAGGTCCTGCGCCTCGTCGACGACGACGTGCCGGTAGCGGGGACGGTGCCAGATCCCCGACTCCCGCTGCACCTTGACCGAGCTGACCTGGTCTGCCTCGTAGGAGGCCCGCTCCCTGGCGCGCTCGATCTCCAGCCGCGCGGCCCGCTCCGCCACCTGACGGAAGGTCCACAGCTCCTTCTCGTCGAGCCGCTTGACGTACCGTTCGACGAGCTGCCAGATCGCCGCGCGGTCCTCCCTGCTGATGGGGCGGCCACGTCCGGCGCGGCGGGCCCGGAAGTAGTCGGCCCGCGAGTTGATCGCCTGGCCGAGGATGACGTGGGACCACTCGGCGTGCAGGAACTCGTCGTCCCAGCGTGTCTCGTCCTGCTCCAGCAGCAGTTCCCGCCACTCCTGCAGCGCCCTGGCGTCGTCGATCCAGCGGCGGCGCCCGCCGGGCTCGGCTTCCGCGACGATCTGCGTGGCGAGCTTGTCGATGTTGACGATCTCCACCCGCCGGGCCACCTCGGTCCCCGCGAGCTCAAGCAGTCGCCTCTTCAGGTCGGCCGCCAGGTTCTTGTTGAACGTGGTGAACAGGACCGCCCTGTCGTCGCCTGGCCCGAGCCGGTCCACCAGGTATCGCACCCGGTGCAGCGCGACGATGGTCTTCCCGGTCCCCGGCCCCCCGCTCACCCTGGCCGGTCCGCTGTAGGCGCGCTCCACCACCTTGTGCTGGGTGGGGTGCAGGAAGACGCGCCAGCGGCCGAAGTCTTCGCCCAGCACCTCCTGCAGGGCCGTGTCGTCGGTGGTGACCTGGGTGGCGGGCCTGGCCAGGGCCGCCTGGTAGTCCTCGGCGTCGACCGGCTCGGGTGCGGTGACCGGGGTGGTGATCTGGTCGAGGACCTCCTCGACGCTCTTGCCGTCGTGCAGCCCGAGCAGCACCTCCGTGGTGAGCTGCGGCGCGTACTCGGCCAGACCGAGCAGCTCGTCCTCGGTCGTGATCTTCGCGATCAGCCCGAGCAGTGGCTCCGCCACCCCGAGCCCGAGCAGTTGTTCCGCGGTGAAGGCCGCGAACAGCGGCTTCGGCTCCTCGGAGACAGGAGGTTCGTGCCGGACTCGCTCATCGGAAACGGGAGGCTCATGCCGGACCCGCTCCTCGATGGTGACCAGGTCGACGAACTCGATGCCGCCGGTGACCGGGTTGATCTGGTAGGCGAACCGGTCGAGGTTGTCGTAGACGTCCCTGCGGTGCTTGACCGCCACCAGGATGTAATCCGCCTCGCCCGCGTGCAGCAGCAGCGCGCGATACTCCTGGTTGACCCGCGCCGAGTACAGCCGGGGATGCCCCTTGAGCTGCTTGAAGTTCAGGCCGGGATTCGCCGGGCTCTTGCGGAATTTGTGCTGGAAGTCGTAGATCGCGCCCTTGACGTCCCTCGGGAGCTTGAGGATCTCCTTGTCCGCCTTGTCGAGCAGCCGCAGCGTCGCCTCACCCTGCATGTTCACGTGTCCTCTCGCCGATCCGCCCGCTGTCCGACCGCTCCGTTCACCGTGCTCGCCCCCGGCCGCGTCACCGGACCGGCGCTCATCCAGCACCTCCACCACGGACGCGCTCGGCCAGTTCCGCCGGGTCCCAGCCCTTCACATCGCGTACCTCCCACCCGGCCGCCACGAAGGCGGCGTTGCGCCGGTGCGCCTCGTCGTCGTCTCCGGCCAGCACGATCGCCACTCTGGCCGAGGGCCAGGCCAGCTCCGCCTGCCAGGCCTGCTCGCCCAGCTCGAATCCCACCTCGTCGGAGGCGGGGGCGGGGATCTCCAGCCTGGCGAGTTCACGAGCGAACGCGGCCAGCCCCGACTCTCCGGGGTCGAGCACGTCGTAGATCTTCTCCCAGCGCGGATCCTGTCCCCCGGTGCCGCCTCCCGGCACGGCCCGTTCGACCGGCAGCGCGGTGGGAACCCTCGGGAAGGGGACGGTCTCGGTCTGGGAGCTCTCCCGTGGCGGCCGTACGGTATCCGCAGGAACGGTCACCTCACCCTCGTCGTCTTCGAGGGGCAGCAGGCTCAGCACGGAGGCGGTCCCCTCTCCCCCGGCCACCGCGAGGAGCGAGGGATCGAAGGCGTCCAGGTCGGTGAGCGCGAGCTGCCCGCCCTCTCCGGCGCCCGCGTCCAGGAACTGCAGCAGGTTGCCCCAGTAGAGCCAGGCCGCCCAGCGCCTCTCGTGTGCCTCCCTGTCGGCCTTGATGGTCTCCCTCCGGTCGTCGATCAGCACGAAGGCGGTCCATCGGTAGCCGTCGCGGCCGTCGAGCACCACGACGAGCGGGCAGGGTGCCGCGTCCACGGCGCGCAGGGTAATGATCTTCTCGCTGGTCGGAGCAGGAAGGGACGCGCCACGGAGCGCGGCCGTCACCCGTTCCGGCACACCGCCGGGCCCTGAGCGGCTCTGGCCCTTCGCCGACCCCATCAGTCCGGCGACGGCGGCTTCTGCCCGGTGCAACCACACGTCGGGCCGGGGGTCGCCGAGGAAGGCGAGCAGCGTGTCGACCGGGTTCGCCCACACCGTACGGACCAGCTCGTCGGGGTCCCGGCCCGCGCTGACCTGCTGGTAGATCTGGCGCGCTCTGGCCTGCGCGTTGCCCTGGTAGGGGGCACGCGGCGGCTCTCCCTTGACGAAGGGCGCGTGCTCGCGTGCCTCCCAGTCGGCGATGTCGTCCCAGGTGAACTGGAAGACGACCCGTCCGTCGGCGCGCAGCCTGGCCCGCTTCGCGGCGTCGCCCGCCAGCCGGTTCTTCTCCAGCGAGGCGTGGTAGGTGTAGCCGTCGAGGTAGACCGCGACCTCCAGCGGCGCGTCGTCCAGCCGCCGGAACAGCACGTCGGGGCGGGTGCCCTTGATGGTGTTCTGCAGGATCATCTGCCAGTGCACGATCGAGCCGTCCGGCCCCTCGATGCGCAGGTCCGCGGTCTTCTTCTCGTTCAGCACACCGGCCATGCCCAGCGTGCCGGGGGTGTCCGCACGGCGGGCCCAGGACTGCAGGCCACCGAGGAAACGGGCCTCCAGCTCGCTCTCCACCTGGTCCCAGAGTGAGATCGCGTCGGTGGTGGCGACCCGCGCGGGCTCCCAGGTGTCGAGCAGCTCGCGCAGCATGACGAGCGCCTCGGCCCGGCTGACCACGTCGTACTTGGTGCCCGGCACGTGCGAGAGCAGGCAGCGGTGGCAGGCCGCCCTGCGCTGGTCCTCCTTGCAGGGGCACTCCTCCACGATCCGCAGCGCCGCTTCGAGCACCTCGCGGAAACCCTCCGGCGAGGAGAGGCGGTGCAGGTATCCGGTGCCGCCGGGCAGCGTGTCGTGCAGCACCAGGAAGCGTCGGCGCCGGCCGGTCTCCTGGTCGGGCATGGTGGCGGTGACGACCGCGAGGTGGTCGGGGTCGCCTCCGTACCTGGCGGCCACCCCCGCCATCAGCGCGGCCTCGAAGGAGGCCATCCGCTCCTCGATCAGCAGCGTGGCGACCGGGAGCAGGATGCGCAGCGCCTCGGTACGCAGCTCGTGCGCGAGGAGCAGCCGCAGGTGCTCGGCGTCCTGGGGTTCGCGCCGGTGAACGCACCAGGGTCGGTGGTGCTTGCGTCCGGGATCGGTGTACGAGCTCGCGACCAGCGCGTCCTGCTGGGAGGACACCGGCGGCCCGTCCACGGTCGTGCCACCGCAGGCCGGGCAGGTGTGGAAGGGATTGAGCCGAACGTCCTCGCCCGCGAACCGGTCGGTCGCGGGCCGGTCGTAGCGGGTCGCGCCCAGGTTGAACCGGCGGATGACCGCCTTGCGGGTGAAGTCGAGGCCGAACACCACCTTCCCGTGCCGCCACGACCCGGGCGCGATGTCGGCGGGGTCGATGTCCACCGCGACGGCCGTCTCGTAGTAGCGGCGCTGCCGGTCGTCGTGGTCGTCGCGGATCTGGGCGTCGTCGCGCCGGTCGTGCGCGGTCACCCTGGTTGGCCGCAGCACCCCGTACAGGGAACCCAGCTCGCCGATGTCGCGGCCCTCGCAGCGCGGGCAGGGGCTCGTGTCCTCGGCGGCGAGGGTGGTCCGCACGTAGCCGCAGCCGGGACAGACCCGCCATCGTTCCCAGGCCGGACGTGACGCGGTGCCGATGTCCAGGCCGGTCACCTCGTGCTGGTAGCCGCGCATGTAGAAGGAGTTGCCCGGGGCGAGCTCGGTGAGCGCGAGCCTGGCCGGACGCTGATACTCCCGCACCTCGCCGTGGTAGCGTCTGCCCGCCTCGACCTCCTCCTCCCAGGTGATCGTCGCCTCCAGGGTGGTGGTCGAGTCGATCAGGGAGTAGTTCGGCAGCAGCCCGAGCTCGACGAGCGCTCCCTGGGCGTTCTCCCTGCCGAGTTCGCCGATGCGCTTGGCGACCGCCCGCCGTTCGGCGGTGAGCGCCCGTTTCTGGGCACGCTGGACGGGGTCGGACTCCACCAGCGCCTCGATCGCGGTGTCGATGACCCCGATTCGTTCCCGCAGGTCGGCGAGGCGCCGCCGCCACGCCTCCGTCGCCTCCGCCACGACCCGCGCCAGGTCCTCGGTCGCGAACCCGCGCAGGTCGGCGACCGCCTCGGGTGTGAGTGTCGTGCCGAACAGGTCGAGGAACCCCTGCACCGCCGTGTCGCCGACCGCGAGGGCTGTTGTGGTGAACCCGGCCAGCCAGCCCGTCTCGCCGAACAGCGCCGAGGCGAGCCTCGGCAGCGGCGCCACCCCGTCCAGCTCTCCCCGCGCGCACAGGTCGACCAGGTGGGCGGTGTACTGCCGGTGCAAGATCTCCACGGCCGACAGGTAGCTGCCGGGCGGCACGATCTCACCGGCGATCATGTCGCGCGGCTCGTCGAGGAAGTACAGGTCGCGCGGGGAACGTCCGACCATGGTGACCAGGAACGCGTTCCCGCTGCGGCGGCCCGCGCGACCGGTCCGCTGCACGTAGTTCGCCGGACCCGGCGGCAGCGAGGCGAGGATCACCGCCGACAGGTCGCCGATGTCGATGCCCAGCTCCAGGGTGGGCGTGCAGGAGAGCACGTTCGGGTCGCTGTAGCGGTCGCCGTCGCGGAAGCGCCGCTCGACCTGCTCGCGCTGGCCTCTCGTCAGCGCGCCGGTGTGCTCGGCGGTTACCACGCGGAAGGCGCCCTCGCCGCCCTGGGCGAGGTAGAGCCGCCGGTAGTAGTCGCGCTGGTAGTCCTGGCCGCCCCGATCGGTCAGGTGGCCGCCGCAGCGGTAGCGCGGGCAGGGCTGGCCGTACCAGTCGCCGAGGATCTCGGGGTGGACGGTCTGCTCCCAGGCACACCGGTCGCAGCCGATCCCGGCATCGTTCACCTGGTCCTTCTCCAGCAGACGGATCTGGATGTGCCCCGGCTGCAGCCCGTACACCCTGGTCGCGCCGTCGTCGGCCGGTCGTACGGAGATCACGCCCTCACCGGCGAGCAGCGGCAGCAGCCGGGAGAGGTAGTGGCCGGCCGTGCCGCGTTCGAGGCCGAGGCAGCGGGTGGTCCAGTCCTGGTACCAGCCCTGGTCGGCGTCGATCCGGTCGAAGTCCGACTTCCGCTTCTTCCTGTCCAGCAGGAACATCGGCGCGGACAGCCCTCGGGGAAACGCGGGCATCCCCTCGGGACGCCTGCCCCAGATCGCGCCGTACCTGCTGCTTCCGCCGTTGCCGATCCACTTGTCCAGCCACACGTGCTTGATCGCGCCTCGGTAGCGCAGCCGTTCCAGCAGACCCCTGACGTAGACGAGATAGCGGTCCTCGGGGGCGAGTTCGACCATCCCGGGCATGTTGACGTGCACATCGCGCGCCAGAGCGGCGACCTTCACCGGATCGCCGAGCACCACCTCGGCCGCCGCCGTACGGGTCAGCTCCAGCGTGCGGCCCTGCCGGGAGCGCAGCCCGAGCTCCATGATGGTGGCGAACGCGAGCCGTTCGCCGATGAGGTCCCACGCCTGCGGGGACCCGGCGGTCTCCCGCGCCAGGATCGCGTCGATCTCCGGCCGGTCGTGCAGGTCGGGCGGGACCACCGAGGGCAGTACGTCCTCCGCGCTCGCCACCGCGGCCAAGTCGGCGACCAGGTCGTTGAGCAGGATCGGCGTGCCGGGATCGAGCCTGGTGGTGAGCAGTCGCCGCAGTGAGAAGGCGTACGACCGGTTGGCCACGAAGCCGGCCCGGTGGGCGGCGTCCTGCACCGAGTCGTTGAAGAGCAGCGTCTTGCGCTGCTTGGCCTCCAGCTGGTTGCCCGCGAAGAGCTGGGTGACGGCCACCGCGGCGAGCGAGGCCAGACCGGCACCGAGGAAGCGGATGCCCTGGTCCATGTCGCAGGCCGGGCAGCGGTCCTGCTCGGCGGCGTTGTTCGCCTCGGACTTGGTGCTCAGGTCGACGAGGACGAAGACGAGGTCGCCCTCCTCGTACCGGTCCTTCTCCGGATCGACGGGCCGGACCCGCTCGCCGTCCAGGATCGCCAGGTTTCTGGCCTTCCCCTCGGCCTCGCCCCGGGTGGCCATGATGAGCGGACGGACGCGCTTCTTCTCCGACCCGACGGCGGCGCGGTAGATCTTCTCCGGGCTGGTGACCAGCTCGGCGGGGTCCCGCTCCGGTGAGTACGCGGCCCAGCCCGAGCGTCCGCAGTGGCGGCAGTAGACCGAGGGCAGCAGCGTCTTGCCCATGATGTCGAACGTCGAGTCGGCGTCCAGCACGGCCGACTCGCCGATCCAGGCGAAGGCCGAGGTGTGACTGACCAGCCGGAGCAGCCGGGAGACGGCCCGCACCCAGATGTGGGTCTCGATGTGCAGGAACGGCCGCTTGGAGTCCTCCGGACCTTCCTCGCTCTTCGGGTCGCGGGCGTGCGAGAGCAGCGCCACGAACCTGGCGAGCGCGGTCGCCGCCTGGGTGGGCGACTGGCGGATGGCCGCACCCCAGTTGTACGCACCCCGGCGCGGCAGGAGTTCGAGCATCTCGGCCGGTGTCGCCGGGCCGTCGCCGAGCAGGTCGAGCACCGCCTGAGTGAGGATGTGCTTCCGCAGCACCCCGCCCAGCTCCTGCGAGCTGAGGCCGCTCCTGCCCGTGACGGCCTGGCTGATCAGCTCCATCGCGGCCGGGTTCCTGAGCGGGTCGGGGAGGGCGGCGAGTTCCCGCACGTCGGGCAGCGGCAGCGTGACGTCGATATCGCCGACGAACTCCTCGGCGGTGAGCCGGTCCTCCCCGACGACGGCGTCCTCGCCGAACGCGGTGCCGAAGACCTGCTCGGCGACCTGCCTGATGACCACGCTGTCGCCGCCCTCGCCGAGGGTGGCGGAGGTGGCGACCGGGCAGATGTCACCGAGCGGCCTGCCGGGCCGCGAATGCCCGGTCGCCGAGGCGAGCCGCCGCAGCAGCATCGCGACATCGGTGCCCTGCGCGCCGTCGTAGGTGTGGAACTCGTCGACCACCACGTACGCCAACTCGGCGTCTTCCCAGAGCGGCAGGTCGTCGGAACGCTGGAGCAGCAGGTCGAGCATCTTGTAGTTGGTGATCAGGATGTCCGGCGGGTTCCTGCGGATCTCCGCCCGCCGGGTCATCACCTTCGGGTAGCCGACCTCGGGGGTGTCGCCGATGTAGAGCCCGGCGGTCACCTCGTGCAGGCCGGGCTGCTGGAGATAGTCGTTGAGCCGGTGCGCCTGGTCGGTGGCGAGCGCGTTCATCGGATAGAGCAGCACGGCCTTCACCCCGCGCTTCCCCTTCGCCCTCTGTCTCCTGCAGTGGTCGAGCACCGGGACCAGGAACGACTCGGTCTTGCCCGAACCGGTCCCGGTGGTGATCAGCGTCGGCTCGGCCGCCTTGTTCAGCGTGCTGAGCCGCCGGAACGCCCGCGCCTGATGCCGGTACGGCGTCCAACCCCCGGGCGGCGTCCACTCCAGGTGGTCCTTCCAGCCCTGGTCGGCGGTACGGAACGGGGTGCGGATCCGCAGGTAGGGGCCACGGAAGATGCCCTGCTCGGGATGGTTGAGGAAGCGCTCCAGCGCATCGCGGACCGGCTTCTCCGCGAGCGCGAAGGTGGTCGTGAGATATTGCGTCAGGCTCCGCTGCAACTCGTCAGCGGCCAACGTCGGCTTCACACCGTCTCCCCATGAAGTCGTCCGGACGAAGTCGCCCGGCCTCGCCCAGCCCCACCGGGCCTCGTCCGCGCCCACGCCCGAGCGGCGCACGAAACCCGCGCCGCTTTAACTTTGCGTGACGATATATTCACTCTGTGCTGACGAACGTCTACGTCGACGGATTCAACCTCTTCTACGGCCGCCTCAAAGGCAGGCCGTACAAGTGGCTGGATCTCGATGCCCTCGCCCACCATCTCCTGCCGAGGCACGAGATCAACCACATCCGTTACTTCACCGCTCGGGTCATAGCCTGGCCCAACGATCTCGACAAGCCCGACCGGCAGGATCTCTATCTGCGGGCGCTGTCCACCATCCCCCACCTGAGCATTCACCTGGGACGGTTTCAGGTGAGCACGGTCCGCATGCGCCTCGCCAACCCTCCGCTCGACGGCCCGAGCGTCGCAGAGGTGATCAAAGTC
This sequence comes from Streptosporangium sp. NPDC000563, assembly GCF_040299985.1. Taxonomy (NCBI): domain Bacteria; kingdom Bacillati; phylum Actinomycetota; class Actinomycetes; order Streptosporangiales; family Streptosporangiaceae; genus Streptosporangium; species Streptosporangium sp. NPDC000563. The sequence goes on along the minus strand of NZ_JBEPDA010000004.1, from coordinate 161,741 downwards.
GAGGAGAAGGGCACCGACGTCAATCTGGGCGCCTACCTCGTCGCGGACGCGCTGACCTGCGACTACGAGGCGGCAGTGGTGATCAGCAACGACGCCGACCTCGCGGAGCCCATCCGAATGGTCCGTCAGGACTACGGCCTGCCCGTGGGCATCTTCAATCCCCAGCATCCCCGCAAACGCAGCGGGGAGCTCGAAAAGACGCAGCCATGGTTTTTCAGGCAGCTCCACGCCGGCGATCTCATCGGCTGCCAGTTTCCCGAGAGGCTCTACGACCGGGATGGGGAGATTCAGCGGCCTAAAGGCTGGTGAGAAAAGCGCAGGGCCCCGCCCAGTGGACGGGGCCTGCTCCACCGGGACTTGCCCGGTGGCGTGGTTGAGACCAGTAAACCGGCCCCTCTTCGTGTCTGTCAACTCACTTGGAGTAACAGCGACATCTGCCCGCCCAGTGCATGCCGGAGCGGACAGCGCGAAGACCGGACGCCCGATTCCATCGGTGGTCCCGGCCTCACTTCCGCACTCACCGGGAGTACGGCACGGCCAGTGTGCGTCACGTGAGGTGACCAGGCAACCGATTTCCGTCACGATGCGCTCTCGCTGTCGGGCGTGGACGACGCCTGCCAGCCGGACTTGCGGAGGCGCTCGGAGAAGACGGCGTGGGCCTGGCGGTACTCGGCTTCCCGGTCGGCCTTGTAGAAGGGGGCGGTGTAGCCGTCGGGGACGGGGCCGTTGACCTCGGGGTCGAGATGGGCCATGAGTTGCTCATAGTGCTGTTTCGTCTGGCCATAACCAAAAGCATAGGGATCAGCGGCGACCCTTCGGCCATTAGCATCAAACCACATCGCAGCTTCGCGGTCCCCAAGAATCGGATAGCGAGCTCTGTAGATTGCGATCAGCTCATCGATTCCGATACCGAGCCATACTGCGGCAAGAGCATCGATCTCGACCAATGCAGCCCTTCGTTCCTTTTCCGTGCGAAGCGGCGTAGCGTATGCCCAATGCAGCTGGACATTTTCCGGGGCTGCTAACAGTTGAAGATCAAGCCAATCAACTGCCCAGCGTTCTTCCAAAACCCATTCTTGCTCAAATTGTTCGGACCACAGATCCGCGTAGCTCTCAGTGATACAGTTCAACCTAAGTGTTCGCAGTAGCAATGGAGCAGAAAGCGGGTGATTCGGCCGAGGAATTGGAAGCGCTCTCGCCTTTCCGGGTTCAAGGTTATTTTCTCCGGTAATACGGAGAAGATAATCCAAAGGAAGAGAGGACCACATTCCTGCAGCAAGGACGGTTTCACGGTTACTTGGCAGTGCGCAGCTAACAACGCCATGGATATGAGCAGGTCCAGGAGGAATTATCGACACAAAAAGAGAGCGTTCCGTACTCTTAGGATCAATCATTTTCCGCCAGGACATGCGATAGTAGCTTACATATGATTGACCATTCCATCTCTCTTGGGCAGAACGGTAAGTCGACTCTTCGCATGCTCGAACGTATGTGCTACGCGGAATAGCATCTTTAGGAAGTGAAGTTAAATCCCAGGGGATCCAATCTTTGCCGTTTTTGAACGGATCGTTCGGTTCTTTTGCATATGGAGTAGAGATTCCGAAGTGAGTTCCCTGAAGTATCACATCATCCAGAGATTCTGGGCGTCCCACTTGACTACGAATAAGCCCAGCATCCTTTGCTCCTTTCTCATGATAGCCAGAACTAATAAGCGGACTATAGGAGCCTAGACGGGCAGGGTAGGAACCAAGAGCAGCGATGGCCTCCTGTTCACGTGTAGTGATTGGGTAGAGCAGGGGAGTCTGCTCTGCAGGAGATGAAGAATTACTCGCAAGTTTCCGCCACTCCCCAAGGAGAACCGAATCCACACGGATCACGCGATCCGCATGAGGCCGACGGTCCCAATCTCCACGATATTTTTGCCCCGGCGAGTCCCCAGAACCGTCATGCGAAAGCGAGTCAGTTAGAACTTTTGCATCGTACAGTTGACTAAGATGCAGGAAGTCAATTTTCTTCGGAGATCCATATACATGGACTCCAAAGTCGAGCGTACGTCCTGCCTCGAAAGCCCAATTGCCGACATTAACAAAGCTTCCGTGAATTCGCAGATGCGCATATGCCGCTCGGCGAAGCCCTCCCTCTTTAACTCCACTCAAATGGGTGTCAGGGTGAATTAGTCCGCCCACTCCTCCTTCCCTAAAATGGGACCATACTTGACACATAAAGGCTCGATATAGATCAGGCTGAGTTCCTGTCAGAAGCGGATAGGTAGACGACGACCCAAGAAATGCAACGATACCTGAATTTCCGGCGCGCTCATCGAGGTAAAATCGCAAACCGTTTGAAGTAAGCAGCTTCGCACGACGAACACGCCATTCATTTACATCAGGCTTCTCTGTGAGTTTGAACCAGGGATCCAACTCGGCGATTACTGCAGGCTCGTCCCAGTCCGGTCGAACCCAAGGCGGGTTACCAGCCTGAAGATCAAATCCCCCTCTGTTGAATATTTGAGCAAACTGAAGTGGCCAATGGAAGAAACCCTGCTGATCTGCAATTTCTTCCGCGAGCTGGAGCCAAGGAAAACGCTCCGCGGTTTTAGCAGGAGATTCCATTCCCATCCAGAAGACGATGTCGTCCTCGTGGTGTTCCATCTCGTCCAGCGTGGTGAAGACCGTGGTCAGCCCCTTGCGCTGCTCGGTGTCGCCGTGGTCGATGTCCACCCGGCCCAGCAGGGCCTCGGCGAAGTCGAGCCAGTCGTCGAGGTCGGCCAGCGGGATCACCTGGCGAAGGGGGGCGAGGGACGGGCGTTTGGGGGCGGGCTTCGGGCGGGCGGCCCGAGCCGCCTCCTTGAGCTCGTGGGCCATGCTGTCCAGGTCGAGCTGCTCGTCGCCCATGCCGAAGAGCGCTTCCTGCTTGCGGACGCGGAAGCCGATCGTCTCCTCGGCCGTCGGGAACAGCCCGACCGCAGGAAGCGTCTCCTCCGACGGAGGCGTCTCACGAACCGCCTCGGGGGAGCCGTCCGTCGCGGTGGGAGCTGTCGGCTCAGCAGAAAGAACGGGCGGGGCGAGCCTGGCGTAGACGTCGTCGGAGCCGTCCAGCAGCCCCGCGCGGTCCAGCGGCCAGAACCACAGCGCGCACCAGGCGTCCATCACCTTCTTCAGCCGCCAGTACGGCGTGCCGGGGGCGATCAGGTCACCGAGAACCTTCTCCTTGGTGACGGCGTCGGCGGGCTGGTCGATCCAGTCGGCGCCCCATACGTCGATCTTGCGGCTGATCTCCCGCTCGGAGATGGTCAGGCGCTGAACGACCAGGTTCCACAGGTATTCGGCCCGGCCCGACAGGGCCTGAAGGCGCTGGAGCTGGGTGAGTTTCTGGCCCTGCCGCTTCTTGTCGGAGACCTTGGCACGCATCTTCTTGCGCCAGTCGGCCAGCTTCTTCGCCTCGGCGGGAGCCAGCTCGCGGGCCTCCTTGGCTCCGGCGACCGCGCCCCAGCCCTCGGCCGGGAGCAGGAAGTGGTGGACCTTCCCCGAGGGGAGATCCCCCGCCGAGAACGGCAGGTCCTCGGGAGCCTCTTTCAGCCAGGACCCCTTGGTCAGCGACGCCGCGCCGTACACCCGGCGGCCCGCGCCGATGAGGGAGTTGCCGTGGCGCAGGTGCAGGCCGAACCAGGGGGCCTGCAGTCCCGGGTGCATCACGTTGAGCCAGACGGAGACCTCGGCCAGCTCGATCGCGGTCTCGTTGAGGTCGACGCCGTAGGAGTTGTGCAACGCGACGTACGCCTTGACCCGCTGCAGCTCCTCCTCGTACCGCTCCGGGTCGATCGAGACGCCGAGCTCCTGCTGGCGGCGGCGGAGATACTCGGCCGACACCTGGTTGATCGCCTCGTTGAGGAAGGCTCCCGAGCCGAGGGCGGGCTCGCAGATCTTCCAGCTCAGGATCTCGCGGGCCGGGGTGACGGTCCCGTCCTGGTCGAGGCGGTGTTTCAGGGCGAGCTCGACGGTGACCTGGGTGAGCGACTCGGGCGTGTAGTAGGAGGCGCTGGTCTCCCGGTCGCGGCCGGCGAGCCGGTAGACGAACGCGCCCTTGACGTATCTCTTGTACTCGTCGGTCTTGTTGCCGTCCTCGTCCACCCTCCGGACGAAGACGTCCTCGGGGTAGTCGTCGACCTTGGAGGCGGGGATCGTCCAGGTGCCGCCGTGGGAGTCGCCGTTCTTGGCGACCTCGTACAGCTCCTCGGTGGAGATGAACCCGGTGTAGGACATCAGGCCCTCGTACACCGCGCCGAGCTGGTTGATGCCGAGCTGGGCGTAGGAGATGAAGCCGCCCCGCTCCTTGCGCCGTCCCTTGGTGAGCATGAGTGCCTGGAGCACCCGGTGCAGCGTCGCGTTCCTGAGCCGGGTGTCGATCTTCGGCGCGGTCGGGTCGTCCTCGTCGTAGCCGGGCATGGTCAGTGCGGCACGGCCGATCAGTTTGGTCTTCTTCGGGTTGAACAGGTCGGCGCGGAGCGGCTCGAAGCGCAGCCCCTCCCCCGCGGAGCCCGGTGAGCCCGACGAACCCGGTGAGCCCGGCGAGCCGTCGGCGCTCCGTGGTCCCTCGGGGTCGCCCGGCTTCGGGTTGTCGCCGTTGACCAGGCGGAAGAGCAGGTCGAGCGACTCGTACAGGTGGAAGGAGTTTCGTGCCTCCTCGCCGGTCAGGTCGCGGACCACCAGGTCGCCCAGCCGGGACAGGCTGTAGCCGCGGCCGTAGTCCTCGTCGTCGGTCGGCAGGATGCCCAGCTCGGGGCGGGCCTCGGCGTACAGCAGGAACAGGATCCGGTAGAGGTAGCGCAGCGACTCCTTGCCCAGCTCCTTGGCGAGCGCGCCCGGCTCCATGATGTCCTCGGGCCGCACCGCGCGGACGGTGCCGTCCTCAAGGCGCATCTCGGCCTGGCGGATCCGGTCGAGCACCTCGTTCGCGATCAGCTCGACGGAGTCCTTCAGCCCCTTGCGGAGCTCGGTGGAGACGCCGACCGCGTGGTTACGCGAGTTGGTGAGCAGCTCGGCGAGCGGCTCGGAGCCGCCCTCCTCCGGAGGCAGCAGCGAATCGGCGCCGAAGAGCGCGGCGACGACCTCCAGCTCGGCCGGGTTGTTCCTACCCAGTGCCACATCGAGGCTCACGGCCAGGTAGCGGCCCTCACCCCAGGTCGCCCGGTCGGCGAGGACCACCACACCACCGGCGAGGATCAGCACGTAGCGGGGCGGGGCATCGGCCGCGAACAGCCAGGACGCCAGCTTGGTGCCCGAGGTGATCTGCTCGCCGCCGTCCAGCCGGACCGGGGCGGCGAGCAGGCCCTCCCGCTCGTCGTCGAGGGCGGCGTCCACCTCGACGGCCCAGCCGCACTCGACGGCGACCAGGTGCTGGTCGGCGTACGCCACCGGGACGGCGTGCTCCCGGCCCGCCCGCTCCACGGTCAGCTCGCGCGGCTGCGCGGCGAACCCGAGCGCGCGCAGCACGTCGCCGTGCAGCTCGGCCAGCTCCTTGCGCCACTCGGCCCTGTCGTCGGGACCGATGGGCTCGCCCTCGCGCAGCCGCGCGTCGAAGTCGGCGAAGAACGGGCGGTCGGCGAAGTACGGCTTGCCCAGCGCGCGCAGGCCCCGGCGCGGTGTGTCGCGGTCGGCCTTCTCGTCCTCGCTCCAGCGGGCGAGCAGGCCACCTGACTTCCTCAGGTCCTTGGGCAGCACCTCGGCCAGGTAGTGCGCCGAGAAGTAGTCGCCGCGGTTGACTATCGAGTCGAAGCTCATCGCTGCCCGTCCTGCGTGGTCACGGCCGAGTTCGGCATGGGAGTCAGTACGGCGAGAACGCGGAGCAGCGGTTCGCCGGTGGTCTGCAGGGATTCGAGGAGCTGCTCCTGCTCGGTGACGGTCCGGCGCACGTCGGCCTCCCTGCGGCCACGCTGCGAGACGTGCACGCCGTCGAGCGTGAGCTGTCGCCAGTCGGAGAGCCGGGCGCGGTAGGTGTCCAGTGGCGCGACCACCTCGGTGTCGTAGCGGGCGCGGCGCTTCTCCAGGTGGGTGCGCGCGACCTCGACGGCGGGCTTCACCAGCTGCTGGAGCGGCCCGAGGTCCAACAGCCGGCCCGTGTTGATCATCCCGGGACCGACCTTCGCCGCCCTGAGAACCTCGACCATCTCCTCGTCCCGTACGGTGAGCGCCTCGGGCGGCCCGCTCACCGCCATCCACTCCACGACCGTGGGCCGGCCACGCCTGTTGGAGTAGATGCCCTGGACGAGGATGACGGGCTCGTCCACCTCGGCGGTGATGACCGGGGCCTTCTTGCGGCCGAGCCGGACGAGGACCTTGTCGGTCAGCCAGTCGACCATCGGGTGCAGGTCGGACAGGTAGGCGATGTCCGGCCACATGGTCTTGGTCTTGCGGGCCTCGTCGAGCTTGCGCTGGGCGAGCGTGCGGCTGAAGGTGACCTTCATCCGCTTCCTGACGTCGTGAGTGCGCAGGTAGGAGGAGGGCAGCACGGAGAGCCGGTGGATGAGGTCCTTGGGCGGTTCGAAGGCGAGCATCTCGCCGTCGTCCTCCATGCCGTCGAGGAGCTTGAGCGTCCTGACCGCCTCGTGGACGAACTCCTCGGTGCTGTCGAAGAGCCGGGGCACCTTCGCCCTCGGCGGTTCGGGGGGCAGCGCGTTGCTCTCCGGACTCGTCTCCTCGTTGAAGAAGTCGGCGAGGAAGTCGTCGGCCGCGTGCGACTCCAGTGACTCCTCCACGCTCTTGCCGTCGAGCAGGTCCTGGATGAGACGGCGCTCCTCGCGCTCGGCGCGATATTCACCGGTGACGGCCTCGGCGGTGCCCAGGCTCTGGTGGGCCGCCGACTCCTTGGTCAGCAGTTTCTCGGCCACGGTCCGGTCGTCCTTCGCCCCCTCGACCTCGGAGGTGAGGATCAGCGCGCCGAACTTCGGCGGGTTCTCCTGCCCGTAGCGGTCGATACGGCCGTTGCGCTGCTCGATCCGGATCAGGCTCCACGGCACGTCGTAGTGGATCAGCTGATTGCACTGGCGGTGCAGGTTGACGCCCTCGGAGGCGACGTCGCCGGTGAACAGGACGCGCACCTTGCTGTCGGAGAGCGAGAACCGCTCGACGATCTCCTGCTGCTGGGTGTCGGAGAAGCCGCCGTGCATGACGTCGATCGCGTCGTCCTTCAGCCCCAGCCGCGCCGGGACGACCTTGCGCAGCCACTCCAGGGTGGGCACGCTCTCGGAGAAGACCACGACCCGGGTCTCGCTGCGCGGGCCGACACCGATCTCCTTCAACCGGGCGACCAGGGTGGCGAGCTTGGCCGAGTCGTCGTCGGTCATCCGCGCGGTGAGATCGCGCAGGGTCTTCAGCGCGTCGATCTCCCGGGGCTCCTTCGCGTTCTTCAACCGCTTGCCCACCGTGGTCGCCAGGGCGACGTGCGAGGAGAGGAAGGACTTGAGCAGGGTGTAGGGGAAGAGCCGGTTCTTCGCGTCGACCACCGGTCCATCGGCTCGCTGGTCTCCGGCCAGCCAGACCTGGGTGAGCTCCTCGAAGATCTTCTCCTCGGCGCCGGTCGCCGGGCAGTGGACCGGGATCGAGGGACCTCGATCGGGCCACTTGCTGCCCATCTGGTCGCGCACCTCGGGGTTGATCTTCGTACGGCGCAGGTAGAGGTGGTCGATGTCGCGCGCCGAGTAGCGGGTGTCGTCGGCGATCGCGGCCGGGTCGAGCATCCGGATCAGCTCGGCGAAGGACTTCGGCTCGCCGTTGTGCGGGGTGGCGCTCGCCAGCAGCAGCGCGTCGGTGTTGCGGGCCAGCAGCTTCGCCAGCCGGTTGCGGAAACTGTTCTCGCCGATCAGGTTGTGCGACTCGTCGATGACGACCGCGTCCCAGTGCATCTTCTCCAGGTGCTGGCCGTACTTTCCCTGGTTCTTGAGGGTGTCGATCGAGACGATGATCCGCTTGTAGTAGGTGAACGGGTTGCGGCCGGCCGGGATCTGCCGCTGGATGCGCTCGATGCCGACCGAGTCGAGGCGGATCAGCGGGATGGAGAACCGGGTCCACAGCTCGTGCTGGAACTGCTCAAGCACCTGCTGCGGGGTGACGACGAGAATCCGTTCGCCCCTGCCACGGCGGATCAGCTCGGCCAGGATGAGCCCGATCTCCAGCGTCTTGCCCAGGCCGACCACGTCGGCGAGCAGGATGCGCGGCCGAAGCCCCTTCAGCGCCAGCTCGGCCGGGCGCCACTGGTAGGGCAGCGGGTCGAGCAGGAAACGGTCCGGCAGCGCGAGGCCCTTCTCCGTCTGGGGCAGCGGCGTCCTGCGCAGGACCGCCTCAAGGAAGAGGCGGCTCTTGGCGAACCTGGGGGTCTCGTCCTGCTCCAGGATCGTGTCCTCGGGACGCATCAGCTCAACGGTGTCGAACTCGGTGAAGAACACCGCGTCCTCGTCGCGGACGAACTCCGACGCCCCGATCGCGGTGATCCGCTGCCCCGCACCTCTGGTCTCGCAGGTGCGGACGATCCACTCCGCGTCGCGGACCTCGATCCGGGCACCTGGCGGATACTGGGTCTCGGTCACTGCTCTCCTCTTAGAAACGGGCGTTCGAAGCGTAGGCGCCACGCAGACGGGTGGCGAGCAGGGCGACGACCGAACCGGGGACGATCACCTGGCTGATGTCGCGCCGCCGGGGAAGCGGTGGCTCGATCTCCGGAGGGTCGGACGAGCGCTCCACATAGGTCGCCACCGCCAGCCTGCGAGCGGCCACCGGCAGGGGCGTCCCTCCGGCGGTCGCCAGGTCGGAGAGCCAGGTCGTCGCCTGCGCGAGCCCGGGGCGTGCCGCCGGATCGTGCGCGAGCATCGCGGCGACGATCGGCTCGAACGCGGCGGGAAGGCCGCCGAGGTCCGGGGCGATCTCGGGGTTGACGATCCGCATGAACAGCGCCGCGACGTTCGGCGCGTCGTAGGGATAGTGCTTGGTCAGCGCGAACAGCAGGGTCGCGCCCAGGGCGTAGACGTCGGTCGCCGACGTGACGTTCTTGGGGGTGTTGGCCTGCTCGGGTGACATGCAGGCGGGCGTGCCGAGCGTCGACCCCGAGGTGGTCAGGTCCGACGGACCGTCCGCGAAGGCCACCAGCCCGAGGTCGATGAGCTTGGGCCCCTCCCTGCCCATCAGCACGTTGCCGGGCTTGAGATCCCGGTGGAACAGGCCGGCCGCGTGAATGTCCCCGAGCGCGCTCGCGAGGAGCACGCCGAGGACGGCCGCGTCACCGGCGTCGAGCGTGCCCTGGGAGTCGACGAACTCCTTCAGGCTCAGCCCTCTGACGTACTCGACCGCGAGCCACGGCCGCTCGTCGTCCTCCTCCGAGGCGTCGACGAGCCCCGCGACATGCTCTCCCTGGACGGTGCGGAGCGCGTCGATCTCCCTGGCGAAGCGGGCCCGCACCTCGGCGCGACCGGCCAGGTCCTCACGGATGACCTTGACGGCGACCTGCTCGTGGTCCGGTGTCAGGCCGTAGAAGACCCGGCCCATGCCACCTGCCCCGAGCCGCCCGTGCAACGTGATGTCGCCGACGTGTTGGGGGTCGGAACGGTCCAGGGGGTCCACTCGCACCTGCCTCGAATCGCAGAACCACCGTCCGGTCAGGGTATGACCCCATCGCGCACGCGAAAGTGGCGAACTCCGAAATCAGAGGTCCGCGCACAGGTCGTCATTCCTCTCACCCACGCCGAACAGCAGCAACACCTCGGCGGGGAACATGTCGTGGCTCGGGTCACGATCCAGCCGGACGTGAACGAGATCCGCCAGGTGAGTGACGATACACATCATTGAGGCAAAGTCACAAGGGTTAATTTTGTGCACTAAGTTCACAACTTGTGATGCAAGGACCATTCCACCGCACCCGCGAGCGACTCCAGGCCCGACAACCCCGAGAACGCCACCTTCCGCCATCCGGGGCCGACAGGGCGACCAACGCCTCCGGCGACCCTCGCAGCCAGAAGCACGTTCGACGCGAGTTGGCGCCCCTGTCTCGTTCTCATCTCGGGCCATTGAGATGGTAAACCCCGATTCTTTCTGATGCGTCCGCTAACAGAAGCGTCGCATGCTCCGCATTGTCATAAGTGTGTCTACGCATGACATAAGACGTTTTTGTGGATTAATGTCCGAATTTATTATTGAAAGGGTGGTGGTTGTCCGTGAGGCAGCACGTGCTCGCCACTGAGCTGCGCGAACTCGCCGCCGATCCCCGCCTGGCGGCCCGTAAAGCCGAGTTGAACGACCTCGCACATGCGATCACCGACTCCGACGAGGCCGAACGCTGGTGTGAGATCGATCTGTTCGCCGCCTTCTCGCCCGAGGACAGCATCGTCCCGAGCGGAGAACCGGCGGAGACGAAACGGAAGAAGACCTTTCGCGGGTTCGGCATCTTTCTGAGCTCCTCCCTGATCTTCGCCCCGATCTTCATCACCTGGCTGGGCCTGAAGCAGGCCACCGAGGCGTACGGCGAGGTTCTCCAGGCCAACGGCCCGGAGGCCGCCCGGCAACCCTTTCTGGAGATGTGGCAGCAGGGCTTCGACGGCCGTCTGAACGGGTTCTTCAAGTTCGACAACATCGCCCTGTACACGCTCCTCGCGATTGGCCTGCTCGTCTCCTGGACCGTCTACGAGAACGTCAAGCGGAACCGCGGGGAACGCAGGGACGACACCTCCGAGCGTGATCTGGCACTCCTGCGTGCCCGGCTCCGCAGAGCGCTGACCAGGGCGAGCCTGCTGCTCGGTCAGGTACGGCTCTCCTCACCCGCCCGGTTCGGCGCCGAGCTGACCAAGACGGTGAACGAGCTCAACCTCGTCGGTGAGACCGTACGCAAGGCGCAGACCGAGCTGGTCGACGCGCTGTCCCAGACCTCGCAGGCCGCCCAGCAGACCACCGAACTGCTCGCCGGGAGCGCGTCGGACGTACGGGAGACCATGGCGACTCTCCGTACCCACCTGGAGTCCGTCAACATCGCCTACGACGACGTGAGCGCGGCGGTGGAACATGCCTCGGCCTCGATCGAGGCCGTCGGCTCCAGCACGGGTCAGGCCGTCGCCACCGTCGGAGACCAGCTCGCCGCGACCATCACGCAGACCACCCTCGACATGCGACGCGCGTTCGTCGAGGAACTGGAACGATCGGCCGCATCCGTCCAGAACACCATCGGCGAACTCACCGCCGCCACCGGCACCATGAAGGACACCTTCAACGACGGACTCGCCCGCTCCATGAAATCCGTCCAAGGCACCATTACCGACCTCGACTCCCGCGTCGGCGAACTCGTCACCGCCACCGGCACCATGAAAGAGACCTTCAACGACGGGCTCGCCCGCTCGATGAAAACCGTTCAGGGCACCGTTACCGACCTCGACTCCCGCGTCGGCGAACTCGTCACCGCCACCGGCACCATGAAGGACACCTTCAACAGCGAACTCGCCCGCTCGATGAAAACCGTTCAGGGCACCGTTACCGACCTCGACTCCCGCGTCGGCGAACTCGTCACCGCCACCGCGGGCATCGAAGGCGCGGTGAACCGCGCGGCCCTCTCGATCGACTCGGTCGGCGCGACGACGGAGAAGGCCGTCGGTCTGATCGGCGGTCAGGTCACCGACTCTCTCGTCGTCACGGCCGCGGAGTTCCGTCAGACGTTCGGAGCCACCGGCGCGGAGATCCGCGAAGCCCTCGGAGACTGGTCCAGCACCGCGCACGCCCATGCCTCCCGGATCGAGATGGTCTCCGACACCTCGGGGCGGACGATCACCCTGCTGGAGCAGACCCACGACTCCCTCGACCGGCTCCCGGCCGTGATCTCCACCGCCCTGGCCGAGTTGCCGGTCCGGGTGAAGGAGATCTCAGGAGGCGACTTCGCCGAGCTGGGGAGCGCGATCACCCGGCTGCGGTCCGCGGTGGACCGGGCTACCGAGGCCGTCGAGACCTCCGCCGCCCGTGACACCTCTGCTCCCGCCCTTCCTTCCACCTCCGCTTCCGGCTCGGGGTCCGGCTCCGGCTCCGGCTCCGGCTCCGGTTTCAGTTTCGGTTTCGGCTCCGCACAGAAGGACCGGTGATGGCCGACCGGCGCCGGAGCTTCACACCGATCCTGCTGGCCGGATGGCTCTTCGCCGACCTGCTGCTCGGTCTCACGATCATCATGCTGGGTGCCCAGGCACCGCCTCCGCGACCCGTCGTACCGGTGGCAGGAAAGGGCAGCGGCACCCCGACCCCCACCCCCTCACCGACGCCGTCCCCCTGCGCGACCCGCATCGGTGGTGTCGGCGCCAAACCGACCAAGATCACGTTTCGGGTGAACCCGGGGGCCGACGACAACGCGCTGGCCGCGAAGGTGCGGAGGGAACTCCTCAAGCACAGGAAACACCTGGCCGGTCGGCACGCGGGCATGGTCCTCACCTTCGGCGCCAACGGCGTCGCCGGCGAGGGTGTCCACCTCGCCACCCGGATCAACACGGCGCTGCGCAAGACCTACCCGAACATCTTCCGTACCGCGGCGACCCGTAACTTCCACGACCTCTCCGCCCCCAGCGGGTCGATCTCCATGGAGATCTACTTCGTGACGGACGGCTGCGCCCCTACCCCCAAGAACTGAGGAACACCTGATGGGTGAGCAGGTACTGCCCTTCTACCTGGTCTGTGACGAGTCCTACTCGATGCAGGGTGAGCCGCTGGACGCCATCAACCAGGAGCTTCCGAACATCTACCAGGAGATCGCCAGCAACCCGGTGGTCGCCGACAAGACCCGCCTCGGCATCATCGGATTCAGCGCGGGAGCCGAAGTGCTGCTCCCCCTCGCCGACCTCAACGAGGTCCAGTCACTCGTACAGCTGACCCCCAGAGGTGCCACCAACTACGGCGCCGCCTTCTCGCTGCTCCGCGCCACGATCGAGCAGGACATCAGGGATCTCAAGCAGGCCGGGCACACGCCGTTTCGTCCGACTGTCTTCTTCCTCACCGACGGCCAGCCCACGGACGACTGGTACGCCGCTTACCAGGAGCTGATCAGCCCTGACTTCAGGGCTCGCCCGACCATTCTGGCCTTCGGGTTCGGTCAGGTCGAGCCCGCGACGCTGCGGCAGGTGGCCACCTTCAGGGCCTTCATCGCCGACGGCGACCTGTCGCCCGCTCAGGCGCTCCGCGAATTCGCCAGACAGTTGCTCAACTCCGTGGTCCAGTCGGCGGTCGCCTCCGCCAACTCGTCGAACGGCGCGCTGATGGCCTTCCCCGAACAGGCCAAGGGCTACACGGTGCTCGCCGCAGAACCCGTCTGATCCCCCCAACCGGACCTCAGAGGAACACCACGTGGAGCAGTCATCCGGAAGCGCACGACCCGAACCGACCGCGTCGGTCCCAGCGCTCTCCGAACCGTCGACGTCGGCCTCGGCGCCCCCCGAAGCACCGACACCGGTCCCGACGATCCCGGAGCCGGTGGTCATCGGCCGGCGGCCGATGCTGCGCTCGGACCCCGGCGGCCTACCGGCCCCTCATGCAGACCACCCCGGACGCCCGGACAGTGAGCTGGACGGCGCCACGCTGCCCGGCCTGGTCGTACGGGCCGCCTCCATCCGGGGGGACGCGCACCGCTACTACGGCACCCCTCGTCAGGACGCGATGGGACTGTGGCAGACCGGCGAGGCCCAGCTGCTGGCCTGCGTCGCCGACGGGCTCGGCAGCAAGGAGCTGTCTCACGTGGGAGCCTCCCTGGCGTGCGCATCCGCCTACCGGAACATCAACGTTTTCCACGCGTACAGCGACCTCCGGACGGCGGCGGAGTATCTCATCGAGGGCATCGCCGATGCCCTCGACCGGCAGGCACTGAAGCACGAGGTTCCGGCGGACGCGCTGAGTACCACGTTCCTCGCCGCCGTCATCGACCAGGAGACGGACACCTCACCACATCGCGCCCGCCTGATGCGGGTCGGTGACAGCACGGCGTTCCTCCTGCACAAGGGCAGCTGGGAGGAGTGTTTCGGTAAGAAGAGCAGCGAGGAGACGATCGCCGACTCGGCCACCCACGCGCTTCCCGGCGGCATCGGGCACGTCGAGGTCGCGGTCGCCAACCTCGAAGCGGGTGACATGCTGCTGCTCTGCACGGACGGCATCGCCACGCCGCTGACGCGGAACCACGAGGTCGGTGACCAGCTCTCGGCGTGGTGGAGCCGGGCGGAGCCGCCCTCACTGCCGGAGTTCTTCTGGCAGTCCAGCTTCCGCGCCAAGAGCTACGACGACGACCGTACGGCGATCTGCGTCTGGAGAGCCTGACATGATCTCCGGCACGTCCCCCCACGACCGGCAACGCGCCTCACTGATGCTGGAACCCGAGCCGCTGGGCGAGGGCGGCCAGGGCGTGGTCACCCGCGTGCACGGCCCCGGTCCGCTCGTCTACAAGGAGTACATGCCACAGGCCGGGACGGTGAACGGCCACGCCCTCGCCGACCTGGTGAACTTCGGCCACGCACTCCCCCTCGGAGATCGGCAGCTGCTGTTCGCCCACTGCGCGTGGCCGGTGGCACGGGTCCTGCACGGCGACCGGGTGACCGGGTTTCTCATGCGTGAGGTTCCCGGCGAGTTCCGCGGGACCATCGGCGGCAAGTCCAAGCTGGTCGAGTTGCAGTATCTGCTCTACACCCCCAACTGGTCGTGGCAGGACCTGCACCAGCCGGACCTCGCGGGCCGGGTCACCATCGCCCTTCTCGCCACCCAGTTGGTCGACCTGCTGCACGGCCACGGGTTCGTGCTCGGTGACATCTCACTCCGTAACCTGCTGTGGCGACCGGCCCCGCCGTACCGGATATTCGTCCTCGACTGCGACGGCTTCCGCCGTCACGGCGGTGAGCCCGTGCTGCGGCAGGCGCACACCCCCGACTGGGACGATCCTCACCAGCCCGCCACCGGCCCCGACCTGGACACCGATCGCTACAAACTCGCGCTGCTCATGGGCCGTCTACTGACCCGCAACGCCTACGTCCGCCCCGGTCAGGACGTGGAGCTGCTCGCAGGACTGGATCCGTACGTGGTCGCCGCGGTCACCGAACTGTTCACCCAGGCAGCCGAACCGCGTGGGCTCCGCCCGACCGCCGCGGAGTGGGCTCAGGCGGTTCGCGGCCGTAGACGGATCCTGCTGAAGCGGCCCCCGGTCCGGCAGGTCGCCACGCCTCCCGAGCGCGCGGACCTTCACCTCCCCGGCGGCAAACGGCCCTCGCAGCCGATCCGGTCACCACTCGACAACCGCGCGTCGACGGATGCCTCTTCTTCGAGAACGCCGTCGAAGGAGCCTCGCATCTATGTGCCGATCTCCCTGCCCCTCTCCGCACCGCCCTCACCACCTCGGCGGTCTCCGTCCATCGTCACGCCGTCCGCGCCGCGCGGAAGCACCCCCGCACCCTCGGCACCCGCCGCACCTGCCGCCCCGAACCGTTCCGAACCGGCCGCCCCGAAGCCTCCCCCAACGCTCCGCGCACCGGCCACCCCGCCCCGTTCGCAGACGCTCGGCGAACGGGTCGTCGCATCCGAGGTGTTCGCCGACCAGCGGCGGGCCTCCCCCGGAGGCATCTCCGACGACAAGGTGATCCTGCTGCTCGACGGCCTGGAGGCGCGGGGCGGTCGTCTCGCCGTGGCGGAGGCGGCGAGGCTGATCGGTGAGCCGGTGGACAGGACCCGGCTGCTGATGACCGCGGTGAAGCGGCTGCTCAACGTCGACGGCTACGACGTCCTCACGCTCAAGGACGGCGACCGGACCGTCGACCTGAACCGAGGACTCCTGAAAGAACAGTTTCTCGACGAGGACGAGGAGGCCAGGCCATGACACGCAAGGTCAGCCGGGCGAGGCGACGGCAGATCATCGATGCCCTGGGGCGTGGCACCGTACCGCAGAACGGTCTCGATCTCTTCGCGGTCGGTATGGAGCGATTCGAGAAGGCCCTCGACGAGGATCTCACCGCCGTGACCGGGGGCGGCGCCGGTTTCAAGGCGATCCGCGGCGAGTACGGCTCGGGCAAGACCTTCTTCGCGCGCTGGCTCGCCGAACGGGCGAAGCGGATGAAGATGGCGACCAGCGAGATCCAGATCTCGGACACGCAGACGCCCCTGCACAAGCTGGAGACCGTCTACCGCGCACTGATCGGCGGGCTCACCACGGCGAGCAGCCCGCCGAGCGCGCTGCGGGAGATCGTCGACACCTGGCTGCTCACCCTGGAGGACGACGCGAGCGCCGCGAAGGGAGTCGCCAAGGAGGACCGGCGGGCGATGGTCTCCGCGGTCGACGAACTCATCGAGTCCCGGCTGGAAAAGGCGGCCCAGACCGCTCCGGCTTTCGCCACCGCGCTGCGCTTCTACCGCCGGGCCAGGCTCGGCGGGGACCAGGCCACCGCGGATGGGCTACTGGCGTGGGTGGGCGGGGATCCGAACGTGGCGGCGTCGGTCCGCCGATACGCGGGCATCAAGGGGAACCTGGACTCGGGGAACGCGCTCGGTTTCCTTCAGGGCCTGCTGACCGTGCTGCGCGACTGCGGTCACCCCGGGCTGCTCGTCGTACTCGACGAGATCGAGACGTTGCAGCGGATGCGCGCCGACAGCCGGGAGCGGAGCCTCAACACGCTCAGGCAGCTCATCGACGAGATCGACAAGGGCCGCTTCCCCGGCCTCTATCTTGTCATCACCGGAACCCCCGCGTTCTACGACGGGCAGCAGGGGGTGCAGCGGCTCACGCCGCTCGCCCAGCGGCTGGCCACCGACTTCGGCACCGACCCACGCTTCGACACGGCCCGCGCGGTGCAGATCCGGCTCACCGGTTTCGACACCGACAAGCTGGTCCGGCTTGGCTGTGCCGTCCGTGACCTCTACGCGGAGGGGAACCCCGCCGAGGCCAGGATCAGGGCGCTCGTCGACGACGGTTACGTCAAGGAACTCGCCGTCGCCGTCGCGGGCCATCTGGGGGTGGGTACGGCGCCGCGGACGTTCCTGCGCAAGCTCGTCATGGACGTGCTGCACCGGGTGACCGAGCACGAGGAGTTCGACCCCCGCAGGCACTACCGGCTGACCGTCCTGGACACCGACCTGAACGACGACGAGCGCAACGCGACCCGCCGCGCGCACCGGCCGCATCGGGCCACGTCGGCGGACGAGGTGGAGCTCGACCCGCTGTGACCAAACCCGCTGTCCCCACGCCGACTGTCAGCACGTCCGCTGTCACCACGCCGACCGTCACCACGCCCGCTGTGACCACGCCCGCTGTGACCACGCTGCACCCGACGCTCGCCCACCATGTCGCCAACACCCTCGGCTGGCCCCGGCTCCGGCCGTTGCAGGCCGAGGCCCTCGCCCCGCTCGGCGCCGGGCTCGACGCGCTGCTGGTCGCCCCGACCGCGGGAGGCAAGACCGAGGCGGTGATGTTCCCGCTGCTCTCCACGATGGAGGAGCGGCGATGGAGCGGCCTGTCGGTGATCTACGTGTGCCCGTTGAAGGCACTGCTCAACAACCTGCTGCCACGGCTTCAGGGGTACGCGACCTGGTTGGGCAGGCGGGTGGAGCTCTGGCACGGTGACGTCCCCGCCTCGCGGCGGCAGTCGATCCTGCGTGATCCGCCGGACGTGCTGCTCACCACCCCCGAGTCGCTGGAGGCGATGCTCATCGGCACCCGGGTCGACCACCGGCGTCTCATGCGGGAGCTGCGGACCGTGGTGGTGGACGAGGTGCACGCCTTCGCCAAGGACGACCGGGGCTGGCACCTGCTCTGCGTCCTGGAACGCCTCACCCGTCTCGCCGGGCGCCCGCTGCAGCGGATCGGTCTCTCGGCCACCGTCGGCAACCCCGACGAGCTGCTCTCCTGGCTGCAGGGAGCCGGTGCGGGCCGGCCCGCGCGGGTGATCGCCCCCAAGGCGGTCACCGGTTCCCCCGCCCCTGATATCGAACTGGACCACGTCGGCTCCGTCGCCAACGCGGCACGTGTCATCGCCGCGTTGCACGCGGGTGAGAAGCGGCTGGTCTTCTGCGACTCCCGGCGCATGGTCGAGGAGCTGGGAGAGACGCTCCGCGGCCACGGCGTGACCACCTTCCTCTCTCACGCCTCGCTCTCCGCCGACGAGCGCCGCCGCGCGGAGGAGGCCTTCGCCCAGGCCCGCGACTGCGTCATCGTCTCCACCTCCACCCTGGAACTGGGAGTCGACGTCGGTGACCTGGACCGGGTCATCCAGATCAACGCGCCCCGGTCCGTCGCCTCGTTCCTGCAGAGGCTGGGCCGTACCGGACGGCGCCCGGCGAGCACCCGCAACTGCCTGCTGCTCGCGCTGAGCAGGGACGACCTGCTCGCCGCGGCCGGACTGCTGCATCTGTGGGGAACGGGCCATGTCGAGCCGGTGCGACCGCCACCGGACCCACGGCACATCGTCGCGCAGCAGTTCCTCGCCCTCACCCTGCAGGAGGGGAAGGTCGGCGACTCGCTCTGGCCGGACTGGTGGAACGGCCTGTCCCCCTTCGAGTTCCGTTCCGCCCAGCCCGTACTCGATCACCTGATCGCCGAGGGGTTCCTCGAACGAGACGGCGGCTCGCTGCTCATCGGCCCAGAGGCGGAACAGCGCTTCGGGCATCGCCACTTCATGGACCTGACCGCGGTGTTCACCGCGCCGCCGGAGTTCACCGTGATGCACGGCGGCTCCGAGATCGGCCGTACCGGTCCCGCCCTGCTGACCACCTCGGTTCAGGGCCCACGCCTGCTCCTTCTGGCGGGGCGAACCTGGAAGGTCGACTGGATCGACTGGAAGCGACGGCGCTGCTTCGTCGAACCCGTGGAGGGAACCGGAGGGGAGGCCCGCTGGACGTCCGCCGCTCTCGGTGGCACCTCCTTCGCGCTGGCCCGCGCCATGCGGGACGTCGCCCTGGGGACCGACCCCCCGGTACGGCTCACCCGCAGGGCCGTCGACGCACTCGCCAGGGTGCGCGCCGAGATCGCCCACACCGTCCACCCCGACGGCACCGTGATCGTGCGCGAGGACGGCGACCTGCACTGGTGGACCTGGGCGGGTTACCGGGGCAACGCCACCCTGAAGGCCACCCTGGGCACGCTGGCCGATCCCGTGCATCGAGTGGAGGACCTGTACGTCAGGCTCCGCGCCGATCTCACCGGGCCACTCCGACGCGCCGACCTTCGCGCGCTCCACCTGCGGCACCCGCAGGTGGACGAGCGGGCGCTGAACGGGCTGAAGTTCAACACCGCGCTACCGCGCGAACTCGCCGTCGAAACGCTCTCCGCCCGCCTGGCGGACTTCTCCGCCGCGACCTCCGTACTCGGCGAGCCCACACGTCTTCTGGTGCGGTGATGAAGCGTCCGGGTCCGCAGAGGTACCACGCGGGGTGTCGCGGGAGAAATACCGAGGTTTTGGCCTGTCCGGTGCAGCGCAGGTCAGCGGCGAGGTAGCACGCCCAGGAGGGTTGCGGTCAGGGCCGGCTTCAAGGAGTCCTTCAGTTCCAAGTGGAAGCGGGCCAGTTCTGGCTCGGCCCGGTAGGCCGCCTGCAGGCCCGGCGCCCGACCGGTCCGCAGCCACCGTCCCGCCCGACCTGAGCAGGTGAGCAAGGTGCGCGTCCCGGAGGTGAGCCTCAGCCTTCCGAGGCCACTGCCCCAAGGGCGTGCCCGACCGCTGCCTTGGTGAACGCCCGGGTCGCCGCCGTCTCCGCCGCCTTCACCCAGGCCAGGCCGAGGATCGAGGGAGGCAGCCCCATGACGGGGACGAAGCTGACGTCCGGGCGCCTGTGGTGAGCCGCCGTAGGGGTGCAGAACAACATGCCGCCCCGGTCGAGCGCCACCTGGGTGAGCCCTTCCTGGCTGGTGGACACCGTACCGGCCAGGGGAATGGGGCGGCCGGAGGGCGTCGTGGGCGGCGGCCCACGGAGACCACACCCGGGCGTTCCCGGCCTACGAACGGGAGATCGGCGACTATGTACGGCGCAGCCGCACCTACGCGGTCGGCGCCGCCAAACGGCTCATCCCCGACACCCGCCTGGGCCTGTGGGGCCTGATCCAGGGAGCGCGGCTGATCAGCCATGTCCCCACGCCGATCTCCCGCACTCTGGTCGGCTTCGGCGGCAAGGGCACACGACTGCACGACGAGGTCACGCTGAAGCACTATCCGCAGGGACCCGCTGTGAAGAGCGCCGCAGCGCCTGACCTTCAGGACGGTTGACCGCCGGATCAGCCAAGAGCTCGGCGCTGATCGGTGCCCCTCCGTCCCGGCCTCGGCTTCCACCCGGACTTCGACCTGCTCCAGGAGGTCTTCGCCGACCCCGCGCTCATCGCCCGCGGCCGGTATCGCGAGGTGGTCGGCGGATATCTGCGCGGCGACGACGTCAGCCCCCGCATACTGCGACGACTCGCCGCGGAAGACCCCGGCAAAGCGAGCGGGGTCTTCCGCAAGCTGCTCAAGAAGCCGCGTTTCTCCTGGGAACGCGACGGCGAGGCGCTACTGCGCAAGCACAAGGCCGACTGGTACGACGGCCCCCGCCTCCCCAGGGTCATCCCCGTATAGGACGCGGACGGCGAGAACGGCAGAGCGGGTCATCGAGTGAGATGCCGCTTTTCTCGCATTCGGTCGTTTTTGTCTTTGCGGTTTTCTCAAGGCGGCGGAATGCCAAGATGATGACATGACGGGTACGGGGCTGCGGTCCGCCGCGTTGTCGTCGGCGGGGGTCCTTCTTCCGGTCGCCCTGAGCGTGGCGGTCAATCAAGTGCTCAACTCAGGCGTGTGGAGCAGGCCATGGATCGTGGTCACCGTGGTGCTGGCCTTCGCGGGATGGTACGTCACCCGCCTGATCACTCGCGTCTCGACTTCGGCCGCCGGGGACCTCACACAGGTCAAGGGGCGGCTGGCGGGGCTGGTGGTCGATTTCTGGAATACCGAGATAGCGAAACGGTCTCTCGGCGATCCGCCGATTCCGGTCTCTTGGCATCTCACCCAGCGGACCAAACTCATGGACCATCCGCACCTGATCACCGAGGGTGAGCTGTCTTTCACCGGCCGATCCGACGACATCGCCGAGCTGGCCACCCGCTTCCGCCGACTACCCCGCCGTCGCCTGGTCATCACCGGCGGCGCCGGGACGGGAAAGACCACCTTGGCCGTTCAACTCCTCGTACAACTGATCGACACCCGCGAGCCGGCGGAGCCGGTGCCGATGTTGGTGCCGGTCGCCGACTGGGACACAGAGCTCCATCCGCGCTTACACGATTGGATCGCAGAGCGCCTGCGGAATGACTATCTGGCTCCGAAAATGCCCGAGCAGAGCCGCGATGCCGCCGAAATATTGGCCTCGGGTGGTCATATCCTGGCCATTCTTGACGGCCTGGACGAGCTGCCCGAACTCGCTCGCGCGAAAGTGATCACCCAGCTGGGCAGAACCCTGGCCCCGCGGGATCAGGTAATCATCACCTCCCGCACCGGCGAGTATTCCGATGCCCTCGTGAACGCACGACGCGCGGTCCGGGCCGCCGCTGTCATCGCCCCCAAGGCGCTGATCCCCACCGTCGTCGGCGACTATCTGGCCACCTGCCTCCCGCCTCACCCCCCGCAGCCCTGGAGCACGCTGCTGCGAGCTTTGCGGACCGGCGCGACGCCTGCTCTGGCGGCCGTATCCTCGACCGCGTTGGGACTGTGGCTGATCCGAACGGTGTACGTCGACCAAGACCGGGACCCGACCCCGCTGTTCACGGTCTACCGCGACGATGTTCCCGCACTGCGCGCGCACCTGATGGACAACCTCATCGAGGCGTTGCTGATCGCCCAGAGGCTGTCGGGGACGACTCGCCGGAAAATCCCACGAACCTGGGATGCCGAGCGGATACGCCGGTGGCTGGTCCGGCTCGCGACGTACGCCGCAGAACGCGGAACACCCGATTTCGCCTGGTGGCAGATGAACCAACCTCGGCAGGGCGGATTGAGGGTGCCACCTCAATGGGTCGTCTCGCTGGTTGTCGTACTTGTTTACGCGCTACCTGTCGCGGCCGCCGCCGCGCTGGCCGGGAGCCCGATACTTGGACTTGTCGCCGGTTTCGGCTTCGCATTCGGAAAATCGATCGACACACCCGAGCCACCGGAGTTGAGGCGACTACAGGTCTGGCGACGTGTCACCACAGCGCTACGCGAGAACAGTGGCCGCATTGCTCCCGTATTTCTCACGATGAGCCTGCCTTTGGCAGTAGGGGTGACGGCCATTCAGGGGATCGGAGCCGGGATCTTCTCAGCCGTGACTTCCACGCTCACCATCTGGGTTGGCCTCGCGCTGCTGGAGAAGTCCCCGCCAAAGGATTCCGGCCAGGCGCCGGAGGATCGGCTTCCGCAGTTCACCAACGCTCTCACCCCCCTGTCCGCCTGGAAGATCAACCGGTCTTTGGTAGGACTTCAGCTGATGGGAGCACTGGTTTTTGGGGCGGTTTTGGCGATCTCCTCGGACTGGGTGCTCTCATATTTCCCCGGGCCGCGAGACATCTGGAGTGACATTGGACTGGGGCTCATAGTCGGATGCAGTGCCGGTCTGACACAGCGGTCACAGCACGTCTGGTTGACGTCCCGGATCACGTTCGTATTCTTGGCCGTCTCGGGCGATCTGCCGGTGCGCACGGTGAGGTTCTTCGATGAAATGCACCAGCTCGGCCTGCTACGCGCGGTCGGCCCGTTCTATCAGCTCCGGCATGCCGAACTACATGACCATTTCACAGCGGTGGCCGACAGAGACCAGCCGCCTTCGGGTGGGGGCGCGCTGTGACCGTCAATGGCCAAGTGCGTGTCGCCGCCGGTGGCCGTGATCGACGGCCCGACTACGGTGAGTGGCGCGTGGTCGAGTACGAACCGCGAAATGAGGCCGGGCTTCCCGCCGCATGACGGGCACCCGGCCATCGCGTTCTGATCGCTCTCTTCGCACCTGTCCGCGACCCCAACCGCCGCCCCTCTCACGGCGGGATCCAGCTCCTTGGGGGAATTCTTCGACGATCGGTGGGCCCGGCCTCGGGTCCCGGTGTTTGAGCTGAGGCCAGGCCCATGGTGATGCTCACCGGCCTGCCCCTCGGGAGGCGATGAGGCTGTCAGGACGGGCCAGGAAATCTTGCCGCCCGGGCCCGCGGACAGCGCCTCGGCCGACCACCCGCTATGGACGCGGAGATAGTGGCTCGTGCTCGGCGGCTGCCGATCGTGTCACGGGCGGCGCCGTACAAGTACCTGCCCGAGCCCCCAGGGCCCCGGCGAGTTTGTGATTTGGTCAGTGTGATCCTTTAGGTCCGATCTTGAAAAGGTCGAGGATGCGCTGATGGTCGTAAACGTGGTGGCGTCGGGCGTGGGCGATGTTGACATAACCCGCGTGGCGCAGAGCGCCGATGGCCAGGTTGCGAAAGGTGGCCAAGGCGCGGGGCAGAGTGCCGGTCCGGCTTGATGGACATCCTCATGGAAGGTGACATCGCGGACATGGTGGGTGCCGTTTTCGATGGCCTTCCAGTGATCACGGATGTAGGTGACGCCACTCAACGAAACGACGAAACGCCCGCCCCTCCCGAAGGAAAAAGCGGACGCTTTCATGACGACGTCAGGACTGGTCTGCGTACCAGACGTTGGCACATTGAAGAGCTCCGTTGTGGCGGAGGCAAACGCGTACTGGCCGATGCCAGTTGTTAATCATGGGAGAGTGGACAGTGCTGCCTGTCGTGCTGACCGTCTTCTGACAAAACTCCCAGCCTTTGATCTGATCTGTGAACCACCACTTCTTGGTGGTGTTGACCTTGTCGGAGTCGGTAGTTCGATCGATGGAGACGATGTCCCCGGCGGTGGCGTTCTCCACCTTGGCGTAGGACTGGTTGAAAGCGCCACCGTTCATCAGCCTGACGGTCTTCCCATGAAGCTTGGCCGGATAAGCGACGTCACGACCATTCCACCGGGCGCTGCCCGAGCTGTAAAGCACTTCCTTGTACACGTCAGGAACCGGTGTGTTGCAGGCCGACGAGTCGGCGTTCGCGGTCGGCGCGAGGCCCGTCACAGAAGCCATCACAAGAATGGAGGCTGACGCAGTGCGGACTAGCATCCTCTTCAAACTGTGAACCCTCTCTGGTGGGATCGAGTGTTACGTGAACCCCGGCAGTAAATTATCAAGGATCCTGAGGGGACCCAAGGGCCTCGGCGTTCTGGAGGTTTCTACCAATTTGTCCCTACGCAGAGGACCCTGCTCTGGCGACTGAAAGCCCTTCCAATCTGGGACTTCCGTTTGCGAGCGCAGAAACGGACCTACAGGGGAAACGGACAAATCTCTAGAACGCCGGGGCCCTGCCCGAGCCCCGGCCCGAGTGTCCGAGCCTGCCTGCGATCGATCAGCAGGCCGAGTGAGCTCAGAATTCCCGACCCAGAAGTCTAGAGATAGATCTCCGGGCCGCAGACACCGTTGCTGTTGCAAACGTGGAAGCTGCGGAACCTGGACTTGCTGGTGATCGGATTTTTTTGCAGGCATTTACCCCTTCCCGCAGAGTAGGAGCCGCCGATTTCCCGGCCCGGGATTTCCGACTCGGTATAGTACAAAGACCCGTACTGCATGGTTGAGCTTGTGCAGAGCTGGGAGAGGGTTGGAGTCACGGTCCCGATGACACCCGGAATCGACTGACTCGCGGCCGATGCCGGCGGCGCCCATGCCAGCGAGGCGAGTCCGCCGAGCGTCAAGGAAAGTGCTACCGCCGACAAACGTCGGGTGAGGCGGTTGTGACGCGACGTGGTGGATCCCTCGTGTCCTGCCATGCGAAAATTCCTCCATCGATTTGAAGAGAACCTAGGCAATTAGAACTATTTGGTTGCGATTTCGACAACCTATAAGTTTCCAGGGTGTCGCTGAGGCGTCGATCAGGCAGGGGGAACGCGTGGTCGAACAGCGCGGATTCATCGATCGGCTCACCACGCTGACCGGCCAATCGAATACGGGTTCTCCTGAGGTGCCGTGCCGGCCTCGATCACGGTCAGGGGCGGGCGCGGCGGGCCTGGGCGCGGTAGTGGTCGAGGACGTCCTGGCGGAGGAGGTGGCCGAAGCCCGCGGCCTCGACGCGCAGGCCGAGTTCGTGTTCGGTCACGCCGAGCGAGACGGCGGTGTCGGCCACGCTCCAGCCCGCGGCGGCGAGGCCGGCCAGCAGGTGACCGCGCCGGACCTGGTTCTCCGACAGGCGGAACGTCTTGAGGTACGCGAGTCGGCCAGCGCCGTCGGTGATGAGCTCGCCGATGTGGTTCTCACGCCGGCGTTCGAAGGGCGGAAGGAAGCGTGACAGGCGATACCCGCCCATCTGGTAGACGCGCTGGTAGGTGTAGTCCGTGCCCAGCAGCGCGCCCGCCATGACCCGGTCGTGGAAGGTGGCCCACTCCTCCTGCTGCCGGCGGGCCCCCGCGCGCAGGTCGGCGAGCGAGTGCACCGTCGCGTCCTCGATGCGGGCGCGGAAGTCGGCCACCGGGCCGCTGAGCAGCGCGTAGTGGTAGATCAGCTCGCCGTACAGGTCGTGGACGAGGGTGGTGTGCAGGGCGCGGTAGTCGTCGGGGTGCGGCACCACGAACGCGGCGGCGAGCGCGTCCGCGACGTAGACGAGGACGCCGCCTCCGGGGGTGCGTACGGGGTCGGCCGGGGAGTGGGGGCACGAGCTGCGAATCATCGCTTCAAAGGCGGGTCCCGGAAGTCGCACCGAAGTCCCGCGGCCGCCCCCGGAAGGCTAGCACCGGCATATCGCCTTCTTCCTTATTTACCGCCGCCATGAGGGCCGACGATCCTTGATGAGCGGTAGGAGCCCTTCGCGGTCGAATGCCCGCTCGGCGGTATCCAGGTAGGCGTCCGCGATCCGCCGCGCTCTACGTCTCCTCCTCTTTCTCCTCTTTTGATGCGTCGCCCCTGCGGGATCCGCCAGACGTGCTGCTCACGTCCGCTTAGCCCGGGTCGGCGCAGAGCTGGGAGGTCAAGGTGGTGCGTGCCCACTCTTCCCAGGTGTCCGGTGACCAGTCCCGGTCACGGACGAAGATCAGGTAGAGCTGCGGGCTGAGCAGGCCGAACAGCAGGTCCGCCGCCGTCTCGACGGAGAGGCCGGGACGGGCGTCGGGCTTGCCGACCAGGGCTTCGGCCGCCGCGTACTGCACGGTGTAACGCGGGTCGGGGCCGTCCGGCCACTGCGCGGCGATCTCGGGGTCGGTGGCCGCGGCGGCCGCGATCAGCGGCATGATCGGGGCGACCCGGCCCAGGATCTCGCCGGTGCCGTGGACGTGCGCGCGCAGTTGCCCGGCCGCGGTGGGCTCGGCGCAGGCGGCGCGAAACCAGTCACGATCCATGGTGGCGACCGGCTCGGTGTCCCCGGCGATGGACGTGTCGACGACGTCCTTGAACAGGGTGCGCTTGTTGTGGAAGACGAAGTAGACCGTCTGGACGGCCACGCCCGCCCGGTCCGCGATCTCCTGCAGGCTCGTCGCCCCGTACCCCTGCGCGACGAACAGCTCGCGAGCCGCCTCGATGACCTTCTCACGGGTGCGGCGTGAGCGCTCGGTCCGCTTGTCCGGTCGCTTGACTTTGTCCATATTGCGAGTATATCTCTAGAGTATGACACTAGAGTTCAACTTTAAATTCTTGGAGGAGCCGATGGACCACCCCAGCACGCCTCAGACGACGGAAGCGGACCCGGCCTCGACGCGGCGAGACCCGGAGGAGGAGTCCGTCCAGCGCGCACTGGAGCGCTACTACCGCACCGGCAAGCCGCCGTGGGACACCGGTGTGACGCCGCCCGAGCTGGTCGCCCTGGTGGAGGGGCACGGCGCGCTGCCACCCGGCCGCGCCCTCGAACTCGGCTGCGGCACGGGGACCAACGCCGTCTACCTCGCACGGCACGGCTGGGAGGTGGCGGCCGTCGACCTGATCGACCGCGCCGTCGACCAGGCCAGGAAGAGGGCCGCGGCGGCGGCGGTGGCGGTACGGCTGCTGCACGGGGACGCCACCCGCCTCGACGAACTGGACGTGCCCGGCCCCTTCGACCTGTTCTTCGACCTGAGCTGCTACTGCGGGATCCCGCCGCACCGCCGCGACGCCTACGCCGCCGGGCTCACCCGCCGCGCCGCCCCCGGAGCACGGCTGCTGATGTTCGGGTACGGCCCCGAGCCGCTCGGCAATCCGATCCCCGAGGTCACGTCGTGGGCGGCGGGCGTCACAGCCGACGAGCTCCGCGCCAGGTTCACCGGCTGGGAACTGCTCGACGTCACACCGGGCACCAACTCGGTGCCGACCTTCTGGTTCACGCTGCGCCGCGACGCCTAGCGATCTCCGGTCGCGGATTTCTGTAGGTTTGTGGAAAGTTTCCCGCCGCCCGAGCACGTGGAGGCCACCATGACAACCGACACCGTGACCCTGCGACCGGTCGGCCGGGTGGTGGGCGGTCGTAGCGAGATGGTCGAAGACGACTGGCACGACATTCGAGCCGTCATTCGACTGGACGACGAGACTTTCACCGCCTCGGCGGTGCTCGGTCTGGAGGACTTCTCCCACCTGGAGGTCGTCTTCCTCTTCGACCGGATCGCCCCGGGCGAGGTACGCACCGACCCCCGTCCCCCGCGAGGGAACCCGAGCGCGGCCCCCGTAGGGATCTTCGCCCACCGGGGGCCGTACCGCCCCAACCGTCTTGGCGTCTCCCGCTGTCGACTCCTCGCCGTGGACGGCCTGGACTTGCACGTCGCCGACCTGGACGCGCTGTCAGGCACCCCCATCCTGGATGTCAAGCCGTACCTGATCGAGTTCGCCCCCCGCCATCCGGTCACCCAACCGGCCTGGGCCACCAGGCTCATGAGCTCCTACTACTGAGGTTCGGGTCATCCAGATCAACGCGCCCGACTCGCCGTCGAGACACTCGCCGCCCGCCTGGCAGACTTCTCCGCGGCGGCCTCCGTGCTCGGCGAGCCCACACGTCTTCTGGTCCGGTGATGAGGGAGGGGTCCCATGATGGTCGCGCAGCGCTACGAGCTGCGGCAGCCGATAGGCCGGGGCGGTATGGGGGAGATCTGGGAGGGGGTCGATCTTCATCTGAACCGCAAGGTCGCGGTGAAGCGGGTCCGGCGCGACAGGCTCACCGAGGAGGCCCTCCGGCGGTTCAGGCGCGAGGCGCGGATCATGGCCCTGCTCCGTCATCCCGGTGTGCCCGCCGTCCACGACTTCGGGCAGGACGACTACGGGTTCTTCCTGGTGATGGAGTTCGTCGACGGATGGCCCGTCACGCACGTGCTCGACGCGCACGAGAGGCTCCCCCTCTCCTGGACCGCTCTGATCGGCGCGCAGCTGTGTGCCGTGCTGTCGGCGGCCCACGCCCGCTCGCTCGTGCATCGGGACCTGAAGCCGGGCAACCTCATGCTCTGCCGCGACGCGACCCTCGTCGTGCTGGACTTCGGGCTCGCGACGGTCCAGGGGTCGTCCGACTTCTCAGTGATCACCGGGACGATGGAGGCTCCGGGAACCGAGGTGTACATGGCTCCCGAACAGTTTCATGAGGGGACGACCAGCGCGCTGACCGACCTGTACTCGGTGGGCTGCATACTCCACGAGATGCTCACCGGTCGCCGGGTCGCCCATCCGGCGGGTTTCGCCACCGAGACGAGCGGACGTTCCGGCGTTCCTTCGGCATCGCTGACAACCGCGGCGCCGAAGGAGTTCGGCGAGCTGGTGACGGCACTGCTGGAGAGGGAGCCCGGCCGGCGTCCGCAACGCGCCGACGAGGTCTTCCACCGTCTCCTGCCGTTCGTACGCGACCTGCCCCCGCTGCCCGGCGTCGTCGACCGGGTGACGAGGCCGATCCACCTGTATGCCGAGGCACTGTCCAGGGTCAGCTGGTGACCAGCGTCATCGCCTCGGCGGCCGTCGGCCGGCCCGCCGGATCCTTGGCGAGGCAGGCGGCCAGCGGGGCCTGGAGCGCGATCGGCAGCACGGACAGATCCGGGTGGTGAGTGACGATCCTCCGGTAGACGAGAGGCGTGGAGCCCGCGTCGAAGGCGTGCCTGCCCGTGGCGCCGAAGAGCATGGTCGCGGCCCAGCTGAAGACGTCGGAGGCCGGGCCGACGTGCTCACCGGAGATCTGCTCGGGGGACATGTAGGCCATGGTGCCCTTGAGGACGCCCGAGGTCATCGTGACCTGGTCCAGCGCTCTGGCGATCCCGAAGTCGATCACTCGGGGACCGTCGGGGCCGAGCAGGACGTTGGCCGGCTTGAAATCCCGGTGCACGATGCCCGCGGCGTGAATACCCGCCAGCGCCCCGGCCGTCCCGATGGCGAGCCGGGTCAGGCTGTCGCCGTTCCTCGGTCCCTCCTGCCTGACCAGCCGTTCCAGTGACGGTCCTGGCACGTACTCGCTGACGATGTAGGCCACGTCCCCCGTCACGCCGACGTCGATCACCTTCGCCGTGGCGAAAGGACGCACCCGCTGGGCCATCGCGGCCTCCTTGACGAAGCTCTCGCGTTCGGCCGCGCCACCGATGATCCGGCGGTGCAGCACCTTGACCGCCACCCGCTGGCCGCCGGGACCGTACGCGAGGTAGACCGCGCCCTGCCCCCCTTCGCCGATCTTCCGGTCCAGCCGGTACTGCCCGATGTCGCCGAGGGGACGGGAGTCGGACGCGGTGCCCATCGGATAGGTGGGGGACGGGGGGAAGCGCGGGGCGGAGGGCGGAGTCGGGGCGGGAGTCGGGGTCGGGGTCGGGGTCGGGGTCGGGTGAGCTCGATAGGGGCGGGAGACGGGAGCCTGATAGGGCGGGGGCGTCGGAGGCCGATATTGAGGCGGCGGCATGGGGTGGTACGGCCAGGCTCCCGGAGGGGGGCGGAGCGTCGGGCGGGTCCGGAAGACGGATGACCGAAGGACGAACGCGTGCGCCGTGCCGCCCATCCAGCCCACGATGATCCATATTCCAATGATCACATCGACGGGCGCTTCCTTCGTTGTGGGGTCGTTGTCGCTATAAATTCCGGAAATGATGACGAACGCGAGCAGAAAAAAACCGTAGACACCGGTCGCGAGCCCGACGATCCGGCTTTTCAGCTGCACCGCGGCATGTCCGATGATGAAGGGCGTCGCGAATCCGGCGGTGTACAGCGGGGCCAACGCCCAGACCAGGCTGAGCGGGAAGTTCCACCAGGGAGGCCGCGTGGAAAAACGCCCATCGACATTGTGGTGATGGCGAGGTGCGGAGCCACCGGCTGAGAACACGGACCAAATAATACGGACCTATCGCCGCCACCGAGGATGACGGCGATTACGGAGCCTCCATTTCCGACAACCTCCCGGGCCGAATCCAGAGCCGGGGGCGGCTCTCGATCGTCATGACGTCGGACCGACGGGCGAATCACGGAGATCCGGGGTCTACCGGGCCTCGATCCGGCCGGGTGTGAACGAGGCCCACCGGCGGCGATACACACCGCCGGGTGAGTCACACTCATTGGAGTTGTGCGCTGAGTTCACAGTATGCTTCACTGGCATCGCACAGTACATCGCCACCGGAGAGCGAGACCAGCCATGCACGGCAACCCTCAGCACCCGCAGTACGGCTACTCCCAGCCCGCTCCGCAGACCGTGATCGTGCAGCGGAAGGGGGGCGGTTGCCTGCGCGCGGTCCTCGTCGGCGCCGCCGTGCTGGCCGGCCTGGTGGTGATCGGCGGACTCCTCGGCGGAGGCGGCAAGGACGGCGAGGACTCCACGGGTTCGGCCGACACCACGGTCGCCGAGGCCGCCGCCCCCGCGAAGAAGACCGAGCCCAGGCGGGCCGGACTCGGCGACACCGTCAAGGACGGCAAGTTCTCCTTCAAGGTCACCAAGGTCGAGAAGGGCGTCGAGCGGGTCGGCGGCGAATACCTCGGCTCCGACGCGCAGGGGCAGTACGTCCTGGTGCACGTCACCGTGAAGAACATCGGCGAGGAGTCCCAGCTGTTCAGTGACTCCTCGCAGAAGCTCATCGACGCCCGGGGCAGGCAGTACGACACCGACTCCGGCGCCGCCGCCCTCGGGCTGAAGAATTCCAACGCCTTCCTCAACACCATCAACCCCGGCAACACGGTCAAGGGGATCCTGCTCTTCGACGTGCCCAAGAGCTTCAAGATCAAGGCGATCGAGCTCCACGACTCCGTCTTCTCCGACGGCGTCACCGTCGCCCTGAACGACTGACGACGCACCGGCCGCCGGATGGCGACGCTCCGGTGGCTCTCGGTCCCCCGGGTGTCGAATCCCTGCTCCGGCGGCGCCCGATCCCCCGAATGTCGAATCCCTAAGGGACCTGTCCGGGTTCGTCGACGACTCCCGCCGCTACCTCGGCGGTCGCGAAGACGCTCCCCTTCGGGAAGATCAGCTCGCCGTTGATGCGGTAGTCCCGCAGGTACTCCGTCCGCGAGCCGAGGTGGTTGTAGGTCGTGCTGTCGAGGACGACGTAGGAGCGTTCGACGACCTCGCCGTTCTCGTCGCGCCGCGTGCCGGAGCCCGGAGAGTCCGCCTCGTAGGCGATGCCCATGCCCGACCTGCCCACCGCGTCGCGTACGCCGAGGTCCACCCGGACTCCCGGGATCCTGGCCAGAGCGCGGAAGATCGCGGCCTCCAGCTTGGGCGGCATGTACTCCTCTCGGCCGAGGTAGACCGACAGCACCCGGAACGCCCGCGCGTCCGGGTCCTCGTGGAGACCGCGCTCCTCGACCGGATTGTCCCTCCAGTGCAGGTCGCCCTTGACGTGGGCGAGCAGCTCGTCCGGGTCGGTGGGCAGCTTCGCCAGCCTCGCCGCGTACTGCCGGGGGGACAGGTCGTCGTCACCCGGGTCCGGCTCGATCGTCCGCCTCTCCAACGGGCCCGAACCCAGCCGGGTCGCCTGCTCGGTGCCGTCGTAGCGGGTCCAGTACTCCTGCGTCTCGACCGCGCCGTCGGCGGGCTGCATGACGACGCTCTTGCGGTACAGCCACTGGCCGGGACGGGGCGGGGTGTCCTCGGGCCGGCGCTTCTCGGCCGTCAGCGCCGCCTGCCGCAGCATGACCTGCGCGCTCACCGGCGTCACCTCCACGATGGCGGGCGGCGGCACGGCCGACCGGCCGTCGCCGTTCACCATCACGACCACCGCCGCGACCGCCGCGACGGCCGTCATCGCCGCCGTCGTGGCCATCGGCAGCGAGAGTACGGGTCGGAACCGGCGCCGGGGCCGGGGCCGGGGCCGCAGGGAGCGCGCCCGCAGCGTGCGCAGGCGGGCGGCGTCGGGCTCGGGCGCGTCCGCCCGCAGCTCACTCAGCAGCTTCAGGTCATCCACGGCCGGTC
This sequence comes from Streptosporangium sp. NPDC000563, assembly GCF_040299985.1. Classification (NCBI taxonomy): domain Bacteria; kingdom Bacillati; phylum Actinomycetota; class Actinomycetes; order Streptosporangiales; family Streptosporangiaceae; genus Streptosporangium; species Streptosporangium sp. NPDC000563. The sequence goes on along the minus strand of NZ_JBEPDA010000004.1, from coordinate 129,413 downwards.
TCCTCCTCCGAGGCATCTGCTATATCCGTTGCATCCGCGATATCGGCGATCTTCACGACATCCGAGACATCCGAGACATCCGAGATGGCGGACGGGTCGATCCCGCCCAGGGCCTCGCGGGTCTTTCTCCTGGCACGGTGCAGGCGCGAGCGCACCGTGCCGATGGGCACGCCGAGCGCCCGCGCCGTCTCCTCGTAGCTGAAGTCCGCCCAGGCGATCATCAACAGCACCTCGCGGTCCTTCGGCGACAGCGTGGCGAGCGCCCTCACCAGATCGCGCTGCGCCGCCGACGCCGTCACCCGGGCCTCCACCCGGTCGGCGTAACTCTCGGCGACCTCGTCCACCCCGGTCCTGGCCAGCGAGAGGTACGCCCTCACCTCGGCACGGCGGTGCTTGCCGATGAGGTTGGCCGCGATGCCGTACAACCAGGGGCGGGCATTGGGATAGTCGGTGTCGTAGCGCCCGAGCCGCCGCAAAGCGGTGAGGAACGTCTCGGAGACGATGTCGTCGGCCACCGAGTCTCCCAGTCGCCGCGTCACATAACGGTGCAGGGCGGGGGCGTGCCGGTCGAACAGCACCGAGAACGCGGCGGGATCACGCCGGGCATGCCTGATCACCTCCGCGTCGTCCAGATCCGTCTCCACATTCAAGCGTGAGCTCCGTTCCTCGATCCGGGTTCCTCGGTCCGTCACCCCCTTTCACCCGGTACCGCGAATCGAGTTCTCCACGCCCGCGCTCGGTGTCCGTCGCACGGCGCCGTCCGCGTCCGGAGGAGAGCACGCCGTCGGTCCGACGTGCTCTCCTGCGGGACGAACCGTTTCCTCCGCCGACATGCGCGCCGTATGCCAAAATGATCACTCTCCCGGAGGCGTGAATCGGTCCATCCGGATTACCGAGAAGGCACTCAACGCCATCAGGAGAGGATGTCGGTTGTCCGTGACGGATCTGGAGACCGCCTGCGAGCTTCGCGAACTCGCCGATCACCCCCACCTGGCGGCCCGTCAGGACCAGCTACGTGATCTCGCGGACGCGGTCGCCGATCCCGACAGGGCCGGGCACTGGTGTGAGGTCGACCTGTTCGCCGCCTTCTCCCCCGACGACACCATCCTGGTGGACGGGGAACCGGCGGAGACCACGTCCTCGCCGAGGAGGCCGGGATGGCGACGTGGGCTCGGCGGCGCCGTCGGTCCCGCCCTCGTCTTCGTACCGATCTTCATCACCTGGCTCGGCCTGATGATGGCGACCGGCGCCTACGGCGACCTCCTCACGGCCGGTGGCCTGGAGGCGGCCCGGCGGCCCTTCCTGGAGATGTGGCAGCAGGGCTTCGGCGGCCGGTTGCCCGCGTTCTTCAAATTCGACAACATCGCGCTCTGTACCCTCGCGGCCATCTTCTGCCTCATCTGCTGGACCGTGTTCGAGAACGTCACGCGGAACACCAGGGAGGACGCCTCGGAACGGGAGCTGCGTGCCCTCCGCGTCCGGCTCCGCGCGGCCCTGACCGGGGCGAGCCTGGTGCTCGGACAGGTCCGCCTCTCCGCACCGGAGCGGTTCGGCGCCGAACTCAGCAAGGCTGCGGCCGACATCGGCTTCGTCGGGACCACGGCGCGCAAGGTGCACACCGAACTGGTCGAGGCGCTCACCCTCACCCTGGAGGCCACCCGTAAGACCACGGACGCACTGGCCGGTAGCGCGATCGACGTGCGCGACGCCGTCGAGCACCTGGGCGGGCACCTGGCAGCCGTCAACAGTACCTGTGACGACCTCGCTGCGGCGGTGGCCCGCTTCTCGGCCGTGATCGACACCGCGGGATCCACGGCCGGTCAGGCCGTCACCGACGTCGGGAACCGGTTGTCGACGACCGTCTCCCGGACCGCCCTCGACATGCGCCAGGCGTTCAACGAGGAACTCGTACGGTCCATCACGTCGGTCCAGGGCAGCGTCTCCGCTCTGGATCTCCGGATCAACGAGCTGGTCGGCGTGACGGCGGGCATCGGCCACGCCGTCGACCGCGCGGCCATCTCGATCGATTCCGTCGGCTCCTCGACGGAGAAGGCGGTCGACCAGCTCGGCGCACGGGTCACCGACACCATCGCGGGTACGGCCAGGGAGCTTCACCGGACCTTCGAGGGCGCCGGTGCGGAGATCCGGGGGGCCCTCGCGAGCTGGTCCGCCGTCGCCGGGACACACGCCTCCCGGATCGACACCACCATCGAGACGGTCACCGACACCAGCACCGACGGAACGGACGACAGCTGCGACGACGAGCCGGACTCACAGCGGAAAGTCCGAAGCTCGTAATGACCACCCGCAGAAGAACCTCCACCACGACCCTGTTGGCCGGTTGGCTCTTCGCCGACCTGCTGCTCGGACTCACGATCATCATGCTGGGCGCGCAGGCGCCGCCCTCCTCCCCCACCGACCTCGTGACGGACGGCACCCGCTTCCAACCGGACCCCTTCCGGTCCCCGCCCGACTCGACCCGGCTCCCGAGCGAAGAGTCCCCGGAAGAAAAGTCCTCGGCAGAAGGGCCTTCCGCCGAGAAGCCCTCGGAGGAGACCTCGGAGAAGCCCGCAAAGAAGACCTCGGGAGGAGAGCTCCGGACCGAAGATTCCAAGGAGGAGAAGAAGCCGGGCAAGAAGGAATCAGAAGAGAAGAGTCCCGCCCGGCCCGACCCTTCGCCGTCCCCCTGCACCGGCCTCGTCGGAGGCGTCCGGGCGAAACCGGTCACGCTCTCGTTCCGGGTCACCCCCGGCGCCGGTGACGGTGTACTGGCCGCACAGGTCCGCCAGGAATTACGCAGGCACCGGGACAGGCTCGCCGGACGGCGCGTCGGCATGCTTCTCACCTTCGGCTCCGACGACGGTGCCAGGGGCGGTGTTCAGCTCGCCTCCAGGGTCAACGCGGCCATCCTGGAGGCGTACCCGGGCACCTTCGGCACGGCCGTGACCCGTGACTTCCACGACCTCTCCGCCCCGAGCGGGTCGATCTCCGCCGAGATCTACTTCGTGACCCACGGCTGCGCCCCCACGTCCGCGGCGCCGAGGTCATTCGACGAAGGAGCGGGCTCCCCCGTCGAATGACGTGCGGGTCGTCGAGTGGCCCCTCGGGCTCCGTCGTCCGCCGATCCGGACACGCCGCACGGCCAGGTGGAACGCCGCTTTCGGCAGGCTCAAGCGGCGGCGGCAGGTGCTACCCGCCGACCGCTGCTCTGCGGACGCCGCCGTCGCATGCCTCATGCTCCGGCAGCGCCCTACCGAGCCCCGCCGAGCCGTCAGACCTTCCTAGTAACGGGGTTTGCGGCTCAGGGCGATGCCGGCCACCAGGAAGATGCCGCCGATCACCCCGGCGCCGATCGCTCCCGGAGTGTTGGCGGGGGTGCTGCTCGCCTGGAAGACAGCGGTGACGAGGCCCATCACGCCGCTGATGTAGCAGAAAATGGTGATGAAGATCTTGACGTTGGTGCTCACTGGATTCCTTCGGTGGGGCGACGGCCGTCTGCGGGCGCGTCGGGGGCGGTACCGGCTGCGGTGAACCCGAGGAGCATCACCCAGGCGTTGGGGTCTGCGCGGAACCGGTTCCAGCGGTCGGCGGCGAGGGCGAACTCTCGAAGCGACAGCACACCGGCCGCGAGAAGCGGCTGCAGCCGTCCCGGGCCGAGGTGGGGGGCGAAGTCATCCGTCGGTCGGGTGTCGTTGGTCGTGGCGAACGGGCGAAGGGCGACCTCCGTGAAGCCGGTGTCACGTAACAGGCGGGTGAGACGGCGGCCGATCGTACGGTCGCCACCGGCGGCCTGCTGGGTCGCCGCCATCTTGGCGTGGATCCCGGCCAGCTCCGGATAGGTCGGGTCGGCCAGGCCCCAGCAGGAGGCGTCCACCTCGGTGACCAGGATCCGGCCACCGGGGCGGAGGATCCTGCGGGCCTCCGCGAGGGCGGGTGCGGGGTCGGGGAGATGCTGAAGGACGTACCTGAGGAGTACGTATCCCGCGCTCGCCGTCTCCAGCGGCAGGTCGGCGGCGTCGGCGACGACGAGTTCGGCACCGGCGCCCTCGGCGTGGGCGAGCAGGTCGGGGTCGATGTCCACGGCGACGAGCGACAGGTCGGGCATGGCCCGGCGCAGCCGCCTGGTGATCGCGCCGGAGCCCGCGCCGACCTCGACGAGCGGGCCGTCCGACGCGGTCAGTCCCAGCTCGCGCAGCAGGCTCAGCTCCTCGTCGAACGAGAGCGCCGCCTGGGCCTCCAACCGTGCCAGCTCTCCTGCCATCCCACCCGCCGTGGTGGCGGCGGGGTTGTACGAACCGGCGTTCGGCGCCGAGGTGGCGGGGTCTCGCCGGACGGGGACGGGCCGTGCGGTGTCGTGGCCGGTGTCGGTCAGATGAGCGGAGGTGGCCGGGTGCGGAGGGGTGGGGGCGGTGGTCATCGGGGGCTCACGGTCATGCGCATGCCGTGCTTCGGCCGTAGCGTCACCAGCGCCTCGGGCTCCACCGGGAAGCCGGGTTCCAGCGTGAGCCGTACCGACTGGGCCAGCATCGCGAGGACCAGCGTCGCCTCGGTGAGCGCCAGGTGCCGGCCGATGCAGACGCGCTCGCCGCCGCCGAACGGCAGGTACAGGTGGCTCGGCAGGTCGGCGCCGTCGAAGCGGTCGGGTACGTACGCATCCGGGCGGTCCCAGTAGCGAGGATCGCGGTGCAGGACCCACTGGCTGACGCACACCAGCGTGCCGGGTGCCACCGGATGGCCGTCGAGCTCGTCGTGACCGGTCGCGCGGCGGGAGATCAGCCAGACCGGCGGGTACAGGCGCATCGCCTCCTGCACGGCCCGGCCGCACAGGGGCAGGTCGAGCAGGTCCGCGGCCGTGGGCCGGCGGCCGCCCAGGACGTGGTCGACCTCGGCGCGGATCCGTTCCGCCTCCTCGGGGTGGCGGTCCAGGAGGTAGAGGGTCCAGGTCAGGGCCTTGGCGGTGGTCTCGTGGCCCGCCATGATCAGGGTCAGCACCTGGTCGCGCAGGTCGGTGTCGGACAGCGAGCCGAGCATGGTGTCGAGCAGGGTGCCGACGGCCTGGGGATCCTGGGGAGAGGCTCGGCGGGCGGCGATCACGGTACGCGTGATCATGTCGAGGAGGGCGCGGGCGCGTACGTAGCCCCGCTGCCTGCGGACGGTGTCGGCGGGATCGGGGTCGGGGTCGGGTACGTAGTGGCCGATGAAGCGGTTGACGTCGTCCACCGCCCGGCCGAACCCGTCGCCCGTCCCGCCGAGGTCCACGTCGAGCACCGCGCGGGTCAGGATCGACAGGGTGAGCGAGGTTAGCTGGTGGTCGATCGGCTGGGGGGCGCCGGTCTCGGCGGGGCCGCGCCAGCGGTCCAGCAGGGCGGCGGTCTCGTCGGTGATGATCTCGTCGAAGGAGGCGACCGCGCCTCGGCGGAAGGCGGGGGCGCACAGCTTGCGCTGACGTGACCATTCCGCGCCGGTGCTGGTGAGCAGGCCGTTTCCGAGCAGCGGGCGCAGCATGTGGTCGTCCGGCGTGTTCTTCTTCGTGTAGTTGCCGACGTTGTCCTTGAGGATGTGCCGGGCGAGGTCCGGGCGGTGCGCCATGAGGACGGTCTCGCCGTTCGCGTGGTGGGCGGTGACGTCGCCGTACCGGCGGGCCAGGCCGGTCACGAACCCCAGCGGGTCGCTGCGCATGCGTCCCATGTCCACGGGGTCGGCCGGGCCGGGGGGAAACCGCGTGCCTGTGGTGGTCACCGACGCCTCCGTTCAACGTGCTTAAGTATCCGCATTACGTATTCACGGGTGCCGGATATACGTATTGAGTATTGTTGATGATTCCATCCGTACTGTGGGATGCTGCTAATGTAACACCGCACAGAAGAAGGTATCAATACTTACATGAATGGCACACAAGTTAAGTCTTGGTAAGCGCCGCAGAGCATGCGACAGTCCATTTCAGTTGCCGATGCAAAAAGCAGCGGCAAACACCCGAGAGGGAGAATCGCATGGCTCTCGAACCGCAGGAGCGCGCGGAGTTCATCAACGCCTACACCCGTACGCTCATCACCGCCTGGTCGGACGAGGAGTACGCGGCCCGGCTGAACGCGGACCCGCGTGCCGCGCTGGCCGAGTCCGGGCTGGTGGTTCCGGAGGGCGCCGAGATCGTCATCGTGCGGCACATCCCCGAGGGGCACGAGGAGGGCAACCTGGACGTCCAGGTGGGGCTGTGGGAGGTGGGCCTGGCGACCGGGCAGTTCGAGTTCCACATCCCTGAGACGCCGGTGGTCGACGCCGCCGAGCTCAGCGAGGGGGACCTGTCCGACATCGCGGCCGGCGCCGCCGACGCGGCCGCCTGCTACTACTGCTGCTGCCCCTGCTGCTGCTGCACCTGATTCCCGGCGCAATTCCGGCATAATTTCCGGCGCCGTTTTTTAAAATCGCCATGCCGTTCCCGTCAACGTCTCCATCGGAGGAATAAGTCGATGGCTTCCGCCGCCGCGGAAAAAGATCCGGTCGCCGTCACCGGCCTGAACAAGCGCTACGGAGAGCACACGGTGCTCACCGATCTGAGCCTGCGGGTGCACCCCGGCGAGGTGTTCGCCTTGCTCGGGCCGAACGGCGCGGGGAAGACCACGACCGTGGAGATCCTCACGGGAGTACGGCGGCGGAGCGGTGGAGACGTACAGGTCCTCGGCCAGGATCCGGCCAGGGACCGTCGGGAATGGCGGGCGCGTATCGGGGTGGTCGGCCAGTCCACCGGCTCCTACCCCGATCTCACCGTGGGTGAGGTGGTGCGGCATTTCGCCGCCATGTACCCCAGGCCGCTGCCGCCCACGCAGGTGCTCGACATGGTCGGCCTGGGAACGTACGAGAAGAAGAAGACCACGGAACTCTCCGGCGGCCAGCAGCGCCGCCTGGACGTGGCGGTCGGCGTGATCGGCGACCCTGAGTTGATCTTCCTTGACGAGCCCACCACCGGGCTCGACCCGGTCGCCCGCCGCGAGGCATGGGAGCTGGTGCGGTTCTTCTCCGGGCGCGGCTGCACGACGGTGCTGACGACCCACTATCTGGACGAGGCAGAGACGCTCGCCACCCGGGTGGGGGTGATCGCGGGCGGGCGCCTGGTGGCCTGCGGGCCGCCGGCCGAGCTGGGCGGGCGGGCGACGACCCCGGCCACCGTGTCGTTCCGGCGTTCCGAGGCACTGGCCGGCCGGGAGCTTCCCGACCTGCCCCGGGGGGCGGTGCTCGAACCGGGGCCGACGGGCGCGGGCGACCCGGTCACCGTGCTGACCTCGGAGCCGACCCAGCTGGTGAGCCTGCTCGGCGCCTGGGCCGGAACGGAGCTGCCCGACCTGATCGTGCACCGGCTCACCCTGGAAGAGATCTACCTCAACCTCATCGACCGGCATCGCGAGCAGCCGGAGGAGAACACGTGAGCGTCATGGAATCCGTCCACGCGCCAGGTCGCGGTTTTCTGCCCGACCTGTGGCGGGCCAGTGCCGCCCGGTCGTCGGTCGAGCTGAAGTCGTTCTTCCGTAACAGGCAGTCGCTCGTCTTCACCCTGTTCTTCCCGGTGATCCTGCTGGTGGTGTTCGGTGCGATCTTCACCGGCAAGGTGCAGGGCACCGAGACCGACTTCCGGCAGGTCTTCATGGCGGGCATCGTCGCCGCCGGCGTGATGAGCACCGCGTTCTCCGGGCTCGCCATCAACATCGCGATCGAGCGGGACACCGGCCTCATCGGCAGGCTCGCGATGACGCCGATGCCCAAGGCCGCCTACTTCATCGGCAAGCTGGTGAAGGTCGTGGTGACCACCGTGGTGGAGATGGTGCTGCTGCTGGGCATCGCGGTGACCGCGTTCGGGCTGCCGCTGCCCAGCACCGCGCAGCGCTGGTTCACCCTCGCCTGGGTGCTGACGCTGGGCACCGTCACGTGCGCCCTCACCGGGATCGCCTACAGCGCGGCGATCCCGAACAGCCGCTCGGCCGCGGCGATCGTGACGCCGGTGTTCATGGTGCTGCAGTTCATCTCCGGAGTCTTCTACCCCTTCCACCAGCTTCCCGCGTGGATGCAGAACACGGCCGCGCTGTTCCCGGTGAAGTGGATGGCGCAGGGGTTCCGTTCGGTGTTCCTGCCGGACAGTTTCACGGTCGTGGAACCGGCGGGCAGCTGGGAGCTCGGCCGTATCGCGCTCGTTCTGGGGCTGTGGGCGGCCGGCGGCCTGCTGCTCACCGCGTTGACGTTCGGCTGGCGCACCGCGCGCGTGCGGTGATCCGTCCAGGAAAGCAGCTGATCAGGCAAGCGACAGCAAGGGAACCGACGCGTGACGGCAGGCACTCAGATCCGTCTCCCCGCCCACCTCCCCCATCCCTTCTCCCCCGCGGGACGGGTCGATCCCTATCCGGCCTACGACTGGCTGCGTTCCCGTGCCCCCGTCCACCACGACGTGATGTCGCGGCTGTGGCTGGTGACCGGGCACGCCGACTGCGCCGCCGTACTGCGTGACCGGAGGTTCTCGGCGAGCGCCGGGCAGCAGGGGCGGGCGCGCGGCGAGGAGTTGCCGCCGTCGATGCTCACCACGGACCCGCCCGACCACACGCGGCTGCGCGCGCCGGGACTGCTGCTGCTCGGCCCCGCGGCGATCGCGTCGGTGGCCGGGGGGATCGCCGCCGACGCGGACGACCTTCTCGAACGGCTCGCGGGCGAGACCGTGGTCGACGCGGTCAGGCAGATCGGGAGCCCGCTGTCCACCTCGGTCTTCCTGCGGCTGTTCGGACTGGCGGAGAGCGACAGGAAGGTCTTCGAGCAGCTCGCCCAGGCGGCCTCGATCAACCTGGATCCGCTCGCCGGGCCACAGGTGGCGGCGCTGGGCAGGTCGGCGATGTCGGAGCTGAGCCGGTTCCTGGACGAGCGTCGCGCGAGCGCCGCGCCCAGCCCGCTGACCCGGTTCGCCGCCGACGACCGGCTCACCCGGGCGGAGATGCTCGGGGTGCTCGGGCTCGCCGTGGTCGGCGGGTGGCAGCCGCTCGCCGAGGCGATCGGCAACGCGCTGTACTGGCTGCTCCCTCGGCCGCGGGCGCTCGCCGCGCTGCGCGAGGGCGGGGACGAGTTCGCGCGTACGGCGATGGACGAGTTGCTGAGGCTGGAAGCGCCGATCCCCTTCACGGCGAGGGTCGCGGTCGAGAACGTGACACTGCCCAGCGGTGAGGTGCCCCGGGGGGCGAGGGTGCTCGCGGTCGTCGCCGCCGCCAACCGGGACCCGGCCGTTTTCGACAGACCGGGGGAGCTGCTGCTCGACCGGACGCCCAACCCGCACCTCGCCTTCGGCGGGGGGCCGCACTTCTGCCTGGCGGCGCAGCTCGTCCGGCAGACGGGGGCGGTGCTGCTCGCCCGGCTGGCCGGGCGGTTCCCGTCCGCGTCGCTCACCGACGAGAAGCCGGCCTGGGCCGCCACCCTCATCCCCCGGCGGCTGCGCTCCCTCCCGGTGAACCTGGGAGTGGACTCGGGAGGCGGGGATGCGTACTGAGGTGCTCGTGATCGGCGCGGGGGTGAGCGGGCTGACCTGCGCCACCCGGCTGGCCGAGGCCGGGGTACGTACGGCGGTGGTCGAGGCGAGGTCACGGGTGGGCGGGCGGATACGGACGTTTCGCCCCACGGACGGCGGCCCCTCGCTGGAACTGGGCGCGCAGGTCGTCCACGGAGACCTGAACCCCGTCCACGGGATCGTGGACACCGAGACGGCGCCGCGGCCGACCGCGGCGCGGGTGGTGAGCGGGCGGGTGGGCCGTCCTATGGGGGCGCCGGCCCGCACGCCGCAGCCGCCGTGGGCGCTGGAGGCGAGGCTGAACGCCGAGGGCGCGGGGATCGGTGAGTCGGTGAACGACTGGCTCGTGGACAGGGGCGGCCCGTACCCGGTGGCGAGCGAGTGGTTCCGTCAGATCTGGGCCACCGATCCGGAGCGGCTCAGTGCCCGGGGCGTGGCCGAGGCCCATCGGGGGGACACCGCGGGGCGGGGGGAGTTCGTGGTCTCGGGCGGGTTCGACCTGCTGCCGAGGCGGCTGGCCGCGGGGCTCGACGTGCGTACGGACTGCCCCGTCCAGGTGCTCGGCTGGTCGCCGGGGCGGGTCTCCGCGCAGACGCCGGCCGGGGTCGTGGAGGCGGAGCGGGTGGTGGTGACCGTGCCGCCCTCGGTCGTGACCCACGGCACGCTCACCGTCAAGGACCTGCCGGAGCCCAAGGTCGAGGCCGCGCGTGCCCTCGCCGGCGGGGACGGTTGCTGCGTCGTCGCGACCCTGTCCGTGCCCGCGCCGGAGACGGCGTCGGTGTTCGACGCGGACGGGATCGGCGGTTTCGTGAGCTGCCGCGAGGGGCGTCCCGAGGCGTTGATCGTGGCCAGGGACGCGGCGGCGGTCCACGTGCGCGCCGCGACCGCCGGCTACGGCCCCGCGACCGCTTCCAGCACCGGCTCCGGCCTCGCGACACTCCTCGCGGTCGCCCTGCCGTGGGCCGCGCGGGCCGAGGTGGTGGACATCGAGGTCGCCGACTGGGGGGCCGACCCGTGGAGCCGGGGCGCGTTCACCGCGCCGACGGTGGGCGCCGAGTGGGCTCCGGTGATCTGGGCCGAACCGGTCGCGGACACGCTTTTCTTCGCGGGCGAGGCCACGGTCTCGGGGACGCGCCTGCCGTGGGTTCAGGGGGCGATCGCCAGCGGGGTGATCGCCGCCGACCGGCTCCTGGAGGCGATGGGCTGATGGCATCACATTCGGAAGATCCACGACAGCCGACGCGGCCGACGACACCGCATCCGGAAGAATCACGACAGTCGGCGCGGTCCATGACACCGCATCCGGAAAAGTCACGACAGCCGGCGCAGTCGGCGGCGTCACGCCCGGAGAAGTCACGGTATCCGGAGCGGTCGGCAGCACCCCAAACGCACTCGACGGCACCGCACTCCGGCTGGTACCTGCCCGCCTTCACCTCGGAGCTGGAGGCCGAGGTGACTCCCCTGGAGATCGGCACCCGGCGGCTGGTGGCGGTGCGGACCGAGACGGGGCTCCGCGTCTTCGACGCCGACTGCCCACATCGGGGCGCGCATCTCGGCTACGGGGGACGGCTCTCCGGCGGCTGCCTGGTCTGCCCGTTCCACGGCCGCAGGATCGCGCTGGGCGACGCGGCCGGACGGCTGTCGGTACGCGAGCACCATGTGATCGTCTCCGGTGAGGCCGTGTTCGTCCGCCTCTCGGACGGCCCCGACGACGACCGGGGACTCACCAGGGCGCTCAAGGAGCTGGAGGCGACCCACCCGCTCACGGCGGCCGTGACCAGGCCGCTCGCCGCCGATCCCGCGCTGGTCGTGGAGAACGCCTTCGACGTCGACCACTTCACCGAGGTGCACAAGGTGCCGAGGCTGCGCGGGATGGCGCATCGGGACGGGGACGAGGGCGAGCTCGTCATCGAGGGCGAGTTCGTCATGGGAGCGAAGCCGGGGAGCAGCTCGGGGCAGCAGGTCACCCGGGCCGGGTTCCTGGCCCGCGCCTACAGTCCCGGCGTGGTCGTCACCCGCTTCGGGCCGCCGGGGTGGGAGCAGGTGATCGTCACCGCCGCCGTGCCGTACGAGAGGGGCGGGTGCGTGGCGCGGGTGGCGATCGGGGTCCGCCCCGAGCAGCGCGGGGAGTTGCCGCTGCTCATCCACGGCAGCGAGCGCGCGCTGGAGGAGGACGCGGTGATCTGGGAGCGGCTGAACCCGCGGGCGGTGCCCCGCTTCGACAGCAGGGACGTCGCGGTGCTGGCCTATCGGGAGTTCTGCGCGACCTTCGGGGAGCCGACGTGAACGGGCTGCGGGTCGTCAGCTCGGGAACGGGTCCCCCGGTGCTGTGGGTGCACGGCTACACCATGGATCTCACGCTGTGGAAACCGTTGTGGGAGCTGCTGCCCGGCTGGCGGCACATCGGCGTGGACCTTCCCGGCCACGGTGGCTCCGAACCGTTGCAGCCGGGTGTGACCCTGCCGTCGCTGGCGTTAAGGCTGACCGAAATAGCCGAGGCCGAGGGAGCGGAGCGGGTCGTGGGACTCTCCTTCGGTTCCGGCGTCGCGTTGCAGATGGCCCTGGAGGCGCCGGAGGTGGTGCGGCGCCTGGTGCTCGCGGCGCCGACGCTCGGCGGCGCGCCGCCCGACCCGGCCGCCCGGCGGCGCTACATGGAGCTCATGATGGTGCGCAGGGCCGGCGGCGGACGGGAACAGATGGCCGAGCTGTGGATGAGCTCCCCTCCCGACATCTTCCGCGGCACCGAGGCGCACCCCGAGCTGCGGGCGCGACTGCGGGCGGTGATCGGCGGACACTCCTGGGCCGAGCTGGACACGGGGGCGATGGCCGCGCTCAGCGCGCACCGGCATCCTCCTGAGGATTTGACCCGGATCAGGGCCGCCACCATGGTTATCATCGGTGACTCGGACATGCCCACCTTCGTGGCCAATGCGAAGACGCTGCGACAGATGGTCCCCGAATGTCATATTCGGACAATCCCTAACTCGGGGCACCTTCCTCTGTTGGAGCAGCCAGAAATGTCGGCAAAAGCGGTATTTGCGGGACTGACATTATCTGAGAGAGTAGATCGGGTTTGAGGCTGTTGTACGAGCGTTTACAGTTAGACACCCGTAAGGGGGGTTAGTTGCCCCTGCTATTGAGTTTCTTCGGCATGACCGTCATGGTTCTCACCGAGCTCAACCTAGGCGACCTGGCATTCCTGTTCGGCCCGCACCTCGTGGAGAGCGGCGAACCACAGCTGGTCGTGAAGCTTCTCACCGGCAAGTCGTCGGACGGGGAGCTGCTGGTCTACCGTCCCGACGGGATGTTGCTGCAGCGTCGCGTGTTCCGCGGATGGAGCACGATGCCACCCCCTCTCCCCCCGTTCGCCGTGCTCGACCATCTTTTCCTGGTGATGCGCGCCATCGTCATGGCCAAGGGCGACTCCACGGTCGCGCTGATCGGCACCGCCTGCTCACCCGGTGCCGCCGTGGCGACCGCACTGGCCAGGCGGTCCTGGCGGCCGGTGTCGGGACAGCTCCTCGTGATCGACCGGGCCACCGGCCAGACGCTCCCCTTCCACGTACCGCTGGACCTGCGCGGCGGCGCCCTGGAGTCGGCGAGGACCGGCGGCCTGATCGGCCCGGAGACCGACCCCGGCACCTGGCGGCGGGCCGAGCCCACACCGGCCGGGGAATCCGTTCTGGTCCGCCCGGAACTGCTCGGCCCGATCGTCCCCGTCACCGCCAGGCTCGCCCCGCCCACCCTGGTCAGGATCTGCCAGGAGGACGGCGACCGCTGCGAGCTGGCGCCCTGGGCCTTCCAGCCGCACGTCTGGCCGCCGAACACCTCGGACCTGGCCGACGCGCCCCGCTACCGGCTGCTCATGCCGGAGTTCGGCGGCGCGGAGGAGGCCGCGACACTCATCGACGACATGCTCCAGGAGATGCCATGCCCCGGCGGACCGCGTACGGCCCGGGAACACCTTGCTGGGTCGACCACATCACCGTCGACCTGACCGGCGCGAAACAGTTCTACGGCGGCCTGTTCGGCTGGGAGTTCACCAGGGAGAACGACCGCGGCTACCACCTGATCACGTTGCGAGGGGAGATCATCGGCGGCCTCGGCCCCAGCCCGATGGGCATGGCGCCCGGCTCGTCGTGGAACGTCTACCTGGCCTCCAAGGACCTCGACCACACCCGGACGGAGGTCGGACGCCTGGGCGGCCGTGTCGTGATGGGTCCCGTGCCGGCGGGCGGGGACGGCCGCCTCTGCCTGGCCGTCGACCCGTCCGGCGCGGCGGTCGGCTTCTGGGAGGGTGGCAGGGACGAGGGCGTGGTCCTGGTGGACGAGCCCGGCGCCCTGTGCGCCTGCGAGCTGCACACCGCCCGCCCTGATGCGGCGGAGGAGTTCTACCGGGGCCTGTACGGTGACGTGCCCGCGGTGATCCGCTCCTCGTCCAGGACCGGCTGGGTGCCGTTCTTCGGTATCGGGGACGCCGAGAACACCGAAAGCTCCGGGGGCTCCGGAAGCGACGAGGGCAGCGCGGCGGAGGTGTCCACCGGGAACGCCGGAGACGAAGAAACCGGCCAGGGCACCGGAAACAGCGGAAGCACCACGACGGAGACGACCTCAGGGAACACCGAAGGCCCCGGGGGCACCGGAATCACCGTCGCGGCGGCGCTCGCCGCCGGGGCCCGCCGGCTGGATTCCGGCCTGTTCGCCGACCCCCTGGGCGGGGTCTTCGGCCTCACCGGCGGGAATTACTGACGACGAAAGCGCACGTCACCCAAAGGCCACCCGTCGCCGCAGGTCAGGGGCGTGAGCATGTGTCAAGCCGGGCTTTCCGCGTCAACAGTCAGAAAATGCGTATCATGATGAGCATAAATACGTATTAACAAGTTTCCCTAACCCTTGCGATGATTCTGAAGTTGGCAATTCTCGCAGGGGAAAGGCATTTCATGGCGCCTGACGTGACGGTGATAGGCGGAGGCCCTGCTGGAGCGATCTCGTCGGCGCTGCTGGCTCGGGCGGGCGCCCGGGTCCGCCTGCTGGAACGGGATTTCTTCCCCAGATATCACATCGGCGAGTCGATCTCCTCTTCCTGCCGGGCCATCATCGACCTCGTCGGCGCCAGGGAGAAGATCGAGGCCCGCGGCTACCAGGTCAAGGAAGGGCTGCTGCTCCGCTGGGGCGCGGAGCGCGACTGGGCGATCAACTGGCCGGACCTCTTCGGCGACCAGGTGCGCTCCTGGCAGGTGGACCGCGCCGACTTCGACGACGTCCTGCTCAGGCACGCCGCCGACGAGGGCGTCGAGGTGGTCCAGGGCGCCCAGGTGAAGAAGGTCCGCTTCGACGGAGACCGCGCGGTGGGCGTGGAGTGGACGCACGACGGGCGTCTCCTGGAGGCTCCCGCCGAGTTCGTGGTGGACGCCTCGGGCCGCGCCGGTGTGCTCTCCTCCCAGCACTTCCGCAACCGGCGGCCGCACGACGTCTTCCGCAACGTCGCCATCTGGGGCTACTACCGGGGCGGCACGCTGCTGCCCCGCACTCCCCGGGGCGGCATCAACGTGATCTCCTCCCCCAACGGCTGGTACTGGGTCATCCCGCTCAGCGGTGACGTCTACAGCGTGGGCTTCGTCACCCACCGGGACCAGTTCCTCGCCCGCAGGCCCGAGTTCCCCTCGCAGCACGCGATGTTCCTCGCGCTGGTCGCGGAGTCGCAGACGGTGGCGGAGCTGGTGGCGGACGGTCACCTCGAAGGTGAGATCCGCGTCGAGCGGGACTTCTCCTACTCGGCCGACAGCTTCTGCGGGCCCGGCTACTTCCTCGCGGGCGACTCCGCCTGCTTCCTCGACCCGCTGCTCTCCACCGGCGTGCACCTGGCCATGTACAGCGGCATGCTCGCCGCCGCGAGCATCCTGTCCGCCCACGCGGGGGAGGTCACCGAGCGCGAGGCGCTGGCGTTCCACGAGTCCCACTACCGCAACGCCTACGGCCGGATGTTCTCCATGGTCGCCGGGTTCTACGAGCAGTACCGGGGCAGGAACAGCTACTTCTGGCTGGCCCAGCGCCTGGCCAGGGGGCAGTACCCGGAGCTGATGAGAAAGCGCGGCGGTGACGCCCCCGCTCCCTCCGACGGCGCCTTCGCCTCGATCACCTCCGGCCTGACCGACCTGGACGACGCCACCCGCGTCGGCGGCGCGGCCCCGCTGGACGCGATGGTGCTCGCCGGCGAGCTGGTCGCGGGGAAGAACGGCGACCGGAGCGCGGACCTCGGCGGCCCCGGCGACGCGTCCGGGCTCTACCTGGTCACCGAGCCGAGACTGGGCATCGGCAGGGCCGTCGAACCGGTGGCGCCACGCTGACCGGAGACCGAGCGGGAGCCGGTCAGAGGTCGAGGGCGGTGGCCAGCTGGTGCCGTCCTCGGATGCCCAGCTTGCGGTAGATGCGGCCCAGGTGGGTGTCGATGGTGCGCTTGCTCAGGCAGAGCCGCTCGGCGACCTCCATGCTGCTCATGCCCTGCCGTACCAGCTCGACGACCCGCTGCTCGGCGGGGGTGAGCACGATCCTGGCGTGCGAAGGGCGGGCCTCCGGCGTGTGGTCCCGGCTCCCCGGCTCGCCGGCGGCGATCGTACGGGCCGCGGAGTGCTCGCCCAGCGCGGTGTACGCCCGGGCGGCGTGCGCGCGCCAGGGCAGGCAGGCGGGATTGGTGATGCCCCGGGCGGAGAGGCGGTGCCCGCAGTCGAGGAAGAGGCCGAGCGCGGTGGCGTGGTCGTCCGCCGCCGCCGCGATCAGCCCCTGCACCTCCAGGACCATGCTCTTGACCAGGGGGTGGGCGTCGGCGGGGATCGTCATCTCGCGTACCAGTGCCTCGGCGTCGTCCACCCGCTCCATCCGGATCAGGGCCCGCGCGCCGCAGGCGCGGGCCGCCGTGGCGAGCACCCGCGCGCCGATCAGTTCGGCCCCTTCCCGCGCGTCGAGCGCGTCCCGCAGGCTGTCGGCGGACTCGCCCCTGCGGTAGTCGACGTCCGAGCGCAGCAGCAGCCCGAGCGCGTGCAGGTCCGGCTGGTCCCAGGTGCGGGCGTCCCGCAGGATCCTGGTGCACACGTCCAGCGCGTCCTCCGGCCGTCCCGTCCAACCGAACGCGAGCGCGGCGCCCACCAGGCCGGTGCCGACCGGCCGGTCCCTGGGTGATCGGTCTCTGGTGGCTCGCGTCGCCAGCCGCCTGGCGGTGTCCGGGTAGCGCCCGCCCGCCGCGACCATCGCCGCGAGCGCCCCGGAGAACTCCTTCGCCGCCGCGTCCGGCGTGCCCGCCGCGGCCATCCGCAGCGACCTGCGCAACCCCGCGCGGTATCCCGACAGCACTCCCTGCGCGGTGAGCCGCAGCAGCGGCTCCCTGGGCGGGTCCGCCATCGTCGCCAGTTCGTGGGCCGCGGTGACGAACGGCCTGACGCCCACCGTGCCGGCGGCGAGCGCGGGGCTGGCCAGGTTCAGCAGCGACCTGGCCCGCCGGGCGGGATCCGGCGCGGTGGTGGCCAGCGCCTCGGCGTGCCGGACGCAGGCGTCCAGGTCGTGGCGCAGCTCGACCATGCCGAGTTGCAAGGTCAGCTCGTGGATGGTCGCGGAGTCGTCGGTGCAGGCCAGCGCGCGGCGCAGGTATCGGGTCGCGTCGTCGTACCGGCGGGCCGCGACCGCCTCGGTGGCCGCCCTGCGCAGCACCGGGATTCCCCAGTCGGAGTCGGTGAGCATCAGGTGCTCGGCGGTCTGCGCGGCCGGCGCGCCCAGCCTGTCGAGCAGCGTGGCCCCGCGTTCGTGCAGGCCGAGCCTGGTCTGGTTGTCGACGCGCGACAGTACGGCGGCGCGGACGAGGGGGTTGCGGAACCGTACGGGCGGCCCCTCCGAGATGAGTCCCGCCTGGACGAGGGCCCGGCGGGCCTGGCGGATCTGCGGCTCGCCCTGGCTCAGCAGGATCGCCGCCACGGTGGTGTCGGTGTCGGGTCCCATCACGGCGAGCTGGGTGAGCAGTTCGGAGACCACCGGGTCGTGGTCGTTCAGCCATTCGAGCACGGTGTCGGAGAGTGCCGCCGTACCGATCTCCAGCACCTGGTCGATGTCGGGCTCGCCGGGGCTCACCCTCGCCTGGCGCATCCGGCCGGTCAGCTCGCGCAGCACCAGCGGGTTGCCCTGCGACAGCGTGTGACAGAGCGCGGCCAGCTCCACGTCGGGCGGCGCGCCCATCGCCTCCGCGACGAAGTCGGCCGTGCAGGTGGCGCAGAACGGTCTGAGCTGCACGGACCGTGCGTACGGCAGATTGCCCAGGTCCGCGCCGAGCGCGGCCGGGGTGCTGCCCGGCAGCGTGGCGACCATCATCACCGGCAGGTCGTCCAGGCGGCGCGCGATGTAGGAGAACCAGCGCAGCGAGGGGGTGTCGGCGAAGGCCAGGTCGTCGATCGCGATCACCACGGGGTGGTCGGCGACGAGTTCGCGGGTGATGTGGAACAGGTTGAGCAGCAGGTCGTGGGTGGCGGCGCCGTCGCCGTCGGAGGCCCGGTCGAACTGCTTGCGGGTCCGCTCCCCCGAGGAGAGCACCGGGTCGAAGAGCTGCCTCACCATGCCGTAGGCGAAATGACTCTCGCTGGGATGGCAGCGGGCCCGTAACACCCGGCTGCGCTGGGGAAGCATTTCGGTGACGGCGCCGAGCAGGGAGCTCTTGCCCATCCCGTTCTCCCCGAGGATCGACGCGACGACCGGCCTTCCTGACCGGAGCCCGTCAATGGCCTCCCGGAAGACAGTCAATTCTCTGTCCCGGTGAAGAAGTGATGCCATACCTCATGGTCCCATTCTCCCGATACAGATCTCAACGGGCGCCCCGCCCGTCTTTCCCGGCGACCCCATGTGCGCTCCCACCACCGCCGATACGGCGATACTGAGGCATCCGCCCCCGAAACCTAAGTATCGGCCGCGCGATGCGTACATTTTTTTGCGCATTCACCATAGCGGTCATCTCGTGTTTGAATCCGCATTGAAGAGGGTTTCGAGAGCTTGATATAAAAAAGGCGGTTGGCAATGGAGAGTCCACGGCTGAAGGCTCATTTCCATGTCGAGGTCGTGGACGGATCCCGGGTCTTCCTGTACGCGGAGGGAAAGGACTTCCTCGTGCCGGGGCAGGCCGCCGCGGCGGTGCTGCCCTACCTCGACGGCCGCAGGACCGTGAGCGAGATCGTCCAGGAGCTGTCCGGGCGCGTTCCGTTCACCACGGTGCTGACCACGCTGCGCCGCTACGAGGCGGCCGGACACCTCGCCGAGGGCAGGCCGGACCTGCCGGAGAGGGTGCTCGCCTACTGGGACGCGCTGGGCATCGACCCGGCGGCCGTCGCCAGGGGCACACCGGTCACCGTCTCGGCCGCCGAGAGGGTGGACGCCGCACCGGTGGTGAACGCCCTCACCGAGCTGGGGCTGAACGTGAGCACCGGCGCGATCGGCGAGGTGCCCGCCGAAGGGGTGTCGGTCGTGCTCGTCGACGACTACCTCGACCCGGCCCTGGAGCACCGCAACGCGCTGCAGCTCGCCTCCGGGCTGCCCTGGCTGCTCGCCAAGCCCGGTGGCGTCAGCCCGTGGCTCGGCCCCTACCTCGACCCCGACCACACCGGCTGCTGGTCGTGCCTGGCGCAGCGGCTCGGCGGCAACCGCCAGCTGGAGCGCTACCTCGCCGGCAAGCGGGGCGAGCGGACGCCGCTGCACCCGGTGCGCGCGCAGATCGCGGCCGGGCCGCTCGCGCTGGCCGGGATGCTCGCGGCCGAGGTCGCCAGGATCGTGGCGACCGGTGAGCCGGGCGCGCTCTGCGGCCGGATGGTCACCCTCGACCTGGCGACCATGGAGACCGGCGGGCACATCCTGATCCGCCAGCCGCAGTGCCCCTCGTGCGGCACGCCACCCGACGGCGACCCCAAGATCGTGCTCACCCCGAGCCTGGCGAACCACGTCACCGACGGCGGCTACCGGGTCAACCAGCCGCAGGAGACGTTCGAGCGGCTGGAGCGGCACATCAGCCCGCACCTCGGCGCGATCACCAAGCTGATCTCGATCGGCGCCGACTCCAGCGGCCTGACCTTCAGCTACGCCGCGGGACACAACTTCGCCATGGTCAACGACAGCATGGACCTGCTCCGCCGCAACCTGCGCGGCCAGAGCGGCGGCAAGGGTCGCTCGGAGATCCAGGCGAAGGTGAGCGCGGTCTGCGAGGCGATCGAACGGTACTCGGGGGTCTGGCGGGGGGACGAGCCGGTCATCCGGGCCGCGTACGCCGACCTGGACCCGGCCACCGCCGTGCACCCGGACCGGATGCTGCTCTTCTCCGACGAGCAGCGGGCCGGTCGCAAGGAGTGGAACGCCGACCCGGCGCACCGGCTGCAGCAGGTGCCCGACCCGTTCGAGGAGAACGTGCCGTTCGACTGGTCGCGAGCCTGGTCGCTCACCAGGGACGAGGAGCGGCTCGTCCCCGCCGCCTACGCCTGGTACGGCCACCCCGACCTCTACGGCCACTTCTTCTGCATCGCCGACTCCAACGGCAGCGCCGCGGGCAACACCCTGGAGGAGGCGATCCTGCAGGGCATCTGCGAGCTGGTCGAACGCGACTCGGTGGCGCTGTGGTGGTACAACCGGCTGCGCCGCCCCGGCTTCGACCTCGACTCGCTGAACGACCCCTACGTGGACGAGCTGCGGGACTTCTACTCGAACATGGACCGCGACCTGTGGATGCTCGACCTCACCACCGACGTGGACATCCCGGTGTACGCGGCCGTCTCCCGGCGCCGCCACGAGGTCGAGGACATCATGGTCGGCTTCGGCAGCCACCCCGACCCGCGCATCGCGGCGTTCCGCGCGCTCACCGAGCTCAACCAGTTCCTGCCCAGCGTGGACCGGCGTGACGAGGAGGGCAACACGCTCTACCGGGTGGACGACCCGGAGATGCTGGCCTGGTGCAAGGGGGCGGTGATCGACCGCGAGCCCTGGCTGCTGCCGGATCCGGACCGGCCGCTCACCACCGTCGGCCCGCCCGCCCCCACCGACCTGGCCGAGTGCGTACGCCGGTGCGTGGACTCGATCGAGGCGGCCGGCTCCGAGGTGATCGTCCTGGACCAGACCCGCCCCGACCTGGACCTGAACGTCGTCAAGGTGATGGCGCCCGGCCTGCGGCACTTCTGGCGCCGGCTGGCACCCGGCCGCCTCTACGACGCGCCGGTACGGCTCGGCTGGCTCGACCGCCCGACCCCCCAGGAGGAGATCAACTCCTGGAACGTGTTCTTCTGAGACGGACGGTGCCCATGAACCCCATCATCGTCTCCCGGCTCCGCCGGGACGCGTCGTTCTCCGGCGAGCACATCCGGTTCGCCGCCACGGTCCTCGAACTGAAGAACCTGTCACAGGGGCAGGGCACCGCGCTGAAACTGCTCGCCGAGGGCGACCACGACGACGCCGCCCTCGCCGCCGCGGTGACCACCGCGGACGGCGAGGCGGGACTGCTGCGCTGGCACCTGCTGTTTCGCAGGCTCAACACCTCCGGGCTGATCGAGCACGCCGTACAGGTGGACGGCGACGTCACGGCGAGGCTCTATCCGGTCGGCCGTGGCTCGACGCTGCCGGCGGCGGCCCCCGCGGGACCGGTGCGGCTGTCGCGGTTCGCCGAGGCGCGGGTGGTGGACGGCACGCTCACCCTGCGGGCCCCCGGCCGTCACCTCGCCGTCGAGCTGATGCCCCAGGCCGCGGGACTGCTCGGCGAACTCGCGACCTGGAACACCCAGGCGCCCGCCCCGCTGCTGCGGCTGCTCGCCACCGCCGGCCTGCTCGCGCCCGGCGGCCCGGACGAGGACCTGGAGACGACCGAGCGGTCCTACGCGCAGTGGCACCCCGCCGACCTGGCCTTCCACTCCCGTACCCGCTTCCCCGCCACGGTCGGCGGGTACGGCGGGACCTACCCCCTCGGTGACCGCTTCCCGCCCGAACCGGTCTCCCCGCCGCCCTCCGGCCTGCGTACGGTCGCGCTGCCGGTGCCCGACCTGGACCGGATAGCGGCGACGGAGCCGTCGTTCACCGAGATCCTCGAACGGCGCGGCTCGACCCGCGCCCACGACGAGGAGACGCCGATCACCCTCGCCCAGCTCGGCGAGCTGCTCTACCGGAGCCTGCGCAGGCGGGGCACGATGACGGGCAGCGACGGCCAGCGGCTCGCCAACCGGCCGTATCCGAGCGGCGGGGCCGTGCACGAGCTGGAGGTCTACCCGCTCGTCACCGCGTGCGAGGGACTGCCCGCAGGACTGTGGCACTACGCGACCGACCGGCACGAGCTGGAACTCGTCGCCGAACCCGGCAAGGCCACCGACGTGCTGGTCAAGGAGTCGCGGAACGCCGCGATGATGGAGACGGACCCGCAGGTCGTGCTGCTGGTGACGGCGAGGTTCGGCCGGGTGATGTGGAAGTACGAGACCGTCGCCTACCCGCTGGTGCTCAAGCACGTGGGCGTGCTCTACCAGACCCTCTACCTGGTGGCCACCGCGATGGACCTCGCCGTGTGCGGCCTGGGCGGCGGGGACGCCGCGGCCTTCGCCACCGCCTCGGGACGCGACCCGCTCCTGGAGGGCACCGTCGGGGAGCTCGTCCTCGGCTCCCGGCCACGGACGGAAGGGTAGGCCCCGATGAGTTCTCGCCACCGGCCCCGAACAGAGGGGTGGAACGCGATGGCATTCCGCCACCGGCCCCGGACGAAACGGGATTCCGCACCCGGCCCCGGCCCCGACCTCGGCCCCGGCCCCGGACGAAGGGGGGGAGCGCGATGAGATTCCGCTACCAGGCGCTGCAACGGATGCGCGAACCCGACGAGCTGGACTCCCCCACCCTGCTCGCCACCCCCCGGGGCTGGATCGCGGTCTTCGTCGTGATGATCGTGATGGCGGGCGGGCTGGTCTGGGCGTTCGCCGCCGAGCTGCGCATCTCGGTCGCCGCCCCGGGCGTCCTCACCCATCCGGGCGGTACGGCCCGCATCCAGAGTCACTACTCGGGCCTGGCCCGCCGCGTGCTGGTCAGGCCGGGCGACCGGGTGATCGTCGGCCAGTCCGTCGCGGAGCTGCAGGACGCCGACGGCAAGATCCAGCAGGTGGCGAGCCCGTTCACCGGCCAGGTGGTCGGCACCACGGTCAACGACGGCCAGGTCGTCGCCGTCGGCACCACGATCGCAACCGTCGAACGGACCGACCTGCCCGACGACCGCCTGGTCGCGATGGTGTTCGTGCCCGCCGACCGGGCCGCGTGGATCGCCCCCGGCCGTCCGGTCGACCTGGAGGTGTCCACCGCGCCCGCCGCGGCCTTCGGGCTGCTGCGCGGCCAGGTCACCTCGGTGAGCCGCTACCCCCTCACCGGCGAGGCACTGGCCGGACTGGTGGGCGGCGAGCTCGCCGCCAAGAGGTACGCGGCCGTCCAGGCCCCCCTGATGATCATCGTGGACCTGATCCCCAAACCGGGCACGCACTCGGGATACACCTGGTCGACCGCGCAGGGGCCACCCGTGCAACTCGACTCCCAGGTGACCGTTTCGGCCTCCATCCACCTGGGCGAGCAGACGCCGTTCGACCTGGTGCTCGGGCGCTGAGCGGAGGAGGCACCGATGACGGACATGACGACGAGGCCCGCGAAAGCCGCCCCCGCGAAGCGGGGAAGGCGCCGATGACGAACACGACGACGAAGCCCGCCAAGCCCGCGGTCACGAAGCGGAGGAGGCACCGATGACGAACACCACACTCGACCCCGCGAAACCCGCCAAGCCGGCCAAGCCCGCGCCGAAGAAACAGCCGCAGGCCCCGCGCCCCCGCAGGAAGAACCGCCACCGGGTGCCGACCGTGATCCAGATGGAGGCGGTCGAGTGCGGTGCGGCCGCGCTCGCGATGGTCCTGGGCCACTACGGCAAGCACGTCCCGCTGGAGGACCTGCGCGGTCGCTGCGGGGTGTCCAGGGACGGGTCCAAGGCCTCCTCGATGCTCGCGGCGGCCCGCTCCTACGGGATGATCGCGAAAGGCTTCCAGGTCGAGGCCGAACTGCTCCGCGACCAGACCGGTCCGGTGATCATTTTCTGGGCGTTCCAGCACTTCATCGTGGTCGAAGGACTCGTGACCCGGTTCGGCCGCACCATGGTCGCGGTGAACGACCCCTCGTCGGGCCCCCGGCTGATGGAGTGGTCGGAGTTCGACTCCGGCTTCACCGGGATCATGCTCACCTTCGAGCCGGGGCCCGACTTCAAGCCGGGCGGCGAACGCGCCAAGCTCAGCAAGGCGCTGCTGCAGTGGCGACTGCCGTCGGGACGCGCCCTGCCGCTGGTGCTGCTCGCCAGCGCGCTGCTGCTCCTGCCCGGCATCGCGGGCCCCGCCTACTACCGGGTGTTCATCGACCGGGTGCTGACCGGCAACTCCCCCGGCATCCTGCCGCCACTGCTGATCGTGATGGCGTTCACCGCGGTGGCGATCTTCGTGCTCACCTCGGTGCAGCAGTACTACCTGCTGCGACTGGAGATCAGGGTCGGGCTGGTCGGCTCGGCCCGCTTCTTCCGGCACCTGCTCCGGCTGCCCATCGAGTTCTTCCTGCAACGCCGCCCGGCCGAGGTCGCCAAGCGGATCTCCACCAACGACACCGTCGCCGAGATCCTCTCCCGCGACCTCGCGCTGACCGTGATCAACATGGTGCTGGTGGTGTTCTACGCCGCGCTGCTGGTCCGCTACGACGTACTGCTCGGCGTGATCGGCGTCGGCATGGCGGCGCTGAACATCCTGGTCCTGCGCTGGGTCGCGCGGGCGCGCAAGGACGCGGTCACCGCGCTGCGCACCGACCGGGGCAACCTCACCGGCACCACCTTCGCCACACTCAGCATGATCGAGACGGTGAAGGCCACCGGCGCCGAACCCGACGCCTTCACCCGCTGGGCGGGCTTCCTCGCCAAGGTCGTCTCCGCGCAGCAGCGGCTCGGCGTGCCCACCGCGGTGCTCGTCGTCGTACCGCCGCTGCTCGCCACGGTGAACACCGGCCTGATGCTGCTGATCGGCGGGCTGCGGGTGGTGGAGGGCGTGCTCAGCGTCGGCATCCTCATCTCCTTCCAGACCCTGCTCGCCGCGCTCAGCAGGCCGGTCACCCAGCTCACCAACCTCGGCGGCCGTCTGCAGGACCTCAGCGCCGACGCCAAGCGCATCCACGACGTGGAACGGCACCCGATCGCCCGCTGCTTCGAGCGCAGCGGTGACGCGGCGGAGATCGGCACCCGCCTGGAGGGCCGCCTCGAACTGCGGAACGTCACCTTCGGGTACGGCCCGCTGACCGACCCCATCATCACCGACCTCTCGCTGAGCATGACACCGGGCAGCCGGGTCGCGATCGTGGGCGGCTCCGGCAGCGGCAAGTCCACCCTGGGCCGCCTGCTGACCGGCCTGTACGAACCGCGCTCCGGGCAGATCCTGCTCGACGGCCACCCGCTGGACGAGATCCCGCGAACCGTGCTCGCCGGCTCGATGGCCTACGTCGACCAGGAGATCGTGCTGTTCGCCGGGACCGTCCGCGACAACCTCACCCTGTGGGACGAGGCCGTCCCCGACGAGGTGGTGCTCGCCGCACTCCGCGACGCCGCCGTCTACGACGCCGTGCTCGCCCGCCCCGGCGGGATCAACTCGTTCGTCCGCGAGGACGGCCGCAACTTCAGCGGCGGCCAGCGGCAGCGGCTCGAACTCGCCCGCGCGCTCGCCTCGGAGCCGACCCTGCTCATCCTCGACGAGGCCACCAGCGCCCTGGACCCGGAGACGGAACACGTCATCATGGACAACCTGCGCCGCCGCGGCTGCGCCTGCCTGCTGATGGCCCACCGGCTGTCCACCATCCGCGACGCCGACGAGATCATCGTCCTGGACGGCGGCCGGGTCGCCGAGCGCGGCAGCCACGAGGAACTGCTCGCCGCCGACGGCATCTACACGCGGCTGTTCAACACCGGAGGAGGACTGTGAGCCCCCGCCGAAATCACCGGGATCACCGTCCCGCTGCTCGACACCGAAGGACGACCGTGAGCCCCCGCCAGGATCGTCCCGCTGCCCGGCACCGGAGGGGCACCATGAGCCCCGCCAGGATCACCGTACCGTCGCTCGACATCGGAGAAGCATCGTGAGCCCCGCCGCGCTCGCCGGGATCGCCATCCCACTGGACCTCGGCACCGACCGGTTCACGGTCCTCGACAACCCCGGGCGGATGCTGCTCGTCGAGTCGGGCCTGGTGGACCTGTTCGCGGTCAGGACCGTCGACGGCGAACTGAACGGACGCTGGAACTTCCTCGGCCGGGCCGAGGCGGGCATGGTGCTCGCCTGCGGGGCGCCTTCCGGTCCGCGCCACGTGATCGTGGCCCGCCCGGTGCCCGGCACCGTACTGGCCGACGTCCCGGTCGCGGTGCTGCACGACCTGCCCGCCGAGGCCGCCGCCTGGCTGGTCAAGGGGCTCGGCCGAGGTATCGAACTGCTCGCCGAGGCGCTGCCCGCCACCCTGCCGCCCAGGCAGTTCGTCCCGCTGCCCGTCGAGGGGACCGCCGAACTGGAGGCGGGCCGCGCCCTGCGGTCGGTCGACGGCGTGCGCTGCGTGCGCGTCGAGGAGGGCGAGGTGGGCGTCGGCAACAGTGACGGCCTGGTGTTCGGCGCGGACAGCGACATCTGCCTGACCGAGCGGGACTGGCTCCTCGCCCACACCAGGATCCGGCTGCGGACCCGCTCGCTGCACTCGGTCTTCGACGAGGGCGTACTGTGCGAGTTCCTCGCCGCTCACGCCGTCCGGCTGCTCGCCACCGTCGACGAACGCCTGGAGCGGCAGCGCGAGGAGGAGCGCGCCGCGCTCGCCGAACTGCGCGAACGCGAGAGCACCGTGCTGACGCAGGCCGTGCGCAGCTTCGACGCCGTACTGCGCGACACCGAGGTCCAGGTCAAGCTGGCCGACGTGGCCAACGACCCGCCCGCCCTCGCCGCGGCCCGGCTGGTCGCGGCGCACCAGGGGTTCGAGGTACGGCCGCCGGTACGGCGCGGGGGCCAGGACCGGCCGATGGGCGACCTGCAGGCGATAGCGCTCGCCTCCGGCGTCCGTACCAGGATGGTCCGGCTGGACGGCCCGTGGTGGACCCAGGACCTGGGCCCCATGGTGGGCAGCACCTCCACCGGCCGTCCCGTGGCGCTGCTCACCATGGGCCACGGCTACGTCATGGTGGACGACGGCGTGCTCACCCCGGTCACCGCGACCGTCGCCCGCGGCCTGGAGAAGCGGGCCCACGTGCTGTACCGGCCGCTGCCCGCCTCGGTCAAGACCGTCGGCGCGCTGCTGCGCCTGGGGCTCCTCGACGGCGGCAACCACCGTGACCTGCTGCGGTTCGCCGCCATGGGGGTGCTCGTCTCCCTGCTCGGGCTGCTCGTCCCGATCATGACGGGCAAGGTGCTCGGCGTGTTCACCGTACGGGCCGAACTCGACCTCATCGTCCAGGGCTCCCTGCTGGTGATCGGCTCCGGGTTCGTGATCGCCGCCCTGTCGGTGGTGCAGAACATCGCGGTGCTGCGGGTCGAGAGCCGCACCACCTCCGCCCTGCAGTCGGGCCTGTGGACCCGGCTGCTCTCCCTGCCCGCCGGCTTCTTCGCCCGCTACTCGACCGGCGAACTGGGCACGACGGTGCTGGGCATCAGCTCGGCGCAGGAGATGCTCTCCGGAATGCTGACCACGGCCACGCTGGGGCTGCTCACCGGATCGGCGAACCTCGTCCTGGTCTACTTCTACGACGTGCGCCTCGCCCTGGTCGCCACCGCGCTCATGCTGTTCGGCCTCGGGTTCGCCTTCGTCGCGGGACGAATGCAGCTGCGCTGGCAGCGACAGGCCTACGAGCACGAACGGACCATGTCGGCCAGGGTCTTCCAGATGCTCACCGCGATGCCGAAGCTGCGGGCCGCCGCCGCCGAGGAACGGGCGTTCGCCGAATGGACGCGTGAGGCCACCAGGGGCCGATCGCTCACCGCCTCGGCCCGCCGCATCCAGAACGCGGTGACCACGTTCAACGCCGGGTTCCCGCTGGTCTGCACGGGGATCGTGTTCGCGGTGGTGGCCGGGCCGATGGCGGGCCAGGTCTCGGTCGCCACGTTCCTGCCGTTCTTCACCGCACTCAGCCTGCTGCTCGCCTCCAGCCTCCAGTTCACCGCCGCCGCCGTCACCGCGATGGGCGTCGTGCCGATGCTGGAGAACATCAGACCGATCCTGGAGGCCCGCCCGGAGACCGACGGCACCAAGGCCGACCCCGGCGACCTGTCGGGGCGGCTCGGGCTCAGCAAGGTGTCGTTCCGCTACGGCCAGGACGGTCCGCTCACCCTCGACGGGGTCGCCCTCTCCATCGAGCCCGGCGAGTTCGTGGCCCTCGTCGGTCCCTCGGGCAGCGGCAAGTCCACGGTGCTGCGGCTGCTGCTCGGCTTCGAGACCCCGCTCTCGGGCACCGTGCTCTACGACGGCCAGGACCTCGCCGAACTCGACGTCTCCGCGGTCCGCCGCCAGTGCGGGGTGGTGCTCCAGAACGGCGCGCTGCAGGCGGGCAGCATCCAGGCCAACATCGTCGGCAGCGGCGTCCACACCGTGGACGACGCCTGGGCGGCGGCCGAGATGGCCGGGCTCGCCGCCGACATCAGGGCGATGCCGATGGGCATGCACACGGTGCTCTCCGAGGGCACCAGTACGCTGTCCGGCGGTCAGCGACAGCGCCTCATGATCGCTCGCGCACTGGTCGCCCGGCCCCGCATCGTGTTCTTCGACGAGGCGACCAGCGCGCTGGACAACCCCTCCCAGAGCCGGGTCGCCGAGAGCACCCGCCGCCTCAACGCCACCCGGGTGGTGATCGCCCACCGGCTCTCCACGGTGGTGGCCGCCGACCGCATCGTGGTGATGGACGAGGGGCGGATCGTCCAGCAGGGCACCTACGACGACCTCCTCGCCGACCGGGACGGGCTCTTCGCCCGCCTCGCCACCCGCCAGCTCTCCTGACCGGCGCATCGGACCGCCCGGCCCTCACACCGATCTGCTCGGCCTCCACACCGGTGTGCACGCCCCTGCATCGGTGTGCCCGACCTCGCGGGACCTCGCATGGTCGCGAACCTTCGTGGGTGAACCTTCGTGGGTGAACCTTCGTGGGTGGCCGATGCCGGGACGGTCGCGACAGGAGGGCGGCACGGCATGTCGCCGGACGACGGCCCCGCTCTCGGGCGGGGCCGTCGCCGGTTCCACCGACTCCCACTACTTCCTACCGGAACGGCGTCCCGCCGGGCACCGCGCCCGGCGGGACCGGGGCGTACCCGGTGGGCCGGGTGGTGAAGGTCCCCCGGCCCTGGGTCCGGCTCCGCAGCCTGGTCGCGTACCCGAACAGCTCGACGAGCGGCACGGTCGCGGTGATCACCACCGTCCCCGCCCGCGCGGCCGAGCCGGAGACCCGGCCGCGTCGCGCCGACAGGTCGCCCAGCACCCCGCCCGCGGCGTCGTCGGGCACGGTGACCGTGACCTCGACCACCGGTTCCAGCAGCACCATCGCACTGGCCCGCAGTGCCTCGCGCAGCGCGAACCGGCCGGCCGCACGGAACGCCATCTCCGAGGAGTCCTTGGGGTGGGTGGCCCCGTCGGTCAGCGTGACCAGAAGACCGGTCACCGGATGACCGCCGAGAGGCCCCTCGGCGAGCGCGTCCCGGCATCCGGCCTCCACCGCCCGGACGTACTCCCTCGGCACCCGCCCGCCGACGACGGTCGAGCGGAACACGAAGCCCGCCGCACCTCCGTCACCTTCACCGTCACCGACTCCGGTGCCGGTGCCGACTCCGGTGCCGACTCCGGTGCCGGTGCCGGTGTCCGCGAGGTTCTCCAGTGGCTCCACGTCGAGGACGACGTGGGCGAACTGCCCGGCGCCGCCGTCCTGCTTGACGTGCCGGTACAGCAGCCCCGACACCCCGCGCCCGACCGTCTCCCGGTAGGCCACCTGCGGCCGGCCGACCCCCACGTCCAGCCCCTGGTTACGGCGGATCTTCTCCACCGCGACCTCCAGATGCAGCTCGCCCATCCCGGAAAGCAGCGTCTGACCCGTCTCGGGGTCGGTCCGCACCACCAGCGAGGGATCCTCCTCGACCAGCCGTGCCAGCGCCGACGCCAACCGTCCGGTGTCGACGCTCCTGCGCGCCTCGACCGCGACGGAGACCACCGGATCGGCCGCCGTCGGCGGTTCGAGGACGATCGGCGCCTCGGGCGCGCACAGGGTGGCGCCGGTACGGGCCGACTTCAGCCCGACCACCGCGACGATGTCCCCGGCCACCGCCAGGTCCGCCTCCGTGTTCCGGTCGGCCTGCACATGCAGGATCCGGCCGATCCGCTCGGTACGCCGCGCGCCCGCGTCCAGCACCGTGTCCCCCTTCCGGATCGTTCCCGAGTAGACGCGCAGGTAGGACAGCCGTCCGGTCGCCGTCGAGTTCACCTTGAACACCAGCGCGGTGAACGGCGCCGCCGGGTCGGCGGCCCGCTCCAGCACCGCACCGTCCCGGGAACCGTCCGAGAGGCCGTTTCGGGCATCGTCCGGAGCACCGTTCCGCGAACCGCCGAGGAAGCCGTTTCGCGAGCCGTCCGGGGCACCGCGCTGGAAGCCGTCCCGCGAACCGTCCAGGCTGCCGCCCCGGGTGCCGCGTACGGGCGGCACGTCCAGCGGCGAGGGCAAATAGGCGACGACGGCGTCCAGCAGCGGCTCGATCCCCCGGTCGCGGTAGGCCGATCCGCACAGCACCACCACGCCCTCCCCGGTACGGGTCAGGTCGCGCAGTGCGGCGTCGAGAGTCGGCGCGGAGATCTCCGACTCGGCGCAGAACTCCTCGAACGCGACCGGGTGCAGTTCGGCCACCGCCTCCTCAAGCAGGCGGCGGCGCCGACTCGCCTCCTCGCGCAGGACGTCCGGCACCGGTGCCTCCTCGAACGTGTCACGGCCGCCGGCCCAGACCAGCGAACGCATACGTATTAGGTCCACCACGCCGGTGAACCCGTCCTCCCGCCCGATCGGCAGCTGGACCACGAGCGGTACCACCCGCAACCGCTCGCGGATCGACGCGACCGCCGCGTCGAGGTCGGCACCTGAGCGGTCGAGCTTGTTGACGAAGGCGATCCGCGGCACCCCGTGCCGGTCGGCCTGCCGCCACACCGACTCGCTCTGCGGTTCGACGCCCGCGACGGCGTCGAACACCGCGATCGCGCCGTCGAGCACCCGCAGCGAGCGCTCCACCTCGTCGGAGAAGTCGACGTGGCCGGGGGTGTCGATGAGATGGATTCGGTGGTCGTTCCAGACGCAGCTCACCGCCGCGGCGAAGATGGTTATTCCACGGTCGCGCTCCTGGGAGTCGAAGTCGGTGACGGTCGTCCCTTCGTGCACCTCGCCACGCTTGTAGGTGGCGCCGGTGACGTACAGGATCCGTTCGGTGACGGTGGTCTTGCCCGCGTCGACGTGGGCGAGGATGCCCAGGTTGCGGACGCCGGTCAGCGAGTCGGTGATACGACGGTGCGGGTTGGTGCGCACGGCCCATGGCCTTTCGGAATGATTCCGGACAGGACTGCGCGATTCCCGGACGTTCTCGGACGGGACGATCTGGGTTCAGGTCGTCAGGTGACCCCCGGCACGGCATGGCCGCACGGGGACATGCCCCGTGGGCCGACTCGGCGGCGAGGGTTCGGAGGTCAGAGGTTCGTCACGGGTGGTCGACGTCGGCCGCGCGGCCGGCGTCGGGCACCAACGAAGACACCAGGATCACGTCGAAGCGTGACGGGGGAACGACCACGGCGGTGCGATGACGCACGACATGCTCCCCTCACTGGTCAGGACGCGCACGCCACGGTGTCGCGGCGGCACATGATCAGTGGCGAGTGTACTGAGACCGGCATGGGCGGTAAATCGGTTTTCTCCCGTACGAACCCGTGAGCCGCGGATCTGCGAACCCGCGAACCTACGGACCTGCGGGACCCGCAAGGGGCGCCGACGAATGTCCGCTAACAACCCGAGGACGGCCGTAACGCTCGCCGACAAGGCGGACATGTGGGCAGTGCCGGATCGTCGACGTGGAAGGGGACCCGTGAACTCACCGGAGGAACGGTTCGCCGCGCTGTTCGAAGAGACTCATCAGCCCTTACTCGCCTATGCCGCGCGGCGGGTGACCGATCCCGCGGACGCGGCCGACGTGGTGACGGAGACGTTCCTGGTGGCCTGGCGCCGGCTGGAGGAGGTTCCCGAGGGTGAGCAGGCGCGCCCCTGGCTTTTCGGGGTGGCACGCAAGGTCCTCGCCAACCTCTACCGCGGGGAGCGCAGACGGCACGCGCTGGCGGAGAAACTGCGATCGTACATACCCGAGGTGGCGCCGCCGCCCGACACGGTGATCTCCCCGGTCGAGGCGGCCATGAGCCGGCTCGGCGACGACGACCAGGAGCTTCTCCGGCTGCTCGCCTGGGAGGAGCTCACCCGCGACGAGATCGCCCTCGTCCTGGGCGTCTCGCGGGCGACGGTCCGCGTACGCCTGCACCGCGCACGGGGGCGCCTGGCGAAGGAGTTACAGGCACAGGAGACGGCCGGTCGCGTGAGCCTCCACCGCGCGGCGGCGCAAAGGACATCGGACGTACTCGTGGCGAAGGGGCGGGCACGGGTCCGTTCCGCAGTGAAGGAGCAGCGATGAGAAACGACGACGACGTGCTCGCGCGGCTGCGTGCGGCCGACCCGATCCTCGGCGCCGACCTGTCCCGCACCGATCGGGGGGCACTCGACGACCTGCGGGAGGGGATCATGCTCACGGACCGGGGAACCCCGGCTCGCAGGGAGCGCTGGGGCACACTGAGCCGAGGTGGCGTGGTCGCCGTCATGGCGGCCCTGCTGCTCGGCGGCGGGGTCGCCTACGCCACCTACCAGCAGATCTACACCCCCGCCGGCATCGGCGACGTGTCCTGCCTGACAGAGTGGGCCGGTCCGGAGGCCGAGGCGCGAGACGGCATCAGCGGGCCGGATCTCACGGGTGATCCGGTGGCCGACTGCCGGCTCTACCGGGAACAGAGCGGTCGGCCGCCCATCCCCGACCCGGTGGTGTTCCGTTTCAACGAGAACGTGTACGTGGCGCCGCGATCGCAGGTGCCGCCGTCGGCGATCGTGATGGGACCGGCCGCGCCACGGGACACCTCCGTACGGGAACTGAAGTCCGTCCTTGGCGACTGGGTGGACGGGATGAACTCCCGCTGCTTCTCCGAGACCGAGGCCATCGAGTTCGCTCGGGAACAGCTGAGCAGGCTGGGGCTTGAGGGCTGGCGGTTCAAGGTCATTCCTCCGAATCCCCAGCCCGGAGATCCGGGCGGGCCGTGCTCGTACGCCGAACCGGACGGCAAGAACAACACGGTGGACGTGTATCCCAACCGCCAGCGCGACCTCAATGTGAAGAACACCGGCACGGTCGACCCGTTCGTGTACGAACTCCGTGACGCGCTCCGGGAGGGCATCGCCTCCCGGTGCGTCGGCCTGGACGAGGCGGAGCGCCTGGCCAGGCAGGCTCTCGGGACGACGAATTACCGCTGGCCCCTCGCGGTGATGCCCGACCCCGCCGCCTCCTGCACGCGCGTCGACCTGGAGGTCGCCGGCAGCATCCAGATCACCCTGCGCGGCCCCAAGGTCGCCAATCCCTGAATCCGTGGCCCTCGCCCCGCCCGACCCGAGCCCGACCCCGGGTGAGTCCGGCCCGGACCGAGTCCGGCCCGGGGCGGAGCGTCCGCAGAAACGGGACGCGCACTGCGAAGAGGAGTCCGCCGGGCGGTGGCCGTGACAGCCGGGCGCCGACCGGCGGGGGGCGGAGCCGAATCCGCACCGCCCGCCGGGAAGACCATCAGCGTCGCGTCATCGACCGGATCAACCTAGGACCGGCTGGTCTCCAGGTTGCAGTTCGGGTCGGGCAGGTTGTTGCGGTCGAAGATGAACTTGAACTTGCCGTAGAGCTTCCAGCTCGACGGCACCGACACGGTCGAGCTGGGCGTGTGCGATCCGTAGCCGTTCTTCGCGCTCTCGGTGGACCAGGTGTAGTGCGCGGTGTCGGTGCTCAGACTGACATCGCGCATCAAGGTGGCCTTGACGTTGTTCTTGGTCGATCCCGACTCGCCGTAGATCGTCCAGGTGAACCT
This sequence comes from Streptosporangium sp. NPDC000563, assembly GCF_040299985.1. Lineage (NCBI taxonomy): Bacteria > Bacillati > Actinomycetota > Actinomycetes > Streptosporangiales > Streptosporangiaceae > Streptosporangium > Streptosporangium sp. NPDC000563. Next base: position 95,662 of record NZ_JBEPDA010000004.1, on the reverse strand, counting down.
GTCGAGCGTGGTCTTACCGGAGACGGTGTTGGTGGTGTAGTGGATCGCCGCGTCCGCGATCATGCCGGAAGCGGTGCAGCTTCCTGAACGGGAGGCGGCGTTCGCCGCGCCCGCGGTACCGACGACGGTGAGCATCGCCAGTCCGGCGACCATGAGAGCCCCGGTGGAAAACTTCTTCAACATTTCTGCTCCTGTTTTGAACACCCTGTAGTGAATGTGACCGCTGCGGTAGTCGAAGGGCGAAACCCATCGGGGGGACCACGAGCGGTACCGGTGGTGCGTCTGCTCGACATCTCTCTCCTCACCCGGACTCGGGCCGTACGGGAAGATCAGCGCAGAAAGGGGAAACCTGACGTCCGGCCGCGTACAGGCAGCCACACAGTGACATCCGCGACGGGACGGAAAGACGCCGTCGTTGAGAACTCGGAAGCTATTGGGCCAGGTCGGCGGGTTCGTTCGGCATCCATTTCACGTCCCCGTCCGAGGTGACGACGACCAGTTCCCCGTCCGCGACGAACCTCGCCGTAGCGACCCCGTCCGTACTCCGCGCCACCTCGCCCTCGGCGTCCAGCAGCGTGAAGGTCCTGCCGTCGGAGACCCCGATGTAGGGCCGGGTCGGATGCGCCGTCACGCCGGCCTCGGTGGCGAGCTCCCGTTTCCATGTCGAAAGGCCGTCGGGTCCCAAACCATGCACGACCGTCCGGAACCCCCCTTGCATGTCCATCGAGCGCATCACCAGCGCCGCCGCACTCGTTCCGAGCGCGCACTCGGCGGCATGGGCGAGCGCGGGTTCCAGCGGACGCCGTTCGGACATCCCCCGTACCAGAGCCGCCCGCGCCCCGGTCACCAGGGCCGTCTCCCCCCGACCGGCCAGACAGACGTCGCTCACGGTGCCCCATTCGAGACCGGCGCCGTCCGGCTTCCAGCCGTCGACGTCACGGGTGAACCGCAGCAGCCGTCCCTGCTTCGGGTCCCGCTGCGTGGTGAAGGCGAGTGCCGCCTTCCCGTCCGGCGACATGGCCCATCCGTAGTCGGAGTACGGCACCGCGACGCGTTCCGACCCGGCCGGGCGGACGATCCTCAGGTGGGTCCGGCCGTCGGGGTCGCGCTCCTCGACCACCGCGTCCTCGGGCGAGGCGGCGGTCAGCACCCGTACCTCTCGCGAGCCGGAGAGCGGGAAGGAGGATCGTCCCCGCTCGGTGAACCGGTACGGAGCGCCATCCGGCTCATCCGGCGCCGACGACGTTCCCTCCGCCTGCCCGGCCCCGCCCCCGGCGGCGGTCGAGATGACGGCCGCCGGGCACCTGTCCAGGCAGACGACGCCGCTCACCGTCTCGGCGAGCTCCCGGTCCTGCCACACTCGTCCCCGCACCCGGTCGAACCCGGTGATCGTCATCGTCACGGGATCGAACACCACGGCCCCGTTCGCGTCCGCCTGCATTATCCGCGGCGGACGCGTCACCGTGGACGACCCGGCACCGGCTTCCCCACTACAACCGGTAGCGACCAAAAAGCAACCGGCGACCGACACGGCGATTCCCCGTAATCGCATTACTACCTCTCGCCCCGTTTTTATGCACGTCGAAATCCGCCCGGGAGGCCCCTATCCCGGCGAATAGTGCAGTCCAAAATATATAGACCGAAACCCTCAGAGCGAAAGCCTCATTTACCCCCCGCCCCAAGATCCAGATCCGGCAAGCTCCCCGACGGCCGGCCGAACCTCTGGCTCGTCCCGCCTCTCTCCACCGCGTGGGACTGCTACGAGACCTCCGCCGGACGCGGCGACGACTGCGGCTTCGCGAAAAATCGCGGTCGATCAGCATGATGCGGGGTATTTTCGGGGCGTCGCGAAAGCGAGCACATGCTTACCCTGGGCTTCATGCCCCTGAGGGCGCGGCCTTCGGGCCGCACCCTCTTTTCCTCTCCCACCCGAGGCTGCGCCGCCAATGACGCGCTCAACCGTTACTTCTGCGGCGGACCGTACAGACTGCCCGGTGAACGGGCGAAGCCGATCAGCGCCCGAACCGGTCGGCACCTGTGAGGCCGGCCGATGTCACCTACGCGACGTCGGGCCGTGTCATCAGCGGCGAGCGCAGGTGCACCGCCAGATCGGAGTTGGCCAGGGGCACGATGTTCCACGTCGCGACCGCCGTACCCGCTTCGGCGTCGACCACCAGCCGGACCCGGTGCGGGCCGGTGATGACGTAAAGGTCGGCGACGAACGTGTCGTCCTGCCAGGCACCGGCCGCGACGACAGGCCGGCCGAGCGGTGCGCTCTCCCGCCATTCGTCGTAACCGACCTCGACGTCGATGGACGGCCCCAGTCCCACGATCCACCCACCGTCCACGGGATCGACGGTCACCGTGGTTCCTTCGGGCAGAGCCGACCCCTCGGCGGAGACGTCGAGTCTCGCCTTGGCCGAACGCTTCGGAGTGGCCGAACCCTGCACCGGCGCGAGTGACAGCCGCCGCAGCCGATCGGCGAGGATCTCGTCGTCCCGGGCGCTTCCCTCCTGGTCCAGGCCAGGCAGCAGACACTCCCACAGCGGGTCGAGTATCGCCTCTCCCTGCGTCACCGCGGCGGTCACCGCGACCACGAGATCGTGCGACGGAACGACCAGACAGAACTGGCCGAAGGCGCCGTCGGCGCGGTAGCCGTGACGCGACATCCAGAACTGGTAGCCGTACCCGCGCAGCGCGTCGAGGTTCTCCGACCAGCCCTCGATCTGCAGGGTCTCGATGTGCCGTCCGGTCGCGAGCTCCACCCATTCGCGCGGGATGAGCTGCCGGTCGCCCCACAGGCCGCCGCGCAGCAGCAACTCACCGAAGGCGGCGACCGCCTCGGTCGTGAGATGCAGCCCCTGGAACCCGAAGACGGCACCGCTCGCCACCCGGTCCCATTCGGCGTGCTCGACGCCCATCGGCGCGAAGAGGCGCTCGTCGAGAAATTCCGGGAGGCCCCGGCCTGTGACCCGTTCCACCATCCGGGCCAGGATGAAGGTGGTCGGGTTGTCGTAGGCGTGCCATGTCCCCTCGGCTTCGGGAAACGGTACGCGCAGGAAGCCCTTCACCAGGTCGCCCGGTTCCAGTCGCCATGCGTCGGCGAGGCTGTCCGTGCGGTGTCCGGCCGTCATCGACAGCAGGTGGTGAACGGTGACGCGGCGTCCCTGCTCCGAGATGTCGGCCGGAACGTGGTCGGGCAACACGTCCACCACCCGATCGTCGAGCGAAAGCAGCCCGTCGGCGATCGCGAGCCCCACGGCGACCGAGGTGAACGACTTGGTCACCGAGTAGAGCAGGTGCGTGCGCTCGGCCGAGTACGGGGCCCACCAGCCTTCGGCGACGACGTGACCGTGGCGTACGACCATGATGGAGTGGCACTCGACCGACTGTGCTTCGAACCGGTCCAGCAGCGCGGTGATCGAACGAGACGACATCCCCGAGGCGGCCGGTGTCGACCGTGGCAGCAGGGCACGATGAGAGGGCATCCAGGCACCGTAACAAACCCGCCAAATCCACTCAATGGACTTACGGGACGTCGTTTGGTCGTTTTCTCCGCGAAACCGCGCTTCACCCGCGAGCCCGGATCCACCCGCGACCGCCGCGCCGACTCCTCCGAATCATCGCCCTCGACCCTTATCTCATGTCAGCGGAAAACGGAAATTCGCGACGCGAATCCAGCGCGCGGACCGAAATTCGTTTACCACTTCCTCAAGACCTTCGCCGACTCCCCGGCGAACCTCGCCTCGTTCGACCAGGCGATGGGCGGCTTCTCCCAGAAACTCATCGCCGACACCTCGGAGAAGACCCGACGCACCGGAGACGTCGACCATCGCGACCGGGTCTTCACCGCCCTGGGCAACGTACGCGGCTTCGAACTCGCCGCCATCGAGAAGGTCCGGGGTGACCTGGACGCGATCGAAGAGCAAAAGAAGGACACGTTCAACTTCTTCTTCCGCGACGCCACCATCGGAGTCGCGAGCATGCACATCGGAAGCGGCGCGGCCTGGGCCTACGCCTGGTTGAGGTATGCGCTGAGCACCTGCCTCTCGGGCTACGGCGCCTTCTTCGAAAACGATGAGCCCCGGATGGACCGGGCCGACGCGGCGGAGAGGGTTACGGCCCTCAACTCGGTGATGTGCGATTTAAGCATCTCTCCCGCTTCGGCCGCTGTAGGGCCACTACCCCCACATCCGGACACCACCAGCACCATAATCAGGCAGACCAAAACACCGCGCCATGCAAAACGTGTCACACATTCCTCTAAGGCTGGCCCAGGTGCTGTAGATCCAATAATGTCCAATAGTCCGCCCGATGTATCGGCATCCGAAGAGGGGATATGAATCCTGGCCCGGACGGTCTGGCGCCCAACCCGCGGCGTCAGGTGCTGGAACAGACATTGGTGGAGCTCAAGGCGAGAGTCGCCCTTCTTGAGGCCGCGCTCGACCCGGCCCACGGCCAGCTCACCGGCAAGTCGGTGTGGGTCGGGCCGAAGGCCCGGACCTTCACCGAAGATCTCACCGCCCGTAACACTCGACTGCGTCAAGCTGCCAGGGCGCTCGTCGACACGATCGAAGAAGAACTCCGGTCGGCTCCGGCGAAGGTTCCGCCCTCCGCCACGCGACAGTGACGCATCGGGCCGAAATCCGGCCGGGAGCCGACGCCACCGGCTCACATCATGCTTCGTGACGCGCGGCCAGGTTGTCGAAGCCATCACTCTTGATGCCGGCGATGAAGGCATCCCATTCGGTCGAGGTGAAGGCCAGCACGGGACCCTCGGGGTCCTTGGAGTCACGGACCAGGACGAGCAGGTCAGCACCCGGGCCGGGCTCGGCCTGAGAGGTCTCAGCGAGGGCGACTTCGACGCAGTTTTGACCGTTGCCACTCAGAGTGCTCTTGCTCCAGACGCCTACCTCGATGCAGTCTTGACCGTTCCCGCTCAGCGAACTTTTGCTCCAGACGCCAACTTCGACGCAGTCAGAGCCGTTGCCACTGAGGCTGCTCTTGTGCCAGACGCCGACCTCGATGCAGTCCTGGCCAGCACCACAAAGGGAACTCTTTTGCCATGCGACGTGAGATAGACCCATCTCTGACATCCCGCCCCATTTCACAAGGGTCAATCGAGTTGATCAGCTGTCTCCGCGATGAGGCGCCGAGAGTCATCCGGATCCAGCGCCTTGGCCCGAAGATGGTCAAATGCCACCGTATAACGGTATACATCTGCGTCCCGTTCCACATAGAGACTGTCGGTCAGATTCTCCAAAAACACCACATCCGGGTCGGCGGGCTCAGGGAACTGGAGGATTTGAAACGCGCCGCTCATAGCTGAGTGGGCTCCAGCCGCGAAGGGCAAGATCTGAATGGTGACGTTGGGCAGGTCGGTCACATCAAGGAGCCGCTTGAGCTGAGAGCCCATCACAGTCGGCCCACCGATGATGCGACGGATGACGGCTTCGTCCAGAACAGCCCAGAGACATAAGGGCTCGGCCTGCGAGAGCAGCGCCTGCCGGACCATACGCACTTCGATGCGGTGCTCAACTTCGCCGGGAGGCGCGAGGACCAGGCCGGCACGAACAACAGCGCGTATGTACTCCTCCGTCTGCAGAAGGCCGGGGACAGCAGCAGGCGCGAAGCTACGCATCGAAGCGGCTTCGGCCTCAAGGCCGATATAGGCGGTGTACTCGCTGGAAAGATCGTCATAGGCGTGCCACCAGCCCCTCTTCCTGGCGTCGCGTGCGAGCTTGAGTAGCTCCTCCCGCCTGGAGTCGCCGACCTTGTAGAGGTCGAGGAGAAGACCCACGTCCTTGGGGACAACGCCTACACGAGAGGTCTCGATCCTCGAGATCTTCGAGGTGGACCACCCGAGCTTTTGACTGACCTCCTCGAGCGTTAGCTGAGTGCGCTCACGCAGATGGCGAAGCTCTGAGGCCAGGCGACGCCTGCGCACTGTAGGGCTTCCTGTTTGCCGCATATCCAGCCTCCCTCGGATTGGAGCCCACAGTAGCGGCTCACCCACACAGAGTGTCGAAGCTTTCCCGATGGCAAGTTTGCATTTCTGCTGGCGCGTTGAGCCATATCGCTGCATGCTCTACGTGTGCACCCGATGACCCTGAGTACACATCGGGCGTATGCGACAAACACCAGAGAGCAACGGGAGTCACGTACGAAGGGCGGCGAGGGATGAGGATTCGTGATCTTCAGGGGTGGGGCGGTGAGTTGCTGGAGTTGGCCTGGGAGTTGAACGATCTCGGGTTCGACTCCGTGGTCAGGCTCTCGCCCGGTCGGCGGCCGAGCGTGGAGATCTTCGTCCCCCCGGGGCGATCGAGGGTCACCACCGCCCAGCGGGGCCGTACGTCGGTGTTCACCTGGCGGCGGCGAGACGACGGCCGCGTCCGGCAGGGCCGCGACGGGCAGGGGCGCAGCAGCATGCGGGAGGCGGCCGAGCGGCTGGTCGAGGTGGCGCGGTGAGGGCGCTGGGGCTGCTGGGCCAGGTCGAGGTGCCCGCGCAGATCGCCGCCGTCCCCCGGGCCCGCCGCTACGTCCGCGACCTGCTCAAAGGGCTCGACCACCCGCACACCGACGACGCGCTCCTCCTGCTCACCGAGCTCGTCACCAACTCCGTACGCCACTCCGACTCCGGCCGCTGCGCCGGCGGACGGATCACCATCGCCGTCGCCCACCGCGATGGAACGCTCCACATCGACGTGATCGACGCCGGATCGGCGGCCGGACACCGGCCCCTGCTGCGCGCGGACGTCTCCCCCGAAAGCGGCGGAGGACGCGGACTCTGGCTGGTCAGAGAACTGTCATCGGCCTGGGGCTGGTACGAGATCCTCGCCGGCCGCGTGGTGTGGTTCCAGCTGAACGGCCGATGACCCCGTGATCCGCTGGGACCGCCCACCCCGCTGCGCGCTCCCCCCACCTCCTCGGCCGAAGCCCTCCTGACCGGCGGCACGCCTGAGGTTCAGGCGGCTCGCCGATCAGGAGGGCGGGGCCGTGACCGTCACGGTGAGGGTGTGGGATGACGGTCACGTGGGAGATCAGTCCTTCGGGCGCTCGCCGAGCCTGTCGGTGAAGCCCATGTCGGCCAGCGCCACGCGCAGTAGCGGCACATCCTTCTGCACCACGTCGTACTCCAGCAGCTCGGCCGTACTCGGATCGATGACCAGGCGGAAGGTGAGCGCGTCGGCCGCCGAGGAGGAAAGGGCGACCCCTGTACGCCCCAACACATCCTTCGCCTCACCCTGCGAGGTGATGCCCGGCTGGTCGGCGAGCACCTTGAACAGGGCGGACCGGGTGCCCGGCGTGATCGGCGCGGTCATCAGGTCCACGCCCGTCTGCCAGAGGTAAACGGCCTTGCCGGAGCCCGCGGAGTTGGGGCTGCGCTTCCATAGGTCGTCCAGGTGGCGCTTGAGCGCGTCCTTGCCGGTGGGCAGCTTGGTGACGTTCCGCAGGTTCAGGCTCGGGTTGTCGATCGACAGGATCGGCTCGAAGGTGTCGTCGGCGGTCCTGGGCTTGTCGTCCGCCAGCTTGGGCGACCCCGACGCCTTCCAGGCGGCCTCGTCCTGCGGGGAGCCGAACGTGACCTTCACGTCCTGGTTGCTCGCCCTCCGGCCCACCTCGCCCGCCTTCATTGCGCGCCAGGTCTCGCGGGTGTCGGCCAGGTATGCCTCGTACGGCAACTCGGCCGACTCCGCCTTGGTCTTGGCGGTGGACTCGCCGGGGGCGTTGTCCACCTTCTGCAGGGTGCGCTCGTTGACGTACCAGTAGCGGCCGGAGGCCACCGGTTCTCGCCGCGCGGTCGAGGCCGCGGCCAGCAGGAACGTGCGCGCGTCGGCCACGCGTTCCGGCGCGCCCTGCGTCGTGGAGGCGACCACGGCGCCACTCGGCCCCGTACCGGCCGGGTCCGTACCGGAGCCGCCGGTCGTGACGACGACGGCCGTGGCCGCGAGCCCGGCGGCCACCGTGCCGGCCATGAGGAGGTGCGGCCACCGCAGGCGCGGCCGGGCAGGGCGGGCGGGCCCGGCCTGTTCGGTGCGCGGGGTGGCGAAGGCGCGGGCCAGATCGCCCGCCCGGCGGCGCCGGTAGCCGTCTTCGGTCAACTCGTCCAGCCCACTGGGCCTGAGCCGGGCGAACGTACGGTCATCCATGAAAGGGGTCTCCAAAGGGGTGCGGATCAGGATTCGAGACTGCGAACGCGGCGTGGGCCGCCGACGTGCATCGCCTGGGTGAGGCGCTTGCGCGCCCGGTGGAGCCGGACGTTGTACGTGCGGACCGAACACCCCATGACGGTGGCGGCCTGCTCCGGCGGCAGGCCGTACCAGGTGGCGAAGACCATCGCCTCCACGTCCTGCTCGGGCAGGGCCGACAGCGCGGCCAGGGCGTTCTCCCTGTCGATGACGTGCTCGGCCACGTCCCACGCCACCTGGTCGCGTGCGGTGGTGAGGGCGGCTATCCGATCGACCAGGGCCTGGCGGCGGGTGCGCGAGTCGCGCTGCTTGGCCAGCAGGTTGCGGGCGACGCCGAGCAGCCAGGGCAGCGGCGGCTCGGGGAGCTCCGCGAGCCGCCTCCACGCCACGAGGAACGTCTCACTGCAGACGTCCTCGGCCACGTCGCGCTCGGCCCGCAGCAGGGCGTAGCCGAGCACGCTGCGGTAGTGCCGGTCATACAGGTCGGTGAATCGTTCTTCGGGATCGTCCACACCAAGTAGTCCCTCCGAACGCGTCCGGATTACCGCGTCCCGCCGATTCGTCCCTCATGCTCGCGGCACCATATGGGCTGACGGCGATCACCGACGCACGCCGCAAGGCCACCACCTGCGCGATGACCCGCCCACGGCGAAGCAGACCATGTCCACGGCCGGGTTGGCTCCACGGTGAACTGAGTCAACGGATAGGCTGCCAAAATGACCTTCTGGAAAGCCGGGGCCGCTCACCTGGGCACATGCCGTCATCGTGCTTTCCTGCCGGGTCGTCACCTTTCTGGCCCTCACCCGGAGACACGATGCCTCCTTCTGCCGACCCCACCGTCTCCGTCACTCTGGCGGAGATAGCCAGGATCGCCGGTGTCGGGCGCGCGGCCGTCAGCAACTGGCGCCGCCGTCACGACAGTTTCCCCACGCCGGTCGGCGGTACGGACACCAGCCCGCAGTTCGCGCTGTCGCAGGTGGAGGAGTGGCTGAGGCGGCAGGGCAAGCTCGACGAGGTCGGCAGCCGGGAACGGCTGTGGCCGGAGTTCGAGGCGCTCGGTGACCGCGACGCGATGGGGAGGGCGATCGCCGTCGCCGGTGCCCGGCTCGCGAGGCTCACCGGTGAGGAGGCGGGTCTCGATGACACCGCCGAATGGCTTCCGGGCGGCGCCGACCTCTCCGACGCCCAGCGGTCCCTGGTGGAACGCGCGGTCGGCCTGGCGAAGAAGCACGGCGCCCGGGACACCTTCGACTTCCTGCTCGGCCGCTGGCTCGACACCCACGTACGGCAGATCAATGTCACGCCGCCCCCGCTGGCGGCGTTGATGGCCGAGGTCGCCGGGTTGTCGCGCGACGGCGAGGCCGGTGACGTCGGCACCGTGCTCGACCCCGCGTGCGGCACGGGCGGTCTCCTGCTCGCCGCCGCCCGGCAGTGGGCCGGTACGGCGGACGCGCCTGCCTCGGGTGCCCCGCTGAGACTGCTCGGCCAGGACGTGGACGCGACCCAGGCGGCGCTCGCCGCCGTACGGCTCCTGCTCGCCGGCCGTTCCCCGGAGCGTGACAGCGCCTGGGAGGTCGACGTACGGGCGGGGAACACGTTGCGCGCCGATCCCCAACCCGATGTCCGCGCCGACGTGGTGCTGTGCAACCCGCCGTTCAACGAACGCGACTGGGGATACGAGGAACTCGCCACCGACGCCCGCTGGACGTACGGCCTGCCTCCCCGCACCGAGCCGGAGCTCGCCTGGACGCAGCACGCGCTGAGCCGCCTGGCACCCGGCGGGACGGCCGTGCTGCTGCTGCCGCCCGGTGTCGCCTCCCGCAGGGCGGGGCGCCGGGTCCGGGCGGGACTGCTCCGCAGCGGTGTGCTGCGCGCGGTGGTCGCCCTGCCTCCGGGGTCCGCGCCCCCGCACAGCGTCGCGCTGCACCTGTGGGTCCTGCGGGCACCGGCCGAGGGCGGAACGGACGCGGGGGCCGGGGTGCTCCTGGTCGACGCGGCCGACGTCCAGCAGGAGCCGTCGGGGGGAACGCAGCGAGCGGGCAGGGCGGCGATCGACTGGCCCCTCCTGCACAGGCGCGTGGTGTCGGCCGTCCAGGAGCTCCGGACGATCCAGGCGGCCCGGACGGGCCAGGCACCCCAGGCAGCCCGGACGACTCCGGCGGCTCCGGTCGGAGACGCCGACGGGGAGCGGTCGGCCGATCACGCCGTGGTCCCGGTGATCGACCTGCTGGACGAGGAGGTGGACCTCACCCCCGCGCGGCACGTCCCGAAGAAGGCGACCTCCGCGAACCTGGGCCTGCGGCGCTCGTGGAACCGGTTCGGCACCCTCCTGCACGAGCTGCGCGATCTGACCGCGACCCTGTCCGCCCTCGAACTGAGCGGTGAGGAGCCCGCGGGCCAGGGCACGGTGACCGTGGGCGACCTGCTGCGGGCGGGTGCGCTCACGATGCGGGCCGGGCAGCAACCGGCCGACGGCCTGGTGCGCACGGGCGACGCCCCCGACGACGCCGTACGCGTGCTGACCGTCGCCGACATGCCGGCCGGAGGCAGATCGTCCGGCTGGCTGACCGCGTCCGACGCCTCCGCGGGAGAGAACGCGGGCGGCCTCACGCTGACCGCACCGCAGGAGGTGGTGGTCGTCGGCGCCCACCGGGCGTTCGGCGCCTGGGTCGACACCGACGCCCCCACGGTGCTGGGCTCCCAGTTGTACGCCCTCCGGGCCGATCCGGCACTCCTCGATCCCTGGTTCCTCGCCGGTTGCCTGCGCGCCCCGGCCAACGCGAGGCAGGCGGGCACCCACGCCTCGACGTCCTCCCGCATCGACGTCCGCAGGCTGCAGGTGCTGCGGCTCCCTCTCGACGAGCAGCGTCGCTACGGCGAGGCCTTCCGGCGGCTCACCGCCTTCGAGCGATCACTGCGGGAGGCGGGGACGATCGGCGGGAAGCTGGTCGACGGTCTGACCGACGGCATAGCCGCCGGGAGGCTTCCGGGAAACCGGCCGTGATCTCCACCGGATAACACCTCGAACCGGACGCGGGCGATCACCTGGGCGTTCGCGACATCGCGCGGCCGGACACGGCGAGACTCCATGCCCTGGCGACATTTCATGATTTATCTGGGCATCGGACCCGGTTTGCCGACCGAGGGTAAACGATGTTCGATGTACCCCAGTTCGCGTTCCTGTCACAGTGGTCCGCACCTGCTGTGCCAACCGTAAGAAGGCGGTAGGCATGGATTTTCGGGTTCTCGGCCCGCTGGAGGTTCATCATGACGAGGTTCGCCTGGGGCTGGGCGGTCCACGTCAGCGGGCGGTGCTGGCGCGGCTGCTCGTCGCGGGGGGCGCGCTCGTCCCCACCGATACCCTGATCGACGACCTGTACGGTGACGCCCCGCCGCCGAGCGTGGTGGCCACCGTCCAGGCGTACGTGTCCAACCTGCGCCGGATCATCGAGCCGGAACGCCCGCCGCGCACACCGCCTCGACTGCTCGTCGGGCGGCCACCCGGTTACCTGCTCGCCGCGACCGACGTCGACGCGGTCCGGTTCACCGAGCTGGTGTCCGGGACGGAGTCACGTCCCGCCGCCGAGACACTCACCCGCGTGGAGGAGGCGTTGCGGCTCTGGCGCGGCCTGCCGTACGGCGAGTTCCACGGTGAGCTGTGGGCGGCCCCCGAGGTCAACCGCCTGCGCGAACTGCGCCTGGTCGCGGTCGAGCGGTGCGCCCAGGCCCGGCTGGATCTCGGCCGTCCGCAGACCGTCATCACCGGCCTGGAGGCCGAGGCGGACGCGAACCCGTTGCGCGAGCGGCTCTGGCATCTGCTGGCCCTTGCCCTGTACCGCACCGGGCGGCAGGCCGACGCGCTGGCCGTGCTGCGCCGGGTCAGGGACCTGTTCGCCGAACGGCTCGGCCTTGATCCCGGTCCCGGGCTGCGGGCCCTGGAGGCGGACATCCTGCGGCAGTCCGACCGGCTCCTGCTCCCCTCCGCCCCCGAGGTTCCCGTCCCGCTCTCCCCTGCCCGCCGGGTCCCGCACGGCAGGGACCGGCAGCTCGCCGACCTGGAGAGCCTGCCGGCGCGGGGCGGCGGACTCGCGATCGCCACGGTGGGCGGTGAGCCCGGCATCGGTAAGACGTGGCTGCTCGAAGCCTTCAGGGACCGGTGCGCCGAGTCCGGCCGTCTGGTGCTGTGGGGGCGCTGTCCCGAGACCGAGGGCGCTCCTCCGCTCTGGCCGTGGTTGCAGATCCTGCGGGCACTCGCCCGGGTCTACCCCCCGCCGGACCCCGATGCCCTCGCCGGGCTGATGGACGACGAGACGCCCACGGGCTCGGCGGAGGCCGCCCGGCTCCGCCGCCACCAGGCCGTCGCCGACTGGGTGAGGCAGACCGCGCGGACCCGGCCCACGGTGATCGTCCTGGACGATCTGCAGTGGGCCGACGCGGCCTCACTCGGCCTGCTCGGCGACCTGGTCGCGCTCATCGGTGACGCGGAGAACGACGCGGAGAACGACGCGGGGAACGGCCCGGGGAGCGGCATGGGGAGCGACGCGGCGAGAGGTGCCGCCGTCACGGTGGTCACCGCGTTCCGCGAGGGCGCGGACCTGCTCCCCCTCGACGGCGTGCTGGGCCGGCTCGCCCGCCACAACCCGCTCCGCCTGCGGCTGACCGGTGTCGGCTCCGACACCGTACGGGCCATCGCCGCGGAGATCGGTGTCGAGATCGACGGGGGCGCCGCCCGCGCGCTGACCGAACGCACCGGCGGCAACCCCTTCTTCGTCAGGGAGACCGTGCGGATGCTCGCCCAGGGCGGCACCCTGGACGCGGTACCCGGCGCGGTCGCCGACCTGATCCGGCGGCGGGTGGCCGCGCTCGGCCCGCAGGTCGGCACGGTGCTCAGGAGGGCGGCGGTGCTCGGCAGGGACTTCGATCCCGACGTCGTCGCCCAGGCGTGCCGGGGGGAGGTGTACGACTCGCTGGACAGGGCCGCGCACGCCGGGCTGCTGCTGGCCCGCGACCGTCGCATGGCCTTCGCGCACGACCTGGTCAGAGAGACCCTCCTGGAGGACATCCCCCCGCTGCGCAGGGCGAGGATCCATCGGGAGGTGATGAAGGCCCTCGCCGCCCGCCCCGCCGTGGACGTGGCCGTCATCGCCCATCACGCGATCGAGGCCGGTCCCGCCGCGTACGGCGAGGCGACGAGGTGGGCCCGCGCCGTGGCGGAGCAGGCGTCCCTCCGGCTCGCGTACGAGGAGGCGGCCCTGTGGTGGGGCCGGGCGGTGGAGGCCCACGGCTCCTCCGCCGGCGACCCGCTCGACCACGTCGAACTCCTGTTGCGGCAGATCCAGGCGCTGCTGAAGGCCGGGGACCCGCTCGGCGCCCGCGAGGCGCGGGCACGGGCCATCCGCGTCGCCGACCGCGTCGCCGATCGGGGCGGCCCCACGCTGATCGCCCGCGTACTGACCTCGCTGGACGCCCCGTCGGCCTGGACCCTGCGCAACCCGTACGAGGAGGTGGAGCTTCGGCTGGTGCACCGCTTCGAGATGGCCCTGCGGTCGCTGCCCGAGGAGGACGGTCCCGAGCGGGCGCGGCTGCTCGGCGGGCTCGCGCAGGAGCTTTACGACGGAAGCGACGACCCGCGCTGCGACTCCTTCTCCGCCGAGGCCGTCGAGATGGCGCGCAGGCTGGGGGATCCGCACCTGCTCATGCGGATGCTCAACGCCCGTCAGCTCTCGCTGCCCCAGGCGGCCCACCCACACGAGCTGGTCGAGATCGCCACCGAGCTGGTCGAACTGGCGTCGCGGACCCGGATGCCGGAGTACGAGCTGCTCGGGTGGATCCTGCTGACCCATCACAGGCTGCAGCTGTTCGACGTGGCCGGCGCGGACGAGGCCGCCCTCCGCTGCGACGCGATGCTGGAACGGCTGCCGCTGCCCTGGCCACGATTCCAGCACACCATGTGGCGCGCCAACCGGCTGGTCCTGGCCGAGTGTTTCGACGACGCCGAGGCGCTGTATCGCGAGGCGGAGCGGCAGGCCGGACGGCTCGGCATGTGGTACGCGGGCGCGGTGGTGGCCACCGGGCGCATCCTGCTGCATCACCGGCGCGGTTCCATGACCGACACCGAGACGCTGATCGCCTCGATCACCGGCATCCACACCACCATGGACCACGACGCCGGGATCCTGCGGCTGTGCGCCCAGGGCCGCGTCGAGGAGGCCGCGCGAACGGTCGAGAACGGCTGGCCCAGGCCGCCGGGCGACTGGTCCTGGCTCACCATGACCTGCCTGCAGGGCGAGGCCCAGGCCGTGGTCGGCGACCTGCCGGCCTGCCGGGAGAGCTACGCGGCGCTACTGCCGCACAGCGGGAGCATCGCGGTGGGCTCGGCCATCGCCCTGGCGGGCCCGGTGGACTGGTTCCTCGCCCTGCTCGCCTCGACGCTGGGCGAGCACGAGAGCGCCGCCGGGCATCTCCTGAGCCTGGCCGGGCAGGCCGACAGGAACGGGCTCACCGCCTGGCGGGACCGGGCGACGGCTGCGCTGTCCCGAGGGAACGGCGAGGCGGGAACGGCCCCGGGCCCGCCGGGCGCTGCCCGGCGGGTGGGGCCGTCGTTCGGTCGATGAGCCGCTCAGGTGGTGAACCACTCAGGCCACAAGCCACTCAAGCCGTGAAACGCTCAGGCCACAAGCCGCCCAGAGCGTGAACCGCTCAAGCCGTGAAACGCTCGGGCAGGCCCGCAGGGCGAGTCACGCGGCGACAAGAGGACGAGGGGACGAAGGGCACGCCGCTCAGGCGGTGAGCCGTTCGGCGACGAGATCCACGAAACGCTCGTGCTGCAACCGGGCCATGTCCGGGTCCAGCACGAGCGCGTTCCCCTCCTGCCCGGCGGTGTCGCCGGACTCCCGGACCCTGTTGAGAACCTTGTACACGTTGACGACCTGGTTGACGGTGACGACCTCGTAGACATAGCCCGCCATCGGGGCGATCTGATAGGTCACCAGGCCGTTCGCCCGATCGGCGGCCGTGGAGTCGGCCTTGAAGTCGAACCGTTCGGCCAGCACGTCCCGGGTGAGGTTCCGCGCCGTCGTGAAGGCCCGGTCGATCCTGACCCGGTCGCCGCTGGTCATCTCCCCGCCGAACCAGGCGAGGAACGCCGGATCCTTCTTCGAGATCGCCGCCACCACCGCGGAGGCGAACTCCTCCTGCTTGGCCGTCACCCCACCGGCCGGACGCACGATCTCGGGGAACCTCTCGGCCACCGGGCCGATCCCCAGGATCAGACCCCGATAGACACTCTCCCCGTCGTACGCCGAGACCACGACCCCCGCCCCGGCCACGACCGCACCGGCACTGGCACCGGCCGCGTGCACCGGCACCACCACCGCACCGGCCACCAACCCCGCGGCCAACGCCGCCAGAACCGTCTTCGATACCCGCATCGAACTCCTTCCACATACGTGAACGATGGATGAAACCCGGTCGTGAGACCGGAGCGGTCCCCGGCGGGGAACGCACCTCGCGCCGCGACCGGGGCCCGCCGGGCTCAGCCTGGAGCCCACTCGTGTCCCGGCCGGTACGACCGGCCGGAACAGGGCCCCTTCGCGCTCGGGCCGGCGACGCCCGGCCCGGTCACGACCGTCCTTCGCGGCGTGAGGGGCGCTCTGACGCCGATCTCGCCGACAGGCCGGCCCGCCATTCCGCGCTTTCGCCGCGTACCGAGCACAGGGGGGTGCCGCCGGGCAGGCGGTGCCGCGTCCTGGCCACCACCGCGTAGACCAGGTGTGCCGCCCAGGACACCGGGGGGACCGACATGAGCCTCCCGAGTACGCGCCATCCACGCGAGCGCTGCCAGACGAGCAGCGCGGCGAAGGCCCGCGCGCCACCGGCCGGCGCCTTCCCCTGCTCGATCCACCAGGCGGCTCCGGCCACCTGTTCCGGCGAGAGCCCGTGATGTGCGAGGTCGAGGGCCTGCCAGGCGAAGGTGTCCGGCCAGTCGGGGAGCACACGGCGCAGGGTGCGCAGCGCGTTCGCGCAGAATCCGCAGTCGCCGTCGTAGACCAGGAAACGCGCGGGCGTTCCCACCGGGATCACGGCCGCCCCTCGGGAGCCGGGCCCGCATGGGCCGGAGCGGGGACAGCAGGGACGGGAGACGCCCGCCCGGCCTCGTCCTGGGGGTCGGGGGCGGTGATCGCCTCCGGAGACGCGGCGCCGACCACCACCTCCTGCGGTGCGACCGACGCCTCCTGCGGTGCGGGAACGGCCGTCACCTCGTCAGGAACGGCGGAGGCGGCCCCCGAGGTCGCGCCCGGACGGCGCGTGAGGACCGGCCAGGTCGCCCGTACGCGGTCGAGCCGGGTGAGGACCCGCAGGCGGCTGGGCAGCCGGAACGGCACGTCGACCGGGCGCAGATGGAGCACCAGGCAGGCGAGCATCGCGAACATGAAGCTTCCGAGGCCCATGAGCACACCGATCGAGATGTGGAAGGCGACACCCGCGGCGAGCAGGTACGGCCGGACCGGTCGGCGAGCGATCATTCCGAGTGCGATCGCGAACTCGATGACGAGTGGCCCCCACGTCATCAGGGTGACGCCGATCGGGTTGACCAGGATCGGGGTGAGCAACGGCTTGATCCAGCTCGGCATGCCGAAGAACGGGTCGGTGAGCCAGTACCACAGTCCCGTGCCGTCGGCCCACTCCGCGTGGCTCAGCTTGGCCACCGACGCCTGGAAGTAGAGTCCCGCGACCTGCAGGCGGATCACGAAGAAGGTCGTCCAGGCGAAGAACGACAGGGCCGGGCGTTCGCTCACGTCGGCGGGCGGGCCCCAGTGCCACCTGCGCCCGTCCATCAGCGCGATGGGAAGCAGCAGCAGGGTGACGACCGAGCTGATCTGGTCGCCCCCGTCGGGGATGGTGGCCGACGCCATCAGGCTGACCGTGACCCACCAGTGCCCCAGGGCGGTGAACCTCGGACGCCAGCCGATGACCACGAGCAGCAGCAGGCCGACCGAGAGGAAGCGGGCGATCTCCAGTTGGTCGCTCGGGACCACGCAGAAGACGCTGACCTGAGCGATGCCCGAGCAGTTGGGGAAGTCGGGCATTCCCTGCGCGGGGCGGAAGAGCGAGGTGCTGTGACTGAACAGGAGTGTGCCCAGCGTGCCGAGCGCCATCAGGGTACGGGCCAGGCCGTAGACGTTCGTCCATGGCGAGACCCGCGCGAGGCGCGCGACGGCGAGACCGGCTCTGGTCAGCATGTGACCTCCAATCGGGCGACCTTGGCGGGCATGGCCGTGTCGCTCCCGGCCCACGCCCACGGCAGCGGCTCGCGCTGGATGAGGCCCACCGAACCGCAGTGGACGGGGTTGGGCGCAATGTTGCGTATCGTCACGGCGCTGGGGGCTCGGTCGAGGCATGAGGCGACGTCGCCGCCGTCACACGCCACCCATCCGTCGGCGGGAACCGAGGTCTGCATGATGCCGAGTTCCAGCCCCTGGGCCCGGGAGCGCCGGTTGAAGCCCAGCACGTTGCGCGGTTCGGAGTGCGGGCCGAGTCGCGCGTCCTGCCAGCCGCCGGTGCCCGCGGTCTGCCACACGCCGATCTGCGGTTCGCGCGGCGACTTGGTGAAGAACGCCCACCCCTGCGGGGTGAGGGTGGTGATGGTCAGCCTCAGCTGCTCCTGCCCGGGAAGCGAGATGGCGTTGCTCGGCAGCTGGGTGTGCACCACGTAGAAGATCACTGATCCCCAGAAGGCGACAATGCCGACGAGCGCCCACCCGAGGCGCCTGGCCGTGGCGGTTTCGGTCAACGGAATCTCCGTGGATTCTCAAGGCCCGGTTCCGCGCCGGACGCGGTGCGGAACCGGGCGTGGGGGCCGGAGATCAGGCGGCGAGCCGCTTGGCGACGAGGTCGACGAAACGCTCGCGGTCGAGCCTGGCCAGGTCCTTGCTCACCAGGGACTCGGTCCAGTTCTCGATCTCGTAGACATTGGACTCGCGGACGGCGTTGGCCATCTTGTACACGTTGACGATCTCGTAGACGTTGCCGAGATAGACCATGTACACGAAGAACGCCAGGCCGGCTGCCTGGTCGACGGCTGTGGAGTCGGCCTTGAAGCCGAACCGTTCGGCCAGCACGTCGCGGGTGAGGTTCTGCGCCCTGGTGAAGGCCCGGTCGATCCTGACCCGGTCGCCGCTGGTCATCTCCCCGCCGAACCAGGCGAGGAACGCCGGATCCTTCTTCGAGATCGCCGCCACCACCGCGGAGGCGAACTCCTCCTGCTTGGCCGTCACCCCACCGGCCGGACGCACGATCTCGGGGAACCTCTCGGCCACCGGGCCGATCCCCAGGATCAGACCCCGATAGACACTCTCCCCGTCGTACGCCGAGACCACGGCCCCAGCCCCGGCCACGACCGCACCGGCACTGGCACCGGCCGCGTGCACCGGCACCACCACCGCACCGGCCACCAACCCCGCGGCCAACGCCGCCAGAACCGTCTTCGATACCCGCATCGAACTCCTTCCACGAACGTGAGACGGCGCCCGGAATCCCGATGTGAGCTCGTTGGCCGGCGACAGGAGCCTTTTCCCACGGTCCGCGACATTCCGGCGCAAAAGAGGTTGGATTCCGGCCATTGTCTCCACGGACTTTTCGCCGCTTCGACGGAGAGTGTCACAGGCGATTTGGCGTGCGCTTGGAACGGCGCCGCCCTCGTCAGTGAATCACTTGGAACCCAGCCCAGCCCGGTCAGACCAGCACAAATCAGACCGGCCCGCTCCGGTCCGCGTCCCGACGGGCTTCCCCGCCGTCGTCAACGGCGGGGTCCGTTTCGGATTCTTCTCGACCGGGAAAAGGCCCCGCGCGGGCGGCCGTTCCGGATGGTCGCTCAGCTGCGACCTCGGGAAAGACCGCGACACCGCGTCAGGATGTCGTCACACTGAGGTGTGACAAAGTCGGTTGATTGTGGCAGCACACGAAGCCCTTGAACCCGATTTACGTCATATACAGCCTAATTCCGCATTAAAACAGCATTTACGGCGCACTTTGCCCCCGCTGGAACCTGCGGAGCCCGGCTGACATCCAACCCCGTACGACTGACGTCCTTCTACCGGAAGTGAGCCGTACATCCCCCAGGTTGATGACATATGAGGTGTCGTGACTATGGCGTCGAATGTAACGCGGTTATACCAGGCGGTGCTGCGCGACCCGGTCGCCCCGATCTCGATCCGGCTGCGCCGCACCTTCTCGGAGTGGGTCGAGCAGAAGGGGTTCCCGCCCCCGGGTGCCGCGCGGGCGATGGTCGAGGCCGAGGCAGGCCGGGCACGGCTCACGATGGAACGGCGCGGCGACTGCGGCCGGTACACGCTGGACGAGCCGTACGGGAAAGGGCACCTGAAGACCAGGGTGACCTACACCGAGTCGGTGGCGGGCATGACGGGCTGGGTGATCGTCACCGTGGACCGGCACGAGGGACACGACCCGGAAGGGCACCGGCCGGCGCCGTACCAGAACGGAAAGCACGAAACGGAACGACACCAACCGGTGTCTCAGCAGAATGGAAAACCGGAAAAAGGACGACATGCACCAGGGTCGTACCGGAACGGAAAGCACGAGCCGGGGCGAGCGGAAAGGCGAGAACCGCCCACGGCGAGCGCGCCCGGGTTCCTCCCCGCGTACCTGCGCACCGCGCGGATCAGCGACGGCGGCATCCACCTGGAGGACGGCCCGCTGGTTCTCCATGAGGACGACCTGGACCGGTTCGTCCCGGTGATGACCGAGCCTCTCCGGAGGGTGCCGATCCTCGTCCTCTCCGTGGATCCGCAGAACCCGGAGGGCGTGCGGACCCATGCCGACTATCTGGCCGGTGCGGTCACCGGTGCGAGCCTGGTCGTACGGCTCGCCGACCTGCGCACCCAGAACCGGTTCAACAAGGCGATGGGCAAGGAGCTGGGGGTGTTCGGCGGCGGGATCCGCACCTATCTCGCCCCCTTCGACCCCGCCGGGGAGCCCTACCCCCGCAGGCATCCGCCGATGGGCGCCGCCATGATCCGGGAACAGGGTGTCGCCGCCCTCGACCTGATCGCCACCGGAGCGGTCGGCGCGACCGTCCATCGCGAGCTTCCCGACGACGTCCGGCGGACGCTCGGCGTCGTCTACCGCGTGCTCGCCGGACGCGCCGAACTGAGTGAGATCGCCGAGGCCGCCGCGCCCCGGCCCGCCAAGACCGATGCCGCCCGTGAGGAGCTACGGCGGCGGATGATGGCGATGACCCGGCGTCCCGCGCCCGTCGTGCTCCCCGCTCCCACCACCCCCGCCTCGGCCGCCGGGACCGCCGAGGACTCCGAACCCGCTCCCGGCTCGGAGGAACCCACCGCCACCCTGGAACCCGTAAAGCCCACGGAGACGGGAACGACCACCTTGGCGGGCGTCCCGGCATCGAGTACGGAGGAGATCGCCCAGGTGGTGGCTGACATGGTGGTCAAGGAACTGCGCGGGGAGCTGGAGACGGCACTGGGGCTCGCCACGTCGTCACAGGCCGCCGGCGGTGATTCCGACGGTGACTCCGAGCGGGTGCTGCGCGAGATCCGCACGCTCGGCGCGCACCTTTCCGGCCTGCGCGACATCGTCGCGGAACAGCGCGACATCGTCGCCGGGCGGCATGGCGACCTCACGCACCTCCGGAGCGACGGCACGGGAGGGCATGGCGACGTCGTCGAATCCCGGAGGCACGGCAACGGACGTCACATCGACGGATCCGTCACGGAGGAGGGGAGCGAGCGGTCGGCCACGCGGACCAGGAGCCTGCGCGAGGAGCACCGGCTGCTCACCGAGGAGTACGCCGAGGCCGTCACGAACGCGAGGAAGCTCACCGAGCGGGTCCGCTGGCTGGAGGCGAGGCTCGCGGAGGCGGGCCAGCCCGTGTACGGCGTGAACGAGGAGGTGCCCGTCTTCGAACCCGCCAGCCTGATCGAGGTCCTGATCGAGGCCCGCCAGAGCCTGCGCCACATCGTCGTCGGCGACACCGACGGTCCCGCCGCCCGGCTGGACCTGGACCATCCGGCCCAGTCGCGGACCTGGGCGGCGAAGGCCTGGGACTCCCTGCGCGCCCTGGAGGACTTCGCGAGGGCCCGGTCCGGAGGGGAGTTCGCGGGCGGCTTCTACGACTGGTGCGCCCAGGGCTCCCCCGGGCGCCGCACCATCCCCACCGGGATGCTGTCCATGCGCGAGTCGAAGAGCGTGGTCACCCGCGCCAAGTTCAGCGATCGCCGGACCTTCGCCGTCCCGCCCGAGGTGAGCCCCGGCGGGCAGGTCCTGATGGAGTCCCACGTCAAGCTGCGGCCGGTGGGCTATCCCGCGCCCCGGATGTACTTCCACGACGACTCCGGCGGCGCCACCGGCAAGATCTGGATCGGCTACCTGGGCGGGCACCTCCCCAACACCCGTACCAACTGACCGCCCCGTGGCCTTCGAGGGGTCGTGGACTCCCGGACGAGCGCTCCCGCGGCCGTGGAACCGATCAGCCGCGGGAGGTTATCTGCTGCACGGCCCAGCCGTTGCCGTCCGGGTCCTTGAAGAAAACGAATCCCACGTTGTTCAGGTCGTCGCCCTCACGGCTCGGGCGGGCGCCCGACGGGCCCAGCACCTGCACCTCGCTCACCTCCACACCTCGCTCGACGAGGTGCGCGCGGGCCGCGTGGACGTCGGAGACCACCAGTTGCGGCCCCTGGAGCGAGCCCGGCTCCATGGCGACGAACCCCTTCCCCAGGACGATCGAGCAACCGGATCCCGGAGGGGTGAGCTGGACGAACTGGGGGCCGCCGTCGATCCGGGTGTCGTGGTCCACCGTGAAGCCGAGCTTCTCCGCGTAGAAGTCCTTGGCACGGTCGATGTCACTGACCGGGACCACGACCACTTCCAGGGTCCAGTTCACGAGTTCGCTCCTTCTGTCGGCGGCCCCTGCCGCGGAGGGGGCCGGTCGGCTCACGGCGACAACGGCACGACCGGCCCCGTCACCGCGACCTCGCCCGCCTCCTCAGACCGGCGAGTCCCGCGAACGTGGGTCGAGCCTGTCGGCGTCCACCATTCGACAACCTGTTCGATTTATGGTCATTCGGCTTTCTACAGGCCCGCGTGGCTGCTGTCAACCGCCGCCGACCTCGGAGCCCACGCCGGGAACGCCCGCTCAGGTGTCCGCGCCGATCACCCGCGCGGCGGCGAGGTAGGCGGCGAGCAGGCTCTCGGCGACCGCCGTCACGGTCTCGTCTCCCGGCAGGAAGTACGGGCTGTGCAGCCCCGAGGTCGTGTCGGTGCCCACGAACAGCATCAGCGACGGCACGACCGACGCGAAGTGGGCGAAGTCGTCGGCGCCGCAGGAGCGCAGCGTCGCGGGCATGTGGTGGGCCACCTCGACGAGGATGCGACCGGTCTCCTCGGCGAGCCGGGCGTGGTTGACGAGCACCGGCTCCCCGTTCGCGATCCGTACCTCCGCCTCGCAGCCGTGGACGCGGGCGACCCCCTCGACCACCTCACGGAAGCGGTGGTGCAGCTGCCGGCGCCAGGGCTCCGACATCGTACGGAGGGTGCCGCGCGCCGCGGCCTGTCCCGGGATCGCGTTGGGGGCGTTGCCCGCCGACACGGTCCCGAAGGTGACCACGGTCGGCGTCATCGGGTCGGCGTCGCGGCTCACGAGCTGCTGCGCGGCCACGATGATCTGGGCGAGCGCGAGAACCGGATCACTGGACAGGTGGGGGTAGGCCGCGTGCCCGCCCTGCCCGCGGACGACGACGGCGAACTCGTCGGAGGAGGCGTTGACCGCGCCGGGGGTGCAGGCCGTCTCACCCGCGCCGAGCACCGGCTGGACGTGTGCCGCGATCATCGCGCCGACCTGGTTCCTGCGCAGCGCGCCCGACTCGACGATGTCCCTGGCACCGGAGGGAGGGGTCTCCTCACGCGGCTGCAGCACCGCGACCATCGGCGCCGGCGCCCGTACCCGGTCGACCGCCCTGGTCAGCGCGACCAGGGCCGCGAGGTGCACGTCGTGGCCGCAGGCGTGCATCGCGCCGTTGCGCGAGGCCCAGGGAACGTTCGTCTCCTCGGGGATCGGCAGGGCGTCCAGCTCTCCGCGTACCCCGACGGCGAGCCCTTCGCCGCCGACCCGCAGGAGCGCGCCGGTCACGGCCACCCGCTCCATCGCGTTGCCCTCGGGCAGCGCGTCCAGCACACGCTTGAGGGTCGGCTCCTCCTTTCCCGAGACGCAGGGCTCGGCATGCAGTTCTCGCCGTAGCTGGAAGGCGGCGGGCAGTTCTGCGTGCAGGGCGGCGCGGAGCCGCTCACGAACCTCGTTCATCGCCCCTCCCCGGACCGGGGGGCGTCGTGGCCGACCCTCACGCGCCCTCCTGTGCGAGCGCGCGGACGTGGGTGCCGATCATGGATCTCCCTCTGCTGTGCGTGGTGCCGTTCTCATGGTGCATGGGTGAGGCGGGGCCGTTCCCAAGGAAATGTCATGCCCGAATATCCCCGCCGGCTCACCCGCCGATCGGCCGCTCCACCTCACCGGGCGCCTCGCCCGTCGCCGTGCCCGCTACTGTGCCCGCGTTCCTCCCCCGGACGGCGTACGCGAGGGTGAGGGCGACGACGGTGATCGGGAAGACGGCGGCGACGAGGATGCCGGTGCGCAGACCGGAGCCGCCGTCGTCGGGGAGCGCGGCCGACAGGGTGGCGAGAAATCCGTCCGCGGCGGCGGAGGCGTCCGCGGCGGCCCCGGCGATCCAGGGTCCGGCCGCGCCACCGGCGTCCCCGAAGACGGCGAGCACGCCGAACATCGCCGCGCCGCCGAGGGGGAAGCGGGCCGCGGCGAGGCTGAAGGTACCCGGCCACAGGAGGCTGACGGCGAGGCCGCACACCGCGCAGCCGATGAGGCTCACCACCGGGTTGGAGGACAGGCAGACGACGAGATAGCAGACGGTCGCCAGCGCGCCGCACGAGGCCATCGCGGGCACCAGCGGGATCTTCTCACCCCACAGGCCGTAGACGATGCGGCCGATGCCCATCAGGACCGCGAACAGGCACGGACCCGCCAGGTCGCCCCACACCTTGGAGACTCCCAGCCCCTCCTCGGCGAAGAGGGAGGACCACTGCGACATGGTCAGCTCGGCCGCGCCCGCGCTGAGCATCAGCACGAGGGCGGCGGCGAAGGCGGGAGCCCCGAAGAGCGCCCGCAGGGAGGTGCGGTGCTCGTCGGGCACGGTCGCGGGCAGCGGCACCCTCAGGAACGCCACCATGTTGACCAGCGGGACCAGCGCCCAGGCGACGGGCAGGACCTGCCAGGCGTCCTGGCCGATCCAGGCCAGCAGCAGCGTGCTGCCCGCCACCACCGCGACCTGTCCCCAGCAGTAGAAGGAGTGCAGCAGGCTCATCGCCGCGGCCTTGCCCTCCTGCGGGCTGGGCAGCGCGTCCACCACCGGGCTGACGAGCACCTCCAGCAGGCCGCCACCGACGGCGTAGACGACGATCGCAACGCACAGTCCCAGGTACGGCGAGGGCGACACGGCCGGGGCGACCGCGAGCAGCATCAGTCCCAGCGCCGACAGGACGTGGGCCAGCACCAGCGGGACGCGGTAACCGGTCCGGTCCACGAACTTCACGGCCACGATGTCGGTGACCAGCTGGGTGGCGAAGTTGAGCAGCACCAGGCGCCCGAGCATCTCCAGCGGCAACTGGTAGCGGGTCTGGAACACGATGAACAGCAGGGGGGCCAGGTTGTTGACGATGGCCTGGGTGACATATCCGGTGTAGCAGGCGCGGCGGGTGTGGTCGTACGTCGTCATGGGTGATGCGTTTCTCTCCCTGGGGGGGCCGATCGTCCTGGGGGGCCGATCGTCCGCACACTACGGGGCGCGCCGACACCGCGGGACACCCACCCCCGGCGCGCGAAAACACCAGGTCATCGGGAGGGCCGGACGGCCGCGCGACCTTGGGCGGCGGATCTCACACCTGGCGGACGGCTGTCTTGGGCCGAGGGACTCTCACCCCCGGCGGACGATCGTGCTCCCGGGCCGCGCGTTCCCCGGGCGGCCGGGCGGTTCGGGGCGCGTGGCGCCTACTTGAGCTGCAGGACCGGGGCGACGGCGGAATGCGAGCGGGGGGAGGCGGGCAGGCCGAGCACGAACCAGACGATCTTTCCTCCGGTGGCGGGATGGGCGACGCCCCAGTCGTCGGCGAGGGAGTCGACGATCTGGAGGCCCCGGCCGCTGGTGGCGTCCATGTCGCGGGCACACATGCGGGGAACTCCCGCCCCGGGGTCGAAGAGCTCACCGCGGACGAGGTTCTCGCCGCCTCGGATGCGCAGCGCGCACGCGGCGCCGCCGTACCTGACGGCGTTGGTGACCAGCTCGCTCACGATCAGCATGCAGTCGTCTATGAGATCGTCAGCGCCCCACAGGGAGAGCTCCCGGCGAACCAGCGAGCGGGCGTCGCGCACGCTCGCGGGGACGGCGGGCAGCAGGCACTCGCCTACGTACTCGTGGGCGACCTCGAGGGCCGCCGCGGATGAGTTGTGCTGGAGAGACACTGCGCCTCCTTCTGATGGGAGCGCTCCCATGACAAATGTAGAACATCCGGTCACGTCTGGGAATTGATTCCCTCCTAATTGTTTCTATTAGATGTCGTAAGAGTGACGATAAGTCAGTGCGTTTCGTGACGTTTGGGGAGGATAGGGCCACAGACCCCAGCAGGAGTCATCACCACCCCTTACCGGACACCACGCCACACCACCTGGGCGGGTTCCCCTCCGTCCGTGAACCCGCCCGCGCCCCGCCCCTCCCTCCGTGAACCCGTCCGTGAACCCGTCCGTGCCCTTGTCTCCCGCCCTCCCGGACCAACGCGCCTGGAAGGGCCGCGACCACGTCAGCGCAGCTGGGGAAGGACCTTCGCGCCGAACGCGTCGATGAAGGGGGCCTGCTCCTGGCCCACATGGTGCAGATAGATCTCCTCGAAGCCCAGGTCGGCGTACTCGTTGATCCTGGCGGCGTGCCAGCCCAGGTCGGACGAGACGTTGACGACCTCGGCGATCTGCTCGGACGAGACGTCCGCGGAGACCACGTCGAAGAGTTCGGGGGTGTCGAGATCCCAGCTGACCGGCGGGGAGAAGACATTGCTCCGCCACTGGTGGTGGGCGATGGCCATCGCCTCGTCGTCACTCTCGGCCCAGCTGAGGTGAACCTGGAGCGCCACCTTCCCCTTACCTCCGGCGTCCCGGTAGGCGCCGATGACCTCGCGCAGGTGGTCGACCGGTCCTCCCACGGTGATCAGGCCGTCGGCCCACTCCGCGCACCAGCGGGCCGTGTCGACGCTCACCGCCGCGCCGACCAGCTTCGGCGGAACCTGGGGCCGGGTCCACAGCCGGGCGCGGTCGACGGTCACCAGGCCGTCGTGGCTCACCTCCTCCCCCGCCAGCATCGCCCTGATGACGTCGACACACTCCCGCAGACGCCGCGTGCGAAGCTCCTTGCGAGGCCAGCGGTCACCGGTGATGTGCTCGTTGCTCGCCTCGCCCGTGCCGAGGGCGGCCCAGAAGCGCTCGGGGAACATCGCCCCGAGGGTGCCGATCGCCTGGGCGATGATCGCGGGGTGGTAGCGCTGGCCGGGGGCGTTCACGACGCCGAACGGCAGGTTCGTGGCCTGGAGCGCCGCGCCCAGCCAGGACCAGGCGAACCCCGACTGCCCCTGTCGCTCGCTCCACGGGGAGAAGTGGTCCGACGACATCGCCGCCCCGAACCCCGCCTGCTCGGCCTGGGTGACGGCTTTCAGAAGCTCTGCCGGGTGGATCTGCTCGTGTGAGGAATGGAAGCCATAAGTCGTCATCGCCTCCGGCTACCCGGGAGAAGGCCGTCCATTCGGGCACACGCCCCCGACCTGGCCGTACGGATGAGCCTCTCACGTGAGCGGCCGGGCCGGATCCTGACGGGTGACCGGCTCGGACGGATGGCCGGGCCGGAGCCGTACCGATGAACAGGCCGGAGGCGTCCGGGGGGACGGGCCGGACGGGAAGCGCGGTACCGCCCGAGGTCACGGACGGCACCGCGCTCGGCCTCACCCGGACATCACCCGGGCCTCAGAAGGCCGACGTGTAGGTGACGAACGAGAGCCGGTCGACACGGGTGGCCGCGTCGTAGCAGGCGACGTTGCGCACGATGGCATTGCCGGCGTTGGTGTTCCACAGGCTCTGCAGGTTGCAGAACTCGGGGCCCGGCCCGTACGCGGTGACCTGGACCTGGTCCTGCAGGAGCCCGACCTTCGGGAAGGTGACCAGACGCAGACCGACTCCCGCGCTCTGGATCGTGTTCGTGGCCCCCTGGGAGTTGTAGTTCAGACCCGCGGGCGTCGGCGCGTACGGGCCGGGGTTGGCCGGGTTGGTGTCGAAGGTGTAGGCGAAGTTCTTCGGCGGGATCGCCGCACCGGTGATGGCGCGCTCACGCTGGTAGGTGAGGGTCCATCCGGTGTTGAGCGGCACGTTCGTCGCGTTGTGGCAGCGCACCTGGACCGCCTGCGCGCCCACGCCCGGAGACCAGGCGCCGACCTTGCAGCGGGCGGGCTGGTTGGGGTTCACCGCGGTGACCTGGAGGTTTCCCGCGGCACTCGCCGAGCCGAGGCCCGGCAGGGTGACCGTCCAGACGCCCACCCCACCGGGGACGGCGGTGTTCACGCCACCGGCCGAGTTGAACTGGTCGGCGATGCCGGCACCGTTGTGGTGCACGTAACCGAACGCCTGCGGTGCGGGCAGGGTGCCGGTGCTCTGCTCGAAGACGATGCTGTACGGGGTGAAGACCGGAGCCCCTCCGTACCGGTAGCACTGCACCGCCACCATCAGGTCGGATCCCGAGGGGCCCCATTTCTGCACCTGGCACCAGTAGGCGTTCTGGGAGATCGCCGTGACGTGGACGACGCCGCCGTTGATCGCGAGCTGCGGGAACCTCACGTACGTCTGCCCGACCACGCCGGGGGTGACCGTGACGTTGAAGCCCGGCGCCCAGCTGCCCGCCTGGTGGTTGATGTCGGGGACGCCGGAGGTCACGTCGACCACCGCGAAACCCCACCGGTTGGGAACGGCGGCCTGCGCGCCCGTTGCCGCCGCGGTGACGCTCGCGGCGAGCATCGCGATGACACACAGGATTTGGATCATAACTCTTCGCAACTGCGGCATGCCGTACTCCATCGGCTTGGGGGGTTGGGCGATCGGACGCGACCGAGGAACCAGCGAAGTGAGCGGAAATGTCTGGAATCACAGTTCGTCCTGAGCTCTTGATAACCCGCCCGTCCCCCCTTGAAAAGACCCAACCTGACGGGTGAGATGACTTCGTCTTCCCAGATCAGGTCAGGGTTCCGACCAGATGGCGGTCTTCTCCCCCAGAGATCACCCGGTCGTTCCTGCGAGTACCGTATGAACAACGCACAGCCGATCCGCCAGGATCCCTAGACGGGGTGTGAGACCGTGCCGGAGCTCGAACCGAACGTTCCGCGTGTCATGTGGCAGTTACTTGAGCCCCTGCACGCCGTCACCTACTTCGCCCCCGAGGCGCTGGCGGCGTCCGACGCGGTCGGCATGCGCGGTTTCTGGATGGGTTACTTCGCGTCCAGGGCGGCGCCCCTCGGGCCGGTCGGCCCCGGCGTCGTCACGGCGGCCTTCCACGGTTTCCCCCCGGCGAGGGTCGCCAGGGCGCTCCCCGACGCGTGGACGTTCGCCACCCCCGGCGACGTGCTGCGCGCCAGGCTCGACGGGGCGGGAGCGGCGCTGCGGAACGTGCTCACCGACAAGGTGATCGGATCGGACGACATGCGCGCGGCGGCCGACCTCGCCTGGGAGGCCGCGCGGCTCGCCGACACCGCCGGCCGGGTGCTCGGCGCGGCCAACCAGGCGCTGCCCGCGCCCGACGAGCCGCACCTGCTGCTCTGGCAGGCCGCGACCACGCTGCGCGAGCACCGGGGCGACGGGCACGTGGCCGCCCTCGTCGCCCACGGCGTCTCCCCCGTCCAGGCCCACCTGCTCAAGGTCGCGGCGGGTGAGACGGATCTGGAGCAGCTGCGCCTGGGACGGCACTGGGACGACGAGGAGTGGGAGGCCGGTGCCGCCGCCCTGCGCGAGCGCGGTTGGGTCGACGACTCCGGCGCGCTGACGGCCGAGGGTGCGCGGGAGCGCGGGCGGATCGAGCGGCTCACCGACGAGGCGGCGGCCGCCCCGTGGCGTGCCCTGGGAGACGAGCGCACCTCCGAGCTCGCCCTGCTGCTCCACCCGCTGACCACGGCCGTCCTGGAGTCGGGCGTCATTCCGCCCTCGAACGCGATCGGCCTGCCGCGCTCACTCGCGGAAGGCGAGGACGGCCGGGGGCTCACGCTCCCGGCCGTCCCTTCGCGGATCGGCTGAGGGGGATCAGCCGAACGGCAGCCGTACGAAGGACCGGTTACCGACACCGAGGCTGACGGTGTTGGTGCCGATGGCGTTCCAGACCTCGACCCTCACCCGGCCGTTCGACAGGTTGCCGAGCGTGCCCGAGGAGGACTGCGGGCCGCCCCCCTGCGTGTAGTGCTCCCAGCCGGTCACCGGGTCGGTCGCGAAGTAGGCGTAGGTCTCCACCCTGTCCCAGCTCCCGTCGCCGGTCAGGTCGTAGGAGACCCTGACCTGGGTGCCGTTCGCGACCGCGGTGCCCGAGTCCAGGAAGAGGTCGAACGCGGTGGTGCCGCCGTTGCGGTTGGCGGTGAGACCGGTCGCCGTGAAGACCTGGGCGTTGGTCGGGACGCCGTCGTGGTTGCCGTTCGCGGCGGCCAGCGTGACGCTGCCCGCCGTGCCGGTCGTGCCCGTCAGCCCTCCGCCGCTCTGCAGGTAGCGCGTCGCGGCGAAGACACCCGGGGTCGGGGTGGGGGTCGGCGTCGGGGTGGGGGTCGGCGTGGGGGTCGGGTCGGGGTTCGTGGTGCCGCCCCCCGCGTTGCCGCCGCTCCAGGTGAAGGCGCCGGAGGTGGCCGTCTTGCCCGCCGGCACGTTGAGCACGGTGCCGTTGGAGAAGGTCACCGTGAGCGGGCTCCCGGTGATGTTGGACGCGACGTAGGTGCGTGCCCCGTTCTTGCTGAACACCTTCGCCAGCGGGTGGTTGGCGGTGACGGAGTTGTCCACCGTGCCGAGGGCGGCCAGGTTGCGGATCCAGTGGAAGGTGTGCGCCCTGCTCTCCCCCTCCTCCGGGGTGTAGCCTCCGGCGGCGCGCAGGTTCGCCAGGGCCGCGTCACCGTTGCCCAGCGCCTGGAACTGCCAGATGATGTCCTGCCACACCGTGGGCGGCCCGCCGTTGTTGCGTACCAGTTCGGCGTAGTTGGTGTTCACGTAGGCGGGGTTGTCGCCCAGGTAGAAGTGCCCGCCGGTGATCGGGAGCATGTTGATGCCCTGGATCATCTCCGGTTCGGCGCTGAACCAGGTGGCGTACGCGCCGCCGCTGCCCCAGACCATGCCGACCGTGCTGTGGCCGAAGGCGGCGGGGAAGTTCTGGTCGCGCACGTCGAACCAGTACTCCTGGATCGCCGCGGCCTGGGTCGTGTAGATGAAGATGCCCGCGTCGCGGACGGCGGTGTTGCCGGTGGCCTGTCCCCACTGGATGAGGGCGTTGGCGAAGTTCTGGCCCTCCGACGACGACTCCTGGTTGTTGCCCGAGCCGAACGCGCCGTGGCCCGACGCCCAGTCGTGGCCCGCGTAGATGTCGAAGTCGCGCAGGTACGGGAAGCGGGTGTCGGACCGGTCGTAGTTGTTGGCGTCGCGGATCAGCAGGTCCACCATGCCGCCGTACTGGCTCGCCTTCGCCCAGTCGGGGTCGAACTTGGCGAGGGTCGCGGCGGCGGCGATGTAGTAGCCGTAGTGGAAGTGGTGGTCGTTGAGCTCCAGGTCGGAGCCGTAGGAGGCCGGGTAGCCGAGCAGGGTCCCCCAGTTCTGGTTGTAGTAGAAGACCCGGGTCGTCTTGCCCGGTGAGGCGGTGAACCAGTCGTTGAGGCGGGTGCGGATCGCGTTCAGCGCGGCGGTGCGCACCGACGTCAGGTTGAGCTGGTCGGCGATCTCCGCGATGCGGGCGGCCCGGCCCAGGCCCTTGCCCGTCCAGTAGGTGTCGTCGCCCCGGATGTCCATCGGGTTGCCGAGTTCGGCGTTGAGCTGGTTGGTGACCGTGGTGAGGTCCGCCCCCGAGCTGTCGGCCACCGCGGGGACCTCGGGCAGGACGCCGGTGTACTTCATCGTCGTCCTGAACTGCGTACCGGTGACGATCTTCATCTGCCCGCGCGCCGACACGTACGTCTGCGCCAGCGGCGTCGAGCCGGTCAGGTAGTTCCACTGGTGCGGGTAGAGCGCGATGACCGTGCCGGTCTGGCTGCCCTGCCTCGCCGTGGTGGTGAAGGCGTACGTCGTGGTCAGCGTGCTCGCGGACTGGTTGTAGGCGTACGAGACACGGGTGCCGGTGACGTGCGCGTGCGCGTACTGGCCGTAGGTGCTCGCCAGCGCCGCGCGGTCGCCGCCCGCGGGGAGCGCCGCCACCGAGAAGAAGTCCTTGCCCGCGAGGGAGGAGCTGATCGTGGTGCCGCTCACCGACCAGGTCGCTCCGGTCGGCGCGTAGGCGACGTAGTCACGGCCGCCGACGGTGAAGCCGATGGTGGCGCCGCTGTTGGACCACACCGTGGGGGTGCCCGCGGCGGTGATCTGCGCGTTGCCGCCGGTGATCTGGAAGTACGCGAACGGCAGGCCGTGGCCGATGGTGGCCTTCATCGTCCGGCCCCCGCCGCTCCAGTACGGGGTGACGGTCCAGTCGCTCCAGCCGTCGACCTTGACGTCCGGCGAGTTCAGGCCCGCGACGCCGACGCGGATGTTCTCGACGTAGGGGTAGTGGTACTCGCCGACGCCGGTCGCGGTGCCGCTGATGGCGGGGGTGGTGTTGTAGGAGAAGCCGAGCCCGTTGCCGAAGGTGTCGTACGAGATCGGGTGCGCGTGGAGCGGCTCACCGTACGCACAGTCGGTCTTCTTGTAGAGGATCGACGACCACCAGTCGTTGGTGGGCACGGCCCCCGCGGGGGCGTTGGACGTCACCCACTGGCGGGGGTTGGTGGAGATGGAGCCGCAGCCGGTCGGCAGCGAGCGTCCTGCGGGGAGGGTGTCCGCGTAGCTGCCGGCGCCGACCGTGGCTGCTTCCGCGGAGCGGGCTGCGCCGAGGCCGAGCAGCCCGGCCACCATCGCGACGACCACACCGGCGGCGAGGCGGCGACGGCGGGCCCTGAGGCGGGCCGCCGACCGGGCGAGTCGTCCTTCGCGGGGGTGCGCACTGTCCGGACCCGTGGTCCGGATCGAGGGATCCATAGGGGGTGCCTCCGGGGAGAGGAATCGGGCTCTGAAGCTGACCGATACGAGAGAGCGCTCTCTCACCGAAAAGTAACGGGATGCGTCACGTCAGTCAATGTTTCGCGTTGGTAACGAGTAGGTAAAGGACGGAGGTGCAGGCGAGAGGGCGTAAGCCCAGAAAAATAGGGCGTTCTACCGCGCGGCGCCATCTTTTCGTCCACCCACCTATCACATCGCCCGCCTGGCCGACGATCAAGAAATGGCCCTACCCTGATCTGAGAGCGCTCTCATAGTCGGTCGACGTTCAACGCCGGTCGACCTCTTGACGGCGCCCGCCCCCTCCCGCCCGTCGCCGGCCGGCCCCCGAGGGCACCCCTCCCCGCCCACCGTCGACCACCCCCTCGACGGCGCGCCCCCCACCAGGAAGACCTCCCGGCGGCGCGAATCCCCCACCTGGAACACCCCCTCGGCGGCGCGAACCCTTCACCCGGAACACCCTCCCCCCACGCCCGCGCATGCCCGATCACCAGGGCGGACGCAACTGGCGAGACGGCGACAAAAACAGGGCTGGACACTGAGAGTGATGAAGAATTACTCTCTGTGAACACACAGGCACCCTCTGCCACAGGAGACATCATGCGAAGCAGGAAGCTCATGACCGCCGTGCTGAGCGCCGCCGCCATCGCGGGTCTGACCACGATGACCGCCGCCGCTCCGGCCACGGCCTCCGTGCCCACCGTCCCCGATGCTCCCGCCGCCGCCGACTTCACCGGCTACCAGATCGTCAAGCTGCCGAACGCCAACGTGCCCAACTTCCAGCGCCGCGTGGTCTACTGCCCCGGCGGGAAGAAGGTCATCGGCGGCGGCGCCGAGGCGCAGGGCAACGGGGCCATCCTGGTGGGCTCCTTCCCCACCGACGACGGCAACGGCTGGATCGGGCTCGGTCGCCAGATCGGCTACAACGACGTGGGCATCAGCGTCTACGCGATCTGTGCCAACGTCGGCTGATCACCGCTCCGCGACACCTGCCGTCCCCCTGGCCCCCTGCGACACCTTCCCCTTGCGACACAGCACCCGGGCCACCACGGTGACCATCGTCCTCGCCGTCACCACCACCCCGCCCGTCTCCCCCCGGTGATCGCCGTCCCCAGCGATCACCACCGTCTGATCACCTTCCCCTGATCAGCGTCCCCAGGGAAACACGGCTCCGGCCAGACCAGAAAAGGTCCGACCGGAGCCGTTCCGCACGTTCCCCCAGAACCACCCCGCGAAGAACCCCGTCCCAAGGGTCGCCCTGGCTCCGAACCAGTAGAGACACGGCCGTCGGCCGCGTTCGCTCAGGGGCGCGAGAGCACCTCGTCGAGCTTGGCGGCGAACTCCTCGTGCAGGCTGCCGAAGGCCCCGTGGTCACCGGGGAACATCACGTGCGTCCCCTCGATCTGCTCGGCGACGACGAAGGAGGCCCGGTAAGGCGGCTGCCCCTCCGAGGCTTCGCCCGCCACCATCACGACGCGCGCCGAGGAGGCCCGCAGCGCGTCGGCGTCGGGGACGTATCTCACGAACGGCGGCACCTCGTAGCCGATGAAGAACTCCATGTTCTTCTCCATCCGCGCCATCGTCTCCGCCGCCTCGGGAGTGGGCTCCTCCTGCTCTCCCTGGGTGGCCGCCTCCTCGTGCTCCCTGCCGGTCCTGTCGAACCCGGTGGCGAAGGCCTGCATCGCGGCTCCGGTCCCCTCCTTGGCGAACGCCTCCTCCACGTCCCGGATGACATCGCGCCAGCGGTCGCGGTCGGGCAGCAGCTCGAACAGCGGCGGCTCGTGGGACACGAGGGTGCGCACCTGCTCGGGGTGGCGGGTGGCCAGCTCCAGGCCGATGATCGCGCCGGAGCTGTTGCCGAAGACGTACGCGGGCTCGTCGGCGGTGACGCCCACCTCCACCAGCAGGCGGTGCGCGTCGTCGGCGTGCGTCTCGATGCTCTGCGACTCGGGCGGCCCGTCCAGCGGGCTGCGCGAGTTGCCGCGCCGGTCGTAGGTCACCACCGTGTAGCGGTCGGCGAGCCGCTGGGCCAGACCCGCGTATCCGGCGGCGTCGTAAACCCCGCCGCAGATCAGCAGCAGGGTCGGCCCCGAGCCGCGGATCTCGTAGTGAAGGGTCGCGCCGGGAACCTTCAGGGTGTTCGTCTTGACGGGCTGCATGGTCGCTTCTCCTCGAAAGTCGTCGGCCGTCTCGCTTCTCTGATCACAGAGAATCGGAGCCACGGATGCGTTCTCGACATCCCCACCCGCACAGTCGCAGCGAAAGAGCGTCTCCTCCTGTGGCGGGCCACCCCGGGTCGGCGGCGCGTGCCGGACCGCACCACCGCCACCGTCCTGCCCACTTCCCCTCAGGGGGGACACCACGCGTCGTCGCGGTGGCCGACATGTCGGCCACCG
>NZ_JBEPDA010000004.1:33586-60691 GCF_040299985.1 Streptosporangium sp. NPDC000563 | reverse complement strand
CGCCCGCGGGCGCCTTTCGCCCCCCGCGCCACGACGCGTGCGTAGTAGTGCGGTTCCACACGCCTAATGATGCCAGTGGGCACCGACAGTTTCCGGCCGAACACAGTGCCCGCTCAGCGGGTCAGGGTGGTCTCTTTCCGCTCGGTGTCCCATCGCGAGTCCTCGTCCCGGTCGAGCAGTGCCCGTACCTCGTCGGCCTCCGGCATGTCCCGCCGCACGAAGATCTCCAGCGCCTCGGTCAGGCAGGCCACTCCCCTTCCCGGCCGGCCGAGCCGGGAGAACGCCTCGCCGAGCGCGACGAGCGCCTTGCCCTGGATCCATTCGTCGCCCGCCTCCGCCATGAGGCCCAGCGAGTCCTCGGCACAGTCGACGGCGCGCTCCGGTTGCCCCAGGGCGAGGTGGGTCTCGGCCATCCGCAGCAGGGTCGCTCCCTCACGGACGCGCTGCTTGAGCCTCCGATACGCCTTGCGCGTCTTCCTGAGCCGAAGGAGCGCCTCCTCGGGACGCCCGGCGTCGCACAGCACGACGGCCGACCGGTACATGACGTCGGGATCCGTCCCGCCGCCCGACTCGCGGACGGTGCGGTCGGCCAGTTCCACCACCTCCACCGCCTCGTCGATCCTGTCGACCGACGCGAGGGCGAGCGCCATGTCGCCCAGGCCGGCCGCCTCACCGCTTCGGTCGCCGAGCCCACGCCAGATCTCGACCGCGTCGGCGTACAGCGCGATCGCCTCGGTCGTCGATCCGCGACGGGACAGGACCGTGGCCAGCAGGTTGAGGCTGTCCGCGTACCGTGCCCGGTCGCCCTCGGCGAGGCTGAGGTCCCTCGCGGCGACGCAGTCCTCGGCCGCCGCGTCGAGGAGCCACCGGTTCACCCAGAACCCTCCGCGCACGCACCGGGCGTGCGCCTCGGCGCGACGTTCCCCGCGGGCCGCCGCCGCCTCGACGAGGGCTCCGGCCGCCCGCTCGTAGCGCTCGGGGGTCACGTCGGTCTCCAGTACGTCGGCCGCCATGTCGAGCAGCCGTATCGCGTCGGAGAGGGCGCTTCCCCGCTCCCGGGCGATCTGGTGTACGCAGCTGATCACCCCCTGTTCCTCGTCCTCGGCCCAGGTCACCGCGGCCTCCTCGTCCGCGAAGGACGGTCCCGCACCGGCCGGTCGGCCCGGGTCGGACACCGGGGCGCCCGGATAGGTGAGGTGGTGGGCCGCGGTCATGCCCGCGAGGTAGTGGCCGAGCAGCCTGTCCAGCGCGGCTCTCCGCACGTCCTCGTCGTCCGGCCGTGACCGGGCGAAGATCTTGAGAAGGTCGTGGTAGCGATAGCGGCAGGGAGAGGGCGACTCCAGCATGCTCACGTCCACCAGCGCCTCGCACACCTCCTCCGCGTCCTGCTCGTCCAGACCGAGTACGGCCGCCGCCGAGCCCAGTGAGAAGTCGGACGCGTCGGGGACGGCGAGCAGCCGGAACGCCGACGCGTGCGCGGCGTCGAGCTGGTCGTAGCCGAGGGCGAACGTCGCCTCGACGGCCAGGTCGTCCACGCGCAGTTCGGCGAGGCGCCGGCGCTCGTCGGCCATCCGGTCGCGCATCCTGGCCACACTCCAGGCGGGCCGCGCCGCGAGCCGTGCGGCCACGATCCTGATCGCGAGGGGAAGGTGCCCGCACGCCCCGATCAGGTCCGCCGCGGCCTCACGCTCGGCGGCCACCCGCGCCTCCCCCACGATCGTGGCGAGCAGCACCGTCGCCTCGTCGTGGGACATCACGCTCAGGTCGACCTGGCGTACGCCGGACAGCCCGATCATCTTCGCGCGGCTCGTCACCATCACCGCGCACCCGGCGGCGCCGGGGAGCAGCGGCCGTACCTGCGCGGCGTTCGCGGCGTTGTCCAGCACGACGAGTATCCGCCGGTCCGCCAGGGTGGAGCGGTACATGGCCGCCCGCTCGCCCGGCTCCTCGGAGTCGGGCGGGACCTCCGCCCCGAGGGAGCGCAGGAACCGGGCGAGCACGGTCTCCGGCGTGAGCGGCCGTGTCCCGGAGCCCCCGAGGTTCACGAAGAGCTGACCGTCGGGATAGTCCGGCGCGAGCCGGTGGGCCACGTGGACGGCGAGGGTGGTCTTGCCCATGCCTCCGGCGCCCGACACGGCCGAGATCGCGAGTGCCGAGATGTGCCCCGACCTCAGGGCGGCCACCATCTCGTCGATCTCGGGCTCCCTGCCGGTGAAGTCGGCGGTGTCGGCGGGGAGCTGGCGGGGCACCTGCCTGGGGACCTGGCCCGTCGTCCTCGCCTGGCCGAGGGTGGGGTCCGCGGTGATGATCCGCTGGTAGAGCTCCGCCAGTTCGGGCGAGGGATCGATGCCGAGGTCATCGGCGAGCAGTTTCCTGGTGTCGGTGAACACGCCTATCGCCTCGGCCTGCCTTCCCGCGCGGTACAGCGCCAGCATCAGCAGCCCGCAGAACCGCTCCCTGGTCGGATGTTCCCCGCAGAGCGCGGTCAGCTCGGCGACGACCTCGGCGTGCCCGCCCTCCTCGACCTCCTGGGCGAGCCTGCGCTCCAGCACGGCGAGCCGCCGCTCCCCGAGCCGCGCCCGCTGCCCCTCGGCGTAGCCTCCCTCCAGCCCGGCGAGCGGCTCTCCTCGCCAGAGCGCCAGGGCCTCGCCGTATCTCCCCTCGTTGGCGAGCCTCTCCATCGTGACCAGGTCGCAGGCCCCTGCCGCGAGGGCGTATCCGCTGCCGATCGAGATGATCGCCTCGGCGCCGAGGGCGGAGCGCAGACGCGAGACGTACGTGCGCAACGTGCTCATCGCGGCGCGGGGACGCTCCTCGCCCCAGACGGCGTCGAGCAGGTGGTCGTGGCCGACGGCCCTGCCCTCGGCCAGGAGGAGGACGGCGAGGACCAGCCGCTGCTGGGGAGAACCGATCTCCACCTCCGCGCCGTCGCGCCAGACGCGTACCGGTCCCAGGATCGAGAACCGCAGCCCGGGATCACTCATCCGACAGCGCCGTCTTTCCGTTGTTCTCGAACGGTGCCGTGGAACCGATGCCGTTCTCCCGCGCCGGGGCGTCGCCCGGTCGGCTCGGGGCCGTTTCGCTCCGCTGGGCCACACCGTGGCAGCTCGCCCCGATTCATCACGATGAAGCATCGTATGGCAGCACATCGACCTTTGCCGGGGAAACACCGTCGATCCGCTGCCGGATGGACGTGTCCGCTATAGGAGTTACAGCTGTCCGGATCAGGCCATTAGTGGCATTGCTGGCAACCGATCACCTTTGCCCCCCGTCTCTCTTAAGCCCTATCTGTCGTACGCAGGAGGCGATGTGCGCGTCCGCTCGGTTCTCTCAGCCGCCGCCCTGGTCTGCGGCCTGCCCCTCCTCTGGCAACCGGCGCACGCCTCCGTTCCCCCGGCGGAGCGGGGCTCGGTCGTCGCCGCGGGCACGGCGGGCACAGTGAGCACGGTGGGCATGGTGGAGTACGAGTGCACCACCAGCGGCGTGACCGGGAAGCAGACCACCTCGATCAACGTCGAGCTGACGATACCGACCGACGCCACCACCGGCCGGCAGTTCACGATCGGCTGGAGCGGCACCTACACCGGCACCGCGCTGACGGCGCCCACCGCGGGACTGCCCGCGGACACCAAGCTGTACGCGTACGTCTCCATCAGCGGGCTTTCCGGGCTGACCTCCGCCACCGGGGTGGGAACCCTCGACGCGACCGGCGCGGGTCAGAGCATCCTGCTGCCGACGACCCCGGTCTCCCTCGCCACCACGTCGAACAGTCCGGGCACCGCGACGGTGAAGCCCGGCGCCATCAACTTCGGGACGGCGCCCGGCCAGACGTCGATCGAGTGCGAGCCGAAGAACAGGGACACCCTCACGACCTACCCCCTCACCATCACGGCGGGCGGCCAGGGGGCCGACCCCGACCCTACGGACACCACCACGCAGCCCTCCGACGAGACCACGTCGGACGACGACGCCGAGACGGGCGAGACCCCGCAGGACACGGACGGCGAGATCTCCGAGACACCGGCCGGAGGAGCGGAGACCGGAGGCGGCGGTGAGAGCGGCCCCGACGGACGGGCACTCGTGCTCACCGGCTCCCTGGTCACCTTCGGCGCCGTCTCCGGACTGCTGTGGCGCCGTCGCGGCACCAGGGAGACCGTGGGCCCGCGAGCCTGACCCCCGGCGTCGGCGCACCCGGCGTCCCGGCGTCCGGATCGAGGCGTCAGAGCGCGTTCTGCGAG
The DNA here is from genome assembly GCF_040299985.1 of Streptosporangium sp. NPDC000563. Taxonomy (NCBI): domain Bacteria; kingdom Bacillati; phylum Actinomycetota; class Actinomycetes; order Streptosporangiales; family Streptosporangiaceae; genus Streptosporangium; species Streptosporangium sp. NPDC000563. The sequence goes on along the minus strand of NZ_JBEPDA010000004.1, from coordinate 56,453 downwards.
CCGAAGCGCAGGAACACCGCCGCGACCCAGAGCCATCCCGGGACGATGAACGCCCGCTGGACGAGTCCGGCCCTCGGCGAGTCACGCTCCCAGGCTTTGCCGAACGCGTAGGAGGCGGCCATCAGGGCGGCCGCGGCGACGGCGGAAAGAACCTTCCACGCCACCTCCGGCAGGACGAACACCGCCACCGCCGCCGTGACGGGCAGCGAGAAGAACACGACGGCTCCGGCGTAGTCGTGCAGTCTGTGGGAGACGGTGACGTCCGCCGGATCCCCCTCCGGCGTACCCGGCGGATAGCCCCGCATCGGGTCCATCCTGAAGCCCGATGCCACAAGACCCAGCCCGAAGATCGCCAACATCCCGCCCAGCAGCGGTTGCCGCCCCGCGGTGGCGATCGAGACGCCGCCGACGGTGATCGCGGCGCCGGAGACGACGAAGTTCGAGATCTGGATCCACCCACGGGCGCCGAGGGCGAGGGCGCTGACCGGGTGGCGTACCGGCGAGTAACCGGGACGGGTCAGTCCGTCGACCAGAAAGACCAGCACGAAGAACAGGGCACCGCTCGCGCCGATGACGTATGCCACTTGACGTCCTCCGTTGTCTCGCACGCCATCGGTAAGGTCCTACCGCGAACCGGCCGACCACGGCTCGACGCCGGCGCTTGGGCGGTCCCGGCCTCTCGAAAACCAGGAAACCCCAGCTCGGCGTGCGAGCTGGGGTTTCCTTGGGTGCGCCGCCAGGGACTCGAACCCCGGACCCGCTGATTAAGAGTCAGCTGCTCTAACCAACTGAGCTAGCGGCGCTTGACGTTGACAAGCCTACCGGACCCGGCGCCGTGGTCCGTACATGATCGGATATATGCCCATCCGGAGGTCTGGAGATGAGCTGACATATGCCCATCGGGGGCGCCGACCGGAAAACCTTCACCCCGAGCCGGGCGGGGCGAAATCCCGCGACGACCTGGTGCCGAGGGCGGAAACAGGGCGGAGCGAACAGTGTTCCGTACCGGCTGACTTGGGCAAATGCCGTTTAGGGCTTCTCTGCCGGGTAGGGGACCCGGAGCCCGAGGTATCACATCAAGGGAGACATTCAGTCATGCAGCCTGAGATCTGGAACTATCGAGCCGACGTGCACACCCAGGACAAGACGCTCGACGTCGCCGGATACCACGTCGAAGCCACCGACGGGAAGATCGGCTCCGTCGACGAGGCGACCTACGAGGTCGGCGAGAGCTACCTCGTCGTCGACACGGGCCCCTGGATCTTCGGCAAGAAGGTCCTCCTGCCCGCGAGCACGGTGACGCAGATCGACCCGCAGGAGAAGAAGGTCTACGTCGCGCGCACCAAGCAGGAGATCAAGGACGCCCCGGAGTTCGACGAGGCGAACTTCAAGGAGTCCGCGTACCGCGACCGGGTCGGCGAGTACTACGGCCGCTTCCCCTTCGGCGGACCCGGCACCGTCTGAGCGTCCTCCGATCCCGGGACACCGGGCGAGACGACATGAAGAGGGGGCCCACCAGATGGTGGGCCCCCTCTTCATGTCGTCCTGAGAACGGCCACGTCTTGGAAGGCCAGGTCGTCTCGGGCACGGGTGCGGGTCGCAGGTGAGGCCGTCTCAGGGCCAGGTCGGGTCGCCCGAGGAGTCGACGGGACCGGGAATGACATCGAGGCGCTGAAGGAGGGTGAGAAAGGTGGAGGCGTAGGGGGAGTCCCGCACGACGGCGGCGACGCGGTTCCAGTCGACCTGCTCGCGCAGGGCACGCACCTGCGGCAGCAGCGAGCCGTAGTCACAACTGTGCTCAGAAAGCGGCAGCAGCCACGAGATGACCAGGTCGGTGGCCTCCAGGACGGGCAGGATCACCGCCGAGGCCTTCATCGGCTCCGCGCGCTTCAGCAACTCGGGCGTGACCGGGTGGTCGCAGATCGAGAAGATCAGATCCACCAGCCTGCCCTCGTCGAAGGCCTTGACCAGCCAGTCCTCCGGCGGCTGCCTGGAGGTCTCGAATCCCAGCTTGCCCAGCGCCTCGAGCGCGAGCGGCACGTCCTCCTGGGGAAGGACGAAATCGACGTCATGGAGCGAGGGGGCGGCTCCGCGGGCGTAGGCCGCGCAACCTCCGGCGAGCGCGAACCTGACGTCCGCGTCCTTCAAACCGCTGCTCGCCCGCTTCAGCGTTTCCAGGATCGCGTCGGTGACCTCGTGACTGTGGCTTCCCATAACCCACGCGTACCCCGTAACCCTCCAGGTAGGCATGCCAAACCTTTCCTTGGGTAAACGATGCGCATGATTCACCCCGAACCCTCGCAAAAAGAACAATCAGCGCCCGGAGAGACACACAAGGAGCGGGTCGACCGCGAACTCGGCGAGTTGTTACAGGGCCTGCGCGTCGCCGTCACCGGCGTGCAGGTGCTTTTCGCCTTTCTCTTCAGCCTGCCATTCGCGGCGGGCTTCGAAAAATTGGACGACCTGGGGCACATACTGTTCTTCATCGCCCTGTTGAGCGCGGGCGTCGCGTCCGTCTGCTTCATCACCCCGGCCGCCCAGCACCGCCTCCTGTTCAGGAGCAGCCTGAAGGAGAAGATGCTGCACCGCGCCAACACCCTTGGCATCGCGGGGGCCGCCGGACTCGCGGTCGCGATGACGAGCACGGTCGCACTGGTCGCCGAGACGGTGCTCAACGCCTGGCCCGCGGCGTTGTTCGCCGGGGTCGTGGCGCTGCTGAGCGCCTGGCTGTGGTTCGTCCAGCCGCTGGTTGATCTGTACAGAACCAAGGATGAGGAAGATGTTAAGCAGTGAATTGTGAGGGCAGAGGCCGGTTATGGCTACTTTGCTTTGGATCATCGCAGTCGTCCTCGTCATCTCCGGGATCTACGTCATCCTGGCCCGTCGCGACCTGCTCTGGGGGATCGTCCTGATCGTCCTCGGCTTCCTCGTCGGCCCCGGGGGTGTGAGCATCTTCAATGTGTGACGCGAGCCTCGCGCTCGCGACAGCACAGATCGGTGCGAGCCGGCGGCTCGCACACCGCCCAGGTGCGGGCCACCCGACCCGCACGCCGATCCCGTACGGTCCGATGTCCGTACGCCGTCCGGTGCGGCCCTGAGGCCGGCATCATTTTCTCCAAGCGGGTTTCACACCCGCGAGAACACTTCGCAAGAATGTAAGCGCCCCGAACTCCCATAAGAAGCCTCGCGGGCCGGGTATACCCCGGCCCGCTTCTTCTTGCCCGGTTGTCCGGGATACCGATCGTCGCCGGTTGTCTGGAATACCGGTCTTCTCCGGCTGTCCGGGATACCGGCCCGCCTCTTCCTGGACCGGGATATGTCCACCTCTTCCCGGACCGGGACAGGCCCGCTTCTTCCCGGACCGGAAAATCCGAGATACCCGCTGAGACATCAGCGGGTATTCGCGTCATTCGGCACCCGAACGCGAGGCCCCCGTCAGAGGAGATACACGCCGTACGCCCGGCCCAGCACCGGCAGCGCCACATTGCGCACCCTGATGCCTCCCGGTGTCACGCCCTTCTCGGTACCCGAGTGGGCGTGACCGTGGATGATCAGGTCGGCGCCCTCGGCGTCGACCGCCTCGGCCAGCAGGTAGCTGCCGAGGAACGGATAGATCTCCAGCGGCTCCCCGGCGAGGGTGTCCTTGACCGGCGAGTAGTGGGACAGCACGACCGTGCGGTCGGCCTGCAGCTCCTTCAGCGCGACCCGCCAGCGGTCGGCGATCCGCTTGGTGTGCCCGACGAACGCCTTGATCTCCGGCTCGCCGAAGTCGCTGGCGCACTTGCCCGCGTACCCCCCGCCGAAGCCCTTGCCGCCGACCACGCCGAGCCGCACGCCGCCGATGTCGAGCACCGTCGCGTCGTCGTGCAGCACCTCGATCCCGGTGTCGCGCAGCAGGGCTGCGATCTCGGCGGGCTGGTCGGAGTGGTGGTCGTGGTTGCCGAGCACCGCCACCACCGGGATCGGCAGGTCGCGGAACTCGTCCGCCACCACCCGCGCCTCGTCCATGGTGCCGTGCCGGGTCAGGTCCCCGGCGAGCAGCAGGACGTCGGCCTTCTCCCCGATGTCGTGAAGCCGCTCGCGGTAGCTTCCCCTACGGCTCTCGTCCAGGTGTACGTCCCCGACCGCCGCGATCCGCACGTCTGTCACAGCCTCTCCTCCCCCATCGGCTCCCGTACGTCCACGACGTCGATCTCGTTGTGGACCTCCAGCTCGGGAGCCGCCTCACCCGCCACCTCCGCGATCAGCTCGCGCCGCTCGGAGCCGACGACCTGACCTCGCAGGTAGAGCCGATCACCTCGAATGTCCACCCGGATGCCGAGTTCCGTGGTCCTCTCGTCCTCGGCGAGCGCGCGCTGCACACGCGCCGCGACGTACTGGGGAGCCTCCATCGCCGAACTCCTTTCCGTCGGAAACTCATCGCCTTCCCGCGAATCCCAAGGTCAAACACGTTTAAAACCCCCGGTCAGGGCAGGGTAGAACCTCATGCCCAGGACGCAGGCACGCCTGCCCCGTACACCCGGTGGAGACGTGTCCATGAAGATCGCGATGGTGTCAGAGCATGCGAGCCCCCTCGCCACCGTCGGCGGAGCCGACGCCGGGGGCCAGAACGTCCACGTAGCCGCCCTCTCCCTCGCGCTCGCCGCCCGGGGGCACGAGGTGACCGTCTACACCCGCAGGGAGTGCCCCTCCCAACCCGATGAGACCTCCCTGGCCCCCGGGGTCACCGTGGTCCACGTACCGGCCGGACCCGCGATGACCCTGGCCAAGGACGATCTGCTCCCCTGGATGCCGGACTTCGGCCGGTGGCTCGCCAGGCGGTGGAGCGCCGCGCCCCCCGACATGGTCCACAGCCACTTCTGGATGAGCGGCCTCGCCGCCCTCGCCGCGGCGAGGGACGCCGCCGTCCCCATCGTGCACACGTTCCACGCCCTCGGCACGGTCAAGCGCCGCCACCAGGGACCGGCCGACTCCAGCCCGCGCGAGCGTCTCAGGGTCGAGGCTATGGTCGCCTCCCAGGTGGACGCGGTGATCGCGACCTGCGCCGACGAGGTGGCGGAACTGCGCCGGATGCGCATCCCCCGGCGCCGGACGAGGATCGTGCCCTGCGGCGTCGACGTGCGGTCCTTCACCCCTTCCGGTCCGAAGAGGGACCTCGGGCCGGGGCCCGTCCTGCTCGCCATCGGCCGTCCCGTACGCCGCAAGGGCGTGGACACGACGATTCACGCCCTCGCCCGCATCCCCGGCGCCACCCTGGTCGTCGCCGGAGGCGATGTCGACGACCCGGAGGCGAGGCGGCTCTCCCACGTTGCCGCCAGGTGCGGCGTCGCCGACCGCGTGAGGTTCCTCGGCAAGGTGAGCAGGCAGGACGTCCCCACCCTGATGCGTTCGGCGGACGTCGTGGTCACCATGCCGTGGTACGAGCCGTTCGGCATCGTGCCGCTGGAGGCGATGGCCTGCGGTGTCCCGGTGGTCGCGTCCGCGGTGGGCGGGCACCTGGACACCGTCGTGCCCGAGGTCACCGGTCTGCTGGTCCCACCGCGCGAGCCGTACGCGCTGGGCGGCGCGCTGCGCCGGCTGCTCGCCGCGCCGTCCGTGCTGGCGGCCTACGGCGCCGCGGCCGTCGCACGGGCACGGTCCCACTACGACTGGAACCGGATCGCCGCCCAGACGTCCGCCGTGTACGCGGAGGTGCTCTCCTCCCGCGTCCCGGCCTCCCCCGTCCCGACACCCCACCACCTCCCGGCCTCCCGTGGCCTCCCCGCCCCCGTACGGCGGGTGGAACGCGCACACGGCGCCCAACCGTGTCCCGGAGCCGCCTGACGGATCCTGCGGTCCGTCTTCGGACGTGACTTCGCGAACGGCTTCGAACACGCCCCGGGCAAGGCTCCGGACATGGCTCGGAGTGCGGCTCGGGACACAGGCGGGACACGGTTCGGGACACCGCTCCGGACACGCTTCGGACGTGCGGAGGCCCCCGGTCCCTCGGACGGGATCGGGGGCCTCCGCACGAGGTCGGCCGCCAGGGGTGAGGGCGGCCACCTCACAAAGTCACTTGCCGGTGGCTCTGTGGATGCTCCGGGCGGCGGAACGGTCGATCGCGGCCCTCACCACGCCGAAGATGGCGCCCTGGATGGCGGACGCCACGAGGATCTCGCCCCAGCCGTACTCGTCCGACGTCGCCTGGGGGGCGTCGTCCTTGCCCGACGCGAGCTTCCAGACCTGCTTGAAGATGACTCCGGCGATCGCGCCACCGAGCATTCCGCTCACGGCGCTCGCGCCGCGGGATACGACTCTGCTCACGTCCTCTGCCCTCCGTTCGCGTTCACTGAAGCGGCCTGCCTACCCATGCGAACCAGTCCATAACGGATCCGGAACGACGGGCGACACCCGCTGACGGCGCGGCTCCCCTATGAGAGATCCGCGGTTCACACCACCGGAGGGTCGTTGTAGTGACGCTCCTGGTAGGTGCGGCGGTGGGTGACGGGGTCCTCGATCACCGTGGTGGCCGTGGTGTCCGCCACCGCCCGGCGGGCGAGGCTGAGCCGGTACACGGCGAACAGGAGCCACGCGAGACCGCCGATCATCAGGATGACACCGACGATGTTGATGTCGAAGCCCGCGATGTCGAATTCGACCGCCCACGTGAGAATGGCGCCGAGCATTATGAGAACGATGCCGCCTGCGATGGTCATGGGATCTCCTCCTTCGAGCCAACTCACCTCCTCTATCCTCCGTGCGAATCTCAAACGTCACCCGGCGGCGGTAAATGCGGACGTCGGCCTCCCACGCGTCGTCACAGGCGTAGAAGGCCCCGGAAAAGACTCGGCCGCGCCCCCCGCGACGGTGGGGGCGCGGCCGAGGGCATCGCGCGGAAGGTGACGGCACTCCCCGGTGGGGATCCCGGACGGTCCGCCCCGCGGGCGGGCGCGAACGGTGATCCCCCGAGGCCGGGCACCGGACGGCCTACTCCGCGGGCAGGACCGCGCCCTTGTACCTGTCCTCGATGAACTTCTTGACCTCGGGGCCGGTGAGGAGTTCGGCGAGCTTCTTCACCCGGGGGTCCTCCACCTTGGCCGGGACGGTGACCAGGCCGTTGGCGTACGGGTTGCCCTCGCCCTTCTCCAGGATCAGGGAGTCGGTCGCGGGCTGCAGCCCGGCCTCCAGGGCGTAGTTGCCGTTCACGATCGCGGCGTCCACGTCCTCCAGGGAACGGGGCAGCTGGGCCGCCTCAAGGGGCTTGAGCTCCAGCGCCTTGGGATTGTCGGCGACGTCACGTTCGGTCGCCTTCACCCCCACGCCCTCCTTGAGGGTGATCACGCCGTTGTCGGCCAGGAGCTTGAGCGAGCGGCCGAGGTTGCTCGCGTCGTTGGGCAGCGCCACCTGGGCGCCCTGAGCGAGCTCGGAGACGTTCTTGATCTTCTTGGAGTACAAACCGAGCGGCTCGATGTGCACCGGGGCGACCCAGCTGAGCTCGATGCCCTTGCCCTTGGAGAACTCCTCCAGGTACGGGATGTGCTGGAAGTAGTTCGCGTCCAGGTTGCCCTCGTCGAGCTGGGTGTTGGGCTGGACGTAGTCGGTGAACTCGACGATCTCCAGATTCAGCCCGGCGTTGGCGGCGAGATTGTCCTTGACGTACTTGAGCACCTCACCATGAGGCACGGGGTTTACCCCGACCTTGAGCGGTGCGTCGGCGTTCGGTGTGCCGGCGGGCTGGGCCGTGTCGGTGGACGTCCCCCCGCACGCGGCCAGGGTCCCGGCCAGGATCAGTCCGGCCACAACCCCAAAGATCTTGCGCATGACTCCCCCTAAATTCCTACACATCAAGTAGGAAATATATCTCACAAAAGGGAGTGCAAGGACAAATCCCTACTGGTCCGCTCAGATCTTTACTCTCCGCGCAGGGCGAGCATCCGCGCGATCTGCGCCGTACGCGAGACGTCGACGAGCCTGGCCAGCTTCGTGACCTCGGGGTGCAGCCCGGTCGCGACCGCCACCTTCGCCATCTGGGCGGCGTCGTCCTGCTGGGCGATCAACATGTCGAGGAACCGCCGCTCGAACTCGGCCGGCGGGGCGGCGGTCAGCGCCGCCACCTCCTCCTCGCTCACCCCGGGCATCCCGCCGTGGGCGGCGTGCTCGTCGTCGTCGGCGGTCGCGGGCTGCCCCCAGGCGTCCAGCAGGCCGGACATCGAGACCGACTCCCTCTCCTGGGTCACGCCGATCGCCTCGGCGAGCTCCCTGACCTCCGGACGGACCTGCCGTTCGCGCACCAACCGCACCAGCCGTACCCCCTGGGCGTTGTGGGGCACCATCATCTGCAGGAACATCACGTCGGGAGGGTTGAAGGCGACTCCGGCGGCGGTCCCGACGGGCGGTGCGGGCGAGGGAGTGGGCACTCCCGCACCGGCGCCCCGCGCCGAGTGATCAGCCCCCTGGGCCGAGTCCTCTCCGGAACCCTGGGACCCGCCTTCCGAGCCGTGTTCCGGGTCGCCGTGCGTCCCCTGGGCGGATGTCGGCCGGGCGGGAGCGCCGACGGCGCCGTGTGCCCCGTGACCGGCGGGGCCTCCCCGGAGCTCCTGGATGCTGTCGGCGCCGCAACCGGAGAGCAGGAGGACCCCCAGGACCACCGCCGAGACCGCCGGAACTGCCAAGGCCGCCGGGATCGCCGGGATCGCCGGGATCACTGTGACCGCACGCTTCAAGACGAACTCCTCGGTTCTCGGGAGGGTTCCCGGAAGGAACGACGGGTCCGGGCGGGGCGGTGATCACCGCCCCGCCCGGATCTCACCGGATCAGAGTCGTCGCCACAGGGCGGGGACGTTCGGCGGCTCCCAACCGGCCAGCGCGGTGTGTGCCTGCAGGCACTGGTAGGTCGCGCCGCCGTAGGTCACCGTCGCGCCCACCGCGTAGGCGGTGCCCGCCTTCCAGGTGCCGCCCGGCTGGCTCGTCGGGGTGGGCGTCGGAGTCGGGGTCGGCCGCGTGGGGGTCGGAGTCGGGGTCGGAGTCGATGTGGGGGTGGGGTTGCTGCCGCCGAAGTTCACGTCGGAACAGGTGTAGAAGGCCTCGGTGCTGCCCACGACACGCTGCCAGATCGAGAAGATGAGCTGGCGGCCGCTCCGCTGCGGGAGGTTGATCGTCCAGTTGGTGAACTCGGTGGGGTTCTGGTTGTTGAAGGTCCTGATGTGCTCCAGATCCGACCAGCGCAGCGGCTGGGTGGGGCTCCAGCTCTGCTTGGTGATGTAGAACTCGAAGTTGCTGTTCGCGTGCGGCGCGGTCGCGTGGTAGGTGACCGTGAGCGGCCCCGGGGAGACCGAGGTGGCGGGCCAGTCGGCCCTGGCGAGGTTGAGCCCGCGATACTTGTCACGCCCGGCGCCGCACAGCTCGCCGTCGGGGATGATCTGGCGGTGGTTGCCACCGGCTTCGAGCCGGGACACCTCGTGCCAGTCGTAGAAGGCCTGGGTGCCCCCGGCCGCGACGGCCGCCTTGCACGCCGCCGACTTGGGGGTCTCCGGGCCTTCCGTCTTGCAGACGTACGCCCGGCTGGGCGGGTTCGACATGGAGCCGTGGGCGACCGCCGCGGTGGACGGCAGCAGAGCGAGCACGGACCCTACGCTGATCGCGGCGGCGGCACCGGTGGCCACCTTGTGTCGCAGATGCACGTGGACTCCTCCTGGAGAGAGAAATGGGAGGCAGGACTGTCCAACGAGCCGACGGATAGCACGTTATTAACAAGAAACCTTACTAAGAATTCCGGTCACAACGCCAGCGATACGCATATATCAGTCCGTGACCAGCACGACCTTGCCCTGTCCGTGCCTGCCGGCGACCTCACGGTGGGCGTCCGCGGCCCGCTCCAGCGGATAGGTCCCGCGCACGGGGAAGACGAGGTCGCCCTTGGCGTACAGGGCGGCGAGCTCGGCGAGGCGAGACGCCTCCCGCACCCCCTGGGTCACCTGCACCCCCAGCTCCGCGGCCCTGCCGTGCTCGACGAGCGTGACGATGCGCTCCCCCTTCACCAGCTCCAGGGAGACGTCCAGCGCCTCGCCGCCCGCGCCGTCCACGACCAGGTCCACCCCGCCGGGGGCGAGGGCGCGCACCCGCTCCAGCAGTCCCTCCCCGTACGTGACCGGGGTCGCGCCGAGAGCGCGCAGGTAGTCGTGGTTCTCCTCGCGGGCCGTGCCGATCACCGTGGCCGCCCCCCAGAGCCGGGCGAGCTGGACCGCCGCGGTACCGACCCCGCCCGCGGCGGCGTGGACCAGGACCGTGTCCCCCTCCCCCACCCCGAGCTGCCGCAGCGCGATGTGGGCGGTCTGGGTCCCCGCGGTGAAACCGCCCGCCACCTCCCAGGGCATGTTCGCGGGCTTGGGCGTGACGTTCTCCGCCGGTACGACCACGTACTCGGCGTAGCAGTTCAGCAGGTTGAAGCCCAGGACCTCGGCGCCCACGGAGATGCCGTTCACCCCTTCGCCCACCTGGTCGACCACCCCGGCGAACTCGTTGCCCGGCACCCGGGGCAGCTCACCGCTCACCCCCTGCGGGGTCCATCCCTCCCGGATGGCGAGGTCGAACGGCTGCACGCCCGCGGCCCGCACGCGCACCCGCACCTGCCCCTCGCCCGCCTCGGGCGTCGGAAGCTCCGCCGCCCGCAACACCTCGGGACCGCCGAACTCGAAAAACGCGGCTGCCTTCATGGGACTCCCCTTCGCTCGCGTACGCCTTCGCTCGCGTACGTCGCTCGTGTGCGTCACCCAGCCTGTAACCTCAAGCAAGGTCGAGGTCAACTCACCCGCTCCGAGTGCGGAGAGGTCACCGTCCCCGCGCGGAAACCGGCGACGGTGTTTCCGGCAGGTGTGAGTGCGGGAACGAGGGCGCCGGCCGGGACGGCTTCACCCGTGTTCACCGGGCGCCTTCGGCCGCCGGCTTGACTGTGCCGTAGCGGCATGGTTTGTGATGCGTCCATGAGTCGAAGCACCTGGGTTTATCTGGGGTCGTACAGTCTCTCCCTGCTGGGGAACGGGGTCGCGTCCGTCCTGTTCCCGTTGCTGGTGCTCGCGAAGACCGGTGACATCCTCGCCGCCGGCGTCCTGGCGTCGGTGACCGCCGCGGTCGCCGCGGTCGTGGGAATGCTCACCGGGGTGGTCGTCGACCGGGTGAACCGGCGGACGGTGTCGATCGTCAGTGACGTGTTGTCCGCCGCGTCGGTCGCCGCGGTCCCGGTCGTGGACGCGTTGTGGGGGTTGAACCTGACGTGGTTCATCGTGCTGGGCGTGATCGGCGCGTTCGGGGACATGCCGGGGATGACGGCGCGGGAGACGCTGCTTCCCCGCCTCGTCCACCTCGACGGCGGTGAGCCGGGTGCGCTGGACCGGCTGGTAGGTGTCCGCGAGTCGCTGGCGGGCGCGCTGATGCTGATCGGGCCCGGCCTGGGCGGGCTGCTGGTGTGGCTGTTCGGTGTGAGTGCCGCCGCGTTGTTCATCACCGCCGGAATGAGCCTTGCCGCGGCGTTGCTGTCGTTCGCGATGTCGTCCCGAGTGGGAGAGATCCCGCTGACCGATGTCCGCACCGCGGGGACGGGAGTTCGCGGGGTGTTCACCGACCTGGCGACCGGGTGGCGGTTCCTGCTCGGGCACCGACTGGTGCTGGGCGCGAGCCTGCTGTCGGCCGTGTTCGTCGCGGTGATCGTGGCGTTGCAGGCGACGATCATGCCCGCCTACTTCACGAGCGAGAACCTGCCGGAGTTCAGCGGGTTCGCGGCGACCGGGATCGCGGTCGGTGGTCTTCTCAGCGCGGGCGTGTACGCGGCGACCGTGGGAAAGGTGTCGCGCCGCGCCTGGTTCGTGATCGGGATGGTCGGCACAGGCATCGGATTCACCGTGATCGGCATGATGGCGGCGCCCTGGACGGTGCTGGCCGCGGCCGTGTTCATCGGCCTGACCAACGGCCCCATGTCCGCGGTGCTGGGGGTGGCGACCATCGAGGCGACTCCGGATGAGATGCGCGGACGTGTCCTCGGTGCGCAGAACGCTCTCATGCTCGCGGCACCTGCCCTCACCTCGGCGCCCATCGCCGCGTTCGCCTCCGGGTTCGGGCTCGCGACGGCGGGCATCGGGATCGCGGTCGTGATCGTGGTTACCGTCGTGGTCGCGCTGTGCGTCCCCGCGTTCCGGTCGTTGGACACAATAGGTATGGCGGTGGAGGCGAAGGAGGGGTGATCGTGGCGTGGAGCACCAGGCAACTCGCGGACCTCGCCGGCGTCACGCTGCGCTCGATCCGTCACTGGCACGACATCGGGCTCCTGCCCGAACCCGAACGGCTCACGAACGGCTACAAGCAGTACACCGCCCGGCACCTCGTACTCGCGCTGCGCATCAACCGCCTCGCCGGCCTCGGTTTCCTCCTCGACGACGTCGCCCGGATGCTCGATTCCGAAGAGCACGGTCAGAAATCCCTGCGCGGACTACGCATGGAACTCGACACCAGAATCGCCGACCTCGAACGCATTCGATCCGAGGTCGACGAGCTGATCGGTCTCGGGGTGTCACCTGACCTGTCTCCCGAGGCACTCCTCGCGATGGAGGCACTCGGCAACGATCCCGCCTCACGCAACGTCGCCCTCTTTCTCACCCACCTGATAACGAAGGAGGACACGCTCACCTTCGTCAAGGCCCTGAAAGACGCACCCGAGGACCTCCTCCACGTCAACACCGCGATCCAGGAGCTACCCGCCGACGCCTCGGAACACGAGATCGCCCTACTCGTCGACCGTGCGGTCGCCGCGATCCGCGTGTTCCTCGCCACCCACGGCAACGCGCTCCCGGCCTTCCCCGACAGAGCCGGGGAGCGAACGAACAGCGACGCACTGACAGCACTCATAACGGAGAACATGAATCCCGCCCAGCGGCGCACCATACGACTCATCGGCGAACACTTCGACCGCAGCCCCGAGTGGGACATCATGTTCGGTCCCGCCACGGTGCCGCCGGCGGAGGGGGGACGCGCACCCGCGACGGGCGGGTCCGGTCCTGGTCACCGCGCTAGACGAAGGCCGTGACGCCCTCGTACTCCGCTGTCGGGGCGGCGCCGGCGGCCTCGTACTGAAGCAGCAGCGGGCCCCTGTCCAAGCAATAGGTGAACAGCCCTCGGGTCATCGGAGAAATCCCGGACACGCGGAGGCCGGGCGTCACGGGGGTGACGCCCGGCCTCGCGGTCGGGTTACCGGCGGGACGGCCTGGCTATCCGATCAGGTGTCTCATGTCCGCCCTCCTGTTCGGCGATCCCGACGCAACCGAAGCCACCCGTTCGGAGGAGACGGGATGTCTGCTCACGTGGCCCCGCTCCACAAGCCGGTGACACCGTCCTGGTGCTCGTCGTACAGGCGAGAACTACCTGCGCTCGGTCAGGGCGCCTTCCTCGGGAGGTACAGGTCGACGGAACTGTGGATGATCAGGTGGTCGGAGCAGGGGTGGGTGTCGCAGTTACCGGCGTCGACGATGTCGACGCCGGCAATGGGCACGCTGAAGTGGTCACGGCTGAGGAAGGTGTAGTCGATCTTGCGGTTGCCGCCGACCCGTGTGGGCCGGCCGCCCCTGACCGGTTCGCACATCCCGTCCTCGCCGACGCAACTGCTCCAGTAGGTGTCGGTCTCCCAGAAGTTTCCACTCCCGGCCGGGTAGTAGAGCGTGCCGATCGCGGCGTCGTCCGGGGTGAGGTTGAGGTCGCCCATCAGGATGAACGGCCTGGAGTTCGCCTCGGGACCGAACACGCGGGTCAGCTCCCGGGTCTCGGCCTGTGCTCCGGAGGCGTCGCCGTCGGCCAGGTGTGTCGAGCAGGCCTTCACCGGCTGATTGGCCGGCGGGAAGTTGGCCACGACGCAGGCGACGCTGCGTTCCTCCGTGATCACGGGCTGGTCCCGCTCCTCCAGCTTGTGGTCACTGGTGAACATGTATCCCTTCTGCTGGGTCACTTCGGCGCGTACCAGGATGGCGTTCCCGGCCTCGTTGCGGGTGTCGGGGAAGACGATGCAGTCGGGGACGAACGTGCGGGACTCCTGGAAGTATCCCTGCATCGCGTATCCGGCCGCCGCCAACTGGTCCACCAGGTGCGCGTACTGACGGTCACAGATCTCGTTGAGTGAGATCACGTCGGGGCGGCGCGCCTGCACCTCCCGCACGATCCGCCCGATGATCGGGTAGGTGCCGTTGTTCAGGATGCCGCCGGACAGGTTGAAGTGCATCAGCTTCAGCGGCGTGACGGGGTTGAAGCGCACGCCGCTGGTGGCGACGCCGCTGGTGTTGCTGTTACGCAGATGCCACTGGAAGGGGCCGTTGGTCAGGGGCAGCGCGACCGCGGGGGTGTCGGAGCCGTTGCCGTCCCAGTCGCCCGTGGCGAAGAACACCGACGACGCGCTGCCGCTGCCGTAGGTGAACGTCACATTGGCCGATCCGGCGTTGTTGGTGTTGCGCAGCTGCCAGGTGAAGGGACTGGTGGCGGTGTTGATGAATCCGATGGTGTCGCGGCCGTCGTTGTTCCAGTCGCCCGCGATGGGCTTCCCCGCCCCGCTGCTGTAGGTGAAGGTCAGGTCGGCGCTCCCTGCGGTGTTGCTGTTGCGCAGCAGGTACGTGTTGGGACTGCCGGGCCGGAACAGGCCGGGGGTGTCGTCGCCGTCCTTGTCCCAGTCTCCGACCAAGGGCTGGGTGTCCGAGGCCGCGCCGTAGCCGAAGGTCACGTTGGCGGATCCCGACGAGTTGCTGTTGCGCAGTTGCCACGACGGCGTTCCGCCGGTGCGTACGAAGACCCCCGGGGTGTCGATGTCGTCGTTGTTCCAGTCGCCCACGATCGGTGTCGCGCCACTGGCGCCGTAGGTGAAGACGGTGTCGGGGACGAGGTTGTCGACCCAGAAGTTGTCGTATCGGTCCGTCAGGTACCACGTCATCGGGTTCGTGGAGGTGTCCACGATGCCGTACGTGTCCGTACCGTCACCGTCCCAGTCTCCCGAGATGATGACCCTGTCCTGGGATTGCGCCACGGCCGGTGCGACCGGCGACACGACCGCCATCGGCACCACGGTAAAGAGCGCCGAGACGATAATCGTGACAATCCTTCGTAACACTCGAATACCTCTTTCGGATTCCTCGCGAGGTCGAGGTGAGTTCATGCCGAGTCGGCGAATCACGAAATCGATGAAGCGCATGATTCGCGGCGGACCGTCACGGTCTCGTAGCTGCGGGGCATGAGACGGTGGAAATCAGTCCGCTGAGGCTCCGTTCGGCGATCCGGCACCGATGCGGAGCGGTAAGCCCTCAGGCGGCACGGGCGCGGTGAACGGTGTCGATGCCGTGTTCGGCGACGGTGCCACGGTGAGGGGATGTGGTGAGAGCCGTCGGCCTCGCCACTCGCGACCGGAGCGCGGGTGCCGACGAGCCTTCATGGATGTCGGCGGCGGTGACCTGCACCGCCCACGGCGTCCGGGAGCACCGGTGAGAACGCCACGCCTTCTGCCGACGCTTCCCCTTCGCAGCGTCGTTTTCCCAGGTGGAAGCGGGTGCGTTGGCCGAGGATGTGACGCCTGGGCGTCGGTCACGCGGAAAGTCGGTTCGAGCGCGCGCCTTCCGACGACGCGGACCGGCCGGCGCGGCGAGCCTCCGAGACACCACCGGGCGAGACGGTTGCCCGCCCTGACCAGGAACGGACGGTCGGCGCGGCGGGCGGCGCCGGGGCATGGCGGCACGGTCGAGACGAGGAAGGTGCGCGTGTCATGCTCACGCGGTCGGCGCTTGGACCAACCAAAGCCATCGGACGAACTCCAGATGCATTGAGACGAGCGCGACTTTCATTCGAACTTGATGACGAAACTACATTGTCAAACTCCAGACTGTAAAGCCTTTTCGATCCTGGTCGAAAAGCGTTGAGTTTCCTCACAGAGTGTGCGTCTCATCGACCGGAAACGGCCGGAATCCTCGCCGTCGGAACGAAGGAGCACGCCCGGCGAGACGCTCAAGGGTTACCGAGACGACCGGAGCCGCCTTGTCGGCCTGCGCCCCGGCGAAGTCGCCGGCACCCATCGGGCTCCCCGAGGGCGACCCGGGAATCACCCAGGCGCCGAGACCGAACCCGAAGCGTGCCCGGGGGCGCTACAGAACGGTAGAACAGCCACTTTTCAGAGCCGTAACCGTGCGAATGCTCGACCTCTCAACGCGTCAGCAAGGAGCGGCCGGTCGCGATGTTCCTCGCACAGGGACCTTGGCGCTCCCAGTAGGCTCCCCGAGTCGCAACAGAGACCAGGGAGTTCGTCGTGACGCACGAGGTGCAGGAGATCGAGGTCAAATACCGAGTGAGTGACCTGGCGGCGTTGGAGGACGCTCTCGCGCGGCGGGGGGCTCTGCTGTCGGCCCCTGTGCACCAGGACGATCAGGCGTACGCCGAGGACGGGTGGACCTACGCCCAGCCCAAGATCGGTAGGTCGTTCGCCCGGCTGCGCACCCAGCAGGGGCGGCACCTGTTCACTGTGAAGAAGCCCGTCGACAACGCGATGGCATGCCTGGAGCACGAGACCACGGTCTCCGACCGCGAGCAGATGCACCACGCCATCACGCTCATGGGGTTCCACCCCACGGTCCGCATCGTGAAGGTCCGACGCACCGCGACGCTGGGCGACATGACGATCTGTGTCGATGAGGTGGAGCACGCCGGAGCCTTCGTCGAGATCGAGCGCACCGTGCACGGGCAGGAGTCCGGCACCGCCGTTCAGGAGGAGCTCGATGGCTTCGCGCGGTCTCTCGGCGTCGCCTTGGAGCGCACGACCGACACCTACGATTCACTGGTGCGCGCCGCACTGACCTTGGCCTAGAACAGGGACAGGTCACCGGCCTCAACCGGGTCACCACACGGCAGGCAGGCCGCTTTCAGGTCCATGGCCAGCTGGACCGCCGCGTGATCAGTCAGGGATGCCGGTGTAGGCGACGCGCTCGACGCCACTGGTTCGGGCTGTCTCGATCACCACGTCGTTCACTTTCCGATTGTCCAGGTTCTTCCGTTGCACAAGAGTGGACCGTATGTATAGGTCCTTCCGCTCTCGGTGCCGGTGGCGACCAGCCAGCCGCTTTCCTTCGGTTCGAGTTCTCGACACATATCCTCGGTAAGGCCCCGGCTCGTACCCTCGCCCGGTGCGAGAGAAGCGAAAGAGCCGCTACCGACCTTGCTTTTGATCGTGACAGTCTCCGCAGTGTAGTTGTAGACGTGAAACTGTTCACCGTCCCGGGGCGTACAGGCACCGAGAAGAATCACGGAGATCACCGCCAGAGCTGTCGAACGCGGAAGGACCGAGGTCGGGTATGCGCCACGGCGAGTGTTCATGACAACCTCCTCGGCCCGTCCCCTATGTTCACCCACTATGTCCGCTCGCGAGGAACCTGTCGCGGCGACATGCGAGGCGCGCTCACCGGGCCGCCACGGGCTCAGCCGGCTGAAGGTCCATGACCTGGACGATGAGCTGGGTGGCCAGTGCCCGGTTCAGTAGGTGGGACTCGTTCAGGCCGATGGGGATCTGATGGTGGGTCTCCATCACCCGGCCGTCGTCGTCCTCGCCGTACAGGTTGGCCAGTACCCCGACCGGGGAGTAGTCACCGACCGCGCAGACGACCGGTGCCTCTCCCCGCAGGTACGGGAAGGCGGCCAACGCCTCACCGACGTGCGCCTTACAGGTGGGCGGGTGCGCCGTGGGCCAGGGTGACCGGAAGTCACCGGCCAACGCGGAGGGCAAGATCCAGCTGACGCGGCCGGTGTCGGGGGCGGTGGCAGACTTCCCGCACACACGACATAGCCCCTTCAGCATGCACCGGCGCTGGCGCAGCGTGTGCACCAGATTCCACTGGACCTTTCCCTCCCGCGCGGTGCCGCAGCGAGCCCACAGAACTCCCAACATCCACTCCTGCGGGAGTGCGTCCCGGTAAGTCAGCCGGGGCAGCCCGTCCGCACACTCGAAGGCGAGCGGCAGATCCAGGCTCTCCTCCTCGTACGGCGTGACGTAGGGTTTGCGGAACTGCGTCGCCACAGCGCCCGTCATGACCTGCCACCCAGCCGGGCGGCGAGGATCAGGTTCGCGACCTGCTGCGGTTCCCGCAACGTCTGCGGCTCTCCGCCACCTGGCACTAACACCAGGTAGCTGCCGGAGCGTGCCCCCATGGTCACCGTGGCGGCCACCGATCCGGCAGCACCGCGAACGACCAGCTCGGGGCTGTGCAGCGTGAGCTGACCCAACGGGATCGGCCGACCCTCGCTGGACAACTTCAGGCCGACGGTGTGAACGGTGTAGGAGCGAACCCCGTGGGTCTTCAGCAACCGCTGAACGAGGGCCAGCCTCAGGGAGCCCTTCGTCAGTTCCGACGCAGTGCACGGACACGAGGAGATGCCTTCCGCCGCACACACGTGGTGACACTCGGATACCTGGGTGCGATGCAGATCGCCACCGGTGGTGTGGAAGAGGCGTGCGTCACCTGGAGCACCGCGCTGGACGCAATGGAGGAGGGCATTTACTCAGGCCGGGCACGGCAGGTGGTCGTTGACATGCGCAACCTCCTCTCCCCCTACCGGCGCCGCCGGATATCGGCGGTCGCCGAATTGGACGCACGAGCCTCCGCGTACCTGACCAACGTAAATTGATCACATCGGATCGACAGATGAGGGCAGGCATATGACGAAGTCGCTGGAGATCAAGCCCATCGGCACCGTTGTCGGTGGCCGCGCCGAACCCACTGACGACCGGTGGAGCGGCACGGCCATCATCCGCTTGAACGCGGACTTCCCCGCTGAGGTCGTCCAGGGACTTGAGGAGTTCTCCCACCTGCTGATCGTCTGGCACTTCCACCGGGCCTCGCCTGGGGATGTCGCCCTGCACGCCCGTAGCCCGCGTAACAACCCCGCCTGGCCTGCCACCGGCACGTTCGTCCACCGCAACCACCGCCGGCCGAACCAGCTCGCGCAGTCCTTCCCACGGCTCCTGAAGGTTGACGGCCTGGACCTGCACGTGACCGATCTGGACGCGATCGACGGCAGCCCCGTCTACGATCTGGCGCCGTACTTCAGGGAGATGGGTCCGCGCGGCGAGGTACGCGAGCCCGGCTGGCCCGGCGAGATGCTCAAGGACTACTGGGACGACCCGCAACACTGAACGCGGCTGTGCGGACGTCGTCAGCGTGGCCGGGCTTCTTCCATCGGCCGGAAATCGGCGGGAAATGCCGGGCTCGGCGGATTCCCTTCCGGCATCTGTGACCACTGTGGGTCCGGTGACTCAAGCGCGGAGGCCGGGCGCCAACGGAGTGACGCCCGGCCTCGCGGTCGGGGCCGGGTGACGGGGGCACCCGTCAAGCGGGGATACCCGTCGCCGGCGGGAGTCGGCTAGCCGATCAGGTGCTTCATGATCTTCTTGATGGTCGCGGCGCGCTCGGCCGGGGAGGCCACCTGCTCCAGGCCGAAGCCGAGGAAGACGGTGTCCTTCGTCGAGACGGCCGCCGTCTTGTCGGCCTGCGCCCTGGCGAAGTCACCGGCGCCCGTCGGGCTGCCCGGGGGCGGTCCGGGGATCGCCCAGGCGCCGAGGCCGGACTCGAAACCCTCGGCGGCGAGCTGGCCACCGCTGGTGGTGACCTTGGTGTCGTCCACGAACGCGCTGGCGCCGCCGGTGGCGGGGTCGGTCACGTAGCTGACCGACACCTCGACCTTCTTGCCCGCGTACGCGGACAGGTCGAAGGCGACCGGCTGCCAGCCGCCGGAGCTACCGGTGAAGGCGTTCCAGGAACCACTCGTCCCGGTCGGCGTGCAGGGGTCGCCCGGGGTGAGGTAGCGCAGCAGCCACGGGTGCTCGTCCAGCAGGAAGCCGACCTCGCACTGGGCGGGGACGTCGGTGCTGGTTCGGCCGTTGAGGTCGGGCAGGGTGGTCCAGTCGTCCTGGCCGACCGTGTGCGCCTCGACGATGACGTTGTCGTAGCCCTCCTCGGTGTCGTACGAGAGCTGGAACTGCAGCTTGGGCTGCTGCGCGGCGGGGACGGCCGCGAGGTCGATCGTGCGCGTCAGCCTCTTGTACGCGTCGTCGGTGTGCGGGCCCGCCACGTACCAGTCGCCCTCGACCGGGTCGAACGGGCCGGTCGCGCCGATGTAGTCGCCCGAGGCCCAGCTCTTGAACTGGGGGAACTTCGCGGGCGGCAGCGTGTTGCTGGTCACCTGCAGGTTGCCCGCCTCGTCCAGCGGGTTGTCGGCGAGCGCCGGGCCGCCGAAGGTGCCGCTCGCGCCGTTCAGCCCGGGACCGATGCCGGTGAACCCGGTCGGCCCGACGCGCGGGTTGCGACCGTAGACACCGAGGTAGTACTGGGCGAAGTCGTCGGCGAGGATGAGACATTCCTCGAAGAAGCCGGCCTGGGTGGTGATGACGCAGTCGGAGTCCGGCGCGCCGTCCAGGCCGTAGTAGATGCCGCCGAGGCTGGTGCCGAAGAAGCCGAAGTATCCCGCGGTCTCCCCGGTGTAGAGCAGCTTTCCTCCCTCGTTGAGGTAGTCGCGGACGGAGACGGTCAGATCCTGCTGCTCGCGCTTGACGTCCATGTCGGGAAGCGGGCCGAACGGGGTCTCGGTCTCCACGTCCTGGGCGTCCATCGCGAGCCGGTCGTCACCGAGGTACCAGGCCACCGCCTTGAAGTGGCCGAGCACCCCGAGGTGGTGCGGCACGCCCTGGGCGTCGACGTCCCACGTCTCCGAGGCGTATCCGGCGGTCTGCAGCGCCTGCCTGTACTGCGCCGCGTACTTCGGCGCGGTCACCGACGCCGGGTAGTCGGGGTTGAATCCGGTGTAGTCCTCGTTCGCCACGATGAGGACCTTGGCCTTGGACTTCTTCTCCAGCTTGTACGTGAAGTGCTCGCTCTCCACGGTCCCGACGCCGGGCTTGTGGCCGGTGAACCAGACCTCGACCTTGTCTCCCGGTTTCGCGCCCTCCACCTTGGAGCGGTACTCGGCGAAGTACAGGTTGTTCTCGTCGCCGTACCGCTCGCCGCCCTTCCACTCGCTGAGGCCGCGCTGGCGCACGGGGCCACCGTTGATACGGAAGCGCAGCTGCTTGGTGAGCAGGGACTTCCGCATGGTGACGGCCACCGGCTGCGGGTCACCGTAGGAGACGGTGAAGCTGTCGGGCCGGAAGTCGGGGACCGTGCGGCCCACCGGGGAGACCGGCGCGTCGGGGGTCTTCACGGACTTGGCGAGATTGACCGCGAGCGGGACGTTCTTGGCGAACTCCGCCTGGATCAGGGCCTCGCTGTCGGGGAAGGTGAAGCCCGAGCCGCCCGCGCAGTCGGCGAGCGTCCACTCGTCGTCGGGGACGCTCTCGACCGCGACCTCGCAGGTGCTCATCTCCGGTGTGATCGTGAGCGCGTCGTGCTTGTTGGTCATGTGACCGTCGGTCTCGCCGTTGGTCGTGTAGAGCTCGGCGCCGATGTCGGGGTCGTAGCCGGGTACGGCCGGGGTCGCGTCGTCACCGAGCAGCGCCTCGAAGATGAGGTCGTCGGGAGAGGGGGTCGCCTGCTGCCAGCCGACGCCGTACAGCAGCAACTGGGCGGCCGAGTGGTAGTTGAGGATGTAGGTGAAGTCGACCCGCTTGGCGAGGTTGTCGACGGCCTTGGTCTCGGGTTCCGACTGCGCGCTCGGGCCCCGGTAGGTCTGGCTCGCCGGGTTGTCGGAGGAGCCCTCGTTGTCGTAGCCCCACTTGTAGGCGAAGTTACGGTTCAGGTCGACGCCGTCGGCGCTGGTGATCTGGCCGTCGCCGTTGTTGTCGCGGAGGTTCTTGCGCCAGAGGCGGTTGCCCGCGGTGAAGGTGTGGTCGTAGCCGTCGGGGTTGGAGACGGGGATGAACCAGAGCTCGACGTTGTCGACGAGCTGGGTGATCTCGGGGTTGGTGCCGTAGCCGTTCAGGTAGTGGAGCAGGAGCCTGCGGTTCATCTCCGGGGTGATCCACTCACGGGCGTGCTGGGCGGACATGTAGAGCACGGCCTTGCGCGCCCCGTCCTTGAGCTGCCGCGCGTTCTTCGTCACCTTGATCGCGGTGAGCGGCTGCCCCTTGACCGTGGTGCCGAGGTCGACGACCTTGGCGATGTTCGGCTTGGCGTTCGCCGCGTTGACGATCTGCTCGCGGATGCCGCCGGCGCCGCTGTACGGCTTGAAGACGCCGTCCCCCTTCGCCGCCTGCCTGCTCGCCGCAGCGGGCCGCTGGACCTTCAGGTCGAGGCCCGCCTTGCCGAGCTGCTCCGCCTGGGCCGCGCCGAGGATCGCCTCGACGCTGACCTTCTCACCGTTCGCGGATTTGGTGATCCGCAGTTCCTCACGCTCGACACCCGACTTCAGCAGCTCGTCCATCTGCTGCGGGGTGAGCTCGCCGACGTAGACGCTCACTCCGTCGTCGCCGTCGGCGGATGGATCGGGTACCGCCGCCGCGGGCGTGCTCACCATCAGGCCCAGGAGCAGGACCGCGATTGCGAGAACGACCGATCTCGCACGTTTCATTGCGACCTCCGTACATCCCCCGAAAGATAGGAATGCACGAAATCTGGGGGATAGTCGGACCTGAGTCAACGTCAACCATCGCCATGATTCCGCGCTGACCTGATCCGGTCAGGACGTGCCCGGGGCCTCCGGAATCACGAGGGACGCGCGGCGTACGAGTCCTCGAAGACGCTCCCGAAGCCGTCTTCATGGACCGTCTCCGGAGACGGTCCATGAAGACGGCGAGGGTCCCGGCCGGGGGGCCCCCGGCCGGGCCCCCCGCCCCGGGGGACGCCCCAAACACAGCAACCCCAAAAAAAACCTGGGGCCCCCCCCCCGGGGGCACGCCCCCCCCCCA
>NZ_JBEPDA010000004.1:0-33576 GCF_040299985.1 Streptosporangium sp. NPDC000563 | reverse complement strand
CCGCCCCCCCATACCAACCCCCCCACCCCTCCAACAACCATTTAATCCCGCCCGTACCAGCCACCTCAACATCAACCCCGGCGAGGGTCCCGGCCGGGCGAACCCGGCCGGGACCCTCCTCGCGGGGAACCGCGAAACCGTCAGCTCCCGAAGTCACCCGTGGCGACCCCGGCCGCGTAGCGAAGCCCGCCGTACAGGTGGGCGCGGAAGTTCGGCTCACCGTAGGACTCGATGGTGTGGCCGAGGCCGGTGTACCAGGACCGGCCGCCCTCGTACGTCCGGTACCAGGCGATCGGGTGGTCGTCTCCCATCGACCCGCCGGAGTAGGTCGACTCGTCCAGCGTGGCGAGCACGTGGACGGTGGAGCGTGGGTTGGTGCGGTAGTTGTACAGCTCGTCGGTGCGCACCCAGGTCGTCGGCAGGTGAGCCGTCGAGGGGTGCGCGCCGTCCTCCACCCGCACGGTCACCTGCTGGATCTCGGGGTGGGAGGAGAAGTAGGCGCCGACGAGGCCGCCGTAGAAGGGCCAGTCGTACTCGGTGTCGGCGGCGGAGTGGACGCCCACGTATCCGCCACCGTCCGCGACGTACGACTCGAACGCCGTCTTCTGCGCGGCGTCGAGCACGTCGCCGGTGGTCATCAGGAAGACGACCGCCCGGTATCGGGCGAGGTTCTCGGCGGTGAAGACACCGGCGTCCTCGGTGGCGTCGACGGTGAAGCCGTTCTCGGTCGCGAGCTCGCCCAGCGCGGCGATGCCCGCCGGGATGGAGTCGTGCCGGAACCCGGCCGTCTTGGAGAAGACCAGAACCTCGTATGCCGGATCAACGGTCATAAACGGAGCACCCAGACCAATCGTGACGACGAACATCGCGGTGATCACCGCGATGTACTGCGTACCCTAAATCCCCATTTTTCATAAGAAGTAGCTGTATCGCGTAGATCGCTGGGTGCCGTACCCCCGCGCGTGGCGGAGCCGGACAGTCGGGATCCCGTTCGGTGAGGCTCGCCCGCGCCGGTCGGGGCCAGATGGCCGCGATCGGATAAACCAGTCGAAGCCGAGGCGGACCAGCCGGGATCATGACTTCCATGACGTTCCACGACGACAAGGACGGAAGCCGATCCCGTCAGGAGATCCTCGCCGAGTTGCACGACTCGCTGGATCGGCGGTACCGG
Organism: Streptosporangium sp. NPDC000563; assembly: GCF_040299985.1. Lineage (NCBI taxonomy): Bacteria > Bacillati > Actinomycetota > Actinomycetes > Streptosporangiales > Streptosporangiaceae > Streptosporangium > Streptosporangium sp. NPDC000563. The sequence goes on along the minus strand of NZ_JBEPDA010000004.1, from coordinate 32,405 downwards.
CCCGAGGACGTCGCCGATCTGGTGCTGCGAGCACTGGACGGGCAACTGTCGCGGCGCGAGCGTACGGTGTTGGAGCGCGCGGCCAGGTACTCCTCCCGTCGCGCGGACCGGTTCTCCTCGATGTCCACCGATTACGCGAGGCCGGTGGGCGGTGCCCGGCAGGTCGCGGCGGCGAGCCGTCTGTTCGAGCGGTCGGTGGAGGTCGACCCCGACGTTCCCGAGTCGCTGCTGGAGTTCGCGGCGAACATGGGACGCGAGATCCGGTGGACGCCGGACCGCGGTGACTTCCTGGCCGACCGGCTCAACCGGGACGCCCGGGAGGCCGCGGGCATGGACCTGTCCAAGCGGCAGTACAACCGCCGGTTCAGGGTGCTGCGCCGGGTCGCCGCCAAGGCGGGCACGCTGGGTACCGAGCAGGCCAAGCGGCGTCTGCTCATGGTGGGCGTCACGGGATTCGGCGCGGACATCCCGCTGGAGCGGTTCGTCTCCGACGCCGACGCCGCGTGCTTCGTGGCGTACTACACCGCGCGCCGCAAAACGCGCCGGAAGTTCAGCCTGTCCGGGCGGGAGAACCCGTTCGACGAGATCGCGTCGATGCTGCTCGACCGGTGCGCGGACCGGAGCGACTGGTGGATGATCGCCCAGGTACGCACGACTCCCGACATCCTTGGACGCCTGACCGACGAGGAGCGCGGACGGCTGCTGGGCCAGTGGTCGGCCGTCATGCGACACAGCGCCGACGTGCTACGCGCCCGCTGGAACCCCGGCACCGACCGCACCACGATGATCGTACGGCGCGGGCACGACTCCACCACGTGGAACAATCTGGCGGTCGCCTACAACGCGGCCCGGGCTGGCTGGTTGGCCTGCCTGACGTCGCTGGACGCGTTGGAACTGCTGGAAGTGGCCTGTCCGGGCAAGGTGATGCGCCTGATGGCCGCCGATCTGGCCGCCTGGCATCGCGAGACCGGCGGCGACGTCGATCCCGACACCGCGGTGTGGGCGGCGCTGCCGCTGCCCTGGGAGGTGCTGGACGGCACCGCGGCCTGCCCGCGGGTCACCGTGGAGGCGGCCTGCCGTACGGCCGGGCTGGACCCGGAGCGGACGGGGTGGACCGCGCCCGCGGCTCGACGTGGCGTCGCGGTGTTTCGGCCGACGCCCGAACTGGTGCACGGGGTGACCGTCGCAGATCCGGTGTGGGCGGCCCTGCTGCGGCGTGCCGGGGTGTTCAGCGGCAAGGGCGTGAAGCCTGAACTGGCCGCCGACGCCCACCACGGGCTGGCCTCCGGAGTCGTGGTCGGTGATCTGCCCGCCGCGGACCTCCCGGAGAAATAGGCCGGCCACCCCGCTGAGGGTCAGCGCCGGCGCCACCGGGCTTCGGATCGGGTGAGCGCCGGTGCGAGCCCGTCGGCGCCACTGATATGCCGGTATGCCGGTATTTCGGTGGCGTCCGCCGGGTGGCAGCGGGCACACTGGGGTGCGGCCCGCTGTAGCTCAGTGGTAGAGCGCCTGGCTCTTCATCCGGGTGGACGCCGGTTCGAGCCCGGCCGGCGGTGCCGTACACGATGGATGCGCCTCGTGGTAGCTCAGTGGTAGAGCGCCCGGCTCTGGGACCGGGTGGACGCCGGTTCGAGCCCGGCCGACGAGGCCTTCCACCGAACGCTCCGGGCACCGATCGTGTCGCCTCCCCTCCGGGCGAAGTCCTCCTCCGGCGAGGTGGTGGACGAGCCGATCTCCGCGCGATCCCGACCGCGCGAAGACCGGACTTCTTCTCGCGGGTGATCCAGGAGCCGACCAGGCTCCCTCCACGTCCACCGAGGGCCAACGGCCGCGTGGGGAGGAGTGCGCCCCGGGGGCATCCCGACTGGGACTCATTCCAGTTCCGTCAGCAGGGGCGGAACTGCTGCACCCTCCACTCGCTGGTCGGAGTCATGTCACGGTGACGGTGAGTCTGCTGGTGTCTCCTCCAACTCCGTAAGTTCGTCCTCCAGCATTTGCAACCGGCTACGAGCCACGCGGATTTCTTTCCGAAGATCCTCCGCGTACAGTCTCCGATAAAGAGCGGTGCCCTCATCGAGATGAGTGAAGACCTCGATGCCGTCGCGATGGCACGCAACCCGATCAACCAGCAGCGATCGGCCGAGATCCGTCAACACGCCATCATCGCGCGACGACCCGCCGCGCCAGGGCTCCCGCACAAGTGCATCCAGGCCGGCCACCGCGAATACTCCGTGTTCCTTAATCATCCCGACCTGCTCCAATCGCGCCACCAGGTCGGTGCGCTGCCGAGAAAGAGCCGCGTCTGCCTTCGCCGCGCCGATGTGCGCATCGTAAGTTGCGATCTTCGCCGTGAGATGGTCGGCGTAGGCGACCAGAGCAGCGGGAGCCGGTGCCAGCTCGGGTGCAGTCACCCAGAAGAAGCGTCCGTTGAGCGTGTCGAGCAAAACGCGGTCGACCACACGATGGACGTCAGTCTTCTCCTCGTGGTGGAAACGACCATCCGTATGTCGGTGCTCGCACGCATACACCGAGGGCACATCCGCACGGCTTTCCCTCTCGTGGAGCGCCATCCGCCGACCGCACAGCCCACACCGAACGTTGAGGCTGAGGTCCATGGGCTGTGGGTTCGCCTCATCGAAAGCCCGCAGCGCGGCGGTCACCGCTCGCCAGTCGTCTGCCCGGGTGCCGTAGACCTCACTCCAACAGGAGTCATCCTCAGCGATCAACGAGGCGATGAGGGCAAGCGTGTCGTATTCGACCTCATTCCACTGTTTCCATACCTCGTAGGTCTCGTCATCCCAGGCCATTCGGCCGTGCATTGGATTGATCCGGCACCGGAAATCGACCTTCAGCGTGCGCGGATCGAACGACACGTCGGCTTCTGCCGTGCACGTCCTGTCCTCACTGCAACGAGTCACGGCGCTCAGGACGTCGGCGGATCGTCTTTCAGCCCGCTGCCGCTCCTCAGCGAGCCTCCACTCCCACCCATCGAGGATCGCCCGTGCCCGCTCATCGAGCGCATCAGCAGCACTTACCCGAGCCACCACAACGCGTTCGGCCTCAGCTCTTCGCTGCGCCGCCTCCAATCGTGGGGGCAGCAACAGCACCAGTTCCTCGACACTTGCGATCTCCTCCGGTTTCAACGCAGGCAGGTCCGCGCCGCCGCATGTTCGGCACACCCGCTCGTGATGGCGATGTCCCCGAAATTCCTTCAGGCTCGTGGTTGTCGGTTCCGCCGCATGTTTTCCCCGCTGTCGGCAGGAAGGGCTGTGCGAGCAGCCGTTCTCTTTCACCGAGTAGGTGATGGCTATTTGCCCCAGAGGCCCAAGCTCGTCAAGGGTGAGCAGCGGAGAGAACAGGATTTCCGCAGCCTGCAGGCTACTCTTCCCCGCCTGATTGTTGGTCACGGCTCGTTGACCTTTCCGCCCGGCATCAGACTTCAGGGTATGCCCGTCAGCGCCGTCTTTCCTGTGATTGACAGAAAAGGGCTCTGTTGGGTCTCCCCGGAACCGGCCACTTCTCCTCCAACACCACTGCGCCCAACGCTGCCCCTCAAGTACGTGGCGAGACCGAAGGGAACATGATCGTTCCTACGGTTGATTCCACGTAACTTGTAAGGCGCTCAAGCGCCAGATGTTTGGCCGAGCCAACCTCGACCTCCTCCGCAGAGAATCCTGCTCGCCCACTGACCAGCCTCACGGCCAGTCACGGGTTCGCGATCTCTGCGCCAGAGCCAGAAATTCCTAACCGTCCACAGTCCTGCTCGACACGCAGAACTGTTTCCTGTTTCCTGCGAAGTTGGAAACAGGAAACCTCACCAACGACCTTGCCTGCCCGGTGCCGTTGCGACAGCCTTGTTGGAGCGCTCCCGGCTGCTCGGACAGGCCGTGATGGAGATTCACATGGTCGAGCAGTCGCCCCACTTCGGCGGGGAGCTACGGAAACGCCGACTCACTGCCGGTCTCTCCCTTACCGATCTGGCAAAACGGGTCAATTACAGCAAGGGGCAGCTCAGCAAAGTAGAACGCGGCCTACAAAGACCAAGTCGGCTGCTGGGGGGACTGTGCGACGCGGCGCTCGCCGCGGACGGTTCCTTGATCGCCTTACTGAATGAGGAAATCACCGATGCGGAAGGCGTCACGACAAACGCCAGCAACGCGGCCGGATGCGAGGAGGTGTGGCTGATGGGGCTGTCCCCGACAGGAGGAAGCTGGTTCCAGTCCGTGAACCGACGGCAGATCATGACCACGGGCGCAGCGTCCCTCGTGGGACTCGCGGGCATCGGCATCGGCGGGCGGGTGACGGGCTTCACGATGGAAGGGGAGTCGCTCCTCTCAGCGTCTCGGTCGATCTTTAACGAATACCGCAGGCTCGGCCAGTTGGTCGAACCGGGACTTCTCCTGCCCGCGCTCATCGCGCAGACCCACAGTCTGCGTGAATACGCTGAGCAGGCCGATCCGCGTACCCGTCGAGCCCTGCTGCTGCTCGACTCCCGGTACGCGGAGTACGTCGGCTGGCTGGTGCAGGAGACGGGTGATGAGCAGGCCGCCCTCTGGTGGACCCGCCACGCCGTCGAGATGGCCGCGGTCGGCGGCGACCACGACTTCGCCGCCTACGGCATGGCCCGGCACGCCCTGGTCACGCTCTACCGTAACGACGCCGGACAGACAATCGAACTCGCCCAGCGCGCGCAGAGCAACACGGTTTTGCCCAGAATCCAGGGGATCGCCGCCATGCACGAGGCACAGGGACATGCCCTGGCCGGAAACCGCACCGCCTGCATGGCCGTTCTCGACCGGGCGCGCACGTTACTCGACTGCCCCACTACGGACGAAGACACTCCAGTCCTTGGCTCCGCGAACCTCCCTGACCCGGTGACCATGATCACCGGCTGGTGCCTGTACGACCTGGGCCAACCCCGCGAGGCGGCTGAGATCCTCGGCGCCCAACTCACCCGAGTGCGGCCAGAGGCGCTGCGCACCCGAGTCCGCTACGGCGTAAGGCAGGCGCTCGCGCACGCAGCGGCGGGAGACGTGGACCACGCCTGCCGTCTGACAGGCAATCTGCTGGACGACGCGGCAACCCTGAAATCCGCAACGGTAGCCATGGACCTGCCCCGGCTCGCACGCATTCTCACCCGATATCCGCGTCACCCCACCGTACGTGAGATCGTCCCCCGTCTCAGCGCCCTGACAACCACTGGCCTCCTCTAGGAAAGCGATCCCTCGTGTCTGAAGTCTTTATCAATTACCGCACCAACGACGGCGACAAGACCGCTACAACGATCGAAACCAAGCTCGCCGACCGCTTCGGCAAAGAGCAGGTGTTCCGGGACCGTTCCTCGATCAGGCCCGGCGAGCACTTTCCACCCAAGCTACTCAACACGCTCCGGAGCAGTTCCGCCGTCGTCGCCGTCATAGGCCCTGACTGGGCCCGCTCCCCTCTCCTGCGCGACGTGCACGATTGGGTGCGCCGAGAACTCGCCGAAGCGCTCGCCTGCCAGATCCACGTCATCCCCGTCTTCGACGGCCACGGTATCCAACCGCTGAAGGCCAAGGACCTACCAGCGGACCTCGCCCGGCTGGCCGAGCTGCAGTGCTTCGAACTCGGCGGCAGCCACACCCAGGACCAACTCGCCAAACTCGGCGACCTCCTCGCGGACCTGGTACCCAAGCTCAAGGAGACGGATCGCCTCGGCAACCGCTCCAGCGGGCCGGACGCGGTGGCGAACTCTGTGCACGACAGTCACGGCCCGACCGTTCAGGGCCGCGATCTCAGCGGCACGTTCCACATGGGAAAGGGCGACATCAAGCAAGACACCCATGACACCTACAACACCTACGGCGGTTCACACTTCTCTGGCCCCGGAGGCACTCATGTGGCAGGCGACAACTACAGCGGCATCAACCACAGGTTCGGCGACTCCGCCACGAAGGAGGAGAAGGGGGACGACAGCCGTTGAGCGACCAGATCACCAACAACATAGAGCGCGCCCAAGGGAACTTCCTGCTCGGTAAAGGTGACATCGCCGGTTTTCTGAAGGATTCCAGCGGGAGAACGCCGCGTGGTCTTGCCGATGACCATTTTGTGTGGCTGCGGCGGAACTTCGTGTATCCCCAGGGTTTCGCACGGGCTCGCCGCATCATGGGCGAGTACAGGACCGTATTCCTTCATGGCATGCCGGGGAGCGGGAGAAGGACTGCGGCCACCATGCTGCTGCATGAGCTGCGCGTGGAGACCCGGACGTTCCAAGAGCTACTGCTGCAGGACAACCGTCCCTATCTGGACCTGGACCAGGTGGGCAACGGAGATCTGCTGTTGCTCGATCTCATACCCTCGAAGGAAATGGACTGGCGCGAGGTCGGCGACGAGTTGGGGGCGCTGCGTAAGACCGTACATGAGCGAGCCGCCCATCTTGCAGTAGTCCTGCCCGACCATGCGGATAGAACCCTATCGTCCGAGCTCCGGCGGCTGCTGGTAGAAATAGCTGCTCCAGCAGCCGGCGAGGTGCTGCGCCGCCATCTTCGATCAGAAGGCATCGTCATCCTGCCCGATCAGCCATGGCCGGACCCCATCCTTCGCCACCTCCGTACCGGTCCGTCTCTGGACCAGGTCGCGTACTATGCCGACCTTGTGGTCAAAGCGAGGGCGAAAGACGGCGGGTGTGGTGATCTACAGGAATGGTCGAAGGCCGCTCAAGACTCACACTCGGCGCTGGTCGACGGGTTACGAAGCGAAGAGGGCAAGCCGGAGGGCCGCACGCAAGCCCTGCTGATAGCCACGGCGATGCTGCACGGCGCACATGCCGACGATATCCACCAGGCGAGCAACTTACTGCTCAAAGCGGTGGACCATGACGATGACGAACATCCGATTCTCGAGCGAAAAGACCTCTTAACCCGCTTCGACCATATCGCTGCAGATATCAAGCCACATTCCGGAGAAGTCTCTTTCCGGTCATTCGGCTACGACTACGCCGTTAGACGGCACTTCTGGAGACATGTTCCAGAAATTCGCGAGCCCCTCTGGAAATGGGCACGGGAAGCAGTCACCATTGCCGGGCTGGGTCAGCGTGAACGGGACTCCCTGGTCGAACGGTTTACGGAACTCTGCCTGCACGAGCGTTACCGGCCCATGCTGATGTCCCTGGTCAAAGACTGGTCCGCTCGGCAGACCGACATTCATCTGCGCGCGGCGGCCTTGACCTTGAAGAAGGGACTTCTGGACGAAGAACACGGCCGGTTCTTTCGTCGGCAGATCTACGAATGTGCCACAGAGGGAATACCGTCCCACGGTCTCCGCTTCGTCCTGGTGCGAACATGCCGCGACGTCATCGCCGTACGACATCCCGACGAGGCGATGGTCCGGCTCCACCACCTGGCGCGCAGGGAACACGACGGAACACTCGCCCGTGACGCACTCACCGACCTTGCTGGCAGCAAGCGTAGGCATCACTGGTTCATGTTGCGCAGACTGGAGGAGGGCCTTCGACGCGAACGGCCCTGGCCGGCCGACTTCGACCTCTTTCATGACCTCACCGTCCCGGACACCCTCACCGCCCAAGGACAAAACGGCCACGAACTGCTCGCGGATCCGGAGGTGAGGCAACGGTTGACCAATGGGTGGCGTGCCGTCTTCACGCACCGCATGGAGCGAGTCAAGGGCCCGCGAGTACATGATTGGCTCATGGCCGCACGAGATCGCGAGATACAGCGGCACGCACTGCTCGACGTGCTCGTGTCGGCGGCCACTCCCCGCATTCAAGTCCTGGCACCGCTGTACACCACCGCACGTGACCTGCCGTACGCCACCGAGGAAGAGCGGCAACGCGGTGCCCTCCTCACGGAAACCTTGCGACAGAAGGTCTCCGCAGCCACCAAGAACTACAGGGAAAAGGAGGGACGGACATGAGCCAGGGGCGCGAGACGGTGAACCTGTACTTCTTCACCATCGGCGCGGTGTTGCTGGCCGGCCTCATTTATTTCGCTCCATGGCCGTTCTGGGCGTCGGCTCTACTGGTCGGCGCGCTGGTGACGAGCGCGATACTGGTCGCGCGGACGGCCAGTCGCGGGACAAAGCCGGACCTCGCCCCTGCCTACTCGTCCTTCGTTCCCGTCACTGAACCGGAACAGGGACGCAAGCAGGTGGCGGAGATTCCTCTGCCGAGTTCCGCCAAGGATTATGATTTCCTGCTCTCGGCCACGGTGCTGTGGTCTCCCGCCGAGGAGACCACATACGACGTCCCCCTAAACCTGGAAGGCGTTGCCGTCCAGGCCATCATTGAACGTGCCAGAGAAGTGACCGAACAGTGGCCGCCGGAGCAGGTGAACCTCGTCCAGTACGAGTTGAGCGGCACGCTGGGACGCGTGCAGCCGGTAAGCCCAGGCGAAGTGCACGCCATGGCACAGGATGTCGTCCTCACGCTCGCGGACGACGATCGAAAGCGCCTGGACATGCTGGCGACCCAGCGCAAGGAGATGGCCGTCTGGGAACAGAATAAGCAGGCTGAGCAGAGCAGGCGGCGGTATCTCAGCGAGGACGTCTTAAGAAGCCCCGGCGCCGCGGTCGTCTGGCATCTGGACAGGCACGGCGAGCAGGTGGAAAAGACGGTGAATGACATCGTACAGCTGACCCAGCTCTCCCTCGCGGCGCACGACAAACTTCCCGACGGCTACGGAGCCGATCCAGCGCGTCTGCCGTACGAAGGGTCCGGTTACGAGCCCACGGGGCACACGTCGACGGCTGATCACGTCGGCGCCATGCTCTTCACCGTCGGCTTCGAGGACACGGACCAACAAGCGCTCTTCGCTGCTGAACTGGCCGACCTGTTCGCCAGGTACGGCAGGCACAACATGGCGAACGATCTGCAGCGACGCTTTAACCAGCCGCAATCCCGTCCAACGTTCGATGAGAGCCTCGGGACATCAGATGCGCCAGACGCCAACGGCACTGGTCCGGCGACAGATCGGAATGGCTCGGGTGCCACCTTCAACGGCGACGCAAGGACCACAAGCGGAGATGGTGCAGGTCGTCCTGAATGACCGGAATCGGTGGGGACGCGCGACAATATCATGTGCTGGAACCGTGCCGAAGAGCAACCGCGGAAGACCTTCGAAAACCAAGAAATCCCAGCTCAGCGTGCCGAGCTGGGATTTCTGTGCGGTGCGCCGCCAGGGACTCGAACCCCGGACCCGCTGATTAAGAGTCAGCTGCTCTAACCAACTGAGCTAGCGGCGCTTGCGACGGAGGTAACTCTAGCAGCAGCCTCAGCGCACTCGCACCCCGGTTGATCCCGGCCGCCCCTGTCCGGAACCTCATATGGATCACCCGGAGTCTGACCCGACCCTGAGCAGACACAGGGCTGGATGATCCCCCAACTACCCGGACCCGCCCTTGAACAGACGCGGGGCCGGACAGTCCCCCAACTGTCCGGCCCCGGCCTCTTCGCGGGCTTTGCCGTCGTCTCCCCCAAGACTCGGGCGGCTCCGCTCAGGAACGCGATCCCCCTCGCGTTCTTATCCGGTGAAAAGTCTCTGCAACGCTCCCCCCGGGCTTCGCAGACCCCTCGACCTGCAACAACACTACCTAGTCAAATGCAACGGGCGCGTCATCCAAAGGTTGATTTTGCGCCTACACCCAACCTTGACCCGGTATCACCGAAGCGCCGTCAGCCCTGCGGGCACGGGGAAACGTGCCGTCGAGGGAGGCGATCGCATTGGTTCGGGGTCGGTGGCGCATCGGTTGGGGCGCCCGGCGGGGGTCGTCAGGGGAGTTCGAGGTTGATCTCGGTATTGTCCTTCAGAGCGCGGCTCACCGTGCAGTACTTCTCCTCGACGCGGTGGGCCACGGCGCGGAGGACCTCGGCGGCCTTCTCGTCGCCCTCGGGCAGTTCCACGTCGTAGGTGATGGTGATCGGCCCCAGCCTGGACGTCTCGATCTTCTCGGCCTGGACGGTCATGGCGAGGCGGACCAGGCGATGGCCGCGCTGGGCCGTGAGCGGCTCCACGGTGACGATGTTGCAGCCGCCGAGCGCGGCGAGCAGCAGCTCGACGGGGGTGAACATCCCCTGCTCGTCACCGCCGCCCATCGCGACCTCGGCTCCGCGGTCGTTGCGCGCCACGAACCCGTCCTCGGTCCGCTCCACTCTCACCTGTGCCATGGCGTCCCTCCCCTGAGAACCTGCCGATCACCCTACAGAGGCTCGCAGGCGGAGGAACGTCCGGGTTGAGGCGGGAACGGGACTCGCCTCAGGCTTCGGGATGTTTGGAGAGGTATTCGATGTAGAACGGCCGCAGCGCCTCTCCCAGCTCTCCGTGGCCCGAGGCCATCGCGTCGCTGAGCAGGGCCGAGACCTTGCTGAGGTCGTTGGTCGTCTCAGCCTCGCTGCCCGTGGACGCGTTCGCCGCGGGGATCAACGTGAGCAACTCCCACAGAAAACCGAGATCTCCGTGGTGCACGGCGTAGTGCACCGCGCGATCATGCAGTTCCTGGGCCGACAGCGTCTCAAGCTCGTCCGTTTCCAACAGACCCACCCCCTCACGCCCCTTCTGCCCCGAGAATATGACCATCATGCGCAATTGACGGTATGCACCGTCAGCGCGTCGGCCGGGGCGACGTTTTTCCCGTGGTGGCGCCGCGAAAGCATGTCGATGAACGCCCGAAGGGCGTTCATCGCCCGTCGACCATGGTCCCAGCTGAGATGATCTTGGTCTCACAGAGTCATGGGGCCACTTCGTCGATCATGTCCGCCGACCTGGTTTCCGCCCCGGGCCCGGCTTCCGTCCCCGGCTTGGGTTCCGTCCCCGGCCCGGCTTTCATCGCACCGGCTTTCGTCCCCGCGCCGGTCCCGGGACCGGGCTTGGGTGGAGGGCCCGGCTTCGGCGGAGGCCCCGGCTTGGGAACCGGCCCCGGCCTGGGCGGAGGTCCCGGCTTGGGGACAGGACGCGATTCGGTCCCGGGTTCCGCGCCGGGCTTCGTTCCGGCTCCCTCCCCGGGACTCCTCCCGGCCCCCGTCCCGAGCCCCCTCCCGGGTTCCACCCCGGGGCTCCTCCCGGCTCGCGCGGACGGCTCCCCCTGTCGGTCGGCGGACGATCGGTTATCGGACATGATGCGGCCCTCCTCGGCGATTCGTGCTCCTCACCTGGGACTCTCCCATCCGGCGGAGGGCCTTCCCGCCGAGGAACGGCACGCCTGACAGGATCTCGCCACTTTCATGACCGCATACGGTCACGGATGCGAAACTCTCCACGGGAGCCGGGGGCGGCTCGCCGTCCCGTCGATCGGGGCGACCGGTGCCTCCGTGTCACCCGGTGACGATCGGAGCCGCAGATGCCGGGGCGATACAGCAGACTCCCTGTTATACGCATATATCCACTCTCAAGATGTGGACCTATCGCCCGTCCAACCATCCATGCGAGGATGCCGAAACGTGAAAATACTCATCAAAATAGTGGTCGTAGCAGCCGCTCTATGGGCGGCGACCCAACTCGTGAGCGGTATCGCCGTGTCCGCGGCGAGCCCGGCCAAGGAGATCGGCACGCTCGTCGTCGTCGCCCTCATCTTCGGGGTCGTCAACGCGGTCCTGAAGCCGATCATCGCGACGCTCGGCTGCGCCTTCTACATCCTCACACTCGGCCTGTTCGCCCTGGTGGTCAACGCCGGTCTGCTGCTGCTGACCAGCTGGATCGCCGAGCAACTCCGGGTTCCCTTCCACGTCGACGGCTTCTGGGCCGCGTTCTGGGGAGCGATCGTCATCGCCCTGGTCAGCTGGCTGCTCGACCTGATCTTCGACGCGATCGTCGGCGACTGAGCGGATGACCTTCGTCCTTGACGGCGCCCACCTGACCTGCGAGCAGGTCGACCGGGCGGCCCACGGCTCCGGGATCGCGCTGGGCTCCACCGCCCGCGCGCAGGCGGCGTGGCGGATGGCCGGCCTGCTCAACGGGCCCGTGTACGGCCGGACCACCGGGGTGGGCGCCAACAAGGACGTGGAGACCGAGGACACCGGCCTGGACCTGCTCCGCAGCCACGCGGGCGGCGCCGGACCCACGATCGAGGCGTTCCGCGCCCGCGCCACCCTCGTCGTCCGTCTCAACCAGTTGCTGGCCGGCGGCTCGGGAGTCGACCCGGCCCTCCTTCCCGTTCTCGCCGCCGCCGTCAACCTGGGCCTCACCCCGCCGATCCGCACCTACGGCGCCATCGGCACCGGCGACCTCACCGCCCTCGCCACCACCGCGCTCTGTCTCCTCGGCGAGCTTCCCTGGACCCGGCCCTCGGACACCGTACGGATCGAGGCACCAGCCGGGGACACCCGGAATCCTTCGACCGAGGCCGAGACCGGAACCGAAACCGGGACCGAAACCGGACCCCAGGCCGGAGCCGGAGCCGGGACCGACACCCGAGCCGGGACCGGCCCCCAGGCCAGAGCCGGGACCGGGGACACCCGGTCCTGGGAGCGAGCCGAAGGCGGCCCTCCGGGGACGCGGCCGGGGGATCCCGTACCCCGGTTCGCGCTCGCCTCCGTCGACGCGCTGCCGTTCATCAGCTCGGGCGCGGCGACCCTGGCGGACGCGGCGCTGGCCTGTCACCGTCTGGGGGTCCTCCTGTCCGCCGCCACGGCGGTCGCGGCCCGTTCCTTCCGGGCGATCGAGGCCTCGCTCGAACCGCTCTCCCCCGTCGTGCAACGCGGCGCCGAGCAGACCGAGGTGGCGGCCGGGCTGCGCGCCCTGGTCGGCTCCACCAGCCCGCGCCGCGTCCAGGACCCGTACGGCTACCGGGCCTTTCCACAGGTCCACGGAGCCGTGCTCGACGCCCTCGGACGAGCGGAACGAACGATCACCGAGGAGATGAACGCGGCTCCCGAGAACCCGCTGATCGCCGGTGGCCGGGCCTGGCACAACGGCAACTTCCACTCCGCGCGGGTCGCGCTCGCCCTCGACGCCCTGCGGGCCGCGCTCGTGCAGACCGCGACGCTGAGCGCGGCCAGGCTCGCCACCCTGAACGACCCGGCCAACACGGGCCTGCTCCCCTTCCTCGCCGAACGTCCCGGACTGTCCGGGGTGATGATCCTCGAATACGTCGCGCATTCCGCCCTGGCCGAGCTGCGCCACCTGGCCGCCCCGGTCACCCTGGGCGGCGCCGTGCTCTCCCTCGGCACCGAGGACCACGCGAGCTTCACCCCGCAGGCGGCCCGCTCCGCGCTCGCCGCCGCCGAACCGCTGGAGATCGTGCTGGCGTGCGAGCTGGTGGCCTCCGTACGAGCCCTGCGGCAGCGCGGCCTGCCCTGCGACCTGCCGCTCGATCCGGCGATGCGCAACCGCCCGCTGGACGCCGACCTCGACGCGGCACGCGGGCTCCTGCCCGGTCTCGTCCCCTGAGACCTCCGAGTTCTTCACGACCCGTGAGGTTCACGTGGCCGGGTCAGCCCACCGAGCCGCGTTCGCGGAGCTGGGGGGCCTGGACGATACGGCGGCGGCGCGTGGCGGTGCCGTCGGCGGCGGCCACGACGATACGGACGGCGGCGCGGACGATGCCGTCGATGTCCCAGTCGACCGTGGTCAGGCCGGGGGTGAGCAGGCCCGACATGGGGTGGTCGTCGTAGCCCATCACGGACACCTCGAACGGTATGCCGAGCTTCCGCTCGGCCGAGGCGGCGTAGACGCCGTAGGCGATCGAGTCGGCGAAGCAGAAGAACGCCCGGTGTCCGGCGTCGAGCATCTCGCCCGCGACCCGGGTGGCCGGTCCCAGCGACTGCGAGGCGGTGACCATCTCGATGTCGAGTCCCAGCCGCCCGGCCTCGGCCATGACGTGCACGTCCGCGGGCCGGTCGGGGGTGCTGGCCCGGGTCGAGGTGAGGACGGCCAGGCGCCGGTGCCCCCGCTCGCGCAGATGCTCCAGGGCGAGGGTCACCCCGGCCCGGTTGTCGAAGACGACCTCGCCCGCGGCGCGTGCCCCGGCCAGCGCGTCACCGATCGACACCACCGGCAGCCCCTCGCACAGCTCGGCCCAGAGCGGCGCCGCGGGATCGACCGGCTGCACGATCAGCGCGTCCACCCGCTGGTCGCGGAGCTGTCTGGCGAGCGTCTTCTCCCTGGCGGGGTCTCCGGCGGCGTCCAGGATGAGGGCGTACCGGTCGTTGTCCTTGAGCGCGCGGCCGATGCCCACGGCGAGCGCCTGCTGCCAGAGATCCTCCAGGGAGCCGCAGAGCAGTCCGATCATGCCGGTCCTGCCGCTGGCCAGGGCCCGGGCGATCGGGTCGGCCTCGTAGCCGAGCTCGGCCGCGGCCCGGCGCACCCGTTCGATGGTCTCCTCCGACACCTGCATGCCACGCAGGGCGTAGGAGACAGAGGCCGGCGACAGACCGGTGGCCTTCGCCACCTCACGGATGGTCGCTCGTTTCCGGGGCTGGGGCATCGGTCCAGCCTATTCCCCGGGACCTTCGGGGGCGCGTTCCCCGCGCGATCAGAGGCGCCGAAGGAAGTCGGGAGATGTCGGGAGGTATTGACACGATGCCGGGTGAAGCGGTTCACTGAAACGGTTCACTGAACCGTGTCACTGTTGGATGTGGCAAGGTGAGAGCGTTTACCCCTATTCTAGGTAGGGAATGCCGCGAAGCGTGGAAGGAGGAGATCCGTCGTGACCGTCGACGTTCACCAGCATCTGTGGACGCCCGCGTTCGTGGACGCGCTCAGACGGCGTACGGCCGCGCCCCGGCTCGACGGCTGGACCCTCCATCTGGACGGCGAGCCCCCCTACGAGGTCGACCCCGCCGATCATGACCTCGCCGGACGCCTCGCGCTGAACGCGGATCTCGACCTCGCCCTCGTGTCGCTGTCCAGCCCGCTCGGCATCGAGTCCCTGCCCCCCGAGGACGCCTGGCCGATCATCGACGCCTACCACGAGGACGCCCTCGCCCTGCCCGCGCCCTTCGGCGCCTGGGCGGCGACCTGCCTCAGCGAGATCGCCCCCGCCAGGCTCGCCAAGACCCTCGACACACGAGGCGACGCGCGAGACGACGCCCGGCACGGTGCACGGAACGCGACGGGAGACGACATCCGCAACGGCGTACGGGACGACGCGAAGGACCGCGACACGGCGGGCGGCACGGAGAGTGGCGTCGAGAACGGCAGGACGGACGCGCGACCCGGACTCGTCGGGCTCCAACTGCCCGCGACCGCGGTGCGCGACGCCGCGGGCCTGGCGAGGGTCGCCCCACTGCTGGACGTCCTCACCGAGCGCGACCTGCCGCTCTTCGTGCACCCGGGACCCGCCACCGAGCCGGAGGGGCCCGGCTGGTGGCCCGCCGTCGTGCCGTACGTGCAGCAGATGCACGCCGCGTGGTACGCCTTCACCGCCTTCGGACGGTCCCGCCACCCCCGCCTGCGGGTCTGCTTCTCGCTGCTCGCCGGGCTGGCACCGCTCCACTCCGAGCGCCTGGCCAACCGGGGCGGCGAGGGCCGGGGACAGGTCGATCCCGACCTGTTCCTGGAGACCTCCTCCTACGGCCCGCGCGCCGTCGACGCGATCGTCCGCGAACTCGGCGTCGACGTCGTGGTGAGCGGCTCCGACCAGCCCTACGCCATCGCACCCGACCCCGCGCTCGGCGACGCCGCCTGGCACGCCATCGCGGTCACCAACCCGAACCGCCTGCTGAACGGAAAGGAGTCGCGCAAGTGAACCAGTACCAGGGCCGCGAGAGCTGTGCGCTCCCGGCGACCGGAGCCGCGAGCCCGCCGCGCGCACGAGCCGCCCGGCCCGCCGACCGCGCCATTCACACCGGACGAGTGGACATCGCGGTCTCCGGACCGGTCGGCGGTGAGACCTCATGAGCTACGAGGCCCTGCCCGCTCGCGCCCTCGACCGGCGCGAACTCCTCGACCTGGTCAACGAGCTGGCCGCCGACCCGTCCCGGTGGCAGGACCAGGTGGAGTTCCCCGAGGAGGGGGGACGCCACTTCGCCTCCCTCTACCGCGACTCCCACGTGGACGTCTGGCTGCTGTGCTGGCGGCCCGAGGACGACACCGGCTGGCACGACCACGACACCTCCTCGGGGGCGGTCCGCGTGGTGGCCGGGACGCTTCTGGAGTGCAACCCCCGCATCGGCGGCGAGCACCTGGAGACCGTGATCTCGGAGGGCGAGTCCTTCTCCTTCGGCCCCGACCACATCCACCGGCTGACCGGCGCGGTTCACGGCAGCGTCTCGATCCACGCGTACTCGCCGCCGCTGTGGCGCCTGGGCCAGTACTCCATCAGCGACAGCGGCGTGATGCGCCGCGTCTCGGTCAGCTACGCCGACGAGCTGCGTCCCATGGACGACGCCGAGCAGATGGCCGGCGTCGCCTGACGGGAGCCACCGGGTCGGCCCTCGCCGCCCGACTCGGTGCCGAGTGCCCCCGTCCTCGCCGCCCTCGCCGCCGCACCCGTCGTTCACGGGTGCGGCGGCCGTAGGACCGGATGCCTCACCGCGGACTCATACCTTCGCCACGTGGGTTTGACGGTCTAGAAGACGCGCGCCCTGACGGCGTTGGCCATGCCCGGGTCGTCGGCGAAGACGCCGTCGACGCCGAGGGAGTAGAGCCTCTCCAGCCAGCCCATCACGTTGCCGGTGGCGCGCGGGTAGGCCGGACTCGCCGGGTCACCGAGCCGGAAGTCCACCGGGAGCTGCGCGTTCTCGTTCCGCACGGTCCAGGTGTGGACCTTCAGACCGGCGCGGTGGGCGTCGCGGACGAGCGTGGTGGGCGGCAGGAGGCGGCCGTCGGGACCGGCGGGCACGATCCGCCTGGTGTCGACGCCGATGCCGTCCGCGTAGTCCGCCACGTCACGGAGCCCCTCGGGGGTGACCATGGTGTCGTAGGTGCGCGGGTCTCCGGCGGCGACCCAGTCGTACGGGGCGCCGGTGGCGGTGATGAGCTGGATCAGCGGCAGCCTGGTCTTCTTCCTCAGCTCGCGCAGGTTGGCGGTCTCGAAGGACTGGATGAAGACCGGGTCGCGGCTCCCGCGCCAGCCGTGGCGGCCGAGCACCTCGATCAGCGGCTCCTCCAGGGAGAGCCCGATGGAGTCGAAGTAGCTCGGGTGCTTGGTCTCGGGGTAGACGCCGACCCCGCTCCGCTTGGCGAGCGCGACGACCTCGTCGAAGGTCGGGATCTCCGCGAGTCCGTTGAAGGCGGTGTTGTTCGGACGCAGGTCGGGGATGCGCTCCTCGGCCCTGAGCGTCTTCAACTCGGCGAGCGTGAAGTCCTCGGTGAACCAGCCGGTGATCGAGACGCCGTCGATCGTCTTGGTCGTCCGGCGCCCCGCGAACTCGGGGTGGCTCTCGACGTCCGTGGTGCCGCCGATCTCGTTCTCGTGCCTGGCCACCAGCACGTGGTCCTTCGTCGAGACAAGGTCGGGCTCGATGTAGTCGGCACCCAGCGCGATCGCGGTCTCGTACGAGAGCAGGGTGTGCTCGGGCCGGTACGCGCCGGCGCCCCGGTGGCCGATGACGACGGGTTCGCGGCCACGGGGCTCGGCGGTGGCGGGTTCGGGTTGCTGCAGCACAACGGCGACGGTACCGGTCGTGAGGACCGCCAGCGCCGCGGACAGAAGCCTACGGATCATGTTCAGGACGCTAGAAGGCCCAGATGGCCGGTGGGACAACGACTCGCAAAGGAAACGGGTCGTGGGGACAGCGACTCGTAAAGGTACGGTTTCCGAGCCGGAGAGAAGCCGGAACGGGTGTCGGGCCGGGACGAACGAGTCCCCGGCGGGGCGTGAGCCGTCCCGGGGAGGACGGGTCCTCGGCCCGGCGGGGGCGTGCGTTCCGGGAGGGCGAGTCCTCGGCCGGGCGTGAGCCGTCCGCTCAGGCCGAGGAGGGTGAGCCCTCTGCCGGGTGTGAGCCGTCCGTGCCGACCACCGTGACCGGACGGCCCGCCAGGAATCCGGCTCCCAGTTGCAGGGCGCACGCGCCGAGCCCCGCCAGCAGCGGCAGTGTCCAGCCGCCCGAGAGCTGGTGGAGAGCTCCGATCAGGAGCGGTCCGAGCGCGGCCAGCGTGTAGCCGACGGACTGGGCGACGGCCGACAGCGCGGTCACCGAGACCGGGTCGGGCGCGCGGAGCGTGATGATGAGCAGGGCGAGCGCGATCGAGGCGCCCTGCCCCACCCCAAGGACGATCATCCACAGCCACGGCAGAGCGGCCGGCGCGAACAGCACGCCGAGGTATCCGGCGATCGTGAGAACGGTCGCGGCGGTGACGTACGGCACCTGTGACCGGGCGCGTCCCGCGAGCACCGGGACGGTCAGCGTGGCCGCGACCTGGGCCAGGTTGGTGAGGCTGAGCATGTATCCGGCCTGGTCGGCGGGGAGTCCCGCGTCCTTGAAGATCGTCGGTATCCAGGCCAGCATGATGTAGAAGGTGAGCGACTGTATGCCCATGTAGGCGGTGACGTACCAGGTCACCCGGCTGCGGAGCAGCAGGGCGAACGGCCTGGGCGCGGCCTCCTGGCGAGCGGGGCGGCGCAGCGCCTGTGGCAGCCAGAGCACCGCCGCGGCCAGTGCGGGGATCGCGGTCATCGCGGTCACCTCGCGCCAGCCGAGCCCGGTGGCCCGCTCGATCGGCACCACGGAACCCGACGCCAGGGCGGCGCCCAGCACCAGGCCGGAGACGTAGATCGCGGTGAACGGCCCGACCCGCGAGGGGAAGTGCTGCTTGACCACGCCGGGCATCGCGACGTTCATCACCGCGATGGCCGTACCGGCGACGGCCGCGCCCGCGTAGAGGGCCGGGACGCTTCCCGCGGCGCGCAGTGTCACCCCGGCCGCCAGGATCAGCAGCCCGGCCAGGAGTGTGCGGTCCAGGCCGAAGCGGCGGGCGAGCAGGGGGGCGAGCGGGCCGAGGACGCCCAGGCAGACCACCATGACCGTGGTGATCGCCCCTCCCCCGGCGGCGTTCAGCCCGAGATCGTTCATGATCTCGTCCAGCACCGGGGAGAAGCCCGCGAGCGCGGGCCGCAGGTTGAGCGACGCGAGCACGAATCCCGCGATGAGCAGAACCCGCGACGCAGACGACACCGGCGGCATCAACGGCGTCCCCGACGCCCGCGACACACTGACTCCCCGTTCGGACATTGCCCAACTCTCCCATAAGCCTCACGGCGCACCGTCAGGGGCAGTTGGGTCATCACAAGTGGGGGTCAGGACACGGCCTGCCGCCGTCACGGCGCACCGTCGGGGGAAGTCGGGTCAGGCGATCAGAAGGGGTAGGTCGCGATATTTCCTTGCATCGTCACCCAGCGGGTCTCGGTGAAAGCCTCGATGTTGGCCCGTCCCCCGCCGAAACGCGAGCCGGTGCCCGAGGCCCCGACCCCGCCGAACGGGGCCACCGGCTCGTCGTCCACCGTCTGGTCGTTGACGTGCACGATCCCGGTGGGAACGAGGTCGGCCAGCGCGAGGCCCCGCATCGCGTCGCGGGTGAGGATGCCCAGCGACAGGCCGTACTCGCTGTCGGACGCCAGCGCGGCGGCCTCCTCGATCGTGGAGAACGGCACGACGGGCGCCACCGGGCCGAACACCTCCTGGACGTAGGCGGGAGCGCGCTCGGGCAGGTCCGCCAGGACCGTGGGCCGGTAGAAGAGCCCTTCGTAGGTGCCGCCCGCCGCCAGCCGCGCCCCGGCGTCGACGCTCGCGGTGACCAGGTTGTGAACCTTGTCCCGCTGGCCCGAGTCGATGAGCGGGCCGAGCGCGACCTGCCCGCCCGCGGGATCGCCGACCGGCAGGTGGTCGGCCTTCTCCGCGAGCCGGGCCACATACTCCTCCGCGATCGAGGAGTGCACCAGGTGGCGTCCGGTGGTCATGCAGATCTGTCCCTGGTGCAGGAAGGAGCCCCACGCGCCCGCCGAGACCGCGAGGTCCAGGTCCGCGTCGTCCAGGACGATGAGCGCGCTGTTCCCGCCGAGTTCCAGATGCACCCGCTTGAGCAGCCGCCCGCACGCCTCGCCGACCGCACGTCCCGCCGAGGTCGAGCCGGTGAAGGAGATCACCCGTACCAGCGGATCGCCGACGAGCGCCTGCCCCGCCTCCACTCCTCCCGGCAGCACCTGAAGCAGGCCGGACGGCAGCCCCGCCTCCTCGAAGACGCGGGCGATGGCGACACCCCCGGAGACGGCGGTGCGCGGGTCGGGCTTGAGGATCACCGCGTTGCCCAGGGCGAGCGCCGGGGCGACCGAACGGATGGCGAGGATGAGCGGGAAGTTGAACGGCGCGATCACGCCGACCACCCCCACCGGTACGCGCCTGGCCAGGCTGAGCCGCTGCTTGACGGTCGGCAGGATCTCTCCCGGCGGCTGGGACGCCAGCGCGGCGGCCTCGTAGCACTCCTGGGCGGCGACGTGTGTCTCCACGCCCGCCTTGGGGCGGATCGACCCGGCCTCGCGAACGATCCAGTCCTGGATCTCCTCCGCGTGATCCTCGAACAGCCTCCCGGCCCGTCGCAGCACGGCCGCCCGCTCCTCGAAGGAGGCCGCCGCCCACTCCCGCTGCGCCCGTACGGCGAGCACGGCCGCCGCCGCCACGTCCTCGGCCCCCGCCACGCCGACCCTGCCGAGTTCGGCTCCGGTGGCGGGCTCGACCACGGCCGCGTCTCCCGCGTGCGAGGTCACCCAGCCGTTCCCGAAGACCTGCCCGGTCCACGTCTTCGCATCCATGAGGGTCGTACGGGGCACG
Source organism: Streptosporangium sp. NPDC000563 (assembly GCF_040299985.1). Classification (NCBI taxonomy): domain Bacteria; kingdom Bacillati; phylum Actinomycetota; class Actinomycetes; order Streptosporangiales; family Streptosporangiaceae; genus Streptosporangium; species Streptosporangium sp. NPDC000563. The sequence continues at coordinate 11,710 of NZ_JBEPDA010000004.1, read as the reverse complement.
GGACCTCCCGAGGGAAAGGACTAAGGGATAATGTTCGTTATGCGAACAATGATTCCCTGAACGAACGAGACGTATCGCGGAAGCTACGCCGCTTATGTCGGATATGTCAAGGAACGATCACCGAGGGATCGACCCCGCGGACAGCGGCGGCGAGGTCCGCCGCGACTGCGGCCCCCGCGGCCTCCGCGCACCCTCAGACCGGCGGCCACGACCTCCGAGCACTCCCAGACAGGAGCCCTCCACCGTGAACGACGTCTACATCCTCGACGCGGTCCGCACGCCCATCGGCCGGTACGGCGGAGCCCTGTCGGGCGTCCGCCCCGACGACCTCGCCGCCCACGTCGTCCGCGCGCTGGCCGACCGCGCCCCCGCCCTCGACCCGGCCGCGATCGAGGACGTGTTCTTCGGCGCGGCCAACGGCGCGGGCGAGGACAACCGGGACGTCGCACGGATGGCCGTGCTCCTCGCCGGGCTGCCGGTGACGGTGCCCGGCACGACCCTCAACCGGCTGTGCGGCTCCGGCCTGGAGGCGGCGATCGCCGCCTCCCGCGCGGTGGCCGTGGGCGACGCGTCCCTGGTGGTCGCCGGAGGCTCCGAGTCGATGAGCCGAGCGCCGTGGGTGATGCCCAAGCCCGCGAGGGGCTTCGAGCGGGGAGAGCGGTCCCTGCACGACACGGCCCTCGGCTGGCGCATGGTCAACCCCCGGATGCCCGCCGAGTGGACGGTCGCCCTGGGCGAGGGCGCCGAGATCCTCGCCAACCGCTACGCCATCGGCCGCGAGGCCCAGGACCGGTTCGCGCTGCGCAGCCACCGGCGCGCGGCGGCGGCCTGGGAGCGCGGCGTCTTCCAGCGCGAGGTGGTCCCGCTCGACGCCCTCGACCACGACGAGTCCGTCAGGGCCGACTCGACCCAGGAGTCCCTGTCCGGCCTGAAGCCGGTCTTCCGTCCCGACGGCACCGTCACCGCGGGCAACGCCTCCCCCCTCAACGACGGCGCCGCCGCGCTGCTCATCGGCGACGAGGCGGGTGCCAGCCGATCCGGGCGGCACCCGCTGGCCAGGATCGTCTCCCGCGCGGTGATCGGCGTCGAGCCGCACCTGTTCGGCATCGGACCCGTCGACGCGGCCCGTACGGCACTCAAACGGGCGGGCATCGGCTGGTCCGACCTGAGCGTGGTCGAGCTCAACGAGGCGTTCGCCGCCCAGTCGCTGGCCTGCCTCGCCGAGTGGCCCGACCTCGACCCCGAGATCGTGAACGTCAACGGCGGCGCCATCGCCCTCGGTCACCCCCTCGGCTCCTCGGGGGCGCGCATCCTCGGCGCCCTCGCCCACGAACTGCACCGCAGGGGCGGCGGGTACGGTCTGGCCGCGATCTGCATCGGCGTGGGCCAGGGCCTCGCCGTCGTCCTTGAGGGAACGGGCTCCTGAGCGGCGTCCGGACCACCCGGAGGTGGACATGATCTCTCCCGCGACCGGCGGCCCGTCCTCCGGCCCCTCTCCCGACGACCTTTCTCCCGGCCTGTTCTCCGATCCGCATCCCGGCGCGTCCGGCGCGTCCGGCGCGTCCGGCGCGTCTGGTCCGTCCGGCACGCCTGGTCCTTCCGGCCCGTCTTCAGGCCCGTCCACCGGCCTGTTCTCAGGGATGTTCGCCAGGGGCGAGGCGTCGGCGCGGGTGTCGGACGTCGCCTGGCTCGCCGCCATGCTGGACGTCGAGGCCGCGCTCGCCGGCGCGCAGGCCGGGATCGGCCTCGTCCCCGCCGAGGTGCCCGCCGCGCTGGCCGCGGCCTGCCGTCCCGAGCTGTACGACGTCGCCGAACTGGGCCGCGAGGCCGCACGGACCGGCAACCCCGTCATCCCCCTGGTCGCCGCCCTGCGAGAACGGATCGAGCCGGAGCTGCGGCGGTTCGTCCACTACGGCGCCACCAGCCAGGACGTCAACGACACCGCGGCCATGCTGATCGCCCGTCGCGCCCTCGCACCGGTCCTCACCGACCTGTCGGCCTGCGCGGACGCCTGCGCGCGACTGGCGTCCGAACACCGCGACACCGTCATGGCCGGACGTACCGTGCTGCAACACGCCGTACCCATCACGTTCGGGCTGAAGGCGGCGGGCTGGCTCAGCGCGCTGGACCACGCCAGGACCGGCCTCGCGCGGGTGCCGCTGCCGGTCCAGTACGGAGGGGCCGCGGGCACCCTCTCGGTCCTCGGCGCGCGAGGACATGAGGTGCCGCCACTCCTCGCGGCCGAGCTGGGACTCGCCGAGCCGGTCGTCCCCTGGCACACCGACCGGACCCCGGTGGCCCGGCTCGCCTGCGCACTCGGCACCGTCGCCGGGACACTCGGCAAGACCGCGAACGACGTGAAGCTGCTCGCCCAGACCGAGGTGGCGGAGGTCGCCGAGCCGACGGGTCCCGGCCGGGGCACCTCCAGCGCGATGCCGCACAAGCGCAACCCGGTGGGTTCGATGTCCGTACTCGCCTGTGTCCAGCGCGTCCCCGGTCTGGTCGCCTCGATCCTCGACGGCATGGTCCAGGAGCACGAGCGCGCGGCCGGCCCCTGGCAGGCCGAGTGGGAGACGCTGGGCGAGCTGTTCAGGCTCGTCGGCAGCGCCGCCTCCTGGCTCCGTGAGGTGCTGGAGGGCCTCACCGTGGACGTCGCGAGGATGCGCGCCAACCTCGGCGCGACCCGCGGGCTGCTCATGGCCGAGCAGGTCGTCGTACGCCTCGGAGGCACCCCCGAGGCCCGGCGACTGGTGGACGCCGCCTGCGACCGCGCCACCGGAGAGGGCACGCAGCTGCGGGAGGTCCTGCTCGCCGATCCCGGTGTCCGTCTGAGCGCCGAGGAGGTCGACGCGGCCCTCGACCCGGCGGGCGCCCTCGGCTCCGCCGCCGTCTTCGTCGACCGGGCGCTCGCCGCCCACGAGAACCTCGGATGAGCCCGTACCTGAGCGGACCGACCGCGGACGAGTGGCATGAACGGACGGGAGACCGGAAAATGAGCGGCACGGGCGGGCGGGAAGCCGGGGGCACGGGCGGGGTGGCCGGACGAATGAGCGGCTTGGACGGACATAGGCGCGGGAGGCCCGAAGAATGAGCGACGTGGATGCGCGGAGGCCCGGGGAGACCGGAGAGATGAGCGACACGAAGAGGTGGGAGGCCGGGGACGCGACGCGCCGGGCCGTGCTCGGCGACGAGCACGTGGACCGCGCCGTCGCGACGACCACCCCGTTCACCGCGGACTTCCAGGAGTTCATCACCAGGTACGCCTGGGGCGAGATCTGGACCCGCCCCGGCCTGGACCGGCGCACCCGCAGCTGTGTCACGCTGGCCATGCTCGCCGCACTCGGGCACGAGAACGAGCTGGCCATGCACGTGAGGGCCGCGCTCCGCATCGGCCTGACCGAGGAGGAGATCAAGGAGGTCCTGCTGCAGACCGCGATCTACGCGGGCGTGCCCGCCGCCAACCGGGCGTTCGCGGTGGCACGGGCGGTGCTGGGCTCCGAGGGAAACGGGGAGGGCGGGGATGACGGAACCGATTGACCGTGGCTCGGAGCATGTGCAGTCACTGGCACGCGGGCTCTCGGTGATCAAGGCGTTCAGCGCGACGAGCCCCGAGCTGACGCTCAGCGAGGTGGCCCGCGCGACCGGCCTGACCAGGGCCGCGGCCCGGCGGTTCCTGCTGACGCTCGTCGACCTCGGCTACGTCAGGACCGACGGGCGGCTGTTCGCGCTCTCCCCCCGCGTCCTGGATCTCGGGTACGCCTACCTGTCCGGTCTCTCGCTGCCCGAGGTGGCCGAGCCGCACCTCGAACGCCTCGTCGCCGAGGTGCGCGAGTCGGCGTCGGTGGCGGTGCTCGACGGCGAGGACGTCGTCTACGTGGCCCGGGTGGCCACCAGCAGGATCATGCGGGTGACCATCAACATCGGCACCCGCTTCCCGGCCCACTGCACCTCGATGGGCAGGGTGCTGCTCGCCTGGCTGCCGCCCGACGACCTCGACGCCTACCTCGGGCGCGTCGAGTTACACCGGTTCACCCCCAACACGATCACCTCCCCCGCCGCCCTCAGGACCGAGTTGGAGAAGGTCCGCGCCCAGGGCTGGGCCATGGTCGACCAGGAGTTGGAGGAGGGCCTGCGCTCGATCGCCGTCCCCGTCAGGGAACGTTCGGGACGGGTGAGCGCCGCGATCAACATCTCCTCGCACGCGAGCCGGACGACCCCGGAGTCCGTCCGCCGCGATCTGCTCCCGCCGCTGCTCGCCACCGCCGCGCGGGTGGAGACCGACCTGCACACCTCGGGCGTCAGGAGCGGTTCCCTCTCCCACCGCTGACCCTGTCCCTCTCCCCGTCCCACCGCTGCCCCTGTCCCCCGCTGTCTCCCCGCTGCCTCCGGCCCCGCGAAGGCGCAGGTCGGCGCGGGGTTGGCCGTGACGACGGCGGGCATACCGACCTCGTTGCCGACTCGGGGGAGAACGCATGTCGCAGGGGTGGAGGACAGCCGTTCCGCGGCGACGGCCACGGGCCAGGACCGCCACGGGGTCAGGGCACATCCACGATCCGGCCTGCCCGCGCCCGGCGGGAAGGCGACGGGCGTGAGCCCGGTGGCGGGGATCCTCGCCGGCGCGGCGGGCACCACCGCGCTGAACATCGCCGGTTACCTGGACATGGTCGTACGTGGCCGGGCCGCGAGCGGGTTGCCGGCCGAGGCCGCGGGCGAGCTGGCCGACCGCGCGGGTGCCGACCTCGGCTCGGGGGAGGCCGCCGACAGCAGGCGCGAGGGCATGGGCGCGCTGCTCGGGTACGCGACGGGCCTGGGCGTCGGCGGGCTGTACGGCCTGCTCACCGAAGACCGTCGCGTCCCGCCGCCGTTGGCCGCCCTGGGACTGTCGGCGATGGCGATGGCCGCGAGCGTGGCCCCCCTCACCGCGCTGCGCCTGACCGACCCGCGCGAGTGGGACGCCTCGTCCTGGGTCTCCGACATCGTCCCGCACCTCGCCTACGGCCTGACGGCCGCGACCGTCTACGACCGCCTGACCCGCCCCTGACCCGCCCGGCGTCCGTCTCCGCGTACGACCCGTCGGTGCCCGTTCGCCCTCGGCGGATCCGATCAAGGAGGCGCTGCGGGTGAGCAGGATGGGCGCATGACGATAAGACTCACCAAACTCGGACACGCATGCGTACGGCTGGAGAAGGACGGGCGGAGCCTCGTCATCGATCCCGGTGCGATGACTCCCGAGACCGATGCCATCACCGGGGCCGAGGCCGTGCTCGTCACCCACGAGCACTTCGACCACTTCGAACCCGACCGTCTGCGCGCGGCCGTCGCCGAGAATCCGCGTCTCGTCGTCCACACCTGTCCCGGCGTGGCCCGGCACCTGACCGAGTTGGGCGACAGCGTACGGGTCGTGCGTGCGGGGGACGTACTGGCGGTCGCCGGATTCGAGGTGACCGTCGTGGGAGAGAAACACCACTTCAGCCATCCCGACGTGCCGCCGGTGGACAACGTCGGGTTCGTCGTCGACGGGGAGGTCTTCCACCCCGGCGACGCGCTCACCGTCGTCGACGTGCCGACGTTGCTGGTGCCCGGCCAGGCCCCCTGGATGACGGTTCCCGACATGATCGTCTACCTGCGGACGATGGCACCCCGGCGCGCGTACGCGATCCACGACGGGTTGATCAACGACTGGGGCGTCAAGGTGCTGGAGAGCGTGCTCGCCAGTGAGGCCGAACGGCTCGGGGCCGACATCCGGCGCCTCCCCCCCGGCGAGAGCGTCGACCTCTGACCCCCTGATCTCCTGTTGATGACGAACCATGCCCGGTCTCCTGGGGCGGAGCATCGTCATGCGGGCGGCTGTCCGCCGGTTCTCAGGGGGCGGTGCAGGGCGAGGGAACTGAGGACCGTCACGGCTCCCATGAGGACGATCGCCGTGTGCGGGGAGGTCAGCTCGGCGGCGACGCCGGCGAGGGCGCCGCCCACGGCCTGGCCGGTCATCATTCCCGCGGCGGCCAGGCCGAAGGCCTGCCCCCTCACGGCTTCCGGCACCGCGTCCACGAACCACCGCTGCAACCCCAGCTGGCAGGCGCTCGACGCCGCGGTGGCGAGCATCACGATCAGCGCGGCTCCGGCGAGTCCCGGCTGGAGGGCGAAGGCGAGCAGAGGGATGCCCGACACGATCGCGAAGGAGAACGCCAGTCGTTCCCTTCCGGCGGGCGAGACGAACCGGGCGATGACGAAGTTTCCGACCGCCAGGCCCAGGGAGGCGGCGGCAAGCGCGAATCCTGCGGTGTTTCCCAGATAGGGGACCATCATCGCCTCGGCACCCACCACGAGCGAGACCGGCAACCACTGTGTGAGCAGCAGTCCGCGTACGCGGCGGTCCGTCAGCAGGGCCCGGTTGACGCGCAGCGTCTCCCGTACGGCGCCGCCACCCGCGACGGTCCGGGCATCCGCCTCGCTCTTCTCCTCGGTGAGGGAGCCACCGCCCGGAATACCTGTGCCGGAGAGGTCTCCATCGGAGAGGTTCTCGTCGGGAAGGCCACCGCCGGAGAGGCCGGCGTCCTTCGTATCGGCGCCGGAAGAGCCGGCGCCCGTCGCGTTCCTGGCGGGGAGGTCGGGCAGGCCGTAGCGCAGTACCGCGGCCGCCAGGAGGGACAGGGCCGCGGTGACGGTGAGTGCTCCCTCGGGTCCGGTGAAGGCGAGGATGGCGCCGCCCGCCGCGAGGCCACCGATCTGGGCCCCGGCCGCCGTCACGTTCAGCACCGACCTGGCCAGGACGAACGCGTCGCCGGGCAGCAGGTCGGGCAGGAGTGCGCTGCGCGCCGCCCCGAAGACCGGCGAGAACAGGCCGGTGGCGAGGACGAGGGCGAGCATCGCCCAGACGGGCAGCCCGGTGAAGGCGAGGAGCAGGCAGGTCACCGTCCGCAGCAGCTCACCGGTGATCATCAGCACACGCGGGCGGATCCGGTCGGCCAGCGAGAGCAGGAACGTCCCGCCGACGATGTAGGGAAGGAAACCCACCATGTACGCCGCCGCCGACAGCCCCGGCGAGCCGGTCCGCGCGTACACCAGCGCCGACAGGGCGAGCATCTTGACCTGCTCCCCCGCGACCAGGAGGGTGAAGCTTCCGAACAGGACACGGAACTCCCGGCTCGCGAAGACCTCCGTATAGGTCGCGCCGCGCTCTTGTGTGGTCATGGACACGATGGTGGAAGACACCCGAACGGCTGACTAACCTTTCGGATATATCCGAAAGGTTAGTCAGTGGTCTTCCGCATCGAGGTCACCCCGCACGACGTCATGGCGAGCAGGTTCGCCATCTCCCCGCTCATCGTGACCAAGCACGCGCTCTGGATCCTCTCCGGCAGGCGGGAGGCCGGGGAGTGGCGGGCGTGGATCGCCAGGATGCGGGAGCCGTACGAGAGGCTGCTGCTCACACACCCCGGACTGGTTCCCATGGTGGCGCTGTTCCGCGAGCGGCGCTACAACGCCGACTTCCCCGCGCCGCCGCCGACCGGGGTGAACACCCCGTTCGAGGCGGAGATCGCGGCGGTGCGGGCCACCCCGGTGGCGCGGGCGCACGCCGAGATCACCAGGAACCTGGAGGGGGCGCCGCGCCTTCCCCGGCCCGTCATGGACGTGCTGTTCTCGCCTGAGGTCGTACGGCTGTTCGCCGAGGCGCTGAGTGCGATCTGGCAGGAGATCGTCTCCCCCGCGTGGCCGCGCTTCCACGCGATCCTGGAGCGGGACGTGGTCCAGCGGGCGGGCCGTCTGGCGACCTACGGCTGGGGCGCGGCACTCGACGACCTCAACCCCCGGGTCCGGTGGCGTCCCGACGGTGTCATCGAGGTGCTTTCCAGGGGCGCGGACGAGACCCACCGGCTCGACGGGCGCGGGCTGCTCTTCATGCCGACCGTGTTCCCCACCGGGATCGGCTCCTACCTGGAGGCCCACTGGCCGTATGCGATCAGCTATCCGGCTCGGGGCACCGGCGTCCCGCCCGAGACGCCGGACGGCCTGGCCGGACTGATCGGCAGGACCAGGACCCGCCTCCTGCTGGAGTTGGCGACCCCGGCGACCACCACCCAGCTCGTGTCCCTGCTGGAGCTGAGTCTGGGGACCGTGGGCGGGCACATCTCCGCTCTGCGCAGGGCGGGCCTGGTCACCGGGAGCCGCACCGGTCGCGGTGTCCTGTATCACCGCACCGCGCTGGGCGACTCCCTGGTCAGCCCGTCAGAGCTCCGGTCCTGAGGAGCCGACGACCGATCACACGATGAGGAACGCGACCCGGAACACGACGATCCCGGACACTCACGCCCCATTCGACACGGAACACGACGCCCCGGACGCTCACGCCGCGTGCGACGGGAAAGAGACACCGGTCAGCTTGGCGCACGCGTCGAGGAGAGCGTCCTGCAACTCGGGCGACCGCGCGGCCGGATGGACGAAACACGGTTTCCTGTGGTGGAAGTAGCCGCCGGTCACGGTGGCCTCGGGGTCCTGGCTCACGGCCAGCCACGCCTGCGTCACCGGCCCCTGGGAGAGGTCGTCCGGCGCGCCCGGACCTCCCATCTTCGTCGGGACCCAGCCGGGTTCGAGGGCGTTGGACAGCACGTCGGGCCATCGGCGGGCGACCGCGAACGCGAGGACGACGTCCAGCAGCTTGCTGTCGGCGTACGCCCGGGAGCCGTCCCAGGGCCTGGCGGTCCACTGCAGGTCGTCCAGACCGGTGTCCCCGCCGCGATGCATGCCCGAGCTCAGGTAGACCAGCCGATCGGGCGGGGTGATGAGTGCCGTGAGCAGGTAAGGGGCGAGCACGTTCACCGCGAACACGTGGGCGAGCCCGTCGGCGGTCTCGATCCTGCTCGGCTCGCGGTATCCGACGGCGGCGTTGTGGATGATCGCGTCGTAGCGGGCCATCCTGCCTGCCTGGACGGCGACCGACCGCATTCCCTCGATGGTGGTCAGGTCGCCGATGATGACGGCTTCGGCCTCCGGCAGCGCGTCGCGCGCGTCACCGGCGCGGGTGTCGTTACGCGCGTGCAGGGTGACGTCATGGCCGTCGTGGGCCAGCAGCCGGGCGGCCATGAGACCGAGGCCGTCGGTGGAGCCGGTGATCAGAATGCGCGCCATGACAACGATCCCCTTTTTCGAACGGGCTGATCGTTGACTACCCAGCGGAACGGGAACGCACGCCGCCGGACGGAGGTCTGGCCAGGTCAAAGCCCTGCCAGGCCATCTCGGGGAGCCTGCCGGTGTCGGCCGGACCCGATCGGCCGACACCGGCAGGCCGTCTCAGCGAGGACGTCGGACGCCGCCGGCCCCTGGAGCCTGATGACACACCGCCAACGTCCGGGCCAAGGGTGGACCTCGATCGGCCGACGCCGGCAAGCCGCCTCGGGGAGGCCGTCAGACGCGCTGGACGGCTCCGTCGGACAGTGCCACGACGGTGACCCCGAAGTCGTGGATCGTCGCCGACAGCTCGTCGGACGAGAGGCCGGGGGCCACGACGACCAGGGAACCGCGCATCAGCGCCAGCCCGATCAGCGTCGTCATGGCCAGGCTGCACCCCAGGGGCCAGGTCACCAGAAGGACGTCGGACTTGCCCAGCTCGGCACCCTCGTCGAGCGTGTTCATCCGCGAGATCAGGTCGTGGTGGGTGAGCACCCCCCCGTCGTCGATCAGGAGGGCGGGCTGCACCGCCGGATCGAGGAAGGGCAGCGGGACGGGCTCCAGGAGCAGCAGGTCGGCGAAGTCGACGGTGTCACGGGCCTGACCGAACGCGATCACCTGCCGGACCCGCGAGTCCTCCACGGCCCGCAACGACACGTCCGCCAGGCGCGGGGTGGTGATGAGCAGTCGCGCGTCCCACTCGGCCAGCAGGTCGGCCATCTCCTCGCATCCGGAGGTGATCGGCGCCGCCACCCCTCCCGCCGCGATGACCGTGTGCACCGCCAGTGTCTGGGCCACCGCGCTGTCCACGTGGATCCCGGCCACCTGGCGCCGTCTGGCTCCCCGCCTCACCAGGCCCGACGCCCCCCGCGTCACCTCCGCGGCCAGCCGGCGATAGCCGTACACCACCCCGGCACCGAGGTCGATCAGCGCGGGTCGATCACCTCGACCGTGTGCGTAGCCGAACACCGCCTCGGTGAGGGTGCAGCTGGTTGACGAGGAGGTGGGTCTCATGCCGCATGACGGTAGGGCCGTTCCATCCGCGCGGGCATCCGTAGATGTATGTAGATGACTGTGTATTCGGCCTCCTGCCCCCGGCGCACACCGGGCCGACGGGTCCCGCACCCCCGGTGTGCACCCGGTCGGCGGGTCCCGCACCCTCGACGAAACCGCTCCCCGTGCTCCGAATCCCCGTTGAAAACGTGCCTCCGCATCGAATCCCCTGCATCCCCGGCGGGCGTCGGGGCCATGGGCTCCGCCCTTCGACGAAACCAACGAAATCGACGAAACCCCTGAAACCGCTCCTCGCGCTCGAAACCCCCGATGCGACCGGTCCGCCGACTCCCCGGCTTCCGCGAACCTCCGTGGCCTCCGCGAAAACGGAGACGCGATGGGCGGGCCCGAGCCCTGCGCGACTCGAGCCCGCTGTCGCATGGCCCATGACCCAGGTCTCCACCCCTCCGAGGAGACCCGGGCCATCAACGGGGACACGCGACGTCCGCGGCGTGCTCGACCGAGACGCCCGGGATGGTGTGGACCTGCCGTCCCGGACCGGAACTGTGACCGGCACGGTGCGGAAGGCTGGACGTCATCGGTCGAACACCAGGAAAACGTACGGCGCGCGGTGAGCACGACACATGCACCGGACTGCGTATCCGGAGATGTATCTTCACACCCACGAATGTGTAGCCCGGGGTATGTAGAACCTCACGCCCGCCGCACAGGACGCGCGAACGCGCGACCTAGGCAGTTTCGTTTGGATCAGCGGTCGTTGGCCCGGGTGTGCCGTTGACCGACGCGCAGTGGGCGCGGATTGAGCCGTTGCTTCCGGACCGGACGCCGAAGCGAGGCGGCCGGTGGAGGGAGCACCGGCAGGTGATCGATGCGATCGCCTTCAAGTTCCAGACCGGGACCCAGTGGGTCCATTTGCCCGACAGGTATGGCGACTGGCGAGGTGTCTACAACCGGCTGAGGATGTGGGCCGTCGATGGCACGTGGGAGCGGGTGTTCATCACTTTGGTGGCCCAAGCCGACGCGGACGAGGACCTGACCTGGGCCTTGTCGGTGGACTCCACGATCGTGCGGGCTCATCAGCACGCGGCTGGGGCCCGCAAAAAAAGGGGCCCCAGCCCACGAGCCGGGCGACCATGCCATCGGCCGGTCCCGAGGTGGACTGACCACGAAGATCCACCTCGCCGCCGACGATCGCTGCCGGCCGCTAGCCTTCCACCTCACCGCCGGCCAAGCCGGTGACGCGCCCGCCTTCACCGAGGTGATGACACGCCTGCGCGTTCCCCGCCGACGCGGCCGGCCTCGGACCAGGCCGGAGGTTGTCTTGGCCGATAAGGCGTACTCCTCCCGCGCGATCCGTGAGCACCTGCGCAGACGCGGCATCCGGGTGGTGATCCCAGTTCCGGCCGACCAGCGGGGCCACCGACTGCGTCGGGGAAGCCGGGGTGGCAGGCCGCTGTCCTTCGACCGTGAGGCGTACAAGCAGCGCAACACCGTCGAGCGGTGCATCAACCGCCTCAAGCAGTGGCGCGGC
>NZ_JBEPDA010000003.1:0-484956 GCF_040299985.1 Streptosporangium sp. NPDC000563 | reverse complement strand
CCCGGTAGACGACCGGGTTGATAGGCTGGAAGTGGAAGCGCAGTAATGTGTGGAGCTGACCAGTACTAATAGGCCGAGGACTTGACCACAAAGCATTGTGCTTGGTCTGTTGCAGCGCTCTGTCCCTTCGCCGGGTCCGGAGCAGCGCCAGGCCAGGGATTGTGCCCGCGTCCACTAGGCAATTCTGAGACAACAAACGGTAGTGTTTGTGTGTTTCATAGGGTTACGGCGGTTATGGCGAAGGGGAAACACCCGGTTACATTCCGAACCCGGAAGTTAAGCTCTTCAGCGCCGATGGTACTGCACCGGGGACGGTGTGGGAGAGTAGGTCACCGCCGGACAATCTTTCACGTAGGGCCCTCACCGTTGGTGGGGGCCTTTCGTGCTTTCCAGGGGTCCTTTCTTTTCAACAGATCCCGAATAACGGAGAAGCCCCGGCCTTCCAGGACCGGGGCTTCTCCGTCACACTGCTGTTTCCCGTCAGGGGGTGATGAAGAGACCGTCACCCACGGTTCGCTCCGCGCCGTCCGAAGGCCGGTTCACGGGCTTGTGGTTGACGACCATCACACTGGAGCCGCCGCCGTCGAAGTTGATGGCCTGCTTGGCTCCCAGCCACCGCATCAGCTGGGCGGCCTCCACCATCGAGGCGCCCACGCTGACTCCGGGGTTGCGTCCGTCGACCGTGGCCAGGATGAGCCCGCCCGACTTGTCGACGCCGACCATCGTGCGTGGGTGACGCCGGAGCATCATGTTGATCGAGGCGTGCCCGTCGGCCGCCGCGGTGATGCGCACCCGGCCGTTCCTGACCAGCCCGACCCCGCCGCCCATGATGTGTGTCTCCGGGGTGAGCGGTATGGCCCGCTGCGTGCGCAGGTCGATGACCTTCCCGTCCACCTTCATCCAGGTTCCCTGCCCGTGCTCCTGGAGCCAGACGGCCGCCAGGCCGGTGCCGTGGAGCAGGTAGGTGCCCCGGGCGACGATGCCGCCGGCCTGACGGACCTTGATGACCCTGCCGTCGGCGGCGTTGACGACGACCTCGATGCCGCCGTCGGCTGCTGTCTTGCCGCCGAACTCCTCGGTGTAGAGGACGAGCTCTTCGGCCCCGGCGGCCCGGTTGATGCCGTTGATCTCGGCCTTCGTTCCGTCGGAGGAGATCGCGGTGACCGTGGTCTTCAGTTCGGTGATCCGCGCCTTGCGGCCCTGGGTGATGACGAGACCGCTGCGGCCCGGCACGGCCTCGCTGAGGAGCCTGCCGCCCACGACGGACACACCGACCGGGTCGCCCTGGAGAGCCTTGGCCGTGTGGATGTTGAAGAAGCCGCCGTTGACCCCGGCGATGGCGCCGGCCAGCTTCGACATCGAGCTGGTGCTCTCGCGCTTGGCCACGCTCTTGCCGACGCTCGTCTTGAAGGATCCCTTGAACAGCTTCGGGTTGACCATCAGCACGCGCATGTCCCAGGGGCCGGTGGTGTCTGTGCCGTCGTCGCCGAGATAGTCGGTCTTGGCCCGGACACCGGCTGCCTTGAGCTCCTTCACGACCTTGTCGGCCTTGGCCCGCTGGCCGAACGACCACAGGCCGGTCCTCACCATGTAACGCTCCACGGCGGGAGCGTCCGAGGCGGCGGGCTGCACGATTCTCAGAATTTCAGGGGCGAATCCGGCGTCCTCCATCGCCTGGGCCACCGTCTGTGCGGTGACCAGGGAACCGGCGTCATGCCCGTTGGGCATAAGAGCGGAAACTGTCCACCCTTGGGTGGATTTGCCGTGTTTCACACTAAAAAGGGTAATTCCCGGTGCCACGCTCTGCTGCTGCTTCACCGGCGCCATGCTCACACCCAGCGGGAACGCGGAGGAGGGAAACCCGACACTCGCCTGTTTCGCCTCGGCGGGAACCGCCACGGCGGTGAGTGTCAGGGTCATCAATCCGGCGACAAGGTGTCGCGACATGTGCATCTCTCCCCGTTGGTCTCCGATTTCGTGAACCATCGTGCCGAGATCTACGGGTCAAGGGGAGGCAAACGGGTGAAACATCCCAAGAAAGTGTTGTTGCTCACGCTGGAGGTCCCGCGTACCTGATTCCGTCAGCCCACGCAGTGGTACACCTTGCGCAGCGTCTCGTGGACGATCCAGACGGTCTTGGCACCCTCGGCGAGCAGGCAGACCGATCCGGGCACGAGCTCCAGGGTGGCGCCGCCGTCGACTTCCAGTGTGGCGCGGCCGGACAGGACCACGAACATCTCGTCACGTTCCACATCGACGACCGTGCCCGGTGTGATCTCCCAGATGCCCCGGCTCTGCCTGCCGTCCGGTGAGGACCACAGCTCGATCGACGAGACGCGCGGAGAACCCGCCAGGATCTGGTGGGGCTCCAGCTCTTCCGGTGACAGCCGCACGTCGTCGGTGGGGACGGAGAACGCCCCGGCGGCGGCGACCATCCGGGTCAGATCGGCGGTCTCGGGAACGAAGATCTCGGGCATGGGGACCTTTCAGGAACGGGGACTGTCTCTCCGGAAGGACTCCAGGGCCAGGAGGGCGACGTGGAGGGAGAGACAGGATTCGACATCGTCCAGATCGGTGTCGAGGACGCGCTCCAACCTGCGGAGACGGTCGTAGAAGGCGGGTCTGGACAGATGGGCTCTCTGGGCGGCGACGGCCTTGTTGCGACCCGAGTCGAGATAGACCCGCAGGATCCCGGTGAGGTCGCCGCCGCGCTGGGCGTCGTGGGCGAGCAGCGGTCCGAGCTCGCGCTCCGCGAAGGTCTGCAGCCGGGCGTCGTCGCGCAGAAGATGGAGCAGTCCTCTCAGGCGAAGGTCGGGCAGCCGGTAGAAGGCGCGGCCGTCGGGGTGTCTGACGGCCACGTCGGAGACCTGCTCGGCCTCCAGGAAACTTCTCCGTACGTCGCGGATCGACTCGACCAGAGAGCCGGCGGCGAGGACGAAGGGGACGGTGAAGGCCGCGCGCAGGTGATCGGCGAGCGTGGTCAGCGCGGCCTCGGGGAGGACGCGCGGCGGAAGGGGGAGCAGGACGCCGACCCGATTCTGGTCCAGGGCGCCGACGAGGGCGGGAAGGCGGGCCTCGCGGCAGGCGGCGGCGGCCGCGTCCGCCAGCTCGCCGAGTTGGATGAGCTGCTCCTGGCCCTCCAGCGGCTTGTCCGCGGGCTCGGCCAGGCGGAGCACCACGCTGATGAGCTTGCGTCCGGTGAGCGACACACCGACCGCGCGGGCGCGTGCCGCGGCCTCCTCGGGGTCGGCGTACGCGTGGGTGAGGATTCCGGTGATGATCGTGCCGTGCGCCTGACGTTCCAGTGACTCCTGGTGGCGCTCCAGCAGGCGGCCCAGGGCGAGGGTGGTCGCGGCGCGCTCGGCGAGCACGATGTCGCGCGGCCCTGGCTCCGTGTCGCAGAGGATGATCAGGCGCCCCCAGTCCTGGCCGCGTGCGCCGACCATGGTGACCAGCCAGCCGGAGGCGGCGTCGTAGGCGGTGCGCAGGTCGGGCGCGACCGCGCGGGAGCGGGTCTCCCAGCCCGCGAGCAGGGAGCCGGTGTCGCGGCCGGCGGTCTCGCAGGCCAGCACCTGGTGGGCGAGGTTCTCCAGCAATGCGGGGCGCCCGGACAGCCTCGTCACCTGGCCCAGGACATCGGCCGGAGAGGCGCCCTCGACCGACAGCTCGGTGAAGACCTCGTGCAGCTGCTCGGAGGCGCGGAGCTCCTCCAGCTGGATGTCGATGATCCGGGCGTGCACCGACTCGGTGATCTGCACGAACGGTGTCTCCCTGGCCAGGGTGACCAGAGGCAGGCCGTGCTCCTCGGCGGCGCGGACCACGGCGCCGGGCAACTCCCCGATGAACTTGCGGCCCAGTTCCACGATCAGTCCCGAGGCGCCCACGGCGACGAGCTCGGCGATGTAGTCGGCGAGCTTGCGGGGATCGTCGGGCAGGGCGATGCCGGTGGTGAGCACGAGCTCGCCTCCGCGCAGCAGGTGCGCGATGTCGGTCACCTCGCCCACGTGCACCCAGCGCACCCGGCTGTCCAGCCGGTCGGCCCCCGCCACGACCCGTGGATTGCCCCGACGGACGGTGTCCAGGGCGAGGACGTCGGCGACGGTAGGGAGCACGTGTCGAGAATATCCGATCAGCATGTAAGCGCGAGGGGGTCACGCTTTACAGCCTGTTTGCCCCACCCTCCCCGCCACCTGCTTTCCCCCGCGAGCGCGGTCACCGCTCGGCTCCTGTGGGGGCGGTCCAAGGATCGAAGACCCGTGCCGCGGCGGCCCTTACTCCATCGCCACCCCTCACCCGCTCTTGCGTGCCTACCGGCGCGACTCCCTGGTTTCCTCGATGTCCGCGCCGGGTGCCGAGTGGCTCCGCGGCGCCAGAGGCGGGGTGGCGCGGTTCAGGCGGGCCTCCAGTCCGTCGAGGAGGCAGGTCAGGCCGAACTCGAAGTTGAGCGCCCTGGCGGAGTCGACGTCCACGCACCGGTACTCGGCGTAGCGGGCGGCCAGCTCGGGGTAGTCGGCCGCCGCCTTCTCCACCACGGGCTGCAGGGCCTCGTTCAGTTCGTTGGAGTCGAGGCCCGCCTTGGCGGTCATCGCCCGCCAAGAGATTTCGGGCGCGGTGACCCCGAGCACGTACGCCAGAAGCGTCGAGGCGGCGTGGTCCTGGTCGAGGCCGCGGAACCCGGCGTGGTCGAAGGTGGCGACGAGCCGGCTCATCATCCGCATCGCGTTGGGGCCGATGGCGGGGGTGGTCCCGATGTAGCTGATGACCCAGGGGTGTGCGAAGAGCGCCTGGCGGATGGAGTACGCGAAGGAGGAGGCGACGTTGCGCCAGGTGGTCTCCCGGACGTCCGGGATGTCGAACTCGCCGTAGACCTCGTCGAGGACCAGTTCGAGCAACTCGTCCTTGTTCGCCACGTGCCAGTAGATGCTGGTCGTCCCCGAGCCGAGCTTGGCGCCCAGGCGGCGCATGCTCAGTGCGTCCAGCCCTTCGGCGTCGAGCAGCTCCATCGCCGTGCGCACGATCTGCGTGCGGCTGAGGGTGGGACTCTTCGCGGTGCGCCGCTCGCGGGTCCAGACGGAGCTGAATTGCTGTTCCACTCCTCAAGCATAAATCTTGTGGCACGCTGTTCGAGTTTATCGTACGGTGTGCGAGTGGAATCGAACGCTGTACGAGTCGAACGTGATCCGAGGCGCTGGTGGATCCTCGGAGTGCTCTGTCTGAGCCTGCTTGTCCTCGTGGTGGACAACACCGTCCTGAATCTGGCGATCCCCGCCCTCATGGTCGATCTGGGGGCGAGCCCGGCCGACATCCAGTGGATCATCGATGCCTATGTCCTGGTCTTCGCGGGGCTGCTGCTCACCTCCGGCAGCCTGTCGGACCGCTACGGTCGCAAGCGCTTCCTGATCATCGGTCTGGTGTTGTTCGGCGGCGCCTCGCTGCTCGCCGTGCTGGTCACCGAGCCCTGGCACCTGATCGGCGCCCGCGCGCTGATGGGCGTCGGCGGCTCCATCCTGATGCCGAGCACCCTGTCGATCCTGATCACCGTCTTCGACGACGAGGAGCGCCGCAAGGCGATCGCCGCGTGGAGCGCGGTGGCGATGGTCGGCGTGATCGCCGGTCCCACGCTGGGCGGCTTCCTGCTCGAACACTACTGGTGGGGATCGATCTTCCTGCTCAACGTGCCGGTCGCGATCGTCGCCGTGATCGCCGCGGCGCTGCTGATGCCCGAGTCGCGCGGTCCGGCGAGAAGGCTCGACCCGGTCGGTGTCGTGCTGTCCACGACCGGCATGAGCGCCCTCGTCTACGTGGTCATCTCCGCGCCGACCGCGGGCTGGACCTCGGCGGAGTCGCTGGTCGCCGCAGGGCTGGCGGTGGCGGCGCTGGGGGCGTTCGTGATCTGGGAGCTCAGAACGGAGCACCCGATGCTCCCGCTGGAGCTGTTCCGCGACCGGAACTTCAGCGGGGCGTCGTTCTCGATCGTGCTGATGTCGTTCGGCACGGGAGCGCTGCTGCTGATGCTCACCCAGTACCTGCAGTTCGTGCTGGGCTACAGTCCGATGCGCGCCGGTCTCGCGCTGCTGCCGTACGCCGTGGCCGCCGCGGTGTTCAACGGGGTCGGCGCCGCGCTGGGGCAGAAGGTCAGCAACCGGATGCTGGTAGCCGTCGGCCTCGCCGTGATGGCCGGCGGGTTCGGGGTGCTCGCCGTCATGACCGCCGACACCGGGTACGGCCTGCTGATCACCGGTCTCATGCTCATGGGGGTCGGCGGGGGCCTCGCGGGACCCGCGGCCTACGCGACGCTGATGGGGGCGGTACCGCCCGCGCACGCCGGTGTCGGGTCGGCGCTCAACGACACCGTCCAGCAGGTCGGCATGGCGCTGAGCGTCGCCGTGCTCGGCAGCGTGCTGGCCGGGGTCTACACCGCGTCGATGCCCGACGACGCCCCGGCCGCCGCGCGCGAGTCGATCGGTGAGGCGCTGCGACTGGGGGACGGGGGAGTGATCGAGACCGCGCGCGAGGCGTTCGTCTCGGCCATGTCGTTCGGCTCCTGGGTGGGGGTCGGCTTCACCCTCGCCGCCGCCACGCTGGCGTTCCTGGTGCTGCGCCCCGCGCCCGTGTCCGGGGCCGGTACGGAGGAGGGACTGGTGAAGTCGGGGAGCTGAGAGGTCGTCCAGGCCGTCGGCCCCGTGCGGCTCGCGCCACGCCGAGGACGGCGCGAGCCGCCGGGGGCCGGGACGGGGCTCAGGTCGCCCGCGCTCCGGCGTGGGACGCGAGCCGGACGGGCTCCGCCGCGGGATGCGAGGTCGCCGTGGGATGTGAGCCGCACGGGTTCCCCGTGCCGCACGACCGCGTCAGGGACCTTTTCCCGGCGAAGCGGACGACCGCCTTCTGTGCCATTCAGTGCCCTTCTGTGTCCCGCGCGACCCCGCTGCCCCGGTGAGGGTGATCCTCACGGGCCGAGCCTGACAGTGTGCAGGGTTTGGTGGCGATATGCCGACATATTGTAGGTATGAGCGATGGCCCTGAGAGGCGATACTCGATGTATGTCGGACCTCCTTGCGCGCCATCGCGCGGTAATGCCCAACTGGCTGGCCCTTTACTACGACGAGCCCATCGAGATCGTCTCGGGCAAGGGAAACCGCGTCGTCGACGCGTCGGGCAAGAGCTATCTCGACTTCTTCGCGGGCATCCTGACCAACATGATCGGGTACGACGTGCCCGAGGTGCGCGAGGCCGTCGAGCGGCAGATCGCCACCGGTGTGGTGCACACCTCCACGGTCTACCTGCTGCGCGGCCAGGTGGAGCTGGCCGAGAAGATCGCGAGGCTCTCCGGCATTCCGGACGCGAAGGTCTTCTTCACCAACTCCGGCACCGAGGCGAACGAGACCGCCCTGCTGCTGGCGACCTACGCGCGTAAGTCCGACCAGGTGTTCGCCATGCGGCAGAGCTACCACGGCCGTTCCTTCGGAGCGGTCAGCGTCACGAGCAACCGCGCGTGGAAGAACAACTCGCTGTCACCGCTGAACGTGCACTTCCTGCACGGCGCCGACCGGCATCTCACCCGGTTCCGCGGCCTGTCCGACGCCGACTACATCGCGGCGTGCGTCGACGACCTGCGCCACGTGCTCTCCACCGCCGTCGCCGGGGACGTGGCGGCGCTGATCGCCGAGCCGATCCAGGGGGTGGGCGGTTTCACCATGCCTCCCGACGGGCTGTTCGCCGCCTACCAGGAGGTCCTCGACGCCGAGGGCATCCTGTTCATCTCCGACGAGGTGCAGACCGGCTGGGGGCGCACCGGCTCGGCCTTCTTCGGCATCCAGAACCACGGCGTCACGCCCGACATGATGACCTTCGCCAAGGGGCTGGGCAACGGCTTCGCGGTCGGTGGCGTCGTCGCCCGCGGCGACCTGATGGACAACCTCCACGCCGTGGGACTGGCCACCTTCGGCGGCAACCCGATCTCCATGGCCGCCGCCAACGCCACCCTGGACTACGTCCTCGACCACGACCTGCAGGCGAACGCCGCGAGGACCGGCGCCCTGATCATCGACGGGCTCCGTGCGGCGGCGCCGAGGCTGCCGATCGTCGGCGACGTCCGCGGCAAGGGCCTGATGTTCGCCGTCGAGCTGGTCGACCCGGCGACCGGCGAACCCTCGCCGGCCCTCGCCACCCGGTTCATGGAGGAGACCAGGAAGTCCGGCCTGCTCGCGGGCAAGGGCGGCCTGAAGGGCAACGTGCTCCGGATGGCCCCGCCGCTCACCCTCTCCCTCGACGAGGCCGCGGACGGCCTCGGGATCATCGTCAGCGCGCTCGAAACCATCAACGCCGAGGTCGTCTCGTGAAGAACGTCACCCACTGGATCGGCGGAGGCCCCGTCGAAGGCTCCGACCGTACTTCGGAGATCTTCGACCCCGCGACAGGGGAGGTCGCGGGCCGCGTCCACCTCGCGTCCGTGGGCGAGGTGGACGCGGCCGTGGCCGCCGCCGTCGAGGCATGGCCCGCGTGGCGGGACGCCTCGCTGGTCAAGCGCTCGCAGGTGCTGTTCCGCTTCAGGGAGCTGATGTACGCCAACCGCGACGAGCTGGCCCGCCTCATCTCCGAGGAGCACGGCAAGGTCCACTCCGACGCGCTGGGCGAGGTCGCGAGGGGCCTGGAGGTCGTGGAGTTCGCCTGTGGCATCCCGCACCTGCTCAAGGGCGGTTTCTCCGAGGGCGTCTCCACCCGGGTCGACTCCTACTCGATCCGGCAGCCGCTGGGCGTCGTGGCCGGGATCACCCCGTTCAACTTCCCGGCGATGGTGCCGATGTGGATGTTCCCGATCGCGATCGCCGCGGGCAACGCCTTCGTCCTCAAGCCGTCGGAGAAGGACCCCTCGGCGTCGCTGCTGATGGCCGCGCTGTGGAAGGAGGCCGGGCTGCCCGACGGCGTCTTCAACGTCGTCCAGGGCGACAAGGTGGCGGTGGACCGGCTGCTGGAGCACCCGGACGTGCGCGCGGTCTCGTTCGTCGGGTCCACGCCCATCGCGAGGTACGTCTACGAGACCGGCACCTCCCACGGCAAGCGGGTCCAGGCGCTCGGCGGCGCCAAGAACCACATGCTCGTCCTGCCCGACGCCGACCTCGACCTCGTCGCCGACGCGGCGGTGTCGGCCGGTTTCGGCTCGGCGGGGGAGCGCTGCATGGCGATCTCCGTCGTGCTCGCCGTGGACCCGGTCGGGGACGAGCTGGTCGACAAGATCGTCTCTCGGGTCTCCGCGCTCACCGTCGGTCCCGGCGGCGACCCGTCCTCCCAGATGGGGCCTCTCGTCACCGGGGCCCACCGCGACAAGGTCGTCTCCTACCTCGACCTGGGTGTTTCCGAAGGCGCGAAGCTCGTCGTGGACGGCCGCCTGACCCCCGTCCTCGGGGGCGGTGCCGCCCAGGACACGGCCGGATTCTGGCTCGGCCCCACGGTCCTCGACCACGTGGCCGCCGGCTCCCGGGTCCACCGGGAGGAGATCTTCGGCCCGGTCCTGTCGATCGTCCGCGTCTCCTCGTACGAGGAGGGTCTGGAGCTGATCAACGGTGGTGAGTTCGGCAACGGCACCGCGATCTTCACCAACGACGGCGGCGCGGCCCGGCGTTTCCAGAACGAGGTGGAGGTCGGCATGATCGGCATCAATGTGCCGATCCCGGTGCCGATGGCCTTCTACAGCTTCGGTGGCTGGAAGGCGTCGCTCTTCGGGGACACCCACGTCCACGGGGCCGAGGGCGTGCACTTCTACACCCGGGGCAAGGTCGTCACCTCCCGATGGCTCGACCCGAGCCACGGTGGCGTCAACCTCGGCTTCCCGACCAACGGGTAGCCTCCGACCCGCGAGGCCCGCGCCCCTCCTGCCGGGGCGTGGGCCTCGCGTCTTCTTCCCGCCCCTTTCCCGGTGCGACATGCGGACACCCGGGACGGGCGCGGGCCGGTAGGCTCCCGGGCAGGTCGGTGGCGATGTCGGGAGGAGACCTCGTGGGCCTCGTGGGCAGGGACAGGCTTCGCCTGGCGCGGCTGGGAGCGCTGCTCGGAGTGGGCGTGCTCGCGCTCGCCGCCTGCGCCCAGGCGGGGGCCACGACCACGGCGAGGCCGATGCGCGGCCCCTCGTCCTCCGCGACACCCGTCACCCCCTCCGCGACGCCCACCGCCGCGACCCGTGCGGCCACTCCGAGCCCGACGCCTTCGCCGTCCATCGGCGAGGGCGAGGGCACGCTGCGGGTGCTCACCTTCCAGGGGTACGTCGAGTACGGCGGGACCAGTTCGCAGGTCAACTGGCTCACGCCCTTCGAGCGGGAGAGCGGCTGCGTCGTCAAGCTCGACCGGGTCCGTACGAGCGAGGAGATGGCCGTCAGGTTCGCCACCGGCGCCTACGACGCCGTCTCACCCGCCCCCGACCTGGCGGGGCTGCTGGTGGCGCAGGGGAAGGTGGCGCCGCTGGAGACGGCGTTGGTCGACGACTACCGGCGGATCCCCAGGCGGCTGCGCGAGCTGCCCGGCCTGCGCGAGGACGGCAAGGTCTACGGCATCCCCTACCTGTGGGGGGTCAACCGGGTCCTCTACGAGGAGGGCAGGCCCGAAGGGCCGTCGGCGCTCTACGAAACGTCCTCCGCGGCGATCAGGAACAGCCCGCTGAGCATCGCCGACGCCGCGCTCGCCCTCGGCGGGAGGCGTCCCGGGTCGAAGACCGAGGATCCGTTCCAGCTCACTTCCGCGCAGCTCGACGCCGCCCTGAGGCTCCTCGCCGAGGGCGAGGGTCCCGGCCGGGTTTACTGGGACGGCTCGCTCGACCTGGTCAGGGCCCTGTCGGCGGGACCGGTGCGGATCGCCCAGGCCCTCCCGTACCACCTGGACCTCTTCCGGCGCGCGGGCCGGCCGATGAAGGCGCTGGAGGGGGTGCCGATGACCGGGTGGGTCGACTCGTGGATGCTCGCGGCGAAGCCCGCCAGCCCCAACTGCGGCTACCGGTGGCTGAACTGGGTGAGTTCGGCGTCGGCGCAGCGCCCCGCCGCGGCCTGGACCGGGCTGGCCCCGGCCAATCCGGAGGCGTGTGGCGGTCACGCCCGCCGGATGTGCGAGATCTACCACGTGCGAGACAGCCGGTGGCTGCGCGATGTCGTCTTCGCCGCCCGCCCGACGCGCGATTGCGGGGGTCGTGGTGGGGAATGCACCGATTACACCGAGTGGGCGGAGCGCTGGAAGCAGCTCCTGAAGTGATCGGTTTCCCGCCGGTCCGAGCGTGA
This sequence comes from Streptosporangium sp. NPDC000563, assembly GCF_040299985.1. Lineage (NCBI taxonomy): Bacteria > Bacillati > Actinomycetota > Actinomycetes > Streptosporangiales > Streptosporangiaceae > Streptosporangium > Streptosporangium sp. NPDC000563. The sequence continues at coordinate 473,698 of NZ_JBEPDA010000003.1, read as the reverse complement.
AGGGCCGCGGGCCCGTCCTTCCCTCCTCGTGACACTCGTCTCCAGCCATGCCCGCATATCTCGCGTTTGGCCGCGCTTTTCGTTGTCGTGATCGTGTTTGGCGATGGATTCGGTGGGAAAATCATGGTCTCGATATCGACTGGTTGACCAGTCAGTGGGTAGTCTGGTCGCCATGAGAATCCTTCTTGTTGGAGCGGGCGGCGTCGGTTCCGCCGTCGTGCCGATCGCCGCACGCCGAGATTTCTTCGAACACATCGTGGTCGCCGACTCCCAACAGGACCGGGCCACCGCCGTCGTGGCCAGGATCGCGGACCCGCGCTTCAGTGCCATCGGACTGGACGCCTCCGACCGGGCGGCGGTCGAGGCCGCCCTCGCCGAGCATCGCTGCGACGTGCTCTTCAACGCCGTGGATCCCCGCTTCACCATGTCCCTGTTCGAGGCGGCGCTCAACGCCGGGGCGCACTACCTCGACATGGCGATGTCGTTGTCGCGACCGCACCCGCGCAGGCCGTACGAGCTGACCGGGGTGAAACTCGGCGACGAGCAGTTCGCCCTCGCCGAGGCCTGGCGGCGGAAGGGCGGCCTGGCGCTGGTGGGGATGGGGGTGGAGCCGGGGCTCGCCGACGTGTTCGCGCGCTACGCCGCCGAGCACCTGTTCCGGAGCATCGAGGAGATCGGCATCCGCGACGGCTCCAACCTGGTGGTCGACGGCTACGACTTCGCGCCGACGTTCTCCATCTGGACGACGATCGAGGAGTGCCTCAACCCGCCGGTGATCTGGGAGAACGGCGGCTGGCACACCACCGAGCCGTTCAGCGAGCCCGAGGTGTTCGACTTCCCCGAGGGGATCGGGCCGGTCGAGTGCGTCAACGTCGAGCACGAGGAGGTGCTCCTCGTGCCCCGCTACATCGACGCCAAGCGGGTGACGTTCAAGTACGGCCTGGGTGAGGAGTTCATCGGGGTCCTGAAGACCCTGCACAAGCTCGGCCTGGACAACGCGGACAAGATCAAGGTGGGGGGAGTCGAGGCCTCGCCGCGCGACGTGGTCGCGGCCAGCCTGCCCGACCCGGCCACCCTCGGCGACCGGATGCGCGGCAAGACCTGCGCCGGGACCTGGGTGAAGGGTGTGGGCAAGGACGGCCGGCCGCGCGAGGTGTATCTCTACCACGTGGTCGACAACGAGTGGTCGATGCGGGAGTACGGCTGCCAGGCCGTGGTCTGGCAGACGGCCGTGCACCCGGTGGTCGCCCTGGAGCTGCTGGCCACCGGTGCCTGGTCGGGCAGTGGCGTGCTCGGCCCCGAGGCGTTCGACGCGGTGCCCTTCCTGGAGTTGCTCAACGCCTACGGCTCGCCGTGGGGCATGCGCGACGAGAGCGCCGAGAGCGCCGAGACGCTCCTGTCCGCCTGAGGGCCTCCCCGCCGTCTCCTTGGCTTACTTGGTAAAGGCGTTCCGGGGATTCCGGCCGCATCGGCTTCGCGAGGGTGATCAAAGTGCCGACGGAGGCCGCGGCCGTACCGGTGATCAACCGGTGCGGGGCCGCGGACTCGCACCGGTTGTCGAGAAGAGCTCAGAAGAAGGCCACGCGCCGGGGCCGGGAGCGGGCGTCGTCCTGCTGCGGCAGCAGCGCGTCGGCGCACTCCGGGCAGGCGAAGAGGGCCGTGCCGTCGGGGAGGCGGCCGATCCTGGTCCGCGGGCGAGGCCACTTCTTGTGGCAGGCCACGCAGGCGTCGCCCTCACGCTGGGTGCGGGTCAGTCCGTCGGGATCGAAGGTCATCGTGGCGTGTGCCGTGCTGGGCGGCCTCCAGTTCATCGTGTTCCTTTCAGCGCGGAGACCCCGCCTTGAGGCGTGGGAAGGAAACGCGGCAAGGCGCCGTACGGGTTGGTGGTATGCGCGTGCGGTGGCGATGGCCGAGCCGCCTGCGCATACCCGCACCACCCTCGCCGCCGGGCCGGCGGCGAGAGAAAACGCCTGTGGAGCCGGGGTAGGACCTCAGAGGGGAGAATTTCTCTCCTGGCGGGCAACTGGCGGTGAAGCGGGAGACCCACCCCGTGCGGGTTGGAATCCCCTGGCTTCGGTCGTGGGGAGGAAGCCGATCACATTCCTCCAGCGTGGTGACTTCTTGTTCTCTCCCGTGGCTCGGCCGCGAGGAGGACGTCGGCACGTTTCCTGTCTTGATCGCGTACTTTCATATCGGAACCGTTATAACGCGGTCACGACCCGTGATCGCTGTGGCGGATGTCAAGCGGTGGTTAAATCACGGCCTACATGCGGGCCGTATAGCGGCAAAAGGGACACTCGGCATCAAGCCGGGTGCCCCTTTTGGTGCGTTCTAAACAGTCAGGCCTCGTTCACGGCCTTCTCCAGGATCGCGAGCCCCTCCTCCAGGAGGTGATCGGGGATGACCAGTGGCGGCAGGAAGCGCAGCACGTTGCCGTAGGTGCCCGCGGTCAGCACGAGCAGACCCTCCGCGTGACACCTTTTCGCGATCTCGCCCGCCGCCGTGGGGTGGGGCTCGCCGGTGCCGGGCACGACCAGCTCGATGGCGATCATGGCGCCCCGGCCGCGTACGTCGCCGATGATCGGGTTTCTCCTCGCCATGGCGCGCAGCCGCGGAAGCATGGTCTCGCCGATGCGGCGGGCCTTCCCGATCAGGTCGTCGGCCTCGATGGTCTCCATCACGCCCAGCGCGGCCTCGCAGGCGAGCGGGTTGCCGCCGTAGGTGCCGCCCAGCCCGCCGACGTGGACCTTGTCGAGGATCTCGGCGCGGCCGGTGACGGCGGCGAGCGGCAGGCCGCCCGCGATGCCCTTCGCGGTGACGATGATGTCGGGCACGATGCCCTCGTCCTCGCAGGCGAACAGGTGGCCGGTACGGCAGAAGCCGGTCTGCACCTCGTCGGCGACGAAGACGATGCCGTTCTCGCGGCAGAACTCCAGGATCCTCGGCAGGAAGCCCTTGGCGGGCTCGATGAAGCCGCCCTCGCCCGCGATCGGCTCGATCACCACGGCGGCGACGTTCTCGGCGCCGATCTCCTTGGTGATCTGGTCGATCGCCTGGGCCGCGGCCTCCTCGGCGCAGTTCTCCGGGCCGGTGGGCCAGCGGAACGGGTAGGCGAGCGGTACCCGGTAGACCTCGGGCGCGAACGGGCCGAAGCGGTGCTTGTAGGGCATGTTCTTGGCCGTCAGCGTCATCGTCAGCAGGGTCCGGCCGTGGTAGCCGTGCTCGAAGACGACGACCGCCTGGCGGCCGGTGGCGTGGCGGGCGACCTTGACCGCGTTCTCCACCGCCTCGGCGCCGCTGTTGAGCAGGAAGGTGCGCTTCTCGTGGTCACCGGGGGTGATCTCGTTGAGTTTCTCGGCGACCCGCACGTACGACTCGTACGGCGTGATCATGAAGCAGGTGTGGGTGAAGTCCGCCACCTGCCTGCTCACCCGCTCGACGACGCGCGGGGCGGAGTTGCCGACACCGGTCACCGCGATGCCGGACCCGAAGTCGATCAGAGAGTTGCCGTCGGCGTCGACGACGACACCGCCCCCGGCGTGCGTCACGAAGACGGGCAGCGTGGTGCCGATGCCCGGTGGTACGGCGGCCTGCTTGCGCGCGAGCAGTTCGCGGGACCTCGGGCCGGGAATCTCGGTGACGAGGCGGCGCTCCTGCGGAAGCGAGGGGCCGCCCTCGGTGACGGTGCTCATGATGTGAAGCTATGTCGCCGATGCCGGTGTGCCGATGATGCACTATGGCAAAATTGCGAAGAGCAGAATAGACATAACGTACAAAAAAGGGGGTGGGGATGGCGCCGACGCTGAACACCGTCGTACGGCGACTCGCCCTCGGGCTCGTGGTCCTCACCGGGCGGGAGGCGCTCGACCGGCCGGTGCGCTGGGTGGCGGTCAGCGAGCTGGAAGATCCCACCCCGTTCCTCGAGGGCGGCGAACTGGTTCTGACCACGGGCATGCGCCTGGACGCCCGCAACGCCGGACCCTACGTCGAGCGCCTGGTCGCCAGAGACGTCGCCGGACTCGGGTTCGGCGTCGGACTCGGGCACGAGACGATCCCCGAGGCGCTGGTCGAGGCCGCCACGCGGGCCGGGCTGCCGCTCGTCGAGGTGCCGCGCGACACCCCGTTCGTCGCCATCGGCAAGGCGGTGAGCGAGCTGATCGCCGCCGAGCAGTACGACGAGCTCAGCAGCGCCTTCGCCGCCCAGGGCCGCCTCACCCGTGCCGCGCTGCGCCCGGAGGGCCCTCGCGCGGTGATCGACCGCCTCGCCCGCGAGCTGGGCGGCTGGGCGATCCTGCTCGACGAGGCGGGGGCCGTACGACATCTGGCGGGCAGAGGCGCCGCCGCGGCGGCCGGAGACCTCGGCCCCGAGCTGGAACGGCTGAGAAGGATCACGAGTCAGGGCGCTCCCGCGAGCGTCGCCCTCTCCTCACCCGAGGAACACGTCATCGTGCGGCCACTGGGAGCCCGTCGGGTGAGGGGATTCCTCGCCGTCGGCATCGGCCGGTCCTTCACCCCGGTCGCGCACACCGTGGTCAACGCCGCCGCGTCCCTGCTCACACTCGCCGTCGAGCACGGCGTGGAGCACCTGGCCGCCGAACGCCGGGTCCGCTCCGCGGTGCTGCGGCTGCTGCTGGCCGGGCAGCCGGAGGCCGGGCGCGAGACGTTGGAGCGGCTGGGGGAGCGGCTCGCCGGCGAGCCGCTGGTGGCGATCGCCTGCGCCGGTGAGCCGGAGGCGGTGCTCGAGGCCGCGGGGGCCGAGTTCGCGGCGGCCGACGGCGACAGGGTGGTCCTGCTGGTCCCGCCCGCGCGGGCCGACGCCGTGGCCGCGACGCTCGGCGAGTACGGCCCCGTCGGGGTCGGAGAACCGGTGGGTCTCGACGACCTGCGCGAGGGACTGGAGCAGGCCGACCGGGCGCTCGCCGCGGCCGGGCGCGGCACCGCGCCGGTGGCGCGCTTCGCCGACCTGGCGGGGCAGGGGCTGCTCTCCCTGCTCGACCCCGGCGTGGCGGAGGCGTTCTCCGCCGCGCTGCTCGCCCCGCTCAGGGAGTACGGCTCGCGTGCGGATCTGCTCGGGTCCCTGCGCGTCTACCTGGACTGCAACGGTCACTGGGACGCGGCGGCGCAGCGGCTCGGGGTGCACCGCCACACTCTGCGCTACCGCATGCGGCGGGTGGCGGAACTGGTCGGACGTGACCTTGAGGACCCCGCCGTCCGCGCCGAACTCTGGGTCGCCCTCGCCGTCGCCAGGTGAGGGCGGGATCAGTCGCGGTCGACGACCAGATAGCGGGAGATGACGGCATAGGTGACCGTTTCGTAGGTGGCGCTGTCGCGCAGGTGCCCGGCACGTTCCAAGCCGATCGCGCCCTGGGCCGCGGCCCACACGGCGTCGGCGATCTTCCTGGGCTGGGTGGGGACGATGTATCCCGCCGAGATGCAGTCCGCGATCACCCGATCGACGATGTTCAGCGCCGCGCGGGCGAGGGTCCTGGCCCGCTCGCTCGGCACGAAGCCGGGGATCGCGCGCTCGAACATCAGGGCGTAGTAACCGGACTCGTCCAGCGCGGCCTCCCGGTAGACGGGACCCAGCGCGATGAGGTGCTCCAGGGCGTCCTTGCGCGAGGGCACGGCCTCCAGACGGCGCCGGAAGCGTTCGAAGCCTTCCAGGTACAGCGCCTCGGCGAGGCCCTCCTTGCTGCCGAACATGGTGTAGACGACGGTCGTCGAGCATCCCGCCTCGGTGGCGATGCGGCGCATCGAGAGGCTCTCCGGCCCGATGGTGACCAGCAACTGGCTGGCGACGTCGAGCAACCTGGCACGAAGCTCGTCCTGAGATGCCCGCTCACCGACAAGGTAGGCGCCCTGAAGGCCGCGCGGCGCCGAGGAGGTCATGCGCCCACGCCCTTCCGCTCTCATCGTCATCCGGTGACTTAGCCACGGTGAAGATCATTCAAACCGGTGCCTTGTAAGGAATATCCCCGATTACCCCTGTTTTCGTTACAGGGCACGGGCGGGCGGTTTTATGCGGAACGGCGTGCCGTCGCGAGGCTGTTGTGCGGAGTGGAGTAAGGCCGCTCCCATGCCGGTGACATAGCGTCTGGATATGGACGTGCGCCCCTTCTGGCTCGCCGGACGCCCCGCCAAGGGCGAGACCGAGCTCACCGTGACCAACCCGCATGACGGTCGCGTCGTCGCCGTCTGCTCCGTGCCGACCGACGGCCAGGTCGAGGAGGCCGTGGCCGCCGCGGCGGCCGTGCGGAAACAGGCCGCCGCGCTCCCGATCCACGTACGGGCCGAGGCCCTCGCGCACGTCTCGCGTCGCCTCGCCGAGCGCGCCGACGAGATCGCCGCCCTGATCACCGCCGAGAACGGCAAGCCGATCTTCTGGGCCCGCGGCGAGGTCGGCCGGGCGATCTCCACCTTCAGGTTCGCGGCCGAGGAGACCCGCCGTCTCGGCGGCGAGACCGTGCGCCTGGACACCGAGGCCGCCTCCGCGGGCCGCCTCGCCTACGTCTCCCGGGTCCCGCACGGCCCGATCCTGGGCATCAGCCCGTTCAACTTCCCGCTCAACCTGGTCGCGCACAAGGTGGCCCCGGCCATCGCCGTCGGTGCCCCGATCGTCCTCAAGCCCGCACCGGCGACGCCGGTCTCCTCGCTGGTCCTGGGCGAGATCCTGGCCGAGACCGACCTGCCGGAGGGCATGTTCTCCGTGCTCCCCGTGTCCAACGACCGCGCCGGTGCCCTGGTCGAGGACCCGCGCCTGCCGGTCGTCTCCTTCACGGGTTCGGCCCCCGTGGGGTACGCGATCATCGACCGGGTCCCGCGCAAGCACGTGACCCTGGAACTCGGCGGCAACGCCGCCGCGGTCGTGCTCGCCGACGCCGACCTCGACTGGGCCGCCTCGCGGATCGCGCTGTTCTCCAACTACCAGGCCGGTCAGAGCTGCATCGCCGTACAGCGGGTGATCGTCGAGGCGTCGGTCCACGACGACTTCGTGGCCCGGCTCGTCCCGGCCGTCGAGGCCCTGGTCACCGGTGACCCCGCCGACGAGAAGACGCAGGTCGGTCCCCTCGTGTCGGCCGAGGCCGCCGAGCGCGTGGAGCAGTGGGTCGGCGAGGCCGTCTCCGCGGGCGCCCGCCTGCTGACCGGCGGCACCCGCGACGGCGCCACGTTCGCGCCGACCGTGCTCGCCGACGTGCCGGCCGACGCCAAGGTCTCCCGCGAGGAGGTCTTCGGCCCGGTGATGGTCGTGCAGAAGGTGTCCGGTGTGGACGAGGCGTTCGCCGCGGTCAACGACTCCAGGTACGGCCTTCAGGCGGGGGTGTTCACCCGCGACCTCGACCACGCCTTTCGCGCCAACCGGGAGCTGGAGGTCGGCGGTGTGATCATCGGTGACGTGCCGTCGTACCGCGCCGACCAGATGCCGTACGGAGGGGTCAAGGACTCGGGTGTCGGCCGCGAGGGACTTCGCTCGGCGATCGCGGACTTCACCTACGAGAAGGTGATGGTCCTCACCGGCCTCACCCTCTGACGGGCCGGGGCCCGACCCGCGCGCCGTCGATCCGCCCTTTCGAGGCTCATCAGGGGCACCGGCCCGAACTTTCGACGGGCCGGTCCCGGCGCCACGGGCCCGGTCTTCCGCGGCCGGTTCCGGCTCTCGGTGCCGTCGAAGCGGCCTTGCGACGCTCTCGGCGCGGTCTCCGCGCCGAGGTCACGACGCCGAGGTCACGACGCCGAGGTCACGACGCCGAGGCCGTGGCGTAGAGGGCCTTGGCCGAGTCACCGAAGTAGGGGCCGTACATGGTGCGGCGGTCGTCGCTGTACTTGAAACTGCTGACCGAGACGATCGTGCCCCGGCCGGTGGAGGCGTCGAAGCCGCTCAGCCAGGGACCCCCGCTGGATCCGGCGGTCATGTCGCAGCGCATGCCCTGGTCGCGGGTCTGCCCGTTCGGGTCGTCGCGGAGCGGGCCCGCGCAGTAGACCAGGTGCTCGCCGTCGTAGGGCGCGTCGGCGGGAAAGCCGAAACCGCTCGCGAGGCGCCCCCTGGGAACGCCGAAGGCGATGTCCTGGCCGCCGACGACGTCGCCGAGGTGCCTGCCGCCGCTGGTGGCGACCGCCACCATGCCGATGTCGTGGCTGTCGTCGCCCTCACGCGACCAGGGGCCCGCGACGAACATGCGGCGCGCGGTGTACTGCCCGTACGGGCGGCGGCCCTGGCTGTAGCCGGGGACGAAGGTCCAGTTGTCGGCCCAGGCGCCGGTGCCGTCCTTGACGCAGTGGCCGGCGGTCACCACCAGATCCTTGTTGGCGCTCCTGACCGAGCTCGCCGAGCACACGAAGTCGCTGCCCTTGATGGTGAGGAACACCCGTCCCGTGGTGCGTGCCACCGCCCCGCCGGAGGTCCACCGGGCGCCGGCGGTGCGGGACACGGCGCCGCGCGATCTCTGGCGGGGGACGACCCCCCGACCGGTGGCGGAGAGCCGCCCGAGCGTTCCGGTGACCCTGTCGAGCCGGTCGAAGGGGGTCGCGGAGGCCATCCGGCGGGGGGTCCAGTAGCCGAGCAGGCGCTCCCGCTCCGACGCGGTGGGAGCGGGCGCGTGCTCGACGACGTCCGGCATGCCGGACGCCGCGACCGTCGCGGGTTTCCCCGTCGTCTCCGTCGTCCCGGCCTTCTCCGCCGTCTCCGCGGAGGGGTGGTCGGAGGGCTTCGCGGACCGTTTCCCGAACTCGGTGACCGCCTGCCAGGTGGCCGTCGCGCCGGGCGCCGGGGCGCTCAGCGACCCGGCGAGGAGCGAGGCGGCCGCAAGCAGGGGGAGGCTTGAGGTCATGAAACCCGAGTTTGCACTACGTGTGGTGTTCCTGTGATTACTTTTGGTCAATATCAGGGGGTGCCGGTGGTCTGGGCCGCCTCGTAGACGGCCCGCGCCTCGGCCCCGAAGTAGGGGCCGAACATCCAGCCCTCGGCGAAGCCGTACTTGAAGCTGTTCACCGAGTTCAGGGTGCCGAGGCCGGTGCTCTCGTTGAAGTCGAGGAACCAGGGCCCGCCGCTCGACCCGCCGGTCATGTCGCAGTTCAGCCCGATGTCGCGGGACATCAGGAAGTCGTCGAACGCGCGCCCGGAGCAGTAGACCAGTTTGGAACCGTCGTACGGGGCGGCGGCCGGGTAGCCGAAGGAGTGCATCTGCCGGCGTCGCGCCTGGTTGAAGGAGACGCCCTGGCCGCCGACCACGTCGGTCAGCGATTTGCCGTTCAGCGGGGCCACCACGGCCGAGGCCACGTCGTAGTTGATGTCCTCGCTGTTGTTCCACTGCGGGGTGGTGTAGAGGGTGGTCGCCACCCACGTGCCGTAAGGCCGGTCGCCGTTCTGGTAGCCGGGCACGAAGACCCAGTTGCCGTGGAAGGCGCCGCCCATCCTCACGCAGTGCCCCGCTGTGATCACGGTGCTCTTGTTCTCACTGGTCACCGCGCTCGCCGAGCACGAGGCGTTGCGGCCCTGGTAGGTGAAGAAGACCCGGCCCGCGGTCTTGACGATCGCCCCGCGACGGGTCCACGCCGCGCCGGTGGAGGCGCGGGCCGCCGCCGAGCCCTTGGTGACCGTGACGGCGTCGCCGTCGGGCTCGGTCGCGGGGACGGAGACGGGGTCGGCCGCGGTCTGGGCCGCGATCGCCCCCGCGGTGAGCCGGGCGCCGTCCTTCTCGGGGACGAGGGCGGCGAGCGGCTTGGCCGCCTCCATCTTCGCCTCGGTCCAGTAGCGCTGGACGGTCTGCTGTTCCTTCTTGGTGTCGGCCGCCTCCTCCTCGACCGGTTGGGGAACGGCCCGCGCCGGGGTGACGCCGCCCCCGCTCCTGCCCGCCGCGCCCGCCGGGGTGTCCAGCCTGGCACCCGTCGTGGCATCCGTCGTGGCCTCCACGGTGGCGCCGTGCGCGACCGTCGCGGAGAGCAGTGTGCTTCCCGCGATGGCGGTGAGAACAGGGATGAGTCGTGCCGTGCGCCGCATATGTACCTCCCGAGGGCCTGTCACTGCTCCGGGAAGCTAGTGCGCTGTACGTATGCATTTCTCAGGCTTTACAACTATTGATATGACGAAATTCGGACTTAAATACTGCCTTTTATCGTGTGCTCCACGGCTAACAGTTTTTCGCCGCGATCCTGCCTGATCAACACCGGCGTACGCCGATCCGGATTGATCAATCCTGGTACGGCCGATTCGACGATCCCCCGGGCGTTGGATCGCGGACAGGGGGATTCACCCCGGTGCGACCGATTCGACAGCGCGGTCCGAGCCGGGAGAATGGGGCGGTGCAGCCAGACACCGTTCGCTCCGTCGTCCTGCTCGGCTCGACCGGGTCCATCGGGACCCAGTCCCTCGACGTCATCGCCCGCAACCCCGGCAGGTTCCGGGTGGCCGCGCTGGCCGCCTACGGTGGCCGGATCGACCTGCTGGCCAGGCAGGCGGCCGAGTTCCGGCCCGACGTGGTCGCCGTCGCCGACCCCTCCGCGCTGCCGCGGCTGCGGGAGGCCCTGGCCGCGCACGGGGTGGGCTCGCGGGTGCTGGCCGGCCCCGAGGGGGTGGCCGAGGCCGCCGCCTGGCCCGCCGACGTCGTACTCAACGGCATCACCGGGGCTCTGGGGCTCACCTCCACGCTGGCCGCGCTCGAGGCGGGCCGGGTGCTCGCGCTCGCCAACAAGGAGTCGCTGATCGTCGGCGGGCCGCTGGTGAAACGCCTGGCCAAACCCGGCCAGCTGATCCCCGTCGACTCCGAGCACTCCGCGCTGGCCCAGTGCCTGTGGGCGGCGGGCCCCGCCGGCCCCGACGCCTCCGCCGTGCGCCGCCTGGTCGTCACCGCGAGCGGCGGCCCCTTCCGCGGCAGGTCGCGCGCGGACCTCGCGGACGTGACCCCCGAGCAGGCCCTCGCCCACCCCACCTGGTCGATGGGGCCGGTCATCACGGTGAATTCCGCCACACTCGTCAACAAGGGCCTTGAGGTCATCGAGGCCCACCTGCTCTTCGACATCGGCTTCGACCGCATCGAGGTCGTCGTCCACCCGCAGTCGGTCATCCACTCGATGGTCGAGTTCGTCGACGGCTCGACCATCGCCCAGGCCAGCCCGCCGGACATGCGCCTGCCCATCGCCCTCGCCCTCGGCTGGCCGGAGCGGGTCGCCGACGCCTCCGCCGCGGTCGACTGGACCGCGGCGCACACCTGGACGTTCGAGCCGCTCGACGAAGAGGCCTTCCCCGCCGTCGCGCTGGCCAGGCAGGTCGGCAAGGCCGGCGGCACCGCCCCCGCCGTCTACAACGCCGCGAACGAGGTCTGTGTCGAGGCCTTCATGGCCGGGCGCCTGCCGTTCCCCGGCATCGTCGACACCGTGGAGGCGGTGCTCTGCGAGCACGAGGTGACCGAGGCCGCCTCCGTCGCCGAGGTGCTCGACGCCGACTCCTGGGCGAGGATACGGGCACGCGAGCTCACTGGGACTGCCTAGACTGATGGGTGTCGTCGACTCTTCAAGGGCTGAAAATGACTTCTGTTGCTCTCGGAATCCCGTCCGTCAGGACCAGGCCGATCGCCGAGCGACGCGTATCCCGTCAGATCATGGTCGGCTCCGTCCCCGTGGGCGGGGACGCGCCGGTCTCCGTCCAGTCGATGACCACCACGGTCACCGCCGACGTCAACGCGACGCTCCAGCAGATCGCCGAGCTGACCGCCTCGGGCTGTCAGATCGTGCGGGTCGCGGTCCCCTCCCAGGACGACGCCGACGCGCTGCCGATCATCGCGAGGAAGTCGCAGATCCCGGTGATCGCCGACATCCACTTCCAGCCGAAGTACGTCTTCGCCGCGATCGAGGCGGGCTGCGCGGCGGTCCGGGTCAACCCCGGCAACATCAAGAAGTTCGACGACAAGGTCGGTGAGATCGCCCGAGCGGCGGCCGAGCGCGGCGTGCCGATCAGGATCGGCGTCAACGCCGGCTCGCTCGACCCCCGCCTGCTCCAGAAGTACGGCAAGGCCACCCCCGAGGCGCTGGTGGAGTCGGCGCTCTGGGAGTGCTCGCTGTTCGAGGAGCACGGCTTCCGTGACATCAAGATCTCCGTCAAGCACAACGACCCGGTCGTGATGGTCCAGGCGTATCGCCTGCTCGCCGCCCGGTGCGACTACCCGCTCCACCTCGGCGTCACCGAGGCCGGTCCGGCCTTCCAGGGCACGATCAAGTCCGCGGTCGCCTTCGGCGCCCTGCTCGCCGAGGGCATCGGCGACACCATCCGCGTGTCGCTGTCGGCCCCTCCGGTCGAGGAGGTCAAGGTCGGCAACCAGATCCTGGAGTCGCTCAACCTGCGCGAGCGTGGCCTGGAGATCGTCTCCTGCCCCTCCTGCGGACGTGCCCAGGTCGACGTCTACACCCTCGCCGACCAGGTCCAGGCAGGGCTCGAAGGGCTGAAGGTGCCGCTGCGCGTCGCGGTGATGGGCTGCGTCGTCAACGGTCCCGGCGAGGCACGCGAGGCCGACCTCGGCGTCGCGAGCGGCAACGGCAAGGGCCAGATCTTCGTCAAGGGCGAGGTCATCAAGACCGTCCCCGAGTCGCAGATCGTCGAGACCCTGATCGAGGAGGCCCTACGCCTCGCGGAGGAGATGGGCGTGGAGGTCGATCTCGACGACGACGCCCCCGGACCCCAGGTCGTCGTCGGCGGCTGACCCCGCGTCCCGCGCCTGCTCCCGTCCGCCCCCGGGGTGATCCCTCCTCGCGTCGGACGCGGCCGCTGACGAAGGTGCGGAGAGCGGTGCGGCACCTGCGGAGAACCGGGCCGACGGCCGCCCTGCCGTGGAGTTCCCTTCCGCCCGTCCCCGAGATCGCGTTCGCGCCGGGGCGGGCGGTTTCCTTTGGCGTTCAGCCTCGCGCCGTCTCGCCTGCGGGCGCGGCCGGAGGCGGGCGCTCGCCGGTCCTACGGGCGCCGCACCTCGCTGTCCTCGCCGTACCCGTACCGCGGCGCGGGCGGGTCGCCGGGGCGGTCGGGGGCCCCGATGACCGCTGTCGGCGTTCACGGCTCCTCGATCGGCCCATCCCACCTGCGGTCATTACAGTTAGCAATTATCTGACTACACTTTGCCAGGTGTTCGGCTGTGTTCCGGATGACCGTGCCGCGCTCGGGAGACCATCGCCTCTGCCGTACGAGTAGGGGGATCACACAGTGAAGAAGAGGGTTGTCGGGATCGCCGCGAGCATCGCGATGCTGGCCGTGGCGATGGGGGTGCCGCAGGGGGCGGTGGCCCAGGAGAGACAGGCGAGGGAGGGGCTGGTCTGGGGCTCCTGCGAGGGCGGGGTTCCGGTGACCGGGGCGGCGTCCACCGGAGCGGGGGACAACCCGATGGAGTGCGCCACCCTGAGGGTGCCGCTCGACTACGCCAACCCGCAGCGGACCATCGGCATCGCCCTGAACCGGATCAGGGGGAAGGCCGTTCACGACCGTCTCGGCGCGCTGCTGGTCAACCCGGGCGGTCCCGGGGCGTCCGGCCGCGACCTGGTCAGGACCGTGGTGGCCGGGCTTCCCGACGGCCTGGCCGACCGGTTCGACGTGATCGGGTTCGACCCGCGCGGGGTGGGGGCGAGCGACCCCGCGCTGAAGTGCGTCGATCCCAAGAAGTACTACGAGGCGCCGCGTCCCGACCAGGTGCCGGTCACCAGGCGCGACGAGAACGTGCTGATCGGCCGGGCCCGCAGGTACGCCGAGGCGTGCGGCGAGCGCTGGAGCTGGATGCTGCCGCACATGACCACCGAGAACTCCGCCAGGGACATGGACGCGATCAGGGCGGCCCTCGGCGAGTCGAAGATCAGCTTCCTGGGTTACTCGTACGGGACCTATCTCGGGGCCGTCTACGCGACGCTCTTCCCTGACCGGCTCAGGCGGCTCGTCCTGGACAGCGTGGTCGATCCGCGCGGCATCTGGTATCGCTCGAACCTCGACCAGAGCATCGCCTTCCAGGACAGGCACGAGGACTTCCTGAAGTGGGTCGCCCGCCACAATCCGGTCTACCGGCTCGGCGCCACGGAGAAGGCGGTCTCCTTCGCCTGGGACGCCATGCGGACCCGGCTGGCCGGCCGCCCGGCCGGAGGGGTGGTCGGCCCGAGTGAGCTCGACGACGTCTACACCCTGGGCGGCTATTCGGACGTCATCTGGCCGCAGCTGGCCAGGGCGTTCTCCGCCTACGTCAAGAAGGGGGAGGCGACTCCCCTGGTCAACGCCTACCGCAAGCACGCGGTGAACGACGACAAGGACGAGAACAACTACGCGGTCTATCTCGCGGTGCAGTGCCGCGACGCCGCGTGGCCGCGCGACTGGGCACACTGGCGGACCGACATGACCAGGGTCCACACCAGGGCGCCCTTCCTCACCTGGCCCAACGCCTGGTACAACGCGCCGTGCGCCTTCTGGCCCCAGCCGGCCGGGACTCCGGTGCGGATTCACGACGACGCCAAGCTGCCGCCGATCCTGCTGATCCAGGGGCAGCGCGACGCCGCCACCCCGTACGCCGGGGCGGTGCGGATGCGCGCCCTGTTCTCCCGCTCCCGGCTGCTGGCCGTGCCCGGCGGCAACCACGGGATCGCGCTCAACGGGAACGCCTGCGTCGACCGGCGTCTCGCCGCCTACCTCAGGGACGGCACCCTTCCCGGCACCCGCCAGACCTCGGACGCCCCTGACGCCCGGTGCCCGGGAGTCCCCGCGCCCGTGCCGGTGGCCGCCCCGCCGACCGTCCGTGTCCCCGCCGGTCACGCGGCGGGTCGCGTGACGGGTCATGTGGTGAGGCACATGGTGAGGCGCCCGGTGGAAAGAGATGGCCAAAGCAGGTAGATGAGAGGCTCTGTGTTGGTTCCTGCCAAAATCGAGGGGGTCGCGTAGGCTGAGCACGTGATGCTGCGCACAACGGCGTCGCGCGTGCTCGACGACAACGATCGAGACGAGGTCCTGGCGCTTCTCGACACCGATCCCGTCGGCAATGTCTTCGTCGCCTCCAGGGTCCGTTCGGTCGGGCTCAATCCGGCCAGGCTCGGTGGCCAGATGTGGGGGTTCGGGCCGCGCGGCGGCCTGACCTCCATCTGTTACGCCGGTGCGAACCTGGTTCCAGTCAACGCCGGTACGGACGCCGTCCACGCCTTCGCCGATCGCGCGCGCAAGCAGGGCCGCCGCTGCTCCTCGATCGTCGGCCCCGCGGACGCGGTGGAGTTGCTGTGGGAGCGGCTGGAGCCGCACTGGGGGACCGCCCGCGCGATCCGCTGGGCGCAGCCGGTCATGGTGATCGCCGAGCCGTCGCCCGTGCCCGCCGACCCGCTGGTGCGGCGCGTCCGGCCCGACGAGTTCGACATCCTGCTCCCGGCCTGCGTGGCGATGTTCACCGAGGAGGTGGGCGTCTCCCCCGAGGCGGGCGACGGCGGCGCCCTCTACCGCTCCAGGGTCGCCGAGCTGATCAGGATCGGCAGGTCCTACGCCCGCATCGAGGGCGGCAGGGTCGTCTTCAAGGCCGAGATCGGCGCGGTGACGCCGCACGCCTGTCAGATCCAGGGTGTCTGGGTCCACCCCGACCTGCGCGGCCGCGGCCACGCGGTGGCGGGGATGGCCGCGGTGGTCAAGCACGCGCTCGACTACTTCGCTCCGGTGGTCTCGCTGTACGTCAACGACTACAACGCCCCCGCCAGGGCCGCCTACCGCAGGGCGGGTTTCGTCGAGGTGGGCACCTTCATGTCCGTGCTCTTCTGAAACCCGCCCCCGGACACGTCGGTGCCCTCCCAGGAGCGGCCCTCTGTTTTCCGAGGCCGGACCATCTGGGCCGCCCAGGGGCGCCCGGCCGGGATGTGGCGATCACGTCGGCGAGCGGCGCCGAGCTCCCGAGACCGGGTGGCCCGGGCGGCCTCGAACCAACGCCGAACCTCTGGGGCCGGACATCTCGGACCGGTCAGGGGCTGCGGACCAGCCGGGCCACGAGGCGCTCCAGCTCCGTCTCCGGGTCATCGGTGAGACCGGCGTGGACCGGGCCGGTCTGCACGATCGTGCTGCGCGGGGCGGTCAGCCAGCGGAAGCGGCCGCCCAGCGGCTCCCTGGTCAGGGGTCCCGAGTCGCTGCCGCAGGAGCGCTGGTAGGCGCCGAGGGCGTGCCGTACCCCTTCGAGGTCGACGCTGTCGTCGAGGGCGCGCAGGCGCGCCTCGTCCAGCTCCACCCGGGCGCACAGGTATTCGCGGGGCTGGCAGTAGAGCAGCACCCCGGCGTTGATCAGCTCGCCGCGTTCCACGCGGGGGATGACCCGGATGATCGCGTACTCGTAGACGTCCTTCACCGGTTGTCCCTCCAGAACGCGCCCACCGAGCCGGTCTTCCTCTCCTGGTCCTGCGGTGTCTCCTGGACCGCGGGACCCGGCAGCCAGGTGCGTGGCCCCTGGGCGCGGGCCAGCAGATGCTCGACGTACGCCTGCCGCACCGCCTGCGCCCCGTCGAACCCCGGTTCGTCCTCCAGCCACTCGTCGGGGACCTCGTCCACCACACCGTCGAGCAGGTCCCTGGTGATCATCTCGCTGAACTCGGCGTCGGCCTCGGGCATCAGGGTGGCGAAGGGCGCCATCACGTGGTCGCTCGCGTCGAAGTCGCGCAGCGGGTTGGCCGAGGGCCAGTTGTGGTGGAACCAGAGCGCGGCGCCGTGGTCGATGAGCCAGGTGTCGCCGTGCCACAGGAGCAGGTTCGGGTTGCGCCAACTGCGGTCCACGTTGTGGATCAGCGCGTCGAACCAGAGCAGGCGGGAGGCGAACCCCGGCTCGGGGGGCCAGGCGAGCGGCTCGAAGCCCAGCGCGCCCGGCAGGAAGTCGACCGCCAGGTTGTTGCCCTCGCTCGCCCTGAGCAGGTCCTGGATCTCCTCGTCGGGCTCGCGGGCGCCGAGCTGCGGATCGACGTCGATCACCTTCAGCTCGGGCGTACGGAACCCCAGGCGCCGGGCCAGCCCGGCGGCCACGATCTCCGCGACGAGAACCCGGCGGCCCTGCCCCGCGCCGCGGAACTTCACGACGTGGGTGCCGAGGTCGTCCGCCTCCATGATCCCGGGCAGCGACCCCCCCTCACGCAGCGGTGTCACATAACGAGTGGCTTTGATCGCTTCAAGCACCTCGCCAGGCTACCGGCCGGCCCGCGGAACGACACGGCGGGCAGACGGCGGGAAGGGAGAACAAAGGCGGCCGCGTATTCGGGGGATGTGTTGTGTCTTGCCCTGACCTGAGCATCACATGAGTGTCACGGTGAGGAAGACAAGACCTTCAGCCCCGTTGACTGTCGGCGATGCTTCTTCTTGAGTGAGAAGGGTGGCGGCGAGGGGAGGCTCGCGTGCCGTATGCGCAGCCGCTCAAAACGGGGGATCCGGCACGGCTCGGTGAGTACGAGATCATCGGGCGTCTCGGCGAGGGTGGGCAGGGGGTGGTCTATGTCGGGGTGCGCCCCGGCACCGGCTCCGAGCCCTACGCGGTCAAGCTTCTGCACGGTTCGGTGGGGGAGGATCCCGAGGTCTTCCTGCGCGAGGTCGAGCTGGCGAAGCAGGTCGCCAGGTTCTGCACGGCCCAGGTGATCGACGCCGGGCTGGACGGTGACCGGCCCTACATCGTCAGCGAGTACGTCGACGGCCCGTCGCTGCACCGGGAGGTCGCGGTGAGCGGGCCCCGTGAGGGAGGCAGGCTGGAGCGCCTGGCCATCGGCACGGCGACCGCGCTGGCGGCCATCCACCGGGCCGGGATCGTGCACCGCGACTTCAAGCCCCAGAACGTGCTGCTCGGTCCCGACGGGCCGAGGGTGATCGACTTCGGGCTGGCCAGGGCGCTGGACGCCGCGGCCACCCAGAGCGGGCGCGGCGCGGGCACGCCCGCCTACATGGCGCCCGAGCAGGTGGAGGGCGCCGAGATCGACCCGGCGGCCGACGTCTTCGCCTGGGGCGCCACGATGTGCTTCGCCGCCAACGCCCAGGCTCCCTTCGGGCAGGACTCGATCGCGGCCGTGCTGAACCGGATCCTCACCGCGGCTCCGCGACTGGGCCGTTTGGACGGGCTGCTCGGCGCGCTGGTGGTCGACTGCCTGGACAAGAATCCCCGCAACCGCCCCACCAGCCGGGAGTTGCTGCTCGCGCTGCTCGGCGACGACGGGGGCCGCTCGGTGGCCGGGTCCCGCTCCTCGCCGGTGCCGGGGTTCCCGGCCGTGCTCGGCGGGCCCGACGCCTCCGGCCCCTCGCTCTTCTCGGGACGGACCGGTCTCACGGGCGCTTCCGGCCGATGGAGCGACTCCGGGTCCGCCTGGCGGGCCGGGGGCGGCGGGTCCGGCGAATCGGGCGGTGCGTCCTCGGCGGGCGCGAGGTCCGGCGGGCGCGCGTTTCCCGCGGAGGGTGAGAAGTTCGACGAGCCCCGGACCCACCCGGGGCGTGCGGCGACCAGGGCCTCGGTCGCGGTCTCCGGCGCGCTGCTCGTCAGTGCCGCCGTGCTGGTGGGGGTGCTGGTCCCGGCGCTGAGCGGTGTGACGCCCGGAGGCGCGCCCGCGCCGCCGATCGTCCCCCTGGTGGAGACCACGGCCCAGGGCGGCACCACGTCGCACGAGGGCAGGGCGAGCGCTCCGATCAAACCGCTCCCGGTCGTGCCGACCGTCCCGGCCGGGCCCCCACGAGCGGAGGGCGTCAAGTCCTCCCCGCTGCCGCCCCCCGCCGCCACGGTGGTCGTGCCCGCGCTCATCGGGCTGGATCGTTCCGACGCGGCGCGCCTGATCAAACGGGCCGGACTGGTCGCGGGGGCCGTGAGGGCGGTCGACTCCACCCGGCCGCTCGGGGAGGTGCTCGCGAGCAGCCCGGCGCCGGGGACGGCCCTGCCGAAGAAGGGCAGGGTCGATCTGCAGGTCTCCGGTGGCATCCAGGTGCCCACGCTGGTCGGTCTCGCCAGGGGAGGCGCCGAGGCGGCGCTCGCCCAGGCCGGGCTGGTCTCCGGCGGGGTCAGCACGCGCTGCTCGGAGCAGCCGGCCGGGCGGGTGCTCGCGAGCACTCCCGGCGCGGGCAGGCGCGTCTCTCCGGGGAGCGCGGTGGCGCTCGTCGTCTCCAGGTACGGTGTCCCGGTGCCTCCGGTCACCGGTCAGGGCGCGACCGACGCCTCCAACACCCTCGGCGGGGCGGGCTTCGCCGTGCGCACGCGGGCGCGTCTGGTCACCAACGAGGCCCAGGACGGGGTGGTGCTGGCGCAGAGCGTGGCGCCCGGCACCTGCGCGAGGCCCGGCGCGACGATCGTGCTCACGGTCGGTGTCGAGGGGCAGAGCGGCCCGGGACCGGGACCTGGGCCGGACCCGGGGGAGACCGTCGAGCCCCCCGACCCCACGGTCCCGCCGACGCCCGTTCCCGGGGAGGCCGCTCCTTCCGGGTGAGGCGCTTCTTCGGCCGGACACACCCGAAGGGCGGTCGAAAGCGGTGCGGGTTCGCCGTCCCGGCCCGGTGTGAGGCGACCGGAGGGCGGGACCTTCGGAGGCCGGCGCGGAGAGTTCAGTGCCGTCCGGTGAGACCGGGGCCGGGAGGAATGGCGTTCGGCGCCGTGCCCGGGGCGTCCAGGGAGGCGAGGACGGTGGCGAGGAGGGTCTTCCTGACCTCCTCCTGGGGGAGGTCGATCGTCTTGATCACCGACTGGAGCGAGCCGAGCGTGGCCCACGCCCAGACCTGGCGGGCGGGGCCGGGGTCGGGTCCGGCCAGACGGCTGTAGATCGCGTCGCGGAAGGCGCGGATGGCCTCGCCGGGGGAGCCGGGGGGCGCGTCGTCGGCGCAGTGGATGTCCTCCATGATGAGCCGAATGATCGCCCGATGCCTCACCGTGAAGGTCACCAGAGCCTCGACGAAGGCGCGGTCGTCGGCGAAGTCGTCCTCGATCAGGGCCACGATCTCCTGGCCGGCGGGTGCGATCAGCTCCGTGGCCAGACGGTCCTTGGGATGGAAGTGGTAGGCGACGGCCGTCTTCGTCAGGCCGACGACGGAGGCGATGTCGGCCAGCGAGGTCGCGGCGTAACCGCGCTCGGCGAACAGTTGACGGGCGGCGTCGAGGATTCGCTCCCGCGTTTCGTGCCCGTGCTCAGGTGTGGTCATCGTCTCAGTCCCACGCTGCTTACAGCATTTACCGATTTATCCTCCTACGCTCTACCGTAGGTATTGTACGAGCGTACAGTACGGTTTTTCAGGGTGTTTGATACTCCAAAAGCGGGGCGGTCACCGATGTCTGGTTTGCTGGGGCGGCTCGGAAGTTGGTGCGCGCGACACGGCAAGGCCGTGCTGGCCCTGTGGGTGATCGCGGCGGTGT
This sequence comes from Streptosporangium sp. NPDC000563, assembly GCF_040299985.1. Lineage (NCBI taxonomy): Bacteria > Bacillati > Actinomycetota > Actinomycetes > Streptosporangiales > Streptosporangiaceae > Streptosporangium > Streptosporangium sp. NPDC000563. The sequence continues at coordinate 453,377 of NZ_JBEPDA010000003.1, read as the reverse complement.
CGCTGACAGCGGGCTCGGTGTTCTTCCCGGGACCGGTCAGCAACAACGTCAGCATTCCCGGCACTGACGCCCAGCGTGCCGTCGACCTGATGAAGGACGGCTTCGGCCCCGGCTACGGAGCCGGCGGCTCGGCACAGATCGTCCTCTACTCGCCCGACGGCTCTCTCATCACCGAGACCAGGAAGCGCGCGGTGGAGCGCGCCGTGGACCGGATCCGCGAGGTGCCGCACGTGGTGGAGGTGAAGTCCCCCCATCAGGGAGGTGGTCTCGCCTCCAGCCTGGCAATCGGCATCATCACCGTCAAACTGGAAGGGAACGACACCACCAAGCTGGCCGAGACCACCAAACTCCTCTCCGAGGCGGCCGAGCCCGCACGGGCGGCGGGCATCGAGGCGGTGCCCGTGACCTCGGCCAACCCGGCGGACAAGGAGATCAAGACCGGGACGAGCGAGATCATCGGTGTGATCTGTGCGCTGCTGGTACTGCTGCTGGCGTTCGGCACCCTGGTCGCCGCGATGATCCCGATCTTCACCGCGCTGGTCAGCATCGCGACCGGGCTCGGCGTGGTCAGCCTGCTCGGCCACGTCGTGGACGTGCCCAAGCAGGCGTCGATCATGGCGACGATGATCGGTCTCGGCGTCGGCATCGACTACGCGCTCTTCCTGCTCAGCAGGCACCGCAAGCTGCTGGCCGACGGCCTGCCGCCTCAGGATGCGGTCCGCAGGGTCGTCGCGAGCTCCGGCGGCGCGGTGGTGTTCGCCGGAGCCACAGTGATCATCGCGCTCAGCGCGCTCATGCTCGCGGGCTTCCCCATGCTGCAGACGCTCGGCTGGATCACCGGCATCTCGGTGGTCTGCGCGGTGCTCACCTCGGTCACGCTGGTCCCCGCGCTGCTCGGCCTGCTCGGGCACCGGGTCAACGCGCTGCGCCTGCCGTTCATGGGACGGCAGGGCAGCCACGGCTCGTCGGGCTGGGCCTCGCTGGGCGACTGGGTGGCCAGGCGGCCGTGGAGCGTGCTCGCGCTCAGCGTCGTCCTGCTGGGCGCGCTGGCGGCACCCGCCCTCGCCATCAAATTGGGCTCGGTCGACAACGGCTACGCCGACCGCGGCACCGACGCGCGACGCTCCTACGAACTCCTGCAGGCCGGTTTCGGGCCCGGCATGAACGGCCCGCTCGTCGTGGTGGCCGACCTGGACACGAAGGTCGTCGACCGGGAGCCGACCCCGGCCGTGCTGCGCGACCTGAAGGATCGCGTCGCGGACGTCGAGGGAGTGGCCCACGTCGGCGATCCCGTACTCAACGAGGACGGTACGGCGGCGCTGGTGCAGGCGATCCCCGACTACGCTCCGAGTGACCCCCGGGCGCTCGACGTGGTCAGGGCGGTACGCGCCCTCGACGTCGAGGGCGCCCAGGTGCACGTGGGCGGTCAGGTCGCCGGCATGGCCGACGCCGGCGACAGGATCGCCGGACGCACGCCGATGGTCGTCGGCGTCGTGGTGCTGCTGAGCGCGCTGTTGCTGCTGCTGGCGTTCCGCTCGCCGGTCGTCGCGATCAAGGCCGCGCTGATGAACCTGATCTCCCTCGGCGCCGCGTTCGGCGCGCTCTCGCTGGTCTTCTCCCTGGGGCTGGGCAGCCGCCTGGTGGGCATGGACACGCCGGTCAGCGCGGACGACTCGTACCTGAGCACGGTGTTCTTCACGGTGCCGATCGACAGCTACATCCCGCTGATGCTGTTCGCGATCCTGTTCGGCCTGTCGATGGACTACGAGGTCTTCCTGCTCACGGCCGTGCGGCAGGCGTACCTGAGGCACGGCGACAACCGCAGGGCGGTGGCCGAAGGGCTGGGGTCGACCGGTAGGGTCATCACCTCCGCCGCCCTGATCATGGTCGCGGTCTTCGTCGCGTTCATCGCCTACCCCGACCCGATGGTCAAGATCTTCGGTGTCGGACTGGCGGTGGCCATCGCGGTGGACGCCACGATCATCCGGGGACTGCTCGTCCCGGCGACCATGGCCCTGCTCGGCAGGGCCAACTGGTGGTGCCCCGCCTGGCTGGACCGCATCCTGCCCAACCTCTCCGTCGAAGGTCACGAGGAGGACGAGGAGGCGGAGGAGCCGGACAGGGAACTCGTCGGCGCCGGTCGCGGCTGAGGGGCGGAACGCCGTCCCAGTCGCTTCCAAGTCCTCCCCAAGTGGCCTCCGCCATGCTCTCGCCTGGGAAGCGAGTTTTGGGGAGAGTACGAAGATGTTGGGAAGAATCAGCGCCGTCGCCGGCCTGGTGCTGGCGAGCACGCTGGCGCTGCCGGGCACCGCGGTGGCGAAACCCAAGGAGGTCGACGTTCCCGTCGGGACGTGGCTGGCCGCCAGGACGCACCCGGCCGTCCAGCTGACCTCGGTGTCCTACACGGCCGACGTGGCCGTGCCGACGCCCGAGGCGAACCTGGAGGCGATCAGGGTCCTCACCCAGCAGGGGGTGAACGCCGTGCAGAGCGGCAAGATCTCCTCCGACGAGAACAGCATCTACCGCTGGGTCGTCCAGCAGATGGCGAAGGACCCCGGCCGCTACTTCTCGCCCGGCGGGCGTGAGCGGGTCGTCGAGGCGACGGCGGGCGGGCTGTGCACCGGCTGGTGGGTCACGCCGGACGGCTACATGGTGACCGCGGCGCACTGCGTCGGCCAGGAGGAGACCGAACTGGCGCAGACCTTCGCGGCCCAGGCACTCACGAAGATCAACGAGAAGGACGCGGCCGACCTGGTCGCCGAGCTCGGGGACGTCGCCTCCGACGAGGAGATCCTCAGGACGGCGACGAAGATCTTCCAGATCTGGAACGCGGACAACATCAAGATCCGAAACGTGCAGAGCTCGCTCTCGCTGCTGCAGAGCCTGCCGGGCGGCGGCGTCGACAAGACCACCAAGACGGTGCCGATCGAGCTCGTCGCCAAGGGGACGGTCTACCCGGGCAAGGACGTCGCGATCCTCAAGGCCAACGGGCAGAGCAATCTGCCGACCGTGCCACTGGGGGAGGACTCCGACGTGCGCGTCGGCGACACCCTCTACATCAGCGGGTTCCCCGGCACGGTGACGCAGACCTCGATCTTCAACCTGGAGTCCAAGCTCGATCCGGCCTTCACCGAGGGGCCCTACAACGCCGCCCGCCAGACCCCGGAAGGGGTGCCGTACATCCAGACCCAGGCGCCCTCCTATCCCGGCAACTCGGGCGGACCGGTGTTCGCCAAGAACGGCAAGGTGATCGGTGTCCTCGTCGGCGGCCTGGTCCAGCAGGACGGCGGCTCCACCGAGGCGGAGAGCTTCGTGCTGCCGGTCAGCATCGTCAAGGAGAAGCTGAACGAGAAGAACATCAAGCCGGTCGAGTCGACGACGACGAAGGCCTACAACGAGGCGCTCGACCTGTTCTTCCAGAACAGGTACTCCGACGCGCTGCCCAGGTTCCGCGAGGTGCAGGCGCTGCAGCCGAACCACCCGTACGTCGCCAAGTACATCAGCGACTCCCAGCAGGCCATCACCGCGGGCAAGGACGAGAGCGGCACGCCGATCCTGCCGTGGCTGCTGTGGGGTGGCGGCGGCCTGGCAGTCCTGTTCGTGATCGGTACGATCACGGCGGTCGCGAGGGGCAGGCGCCGTTCCAGGGGACCGGCCCCGTTCCCGCCCACCCCCTACGGTGCGCAGCCCGGCTACGCGGCGCAGGTGCACGGCGGTGCCGCGTACGGGCAGCCGCAGTACGGACAGCAGGGGCAGCCGTACGGCGCGCCGCAGCAGTACCAGCAGCGGGCACCCTATCCGCTCCCGGCCGCGCCGGAGGAGACCCGGGCGGTCCGGCCGCACTCGCCCTACGGCCCGCCGAACCCCCAGCCCGGCCCCGGTGGCGCCGGGAGCGCGGGGGGCCCGGGGGCCAACACCCGGATCGCCGGTCTGGAGGCCGAGCTGGAGCAGCTGCGCCGCTCGATGGGGCAGCGCCCGCCCGAGCAGCGTTGAGCGCGCCCTCCCGGACGCGCCGAGGGCCCGGCCTCCGGGCCCTGGTGAACGCGGTCCCCGCCGGTGTCACGCCGGCGGGGACCGACCCGTCTCCCGGCCCAGGAGAGACCACCGCCTCACCTGGGCGGAGGGGTCCCCAGGGCGACGTGTCCACCGCGACGCGGCGGGCCAGACCTAGATCCAGCCCTCCTCCCAGGCGCGGTGCGCGGTGGCGTGGCAGAGGCGCCACGAGACTCGGCCGCCACTTCGGCGACGTCGCCTAGACCGGTGTCCTCGCCCGGCGCCGCCCCCGGTAGCCGCTGTGGACCAGGATGTCGCCCGGCTCCGCGAGAAGCGTGGCGGAACCGGCGGGGACGGCGGGTTCGCCCCGGCCGGTCCGTACCGTCGAGACCGGAACGGCCGTTCTCGGTCCGGGGACCGGGCAGGCGGACGTGGTGGACCGGGTGGGGGCGATGGGGCGGACAGGACGGGCGGGGCGCGTCGGGGTGGCCGGGGCGGTGGTGACCACGGGGTCGGCCCGGCGGTGACGGCGTCCGCGCGGCGGGGAGTCCTGGACCCAGGTCGACGACATCGACGACATCGACGATATCGACGACATCGACGACTCTGCCACGGCCTGCTCCTGCAGGCGACGCCTGCCCCGGTAGGGGGCCCGGGGGCGGTCGTCGCGAGGGCGCGGTACGGGGGAGAGCGCGGCAGGGCGCCCCGAGGGCTCCTCGACGTGGGCGACGGAGGTCGTGACCGAGGGGAACCCGGTGGTGGCGGTCGGGGCGAACGTGCTCTCCGGAACGCTCTCCCTGGGACTCGTGGCCCCGCGGGAGGGGAGGAACGCGTCCCAGAGGTCGGGGGCGACGGGCGTGTGCTCCGAGGCGTCGGCCGGGATCGGCGCGTACCGGAGATCGCGGGAGGCGAGGGTGTTCTCCGGGGTGCCGGACGAAATCGGCGCGTTCCCGAGGCCGGGGAAGACGGGCGTGTGCTCCGGGGTGCCGGCCGGGGTGGGCAGGTACGAGAGGTCGCGGGAGGCGAGGGTGTTCTCCGGGGTGCCGGCCGGGGTCGGCGCGTACGAGAGGTCGCGGGCGGAGGCGTTCCTGGGCATGCGACGACGGCCCGGGGCGCGGCGACGGCCCGGGGCGCGGCGGGACGAGGAGGCGGGGGCCACCGCGGCGCGCCCCGAGGCGGACGCGAGGAGCCGTACCCTCGACTGCCTCGCCTTGCCGTGGGCGAGGATCGCGGCCGCGGCGAGCAGGACCGGGGCGAGTACGGCGGGGGAGTCGAAACCGGGGACGGGCGTGGCGAGGTCGCGGGCGGTGGCGGTGGGGGTGACGGCGAGCGCGCTGGTGTCGGCGGTGGAGGCCTTGGCGTGCTTTCCCGGCGAGGTACGGCCGGTGGCCGGCGCCTGGGTTTCGCCGGGCGCCTTCGTGGTCGTACGGTCGCTCGTGGTCGTACGGTCGCTCCGCTGGGTGTTCGCGGCGGGGTTCCCGCCGGACACGGCGTGGGCGTCGCCCGGAGCGGCCTTCCCCTTCCCCTTCGCCGTCGCGGCGGTGCGCCCGGGAGCCGGCTTGCTCGTCACTCCCTCGGAATTCCTGCCCGGCCCCGTGGAGGCCGAGGTCTCCGGCGTCGGCACGGGGGCGGGGACCATCGCGATCAGGTTGGGCCCGGGGCCGATCACCACCGCGTTGTCCCCGGCCGTGGCGGGCGTGAGGATGGTCTGCTTCTCGGTGGCCTCCCGGTCGAGCCGGGCCTTGATCTTCTCCGGGTATCCGTAACCGACGACCTTGCCGGTGTCGCGCTCCTTGCGCTTGGCGACCCCGCCGTCGATGTTGCCCTCGATCGTGTGGATCCTGTTTCCCTCGACCCTGGTGACGATCCCCACGTGGTCGATGTGGCTGATCTTGTCCGAGCCGCGCCAGTCGAAGAAGACGATGGCGCCCGGCTTGGGAACGGTGCCCCAGGCGTCCTGCTGCCGGAACCACTGGGCGTGGTGGACGGTGTAGGCGAACTGGCCGATCCACTCCTGGTAGCCCAGCTTCTCCGCCGCCCACGACAGATACATGTCGCACCAGGGGGCCGAGGTGTAGTCGGCGTCGAACTCGACGTTCTTGCCGTACCAGTCACCGAACTTGGTGTAGCCGCCGCTCTTCTCGGAGTAGCCGAGCTGGCTCTCCAGCAGCTCGATGAACTTGCGCATCTCAGGTGTCATAGAGGATTTCAGGGGGGCTCCCGGTGGCCGTGCGGGCATGGTCGCTCCACCTCGCGACCTGGCTATCGGGAGACGAGGTTGAGCGACGGCGCGTTCACGCGAACCCGCCGAGGGGTGAGGAGGGACGCGTGTGGCGGCACCACTGACCGGTTGTCTTCCGTGACGAGGGAGGTTACCCGCCCCCAAGGATAGGTCAAGACACACTAAAGGGCGCGTCAAGTCGATCAACGTCGCATAGACGGACAAAAGGCGACGTCAGGGCGTCTCTGGGTGATCTTCAGTGGTAAAGCGCCCACGAAAAGGATCTACCGGAGGTCGCGGGCGGAGGCCGGGACCTCCGTGGCCGCGCCGTTCGATCTTGTCGATCCCCCTTTGCCTCGACGCCCGATTTCTTTACCTTTCGGGGAAATGGGTAGACATGGGGGTATTTCTCCCGATATGTAGGTAGTGGTCACGGGAGATGCTGGTCACACCAGGTAAGGCTCAGCAGCAGTCAGAGAAGGTTAAAAAAGGTACGAGCCATGTGTCAGCACCAGCCGAGATGCCCAGTCGCCAGCGCGCCCGACCACGAAGCCGCGTCGCTCGTGGCCTTCCACCCCGAGCAGGGGTGGGGTCTGCTCTGCAACGGTGTGGTGGTCTTCGACGACACCGGAGCGCTCATGCCTGACGGCCGCAGCACTCCCGTCCACGCCATGCCGCTCCCGCTCCACCGGGTCACCCTGGGCCAGGCGGCGTGATCTCGCGCCGCGCGCCCGCCGTGCCGGGACCGAACGCGCCACGCGGACGAGTGGTTCCGCGGCGGCCGATGGTCTCCGGCGGGGGACGCGCGTGCGATCCGCATCCGATCGAGGCGACCGACGACCAGGGAGGTGGACAATGAACCCACTCCTCGAAAAGCCGTACGAGCAGGAAGAGCTGGACGGCCGGGAGACGTCGTACTCCTTCGCGCCCGAGCCGGCGTCGGTGCCCCGTGCTCGCCACCTGACTCGCGCCCACCTGGCGGACTGGGGGCTGGACGAGCACAGCGCGGTCGCCGAACTGCTCGTCAGCGAGCTGGTCACCAACGCGCTGCGCCACTCGCGGGGGAGCATCGGGCTCCTCCTCTCCTTCCGGGACGGTCTGCTGCGCTGCGAGGTCGAGGACGCCGACCCCTTCCTGCCCCGCGCGTGCCGGGCACGCGACGACGAGGAGCGGGGACGAGGGCTTCACCTGATCGAACTCCTCGCCTGCTGCTGGGGCAGTGCCCGCACGACCGAGGGCAAGGCCGTCTGGTTCGAGCTCACGACGGCGGGCGCGCTCGCGGCCTGACCGCGAGACCTCCCGGAGCGCCGGGCGAGGAAGCCCTCCCGTGAGGCTCCTTCGGGAGCCGGCCACACAGACCATCTCCGAAGGGCCGACGCCGAGTCCCCCGACTCGACCTCGGCCGAGCGCCGGAGCCGGGTCCCCCGACCCGGCCTCGGCAGGACGCCGGAGCCGACGAGATCATCGCACTCGTCGGCTCCGGCGTCCCGGCTTCTCCGGCCTCTCCGCCCCGTCCGTCAGGTGCCGGGCGGGCGCTCCCCGTCCACGTTCAGGATGTGCTCGCCGGTCCATACGGCGATCTGGGCCCGCGAGTGGAAACCGAGCTTGGTCATGATGTGCTCGATGTGACCCTCCGCGGTGCGCTGGGAGATCGTGAGCGAGGCCGCGATCTCCTTGTTGCTCAGTCCCTGGGCGACGAGCCTGGCGATCTCCGTCTCCCTGCGGGTCAGTGGCGAAGGCTCCTCGGCCTCGCCCGAGGGCTCGCCGAGGGGCACGCTCTCCTCAAGGGCGAAGGCGATCGCCTCGTCGCACCGCATCTTCGAGCCCTGTCTGAGCACGGTGTCGAAGGTCTGCCTTCCGAGAGCCTCGCGCGTACGCTCCTCGCACTCGTCGTGGTAGCGCCTCAGGTGCCCGAAACCGGACAGCGGCGCTCCGATCACCTGCCAGACCTGCTCCAGGATCCCCAGCAACCTGGCGGCCCGCCGGTGGTCGTCCTCCGCGGCGGCGATCCAGGCCAGCACCTCCAGGTTCACGCCGATGCCCAGAAGATCGTCGAGTGAGCGGTTGAACCTCAGGCTCTCCTTCTCCAACTCGGTGGCGCGCCGGGCGTCGCCCTGGCACCAGACCCCGAGGCCGAGCGCCATCATCGCGTACGCCCGGTGCCAGCCCTCCTCGTGGGCGTCGCACAGCGCGATGCACTCCTCGCCCGCGGCGACGGCGCTCGACCAGTCCCCCCGGAAGGAGTGGGCGAGACAGAGACGAATGAGCGCCAGGGCCTGGCCGGTCGGGTCGTCGTCGGCGCGGTGGCGCGCCGACGCGTCCTCGTACAGGCCGATCGCGCGATCGACGTCTCCACGGAACATGGCGATCATCCCCGAGTAGAGCGCGACGTAGGCCAGGATCCGCTCGCACCCGGGGCGTTCTCCGATCTCCCTCGCCTCCTCCAGCATCCTCGTGGCGGCGACGACATCGGCCTGGATGATCGCCAGCCAGCTGTCGGACCACAGCGCACGACCCCGGCTCTCGTCGGGTCCTGTGCCGCCGAGCAGGCTCAGGTCCATCCAGCGGCGTCCCTCCCTGACATAGTGGCTGGTGATCCAGTGATAGAGCAGGTCGGCGGCCATCTCCAGCGCGACGGGGGTCTCCTCGGGGTCGGCGAGGCAGTACTCCAGGGCGGTGCGCAGGTTGGCGTGGTCGAGCTTCAGCCTGCCGAACCAGAACACCTGCAGCGGGCCGAACCGCTGCGCGTACGCCTCCGCCGCGAGCCGCCGGTAGTGGTCGCGGTGCAGCCGCTGCAGGGCGTCCTCCTGCCCCGAGGCCGCGAGTCTCTCCCTCCCGTACTGCCTGATCGTCTCCAGGAGCCGGTAGCGGGTCGCGGTGGAGGCCGAAGGAGGGTCCTCCCGGATCAGGATCGACTTGCCCACGAGTCCGATCACCAGGTCGACCACGTCCTCGCGCTCGATGCCGTTCCCCGAGCAGACCGCCTCGGCGGCTTCGAGGTCCAGGCCGTCGGCGAACACCGAGGCGCGCTGCCACAGCAGCCGCTCCTCCTCGCCGCACAGGGCGTAGCTCCAGTCGATCAGCGCGCGTAGCGTCTGCTGGCGGGGCAGCGCCGCGGGGGAGCCGCCGGTGAGCAGCCGGAACCGGTGGTCCAGCCTGGACAGCAGCTCTTCGGGGGAGAGGGCGCGCAGCCGCACCGCCGCCAGCTCGATCGCGAGCGGGATGCCGTCCAGGCGGCGGCAGATCTGTTCCACGGCGGACCGGTTGGCCTCGGTGAGGGTGAAATCCGGCAGGACGGCGGTGGCCCGTTCGGTGAACAGGCGTACCGCCTCCGACAACGCCGGCACCTCTGTGGACAGCCTGGGGAGATCGGGGTCCGGCGGCAGCGGCAGCGTGGGGACGACCAGCGTCTGCTCGCCGGAGATGCCCAGCGCCTGCCTGCTGGTGGCGAGGACCCGCAGGGAGGGGGCCGAGCGTACGAGGGCGCCCACCAGTACGGCGCAGGGTCGCAGGAGATGCTCGCAGTTGTCGAGGATCAGCAGCGCCCGCTTCTCCCGCAGGTGGTCGACGAGCACATCCAGGGGAGACCGGTGGGAGACGTCCCTGATCTCCATGGCCTCGTTCAACGACGCGGCGAGCAGCTCGGGATTCTCCAGCCCGGCGAGCTCGGCCAGCCACACCCCGTCGGGGAACGCCCGCTGGACGTCGGCGGCGACGCGCAGGGCCAGCCGGGTCTTGCCGACGCCGCCGGGACCGGTGAGGGTCACCACGGGTGCCCCGGACAACAGGCGTTTGACCTCGGCCATCTCATGCCGACGCCCCACGAAACTGGTCACCTCGGGGGGCAGGTTCGTCGCCTGCCACCGCTTCGAGGTGGCCGATGCCACCTCTCCCATCAACCCTCACGCCGGTTTTATCAATTAAATCGCTTTATGTCCGGATCTGGTGGGCGTAATCCACCCTATGCGCACGCCGTTCCCCGCGCGCACCCGTGGCCGGGCGGGCACCCAACGGGGCGGTGGCCCGCCGACGGGGACCCGTTCGCGTACGGTGGGCGTGGCGCCCCGAGGCTCGCCGAGGCACTGGCCCGCCCTCCCCGGTGGGGAGCCGGTGGGCGACGCGTCACGGGCCGGGGCGGTCCTGAGGGGGCGGCGGCCGATCACTTCGGCGGCCGACCACCACGCGGCGCGGGCGTGGTCGGCTCACAGGATGCCGCCCAGGTCGAGGTCTACGTCCAGGTCGATCAGGCCGGGCTCGTTCCCTGTGGGTCCCTCGGAGTCCCGCGGTTCCCGTGGACCCGGGTTCTCGGAGTTCCGCGGCTCTCGTGAACCCGGGCTCGCGCCCGTGTCCTGGTCCTGGCCGGTGCCCGGATCGGGGGTGCAGGAGGGCAGGTCGATCCTGGCCGTCCGGGAGGGGGTGTCCCCCTCGGGAGAGGTGGTGATCGTCACCAGCCGGGTGACGTACCCCCCGCACTCGGGCAGGTCGGGGAACTCCCCGGTCACCTCCCGCTCGTACTCGGTGGCGCCGGACAGCTCCAGCTCCCGCACGCCGCCGGTCGGGGTCCCACGCGTGCCCCCGGCCCTCTGGGCGAACCCGAGCCGCACGGTCACCGCCGAGGTGGTGGGGGTCCGCACCCGGAACCTGACCGTGGTGCCGTCGAAGGAGGTGATCGAGACGGCGGGTGGCGCGCACGGCTCGCCGTGGACCCGCTCCGTGCGGCCGGCCGTCCCGCCCGTGGGACGGGGCACGGTGGAGACGGTGACGCGACGGTAGAGGGTCTGCCCGCAGGCGGGGACGGTGAAGGCGTGCGGGACGGTGTGGGAGTAGGTCTTCAGCCCGCCGATCACGGAGGTGCGCGAGGACGCCCGGACGAGCCGGTCACGGTCGGGTCCCTCGGCGAAGGTGACGGTCACCGCGACGTTCCCGGTCGTGGAGGCGCGGAAGCCGACCGTGGTCCCGTGCGCGTCGATTCCCACGACCTTCAGGCCGCTCACCGCGTGCGCGGGCCCCGGTGTCGCCGTTGGCGTGGGCTCGGGGGCGGGTGTGGGCGTGGAGGTGGGCGGCGGGGGCGGTGGCTGCGAAGCGGTCGGTGTGGGGGGTGGGGAGGGTGGGGCGACCACCGTCCGGGTGGGGGCCGGGACCAGGGAGGGGCGCGAGGTGGCCTGGCCGGGGTTCGCGCCACCCGAGGGGGAGACGGGCTTTTTGACGGCGGCGCTTCGCGAGGGGGTGTCGGGTTCAGGGGAGAGGTCCGGCGGTGCCGATACCCGGCTCTGCCGCCGCTGCGCGGGGGTCTCCTGGATGATCGCGGAGCTGGGCGGCGGGGTGAAGATCGTGTCCGCGGAGAGCCGGTCCTGCGGCCGGTTGGCCGCGATCACACCGGCGGTCATCGCGACGGTGATCACTCCCAGCCCGGCGAGGGTCCGGGGGCCCAGCCGGGGGCGGCGCGCCCGTCCCACCCGGCCGAGCACCGTCCGGGCGACCGAGGAGCCGGCCTTCGGGGTGGGCTTGGCCAGCGGGAACGCCAGCGCCAGCAGCGTGGCGAGCTCGGCGAGGTGCCGCCGCCCGCGCTGCTCCCAGTCCGGTCCGTACGCCGCCCGCGCGGCCGTCTCCAGCTCCTCCAGGAACGCCCGCGCGCTCCGCGGCCGGTCCGCCGGGTTCTTGGCCAGACCTCGCGTGACCAGCCCGCGTACCGACGCCGGCACCTCCTCCGCCGGGATCGGCGCGTGCCGGTGCCGGTGCATCATCACGACGCGGTGATCGGCCGCGTACGGCCGGTGGCCCGTGAGGCACTCGAAGAAGACGCACGTGGCCGCGTAGACGTCGCTCGCCGCGCTCGCCGGCGCCCCCTCCCACTGCTCGGGGGCCATGTAGGCGGGAGTGCCCGCGGTCACCCCCGCCTCCCCGACGTGGGCCGCGATGCCGAAGTCGGCGAGCTTGCTGCCGCCGTCGGCCTGGATCAGCACGTTCTCCGGCTTGTAGTCGCGGTGCACGATGCCGGCGGTGTGCGCGAAGGCCAGACCGAGCAGCGAGCCCTTGAGCACGGCCAGCGCCGCCTCCGGGCTCGTACTGCCGTGCTCGGACAGGATCCGCCTGAGCGCGACCCCGTCGACCAGCTCCATCACGATCGCGGCTTCGAGGACGTCCTCGTAGTACTCGTAGAGCTGGACCACGTTCGGGTCCTGCAACTCCACCATGACGCGCGCCTCCGCGCGAAAGCGCGCCAGGAAGCGACGATCGTCCTTGAGGGTCGCGTTGAGGTATTTGATGGCCACGTAGGCGCCGGTGGGGGCGTACGTGGCCAGCACCACGCGCCCGCCTCCGCCGATGCCGAGTTCCCGAACCTCGCGGTATCCCGGAACCATCCCGTCCCCTTCCGAGCGCCGTCGACTTGTTCGACGGTCTCACCCCTGCGGTTGGTTGTCACGATTGGTCAACTTTGGCGGAGAGTGACGTTGGAATAATGGCCGGTAGCCGATTTAGTGGCTTATGAGATTAATGAGTCATGCGAGTTCTGAAAAGGGAGTCGCGGAGGTTCTCGGTCGGGGAATCGCCGGGAACGGCGGACGCCTGGTCGCGGCCTGGGAAACCCGCGCGGTACCCGAGGCGAGCGGACCGTTCCAGGACAGGTGGGCGCGGCGGGAAAGCCTGGACCGGCAGTGACTAGAATAGTTGTACTAACATCTGAAATTAATTCCCCGGGGGAGAAGTATGAGCCGTCCACAGCGGGGGACCCTTCGTGACGTGCGCAAGGGCAACCGGTCCGTGGTCCTGTGGACGCTGTACTTCGCAGACGAGTTGAGCAGGCACGATCTCGCCCGGCTGACCGGGCTCAGCGCGGCCACGGTCAGCAACGTCATCGGCGACCTCATCACGGACGGCATCGTGGTGGAGACGGGTTCCGTCGACTCGGACGGCGGGCGGCCACGGATCATGCTCAGGGTGGATCCCTCGTACGGATACGTGGTCGGGGTGGGCGTCGGAGAGACACGCGTCCGCGTGGAGCTGTACGACCTGGCGTTGCGGGAGCGGGCGAAAAAGGAGTTCGCCCTCGACCCGGGCCACCACGAGCCGGCGGTGGTGGCCCGTCACGTCCTCGACGGTCTTGAGGCGGTCCTGTCCGACGCCGGAGCCACCGAGTCCGAGGTGCTGGGCATGGGCCTCGGTGTACCCGGCGTCGCCGAGCAGGGGCCTGACCTGCTCATCCACGCCCGCGCGTTCGGCTGGGACGGTGTTCCCCTGGGCGCGCTCATCCGCGGGGGCACCTCGCTGCCGGTCTTCGCCGACAACGGGGTCAAGACGACGGGCCAGGCCGAGCTCTGGTTCGGCGCGGGCAAGGGTGCCCAGCACCTGGTCATGGCCTTCATCGGCACGGGGGCCGGGGCGAGCGTCGTCAACGGCGGCGTCACCTACCGGGGAACGGCGAACGGTGCCGGTGAGTGGGGACACACCAAGATTGTTCTTGACGGGCGTCCCTGCCGATGCGGCGGCCAGGGTTGCCTGGAGGCCTACGTCGGGGCCGAGGCGATACTCGCCGGCGCGGGCAGGGACCTGGGAGGTGACGACGAGGAGAGCGTCTTCGCCGAGTTCCTCGCCGACCCGCTCGCGCGGCCCGCGCTGGAGGAGGCCATCGGCTCCCTGGGGGCCGGGCTGGCCAACCTCATCAACCTCCTCAACCCCGAGCGCGTCATCCTCGGTGGCTGGGCCGGGTCCCTCCTCGGGCAGAGGTTCCTCCCCGAGATCCGCGCCGCGGCCTCCCGGTACGCCCTGCCGCTGCCCTTCTCACAGACGTCGATCGAGCTGGGAAGGCTCGGCGCCGAGGCGGTCGCCCTGGGCGCGGCCACCCTGGTCGTCGAGGACTTCCTGCTGCGCAGCCACGCGGTGCGCCCGGCGGGCCGCGTCGCGCCCCCCGCCCCAGCCCCGGCGGGACACGTGTCCGGCTGAACCGGCGCAGTGAGGCCGTGCCCCGGGCGGCACGCGAAAGTGAGAACGGGCGTACGGGTCCGATAGCTTTCCGTGGGTGACTGTCCTTCTGCCCGGTGTGGCGCTCACCGACCACGTGTTCACCGTTCCCCTCGACCACGCCGACCCCGGTGGCGAGACGATCGAGGTCTTCGCCCGTGAGGCGGTGGCCCCGGAACGACGGGGGGAGGACCTCCCGTGGCTGCTGTTCCTGCAGGGCGGCCCCGGAGGCAAGTCGCCTCGCCCGGCCTCCGCCGACGGATGGCTGGGACACGCGCTGAAGACCCACCGGGTCCTGCTGCTCGACCAGCGGGGGACCGGCCGCAGCACCCCCATCACCGCGCAGACCGTACGCGGCACGGACGCCGAGCTCGCCGCCCGCCTCGCGCACTTCCGGGCCGACTCGATCGTGGCCGACGCCGAGCTGATCCGGCGCGAGCTCTCCGGTGACCGGCCGTGGGAGACCCTCGGTCAGAGCTACGGCGGTTTCATCACGCTGACCTACCTCTCCCGGGCTCCCGAGGGCCTGGCGGCCTGCTACGTGACCGGTGGCCTGGTCGGGCTCGACGCCACCGCCGACGACGTCTACTCCCGCACCTACCCGCGGGTCCGCGACAAGGTGAACCGCTACTTCGCCCGCTACCCGCACGACTCCGAGCGCCTGGACGCGATCGCGGCCCACCTGCGCCTTCGCGAGGTGCTCCTGCCCGACGGCGACGTGCTGACCGTGCGCCGCCTGCAGACCCTCGGCATGTGCCTGGGCATGAGCGACGGGGCCGAATACCTGCACTGGGTGCTGGAGGAGGCCTGGAGCGGCGGCAGGCTCTCCGACCTGTTCCTGTACGAGGTCATGATGGCCACCGGCTTCGTCGGCAACCCGCTCTACGCGGTCCTGCACGAGTCGATCTACGCCCAGGGTGCCGCCACCGGCTGGGCCGCGCACCGGCTGCTGCCCGAGGAGTTCCGCGAGGACGCCGGACCGATCCTGCCCACCGGAGAGATGATCTATCCCTGGATGTTCGACGAGATCGCCGCGCTCCGCCCCTTCAAGGGCGCCGCCGAGATTCTCGCCACCGTCTCGGACTGGCCGGCCCTCTACGATCCCGCCCGGCTGGCCGCCAACCGGGTTCCGGTGACCGCCGCCGTCTACTACGACGACATGTACGTCGATCAGGGCCTGTCCATGCGCACCGCGAAGGCGGTGGGCAGCGTGCGGACCTGGGTGACCAACGAGTGGGAGCACGACGGTGTCAGGGTCTCCGGCGGCAAGGTCCTCGCCCGCCTGATGGAGATCGCGGGTGGTGCCCACGGCTCCTGAGCGCTCATGACCGCTGAGCGGCCACGGCTCCTGAGCACCCGCGCCTCCCGAACCGAACGCCCAGGCCTCCCGGACCGCGGTAACCGGCCGGACGCCATGGAGGCCGTGGAGTCCTCCCGCCGCCGGGCGGGGGAGGGCTCCACGTTCCGGTGTCAGGCGGGAGCGGCCGTCTCGGTGAGGGGCAGACGCACCTCGAAGCGGGTGTCGCCGGGCTTGGACTCCACGCGCAGGTCGCCGCCGTGCCGGCCGGCGACGATGCGGAAGGAGATGTCCAGGCCGAGCCCCGTGCCCTCGCCGACCGCCTTCGTGGTGAAGAACGGCTCGAAGATCCGCTCGCGCAGGGCCTCGGGGACGCCGGGGCCGCTGTCACAGATCTCGATCAGCGCGATCGTGTCGTGCTCGAGGCGGGTGCGGACGGTCAGGACGCCGGTGCCGGCCATCGCGTCCAGCGCGTTGTGGATCAGGTTGGTCCACACCTGGTTGAGCTCCCCGGCGTAGGCCGGGATGGGCGGCAGGTCCGGGTCGTAGTCGGTGACGATGCTGATGCCCGGCGGGATCTTGCCGCGGAACATGGTGAGGGTGCTGTCCAGGAGTTCCCGCACGTCCACCGTCTGGTACGGCGCCCGGTCCATCTGGGAGTACTGCTTGGCGGAGGCGATCAGCGAGGAGATCCGCTCGGTCGCGTCGGTCACCTCGTTCAGCATCTGGGTGATCTCGATGGCCTCCGCCAGCCAGTGCATCGCCCCGGACAGGTACCGTTCGCCCAGCGCCTCGCGGATCTTGTCCAGTTTCTCCGGCTTGAAGCCGGCCGCCACCAGGGGCGAGGCGATCTCCCAGGGGTCCTCCACCCCCGCGTCCTCCATGGCGTCGGACAACTCGTCCTCGGCGTCGGAGATCTCCATCGGGGAGCGGGGCGGCATCTCCGCGAGGCCGGCGGCGCACGCCTCCTGCAGGTCGACCAGGGCGCTCAGCCGGTGGGGCTCGATGCCGTCCTCGGCCAGCACGGCCAGCCGCCTGCGCGAGGTCTTCATCCGGACCCGCAGGTCGTCGACGGCCCGCACCGCCGCCGCGGCCGGGTTGTTGAGTTCGTGGGTGAGTCCGGCGGTGATCGTGCCGAGCGCGGTCAGCCGCTGCCGCCGGTCGATGAGCTCCCGCTGTGCCATCCCGCCCAGACGGGCCCCGTCCAGAAGGTGCACCGCCATCGGGAACCACTCGGCCATGATCATGCCGTACTTCCTGGCGGGGAGCATGAACATGCGGGTCGGCTTGGTGGCGCGCAGCGTGTGGGCGTAGGTGGCCGGGGCGCGGTCTCCGAGGTAGGCGAGGACCGCGCCGCCGTAGGCGCCGGGCTGCGAGGTGGGGGTCATCGTGACGGGCCCGGCGGTGGTCTCGGTGACCATCACCACCTCGCCCTCGACGAGCACGGCGAAGCAGTCGGCGGGATCCCCCTGCTTGACGATCGGGTCGCCCGCCTCGTACTCCTCCTCGTCCCCGTACCTCGCGAGCCACCGGAGCTTGTCGTCGTCGAGCTTCTCGAAGAGGAACAGCCCGCGGAGCACCTCGATGTCGATCATGTGACCTCCTTCGTGAGCGCCGCAGGAGACCTCGTCGGGGGCACTCACGTCTTCTCCAGGTAGCGGTGGACGAGGGCCACGGCCATCGCGCCCTCACCGACCGCGGAGGCGACCCGCTTGATCGAGTCGGCACGGACGTCGCCGGCGGCGAACACCCCCGGCACGTTCGTCTCCAGGTGGTACGGCCCGCGCCGGAGCGGCCAGTTGCGCGGCCTGTTCTCGTCGGCGGTCAGGTCGGGACCGGTGAGGACGAAGCCCTTCGCGTCGCGTTCGACGGTGTCGCCGAGCCAGTCGGTGAACGGCTGGGCGCCGATGAAGACGAACAGCCACTCGGCCTCGACGGTGCGCTCGCCCTCGGGACCCTTCAGCGTGATCCGCTCCATGTGGCCCTCGCCCTCGGCGCCGACCACCTCGGTCTCGGTGTGCACCTCGATGTTCGGGATCTGGGAGATCTGCTCGATCAGGTAGTGCGACATGGTCCTCTCCAGCCCGTCGCCCCTCACGATCAGGTGGACCTTGCTGGCGTACCCCGACAGGTAGACCGCGCCCTGGCCCGCCGAGTTGGCGGCGCCGACGATGTAGACCTCGCGGTTCGCGCACTCGGGCGCCTCGGTGAGGGCCGCGCCGTAGTAGCAGCCGGAGCCGATGAAGTCGTCGAGGCCGGGGGCGTTCAGCCGCCGGTAGGAGACGCCGGTGGCGAGGATGACGGTGTGCGCGGCGATCGAGCCGCCGTCGGCGAAGCCGACCACCCGGGCCTGGCCCTTGACCTCAAGGCTGGTGACCGTGCGGGCGGTGAGCAGCTCGGCGCCGAATTTCAGCGCCTGGCGCCTGGCGCGATCGGCGAGTTGCGCGCCGGAGACGCCGTCGGGGAAGCCCAGGTAGTTCTCGATCCTGGAGCTCTGGCCCGCCTGCCCGCCCGAGGCGTGCTGCTCGACCATCACCGTGCGCAGCCCCTCCGAGGCGCCGTAGACCGCGGCCCCCAGGCCGCCGGGACCGCCCCCGATCACGATCAGGTCGTAGAAGTCGGTGGCCGGGGCGGTGGACAACCCCACGGCCTCGGCCAGCTCCGAGGTGCTCGGCGCGGTGAGCTTCGTGCCGTCGCCGGTGATGACCAGCGGCAGCCTGGCCGGGCCGGCGGCCCCCTTCTCCCCGGCCTCCGCGGCCGCCGCGAGCAGCTCGGCGCCCTCGGAGGAGTCGGCGAGCATCCAGCGGTAGGGCACCTGGTTACGTGCCAGGAACTCTCTGACCTCGTACGACGGGGCCGACCAGCGCGCGCCCACCACCCGCAGCTCGTCGGACTCGCGCCGATCCGTCCGCTGCCAGGCGTCGAGCTGGGCGTCCAGCACCGGGTAGAACTTCTCCTCCGGCGGGTCCCACGGCTTGAGCAGGTAGTGGTCGAGATCGACCACGTTGATCGCCTGGATCGCGGCATCGGTGTCGGCGTAGGCGGTCAGCAGTACGCGGCGCGCGTAGGGATACAGGTCCATCGCCTGCTCCAGGAACTCCACGCCGTTCATCTGGGGCATCCGGTAGTCGGCGAGGATCGCCGCCACGTCGTCGCCCCTGAGCCGCAGCTCGCGGACACTGGCCATGCCCTCGACCGCGGTGTCGGCCCGGATGACGCGATAGGCGTGGCCGTAGCGGCGCCGCAGGTCGCGGGCGATGGAACGGGACACGCCAGGATCGTCGTCGACCGTCATGATGACCGGTTTTTCCATGTCCTGCCTTCCCCCGAGATGGAGATAGCCGATATTAAGGACAATCTCTCCGAAGGATGTCACATCCGTGTTAAAGCCAGCATTGATCAGGCGTGGTCATGAGGGGTGGGAGTCGCGGGGGGCGCGAGGGAACCGTGGAGACGGTGACCGGGCATCCCGGCGGCGCGCAGCAGGACGGCCGGGCGGTCGCGGTCGCTGAGGAAGCGTCTGAGTTCGGAGTCGGTCGTCCAGATCTCGCGCATGGCCTCGTGCCCGACCCGGTCGGCGACGATCTGCAGGGCGATGTCCTGCCTGACGTACTCGACCGCCATCGCGACGACGGCCGGGTCCTCGGTGTAGACGCCCCACGCGGTGCCGCCGGCGAAACCGCCGACGAGGGCCTCCCGCCGGTCCCCCGCGACGACGAGCAGCCGGTGGTCCTGGTCCTCCTTCACGCTCCCCTCGCCCTCGTGCAGGGGCGCGGGGAAGGGGAAACGGCGCTCGTACAGGTTCCCGACCGGCTCCCGCGCCACGCCGAAGTGCATCACCGAGGTCTCGACCCCGCGCTCGACGGCGCACCTGATCAGCGGGGAGAGCGGTTTCATCTCCTCGGGCCAGATCGACACGAACAGGTTGCTCCGTGCCCCGGCCACCACGTCCTCCGCCCGGTCGAGCAGCGCCACGGGGTCCTTGAGGCTGTGGATCAGATATGCCTTGGGAGGCGCCACGATCGCGGGCAGCGCGACCTCCAGCGCCCCGATCGAGTCGGCGAACTCCCTGCGCATGCGCTCCAGCAGGGATCGCGGCGGTAGCGGCAGATAGTCGGTGGCGTCGTCGGAGCCGCGCAGCTCGTAGGCCGCGCCCTTGGCCACCAGCTTGCCAAGCGTCTCGTAGACCGTGCTGCGCGGCACCCCCGAACGTTTGGCGACCTCGTAGCCGTTGAGGGGCTGTCCGGCGCCGACCAGGGTGACGTACGCCTTGGCCTCGTAACCCGACATGCCCAAGCGCTGTAATTGCTCCACTACGTCCCGCATCGCAGTTATGGTACGGCGCCGACTACCCGTTTAGCGCTGTCCTAAAGCACCTGTTTTGTAGGATTTTTGTGACGTGAGGTCATCCGGACCCGTGGAACGGGGGCGACGAAGCGTGGGAGCGCTCCACCGGGAGGCGTTTCGCTCTCGTCCGGCCGCCGACGTCATCATGCGTGCTCAGCTGCCTGCGAGGGGCACCGCCCGGTCCTGTCCGGGGCCGGACCCGCCGGTCCCGGTGGCCTCCGCGGGTGGGAGCGCCGCGGGGCCGGGGCCCGTCCCGCTCGGGTGGCGTGCGCGGTAATTTCGGTCGCGGCCGCCGCGCCTCCGCTCCGCTACGCGGGCTTCAGGGCCCGCAGGGCGAACTCCACGAGCGTGTCGGCGTACTCGTGGGTGAGAGGGGCGGTGCGCAGCATCCAGCGGTGGTAGATCGGTCCGTACAGCAGCTCCACGGCCACGCTCAGATCCGCGTCCTCGGCGACCTGGCCCGCCCGCTGGGCGCTGCGCAGCCGTTCCCTGGTCGCCTCCAGGTGCGGCCCCAGGAGTCGCGCGGTGATCTCGGCGCTGATCGCGGGGTCGTTCAGGGACTCGACGGTGAGTGCCCTGGTCATCGTGTCGAGCTCGGGATCGTGGTACTCGTCGACGATGGCCCGCAGGGTGAGGCGAAGGTCGGCCCCGAGGTCGCCGGTGTCGGGAAGTGCGACGCTCCCCTCCTCGTCGGAGGTCCTGGAGAGGAAGGCGTCGATGAACACGGCGCCCTTGGAAGGCCACCAGCGGTAGATCGTCTGCTTGCCCACTCCCGCGCGGGCGGCGATCGCCTCTATCGTCAGCTTGGCGTATCCGGACTCGGCGACCAGGTCGAAGGCGGCGCTCAGAATGGCCCGGCGCGACTGCTCGCTGCGACGGGCCGGGTTCGGGGTCTTCACGTGCCCGAACGTATCATTTCACGAGTCGAAACGTATCGTCTTGCTCGGCGCGCCGCATCGGCCGCGCTCGCGGGCCGATTCTCCCCGAGAGGCCCCGGACACGGCCGAAGGGGGTGGGTGAGCGGACGAGCGGAACGCCGAAGGCCGCGGAGACCCCCGGCAGGGCTTCCGCGGCCTTCGAGTCTGCGGTCGGATCAGACCTGGCCGGCCTTCTCCAGGGCGGAGCAGCAGGTGTTCACGATGAGGCGGGTGACGAGGTAGGGGTCGACGTTGGCGTTCGGACGCCGGTCCTCGATGTAGCCCTTCTTCTCCACCTCGACCTGCCACGGGATGCGGACCGAGGCGCCGCGGTCGGAGACGCCGTAGCTGAACTCGTTCCAGGGGGCGGTCTCGTGGAGGCCGGTGAGGCGCTCCTCGATGCCGGCGCCGTAGTGCTTGACGTGCTCCAGGGCGTTCGCGGCGAGGGCCTCGCAGGCGGTGACGATCGGGTCGTACTCCTCGCGCATCGCCTTGGTGGAGAAGTTGGTGTGCGCGCCGGCGCCGTTCCAGTCGCCCTTCACCGGCTTGGCGTCCAGGGTGGCGCCGACGTTGAAGTCCTCCGCGGTGCGGTAGAGCAGCCAGCGGGCGATCCACATGTGGTCGGAGGCCTCGACGGGACCGGCCGGGCCGATCTGGAACTCCCACTGCCCCGGCATGACCTCGGCGTTGATGCCGGAGATGGCCAGGCCCGCCTCGATGCAGTAGTCGAGGTGCTTCTCGACGATCTCGCGGCCGAAGACCTCGTCGGCGCCGACGCCGCAGTAGTAGCCGCCCTGCGGGGCGGGGAAGCCGCCGATCGGGAAGCCGAGCGGGCGGCCCTCCTTGAAGAAGGTGTATTCCTGCTCGATGCCGAACCACGACTCCTGGCCGGCGTACTTCTCGGCGACCTCGACGAGGGCGGCGCGGGTGTTGCTGGAGTGCGGGCTCATGTCGATGTTGAGCACCTCGCACAGCACCAGCACGTTGGCGCCGCCGCGGATCGGGTCCGGGCAGGTGAAGACCGGCTTGAGCACACGGTCGGAGGAGGAGCCGTCGGCCTGGTTGGTGCTGGACCCGTCGAAGCCCCAGATCGGGAGCTCCGCACCGTCCGCCATCACCTTGGTCTTGGAACGAAGCTTGGCGGTCGGCTCGGTGCCGTCGATCCAGATGTATTCAGCCTTGAAGGTCATCGGCGGAGTCCTTGAGGATGGAGGGATCTTCTGCTCTCAAAGATTCGCAAGGCGCGATTTCGCATCTGTTGCCCATGTGTGAACAGAGTGTTACTCAGACCTATATGGGCAGGCAGAGGCTGTATTGAAATCCGCACAGATGGTTTCCAGGGCTGTGAGCTGCCCTTTCGTGGGACGATTGGAACGATTGAGACATCCGTCACAGGTGACGCCGATTATTGCGCCAAGTCATTTTCGTCACCTTTGTCGCATGTGCTATCGGCCGTCGAGGAGGCGGGCCGAGACCGACTCGTGGGCGAGCCGCCGCATGATGTCGAGGACCCTGCCGTATACGACGGTGCCGAGGACGAGGGCCTCGACCGCCTCCTCGCGGGGGCCGTCGAACGGGACGGTGTCGATCTCGTGCTCGGTCACGAGCCGCAGGGCGGCGTCGGCGTAGGGGCGCAGGGCCTCACCGTCGGCGGGCATGCCGAGCCTGCCGAGGGTGAGGACGGCCTGGGCCAGCTCGTCGCGGGTCGGGGCTTCTGGCTTGATCTGCCAGCCAAGATTGGTGATCATGGCATCGGCCTCGGCGCGGGCACGCGTCCACTCCTCGTCGGGCGTGTCCGGCTCGGCCTCGGGCGCGAGGGCGTACTGCGTGACGCCGAGGACGTGGTGCAGGTCCAGGCTCTCGTCGTCGACGGCGGCCACCACCTTGCCGATGGAGGCGATGGGCAGCCGCCCGACCTCCAGCAGCGCCCGGATCAGCCGCAGCCTGCGCACGTGGCCCTCGCCGTACCGCGCGCTGGTGGCCGAGGTCTGCTCACCCGCGGGAAGCAGGCCCTCACGCAGGTAGTACTTGATCGTCGGGATGGGTACGCCCGATGCGGTGCTGAGCTCGGATATCCGCATCATTGGATAGTACAGGTGGCCAGTGTGGGGGCGCCGCTAGCGCAGCGAGGGGCGGACGTCGATGACGGTCATCCCCGCGGCGAGGGCGGAGGCCACTCCCTCGTCGGTGTCCTCGTAGACGACACAGGTGTACGGGGCGACGTCGAGGAGGCGCGCGGCGAGGAGATAGACGTCGGGGGCGGGCTTGCCGTAGCGGACGTCGTCCCTGGTGACCACGATGTCGAAGAGGGGGCGCAGGCCGGTGACCCGCAGGGTCTCCTCCACGGCCTGGCGGGCGCCTCCCGAGGCCACGGCCATCGGCACCCGTCCCCGGTGAGCCTCGGCGACCGCGCTGACCGGCCGGTGCGGGGTGACCGTGTGGATCAGCCACTGGTAGGCGTCGAGCGCCGCCGCCCGCACCGCCTGGTAGTCGAGCTCGGCTCCGGTCTCGGTCTCCAGCTCCGCCAGCAGACGGTCGGACGACAGGCCCGTGCGCGCCCGGTACCACGCGGAGTCGAGGTCGACCTGCCACCCGGCCAGCGCGGTCCGCCACGCGCTCTCGTTGGCGGAGGTGGTGTCGACGAGGGTCCCGTCGCAGTCGAAGATCAGGGCCGCGTAGGGGGTGGAGGGCTGGAGTCGCTGGTGGAGCATGGTCGCCTAACACGTGACGGTGGATCTACGTCCACTTTAGCCCGCGCCGGAAAGGGCGGGCGCCTGCCCGGGGGGTGGTCCCGTCACCGCGACGGGTGAGATCGCGGGGGGCGGCCAGGGCGGCGGACGTGCGGTTCTTCGGCTTCCGCCGACGGGGCGGGCAGGGCTCCCGAGCCGGCCCGGCGGGTGCGCGGTCGCCCGCGTACGCCGGACGTGCCGATCCGTCGGAACGCGGCCGGTGTGGGAGGACTCAGCTGATCTCGTCGCCCCAGCCGTCGTGCCGTGCCCTGGCCAGCTCGGTCTCCATCTCCTCAAGCTCCCGCATGAACCCCTGGAACCCCCGCGGGCCCAGGCGGCGCCAGACGAGCAGCTGCAGGGAGCGCGTCTCCTCGTCGATGAGCGGCTCCTGGTGAGGCGGCGACGTCAGCAGCTCCTGGGCCTGGCGCTCCGCGGCCTGGAGTTCTTCGGTGGTGAAGCGGATGCCGTGCTCGTGCTCCAGCAGCCGGATGTGCGGGTCGTTGCGCAGTCTCTGGTCCCGGGCGCGCCGGGCGCGCCGGGCGGCGAGCTCGTCGTGGACGTGCGCGCCGGAAACCTGGTGCGGCGTGTCGGCCGGACGTGGAGTCATCGTGGGGTTCGCCTCCGTCAGCGCGGTTCCTTTTTCTGGAACCTCTGCTAGAAACGACGCCCGAAAGGCGGCGGAGGTTGTCGATTTCTCCCCCGAAACCCCGGCCGGGCGGGTGCGGCGCCCCTGACGGTGCCCTCGACGGCCTTGACGTGAGCTTGACTTGAGAATAATTTTCACCCAGAAGAACCCTGGTGAAAGGAATGCTTGTGGCCGCAGGCGCGCTCGGACGCATACAGACCGAGACACCCGCGCTGCCCGAGGCGCTGCGCCGGGTGGGGGAGGCGATCCTGGCCGACCCCGCCGAGGCCGCGCGATCGACGATCATCACGCTCGCCGAGCGGAGCGGCAGCTCGCCCGCCACGGTGACCCGCTTCTGCAGGGTGTTCGGCTTCGCCGGGTACGCCGGGCTGCGCGTCGCCCTCGCCACGGAGAACGGGCGTGCCGCGCAGGCCAACTGGGACGCGGGGGTGGGCCACGAGATCGGTCCCACCGATCCGCTCGACGCGGCGATCGGCGTGATGGCCGCCGCCGACTCCCGGCTCATCCAGGAGACCGCCGCCCAGCTCGCCGTGGGCACCGTCGCCACGGTCGCCGACGCCATCGTCGCGGCCCGCCGCGTCCTCATCTTCGGGGTCTCCACCAGCGGGGCGGTCGCCGTGATGATGGGCGGGCGGCTGCGCCGCATCCGGATCCCCTGCTGGAGCCACGCCGACGCGCACGAGGCGCTCGCCGACGCCGCGCTGCTCGCCGAGGGCGACGTCGCGATCGGCATCTCCCACCAGGGCCGTACCCGCGAGGTGCTGGAGTCCCTCGGCGAGGCGGGGGACCGCGGCGCGCTCACCGTCGCGGTCACCTCCTTCGCCCGTTCCCCGCTCGCCGAGCTGGCGGATCAGGTGCTGACCACCGCGAGCCGCGAGACCACCTTCAGGCTGGGCGGCCTCGCCGCCGTCCACTCCCAGCTCTTCGTCCTCGACACCGTCTATGTCGCGGTCGCGCAGCGCACCTACGAGCAGACCAACGAGGCCTTCGAGTTGACGATCAGGGCTCTGGAGAGCCATCGCGTGGAGAGGAGCTGACCGTGCGGATCGGTGCTGCCGAGTACGTTCACGAGGTCAAGGCACTGGTGGACGAGGTTTCCGGCACCCAGCAGGAGGCGGTGGGGGCCGCGGCGGCGCTGATCGTCGAGTCCCTGCGCGGTGGCGGTGTGATCCAGGCGTTCGGCTCCGGGCACTCCGAGGCGATCGCGATGGAGATCGCCGGACGCGCGGGCGGCCTGGTGCCCAGCAACCGCCTCGCCCTGCGCGACGTCGTCCTGTACGGGGACGCCCCGGTCGCCACCCTGCTGGGAGCACCCGGCGAGCTGGAGCGCGACCCCTCGGTCGCCCGGCGGATCTACGACCTGGCTCCCGTCCGCCCCGAGGACGTGTTCGTGCTGATCTCCAGTTCAGGGGTGAACGGATCGGTGGTCGAGCTCGCCTCGATCGTCAAGGAGCACGGGCACCCCCTGATCGCCCTCACATCGGTGCGGCACAGCACCGCGATGACCTCCCGCCACCCCTCGGGCCGCAAGCTCCTCGACCTCGCCGACGTGGTGCTCGACAACCGCGCCCCGTACGGCGACGCGGTCCTGCCGCTCCCGGACGGCGGCACGTTCGGTGCGGTCTCCACCATCACCTCGGCGCTGCTCGCCCAGATGGTCGTGGCCGAGGTGGTGCGCGACCTGAGCGAGGCGGGCCTCACCCCGCCGATCTACCGCTCCGCCAACGTGACCGGCGGTGACGAGCACAACCGCGCCCTTGAGAACCGCTACGCCGGAAGGATCCGGCGAGGTGCCTGAGCACCGCCCCTCACTCCCAGGCCACTTCCAGGAGGAAGCATGACCCAGCTATCCAGGCGCGAGCTCCTGCGCGGCGCCGCCCTGGCCGGTCTCACCGTGCCGGCCCTGTCCGCGTGCGCCACCCCCGCGGGCAACGGCGGCGCCGCCTCCTCGGCGCCCGTCGTCGGGGCCACCAGCGCGGCCAACCCGCTCGGCCTCGTCGAGGACAGGCCCCTGGAGGTCTGGATCTTCGACGGTGGTTTCGGCGACGCCTACGCCACGGACGTCCACGAGCCGCTGCTCAAGACGAAACACCCCAACCTGGAGATCAGTCACAACGCCACCAAGGAGATCGCGAAGACCCTGCAGCCGCGCTTCGCCGGCGGCGACCCGCCGGAGTTCGTCAACAACTCCGGCGCCAACGCGATGGACTTCGGCGCCCTCGTCCAGGACGGCCAGCTCACCGACCTCACACCGCTGTACGACGCGCCGAGCTGGGACGACCCCGCCGTCAGGGTGCGCGACACGATCGATCAGAACGCCATCGAGCTGGGCAGCTACGACGGCACGCCGTACGTCCTCAACTACGCCAACACCGTCTGGGGCATCTGGTACTCACGAAAGCTCTTCGAGGCCGAGGGCTGGCAGGTCCCCAAGACCTGGGCCGACTTCCTGGCCCTGTGCGAGACCATCAAGAAGTCGGGCAAGATGGCGCCCTTCACCTACGCGGGCAAGCACCCGTTCTACATCTACGAGGCCATCCTCACGCTCGCCGCGAAGATCGGCGGCAAGGACGTGCTGAAGAACATCGACAACCTCCAGGACGGCGCCTGGAAGGCCGAGCCGGTCAGGCAGGCCGCGGGGGCCTTCGTCGAGCTCGGGTCGAAGTATCTGCTCCAGGGCACCGCGGGGCTCGACCACGTGCAGACCCAGACGGCGCACAACAAGGGCCAGGTCGCGATGCTGCCCTGCGGCTCCTGGCTGGAGAACGAGCAGAAGGACTCCACCCCAGAAGGCTTCGACTACGCGATGTTCGCGCTCCCCGACTTCGGCACCTCCGACGCCCTGCCGTACGGCACCCTGCACGCCCAGCCGGGCGAGGAGTACGTCGTCCCCGCCAAGTCGGCCAACCCCCGCGCGGGCCTTGAGTACATGCGCGCCATGCTCTCCAAGGAGGGTGCCGGCAAGTTCATGGAGATGGTCTCCACGCTCACGGTCGTCAAGGGCGCCGACGCGGGCCGCACCCTCCAGCCGGGACTGAAGAGCGCCTCGGCCGCGCTGGAGGCGGCGGGCGACAACGCCGTCTGGTTCCTGTTCCGCAAGTGGTACGTCGAGCTGCACGACGAGGTGGCCGCCGCGACCGGGCAGCTCATGGCGGGCAAACTCACCGTCGACCAGTGGGCGGACCGGGCGCAGAAGAAGGCGGACGCCATCAAGAAGGACGCCTCGGTGAAGAAGTTCAGCCGATGACGGCGGCAGGCGACGGGGCGCCCGGGGGCCGGCCCGTCGCTCACCGGGCACCGGTCCTGGGCCGTTGCCTCGGTGGTGTGACGACGCAGGG
This sequence comes from Streptosporangium sp. NPDC000563, assembly GCF_040299985.1. NCBI lineage: Bacteria > Bacillati > Actinomycetota > Actinomycetes > Streptosporangiales > Streptosporangiaceae > Streptosporangium > Streptosporangium sp. NPDC000563. Next base: position 425,930 of record NZ_JBEPDA010000003.1, on the reverse strand, counting down.
GAAACGGTAGGCCGGCGATGGACCACGGCAGGACACGGTTCGTCGCGGGGTTCCTCGCGATCCCGCTGACGCTCTACCTGATCTACGTGATCGCGCCCTACGCGCAGGCCTTCTACATCGCGTTCACCGACTGGCGCGGGGTGAACGCGACCCCGCGCCTGGTGGGGCTGGAGAACTTCCGGCGGCTGCTGGCCGACAACGTGTTCTGGCAGGCGGTGAGCCACAACCTGGTCCTGCTCCTCCTGCTGCCGATCCTCACGCTCGGGATCGCGCTCTTCTTCGCCTTCCTGCTCAACGCGGGCGGGCGGGGCGGCACCGGGGGCATCTGGGGGTCGAAGTTCTACCGCGTGGTGTTCTTCTTCCCCCAGGTGCTGGCCGTCGCCGTGGTCGCCGTACTGTTCCAGCAGGTCTTCAGGCCCGACCGCAGCGGCATGCTCAACGCGCCGCTCATCGCCCTGGGCTTCGAGCCGATCGGTTTCCTGTCCAGCACCGACGTCGCCTTCTGGTCGATCCTCGCCGTGCTGGTCTGGCAGGCGGTCGGCTTCTACGTCGTGCTCTTCTCCGCGGGCATCGCCTCCATCCCGCGCGACCTCTTCGAGGCGGCGGCGATCGACGGCGCCGGAGGGCCCTCGCTGTTCCTGCGGGTCACGCTGCCGCTGCTGTGGGACACCATCCAGGTCGGCTGGGTCTATCTGGGCATCGCCGCGCTGGACGTCTTCGCCATCGTGTGGGTGATGACGGCCGAGCACGGCGGCCCCGACCACTCCACGACCGTGATGGCGGCGGAGATCTACCGCACCGCCTTCCAGTACTTCAAGTTCGGCTACGCCTCCGCGATGGGCGTGGTCCTGTTCTTCTTCACCATCGGGTTCGCGGCGCTGGCCCTGCGCCTGTCGCGGCGTGAGCGGATCGAGTTCCAGTGACCGACGTCGTGACTTCCCCGAGCAGGGCGTTCGCCCGCGAGGAGCGCAGGCGGCGCCTGGGGCCCCTGTCGGCCCTGACGCACGTCGCGCTGCTCGTCTGGACGGTTCTGGTCGTCGTGCCGATCGTGTGGACGTTCCTCGCGTCGGTGAAGAGCGAGGACGAGATCTTCGGCGACGCCTGGTCGCTGCCCGCCCACCTCCGCCTCGACAACTGGGCCCGCGCCTGGGAGCAGGCGCACATCGGCCAGTACATGATCAACAGCATCGTCGTGGTGGCCTTCGGCACCCTGGGCACGATGCTGTTCGGCTCGATGGCCGCGTACGTGCTCGCCCGCTACCGCTTCCGGGGCAACCGGTCGATCTATCTGCTCTTCGTCTCCGGCCTCGCCTTCCCGGTCTACCTGGCGCTGACCCCGCTGTTCTTCGTCGTGCAGAACATGGGGGCGGTCCCGGTGATCGGCCCGTTCATCGGCCTGAACACGCACGGCGGGCTGGTGCTGGTCTACATCGCCTACTCGCTGCCCTTCACCGTCTTCTTCCTCGCGGCCTTCTTCAGGACGCTGCCCGGAGCGGTGGCCGAGGCGGCCTTCGTGGACGGGGCCTCGCACGCCCGGGTGTTCTTCCAGATCATGCTGCCGATGGCCAAGCCGGGCATCGTGAGCGTGACCATCTTCAACGTGCTCGGCCAGTGGAACCAGTATCAACTGCCCCTCGTCCTGCTCAACTCCGACCGGGACAAGTGGGTGCTCACCCAGGGCATCGCCGACATCTCCACGGCCGCGGGCTACGACGCCGACTGGTCGGCCCTGTTCGCCGCCCTCAGCATGGCCATCCTGCCGATGCTGATCGTCTACACGATCTTCCAGAGCCAGATCCAGAAGGGCCTCACCGCCGGAGCCCTCAAGTAGGACGCCCGGTCGCCTCCCGCAGGAACCATCTCCGTGACACTTCGGCATCGTTGACGCTCTCGTATAACGAGAGTTATCGTCAACTATATGAGAGCATCAGCTCCCGAACTCATGCCCATCTTCCGATCACCTCTTCAGGCCCGCCTTCTGACACGCCTGTTCCTGGCCGCCGACGAAGAATTCACGATCACCGATCTGGCCGACCTCCTCGGTTCTCCGCTTCCCACGGTCCAGCGGGAGGTGCATCGCCTCGTGCGCGCCGGTCTCCTCAGGGAGCGCAGAATCGGCAGGGCGCGGCTTGTCAGAGCCAACGCCGAGGCCGCCGCCTCACGGCCACTGGCGCAACTGCTGGCCGTCACCTTCGGTCCTCCCGCGATCATCGCTGAGGAGTTCGCGTCGGTGGCGGGCATCGAGCGGCTCGTCATCTTCGGCTCCTGGGCCGCGCGTTATCACGGACACTCCGGCCCTCAGCCCAATGACGTCGACCTCCTGGTCATCGGCTCCCCCTCCCGGGGGGACGTCTATGACGCGGCGGAGCGAGCCGAGCGCCGTCTGGGCATTTCCGTGAATCCGGTGTTACGGAGCGTATCCGCGTGGGAGTCTGGCGACGAAGGTCTGCTCCGCGAGATCGCGAACGGGCCGACGGTAACCGTGGAGGTCTAGGGGGAACTCGGCAGTGCAGTGGACCATCGGGGAAGCCGCGATCCGCAAGCTTCTCGACGATCGTGAGCTCCAACGGGTTCCCCTGGCCGATCACATGGCCGAGTCGATGCTCGAATCGGCGCGAAGCCATCTCGAATCGGTGGAGTTGATCCGTGACACCGATCCCGACGGTGCCTACACCCTCTGCTACGACGCCGCGAGGAAGGCATCAGCAAGCCCAGGGCCTGCGTGCCACGTCTGCCGGTGGCCACATCGCACTCAGGGAGGCTGTCACGGCCCAGTTCGGGCAGACCAGGGAAGGTGCTTCGCTCCGTCGACTCGATCATATGCGGCGAAGAAGGAATGTCCTCGAATACTCCGGCCAGCCCAGCGAGGCGGTCACCGGCGCCGAACTCGACGAGGCGACCGCGTGGACCGCTGAGATCATTGACTTCTGCGAACGTCTCGTGTCGAAGCTCGATCTCTTTCCGCAGGGGTCGGTCCCCCGAAAGTGATCATCGACATCGTCGTTCTGCCGTGAAGCAGGCATATTCGGGCTTGGGCAACATGGGGCGCGGTCTTCCCAGGAGAGCCATGACAGCGCGTATCGGGTCTATCGGTTGGGGAGGTTTTTCAGGGCCTCGCGGCGGCTCAGGCCGCTGATGCGGGTGTGGTCGACGTAGCGGACGACCTCGTCGGGATTGGTCTTGGCGTACTCGCGCAGGGCCCAGCCGATCGCCTTGCGGGCGAAGAAGTCGTTGTCGGACAGGCTCGGCTCGATGCAGGCGTACAGCAGGCCGGTGTCGGTGGCGGACTTGAAGCGGTTCTGGCTGAGGATGGCCGTGCGGCGCTTCCACAGGTCGGTGCCGCGGGCCCAGCGGAGCATGAGGGGGCGCATGGTGTCGGGGAAGGCCGCGAGCAGGCCGCCGACGCGGTGGACGGCGAGCTCGTCGACGTAGTCCCACCAGGCTCCGGTGACGATCATCTCCTCGTACATCGGCAGCGCGTCGAGCGTCTGGAAGGAGCGGTAGAGGCGGAAACCGGTCAGCTCGATCGCCGCGTAGCGCTCCTCGCGGTATTCGGCCCCGCGCCACAGGGTCAGCGTCGCCTCTCGCCATGTGGACGCCTCGTCGACGGGATAGTCGGCGAAGACCCGCTTCAGCGCGGCGCGGCGGGGCGCGGCCTGCACGCCGAGGAACGGCATCGACGACCTCATGTAGGTCTGCATCACCGGAGCCTTGGCGGGATCGGCCACGTCGGTGAGCGCCATTCGTACGGCCTTCTGCAGAATCTCCACGCTGCCCACCACTTCCCGTTCGCTTCGCGGACGCTTGATTCTCACAGGCCGCGCCGCCCGCCGCGCCGGTTCCGTGGGCGTTATTCGTTCTGGCTACTTCGCTCGCCGGTCGCCAGGCCGTCGAACAGGATGGTGATGTAGTGCTCGGCGAGGCCCGCGGTGTTGAGACGGCCCCCCGGGCGGAACCAGCGCACCGTCACCCAGATGGTGTCGCGGATCATGCGGTAGGTGAGCTTGGGGTCGACGTCCGCGCGGAGCAGGCCGGCGGCCTGGCCGAGCTTGATCTGCCCGACCCACATGCGCTCGACCTCCTCCTCGGCCCTGACCAGGTAGTCGAAGCGGTCGCCGGGGAGCGACCTCAGGTAACTCCAGTCGTTCTGCATGACGGTGATCGCCGCGCGGTGGGGCTCCAGCGTGCCGAACCCGATGCGCACCATCTCTGAGAGGATCGTGCGGGGGTCGCCGTCGCGGTCCAGGGCGGCGCGGTAGCGGCCGACGAGGTCGTCGAGGAAGGTGGTGAGCACCTCGTCGACGATCGTCTCCTTGGAGTCGAAGTGGTGATAGAGGCTTCCGGACAGGATGCCCGCCTCTTCCGCGATCTCCCGGACGGTCGTCGCCTGGAAGCCCTTGCGGGCGAAGAGCTCGGCGGCGAGTTTGACGAGATGGTCACGGCGCTCCGAGGCGGGGCCCGATGTGGCCGCGCGTCTGGTCCCGCTCTGGCGCCTGACCGGGGTCGTGGTCGCGCCGCCGGAGTTCTTTCGCGTGTTCACGCCCCCATTATGAGCCCTTGCGCAATCGCTTGTTCACCGGAACGCGCCAGCTCATCCCGGTTATCTCCCGCGACCGAACGCTCACCGCATTTGTCGCCGGACGGGTCCCGCCGGGCGCGGGACCTCTCGTTCTCCGCCCGCCTATCAGCGGACCTTCGGCTCGTCCATCGTCGCGATCCGCAAAATCCTGAGCGGAAGCCCTATGGTCAGCCCACTAGCAATTAGGAAACTTTCCTATTAGATTTGCGCAGAGCCGCCGTGGGAGCGCTTTCCCCGGGGGTCCGGTGACAACGTGGTGCCTGCGCGTTCCCGGCAGGAACGCCGACCGGTCGTCAGGCGAGGAGGGGTGAATGAAGCGCGGCCCAGAGCTGCTCCGTCTGGCGGAGACGGTCGTCTTTCCCGGGTTCGAGGGCAAATCGCCGCCGGACTGGATCCGGCGCCGGATCGGCGAGGGACTGGCCGGAGTGGTGCTCTTCTCCAGGAACATCGCCACCCCCTCCCAGGTCGCCGAGCTCACCGCCGTACTCCGAGGGGAGAACCCCCAGGTCCTCGTCGGCATCGACGAGGAGTCCGGCGAGGTCACCCGCCTGGAGGCCACGGGCGGGAGCACCCGCCCTGGCAACTTCGCCCTCGGCGTGGTCGACGACACCGACCTCACCGAGGAACTCGCCGCCGACCTCGGCCGCGACCTCGCCCTCGCCGGCGTCAACCTCAACTTCGCCCCCTCGGCGGACGTGAACTCCAACCCCGACAACCCGGTCATCGGCCTGCGCTCCTTCGGCGCGGACCCCGACCTCGTCGCCAGACACACCGTGGCCTGGATCCGCGGCATGCAGTCGGCGGGAGTGGCGGCCTGCGCCAAGCACTTCCCCGGCCACGGAGACACCTCCGTCGACTCCCACCACGGCGTGCCGCTCGTCGCCGCCACCCCCGAGGAACTGCGCGCGGTGGCGCTGCGGCCCTTCCGTGCCGCCGTCGAGCAGGGAGTACGCACGGTCATGACCGGGCACCTGCTCGTCTCCGCCCTGGACCCCGCGATGCCCGCCACCCTCAGCCGCCCGGTCCTGCACGACCTGCTCAGGGTCGAGCTGGGCTTCGAGGGCGTCGTCGTCACCGACGGCATCGAGATGGCCGCCGTCTCCGGCCCCTACGGCATCGGCGGCGCCTCGGTCCTCGCCGTCGCCGCGGGTGCCGACGCGATCTGCGTGGGCGGCGAGCACGCCGACGAGGAGACCGCGATCGGGATCCGCGACGCGATCGTGGACGCCGTGATCGAGGGCAGGCTCTCCGAGGAGCGGCTCGCCGACGCCTCCCGGCGCGTCTGCGAACTCGCCCTCTGGACCACGGCCGCCCACCGGAGCGCGTCGGCGGGCTCCGGCACCCCGTCGATCGGCCTGACCGCCGCCCGGCGAGCCCTGCGGATCACCCGCCGCTCCGCGACCGCGCCCATCCCCCTGTCCGCACCGCCGCACGTCGTCGAGCTCGCCCCCGAGATGAACCTCGCCATCGAGAAGGACACCCCGTGGGGCGTCGGGGAGCCGCTCGGCAAGCTCCTCCCCGGCACCACGGTCACCCGGCTCACCGCCTCCGGCGCCACCGGAGGCGCCGTCGAGGCCGCACTCGCCGCGGCGGCCGAGCGCCCCCTCGTCGTGGTCGTCCGCGACGCCCACCGCCACCCCTGGCAGGCCGACGCGCTCCTGCACCTGCTGGCCGCCCGCGCCGACGCGGTCGTGGTCGAGATGGGACTGCCGGGCCGCTCCGACCTCGGCGCCGTCCACATCGCGACCCACGGCGCCTCCCGCGTCTGCGGCCAGGCCGCCGCCGAACTCCTCGCCGGGGATCCAGGCACGGCCTGAGCGGGAGCGCTCCCACCGACCACGACGGCCCCGGAACGGAACGCGGGGACCCCGGACTCGCGGGGTCTCCTGGACCACAGCGGCCTCCCGGAGCATGAGGTATTCGGGAGCGTGGTGGTCTCCCAGACGGTGGGGAGAATTCTGTCGGTGGGGGCTGCTTGAATCGCGGCATGAATGCGGCACGGTTGCTGACAGAGCAACGCGAGATCCACGGGGTCGATCTGGCGGGGCTCTCGCTCAGCGATCATCTGACCGGTGAAGGACCCTACGTGTTCAGGGAGTGCGATCTCACCGGCGCGGACCTCGCCGGGGCGTCGCTGGTGGAGGCCTCGTTCGAGAAGTGCGTGCTGGAGCGGGCCGACTTCCGCCGTGCGGACCTGGACGGGGCGCGCTTCTCCGGCGGTGGGGGAGCGGGGCTCAGGTTCACGAACGCCGAGCTGGTCGACGCGACCTTCACCGACGTCGACCTGTCGGGCGCGCGCTTCGAGCTGGCCCTGCTCACCGACGTCACCTTCACCGGTTGCCGCATGATCGGCGCGGTGCTCTCCTCCTGCCGGGGCACCGGCTACCGGTTCGACGGCTCCAACCTGGCGCTGGCCGACCTCACCGGCTGCTCGATGCGAGGTCTCCACCTGCGGGGCGTCCGCTTCGACGACGCCAACCTGTCGGGCTGTGACTTCACCAAGAGCGTGTTCGAGGACTGCCGCATGATCGGCGCCCGCACCGTCGAGACGGTCTTCACCAAGACGGACCTGCGCGGCGCCGACCTCGGCGAGGTCGACGACACCCGGCTCCGATCACTGCGCGGAGCGATCGTCAGCCCTACCCAGGCCGCCCTGATCCTCGCCTCCCGAGGACTGACCGTGGGCTGACGGCCAGGGCCGACGATCGGAGCTGACGGAGGCTCGTCCACCGCGGACACACCGACCCCGGCCCACCCGTCCCGCGCAACCGGTTTCAGCACCGGATAGACGCGGGATCGGCCCTCACCGCCTCCACTGCTCCGCCGCGGACACCCCCGGCAGCGGCTTGCCGATGAGGGCGAGGGGGAGGAAGAAGCAGACCTGGCCGATGGCCATGATGAGCGTGGCGAGCGCCTTGTCGTCATACTGCTCGGACGCCCGGGCGTACAGCTCGTCGGAGACGCGCTCACCCGACAGGTTCGGGGTGAGCACGGATTCGGCCAGTTCCAGCGCGACGCGTTCGGCATCGGTGAAACAGAGGGCGTCCCGCCAGGAGGCCACGGCGGCGATGCTCTCCTCGGTGGCGCCGGTCTCGCGGAGGTTGCCGGTGTGCAGGACGGTCAGGTACGTGCTGCCGACGATCTGGCCGACGCGCAGCTGCACCAGGCCGATGGTGGTCGGCGGGACCGTGCCGTTCCCGATCGCCCTGTACAGGGCGCCGCCGACGTCCTTGAGTTCGGGAACGAGCAGGACGGGGTTGGGCAGACGCGACTCGGTGGTCACAGTGGGCTTTCCTTCCGGATTCGAATGGTGGAACGCCGCTCTGACGGATCGCACGGGGCGAAGGTGACCGGGTACGTTCGCGGTCACCTTTCACCGCTCCGCCGCGTCAGCGATCTGACATGACCGAGACGAGAGGAACACGACCATGACTCCCCATGAATTTCTGGCCGACCGGTTCCAGGAGCACCGCCCTCACCTGAAGGCGGTCGCCTACCGGATGCTCGGCTCGCTGAGCGAGGCCGAGGACGCGGTCCAGGAGGCATGGCTGAGGCTGGCGCGTTCCGACTCGGGTGACATCGGCAATCTCGGTGGCTGGCTGACCACGGTGGTCGGCCGTGTCTGCCTGGACATGCTCCGCGCCCGCAGGTCCCGGCGTGAGGAGTCGCTGGAGGGGCGTATGCCCGATCCGGTGATCAGCCGCGCGGATGCCGCCGACCCGGAGCGGGAAGTGCTGCTGGCCGACTCGGTGGGCCTGGCGCTGCTGGTCGTGCTGGAGTCCCTCACCCCGGCCGAACGGCTCGCGTTCGTGCTCCACGACGTCTTCGGGCTGCCGTTCGAGCAGATCGCGCCCATCGTGGACCGTACGCCGGCGACGGCCAAGAAGCTCGCCAGCCGCGCCCGCCGGCGCGTTCGTGACACGGCCCCGAAGCCCGACCCCGACCTGAGCGGTCAGCGACGAGTGGTGGACGCCTTCCTCGCCGCCGCACGTGGCGGCGACTTCACCGCGCTGGTGTCCATCCTCGACCCCGACGTGGTGCTTCGCGCCGACGCCGGCCCGCTCACCGGCATGAAGGTCATCCGCGGCGTCGCGGCCGTGGCCGGACAACTCGCCACCTTCCAACGCATGGCCACCAGCGCCGCCACTCATCCCGTCCTCGTCAACGGCCTCGCAGGCCTGGTCAACACCATCGACGACCGGTTGATCTCCGTTATGAGCTTCACCGTCTCCGACGGCAGGATCGCCGCGATCGACATCCTCTCCGACCCCGACCGGCTGGCCGACCTCGACCGCACCCACCTGGAGCCGTGACACCCGACCTTTGTCGAGCGGGAATCGGCGAGCCTCGACCAGACGCCGCGCCTCCTCCCAAGAGCTGACAGGAGGTCGACCGTGCACACCGAACGAACGCCTGGACTTCCGGCTTCGTCAGAGTCATCTGCGCTATCTGCTCGCGTTGAAGCTCTCGGCTCCCAATACATTCAGAAGGGCGAGAATCTCGGCGTCACGGGATCCCGGCGGCGCGCTGTAGAGCACGAGGTTCTGGTCACGGTCGGCGAGCGTGAGCGAGTCGCAGTCGACGGTGACCTCTCCGACGACCGGGTGCCGGAAGGTCTTCGTGAGCGTCGGCGCGGCCTGCACGTCGTGCCGCTCCCAGAGCCGGGCGAACTCGGGGCTGCCGTCGCGGAGCTCGTCGACGAGTTCGATCACCGCGGGGTCGGACGGGTACCGGGCGAGGGCGGATCGAAGTCCCATGACGACGTGGTGCCGGAACTCCGTGGCGTCGGAGACCCCGTACAGCGCCGCGTCGGCGCGCGCCGATCCGAAAAACGCCTTGCGCGCGAGGTTGCGGTCCTTGGGGTCGAGCGCGGAGAAGTCCTCCATGAGCGCGGCCATGAGGTCGTTCCACGCGAGTACCTCGAACACGGCGGATGTCACGAAAGCGGCCGTCTGCGGCAGCCGTTCGAGGAGCGCGAGGATGCTCGGGCGGACGTCGCGCCGGTGCAGTCCGCTACGGCTTGGCGCGGTGCCCGCCAGGACGTGAAGGTGATCGGACTCGGCGTCGGTCAGCCGCAGCGCGCCGGCGATCCCGGAGAGGACCTCGCCGGACGGGCGCGGTGCCCTGCCCTGCTCAAGCCGGACGTAGTACTCCGTGGAGATGTGCGCGAGGACCGCCACCTCCTCGCGGCGAAGACCCGGTGTCCGGCGTCGCGAGCCCGAGGGCAGGCCGACGTCACGCGGCTGGAGTCGCTCGCGGCGGCTCCGGAGGAAGGCTCCGAGCTCCTGCTTGTCCATGACTCCCAGTCTGCACGCCGCGCGGCGGCCGATCCTGGTACTGCCTGTGCCTGTATCCGACCTGGTGGCCGACCTGACACTGCCGTCATGACGAACACCATCGACATCGCACCCATCGGCCTGCTCACCGGCAAGGTCGTGTTCATCACCGGCGCCAGCCGCGGCATCGGGGCGGCCGCGGCCCGGCTCTTCGCCTCCGAGGGGGCCGCCGTCGTGCTCGCCGCCCGCAGCGCCGATGCCCTCCAGCGGATCGTCACCGAGGTCCGCGCCGACGGCGGCGTCGCGGACGCCGTGACAGTGGACCTCGCCGACCGGGCGAGCATCCGCGCGGCGGTCGACCACGTCGAGAAGCTGCACGGCCGGCTCGACGGCGCGTTCAACAACGGCGCGGCGATCCAGCAGCCTGGACCGCTCGACACGACGAGCGACGAGGACATCGAGGAACAGTTCGCGGTGAACTTCCGCGCGCACTGGACCGCGATGACAGCCGAGGCCACGCTCATGCGCCGGGGCGGTGGCGGGGCGATCGTCAACACATCGAGCATCGGCAGCCGCCGCGCGAACCCGGAACTCCCCGCGTACGGCGCGATGAAGCGCGCGCTCAACAGCATCACCGAGACCGCCGCCGTGACCTGGGGACGGCAGGGGGTCCGCGTGAACGGCATCACCCCCGGCGGCACCGCGACGCAGATGATCGACGAGTGGGAGGCGGTGTCCCCGGGTGTCGTCGAGCGCATCAACGCGAGCATCCCGCTCGGCCGGATGGCCGAGCCTCGCGAGGTCGCCGAGGTGGCGGCGTGGCTGCTCAGCGACCGGGCCTCGATGGTGACCGGCGCGATCGTGCCGGTGGACGGCGGCGCCGGCGCCTGAGTCCGGGCCAATCCGTGATTCGAGCGGTTACCGAGACCGGCTCTAGGGACAGGCCGGTTCGGAGGACAGACATCGCCTGCGGGTTAGCCCGGCCAGGGACCGCAGTCGGCGCCCCCGCAAGACGTGCCCCTTGCCTCACAAGGGGCACGAGCGCCGGACTCGACGGCGCATTGCCTGCCGGACTACCGGGGGAACCCGGCGCTACGTCGGGGTGTTCGACTACCTCAGAGCAGCGGCACTCAGTCCGGCGGATACGGCGGTTATGCTGATGAACGCGTCAAACAACCTGGTGTGAGTGTCCAGCGGAAGGGCCGTGCGATGTCCGACCCGGTAGACCCGACCAAAGCCGTGTGGCGAAAGAGTTCGCTCAGCGGAGGCAACGGAGACTGCGTCGAAGTCGCGGACCTGGGTGATGCAGTGGCCGTCAGGGATTCCAAGGACCACGAAGGCCCCAAGCTCGTCTTCGCCCGTAACACCTGGGCGGCATTCGTGACCGACCTGAAAAACGGCGCGTAGGCCATAGCGCAACCAAAGTTCCACAGCGGGCCGGTCCGGTCTGCGTCTTTCGCCTGCTCCGACGACATCGACCATGTTGCCCGTACCTGATCGACCCTGAAGTGGTGCGTGAGACACGCGTCAGCTACGGCGGTCGACTCTGGGTGGTCCCGTCGTGAGGGCTTCAGCATCGGAGAGGGCACTGGGCGGCCGGAGAGTGAGCGACTACGGTCCGCACGCGGTACGGCGGGGTGGGGGAGCGCGGAGGTGGGTGGGTGCTCCGGCCGGCGTATAAAAGCCCGCAACCGTCGCGCCCGAGCAGGCCGGAGGCCTGAAACACCGGGGAGCAACTGAGACGGCCGGCCGGAGCACCCGCCCACCGGAGCGCGCACCTCGGATCAGCCGGAAAACAGCCGCAGCGCACACCCAACCCACCCGCCACCCAAGAACACGACCCAGACCGGCCCGCAGCCGACAACACGGCCATAGGTAAGGTGCCTTATGTCCAATTGATACTGACATAAGGGGATACCCCATGCCTGCTTCCGTGGCGTACGTGACCTTCACGGATCCGGACAAGGTCGATGACGAGAAGGGAATCGCCGTCGCCGCCTGGGCCGATCAAGGGATCACCGGTCACATCGTGCGCTGGGACGACCCCGAGGTCGACTGGGCCGCGTTCGACGCCGTCGTGGTCCGCACCGCCTGGGACTACGTGACGAGGCGTACGGAATTCCTCGACTGGGCGCGCCACGTGGAGTCCGTCACCCGGCTGCTCAACCCGGCCGCCGTGCTGGAACGCAACACCGACAAGGTCTATCTGAAAGACCTGAAGGCGCCGATCATCCCCACCTCCTGGGTCGCGCCCGGCGAGACCGCGGACCTCCCGCACCTCGACGAGTACGTGGTCAAGCCGTCGATCTCGGCCGGAGCCCGCGACACGATCAGGACCACGGACCGTGCACTGGCCGAGGAGCATGCCGCCAAGCTGGCCGCCAACGGCCGGACCGCGATGATCCAGCCGTACCTGGACATGGTCGAGGGCGAGGGGGAGACCTCGCTGCTCTACTTCGGCGGCCGGTTCAGCCACGCCGTCCGGCGCAGCCCGATGCTGACCGAGAACGCCACCAGGCCGGGACAGGGCGACGGTCACGGGGAGCTCCGCACCCCCGATCCCGATCAGTTCGCGCTCGCCGAGCAGGTGCTCGGCGAGTTTCCCGAACTGCTCTACGCCCGGGTGGACCTGGTCCGGCTGGCCGACGGCAGCCCGGCGCTCATCGAGATCGAGCTCGCCGAGCCCTACCTGTTCCTGTGCTACGCGCCCGACGCCGCCGCGAACCTGGCGACCGCCCTGGCCAAGGCGATCTGACAAAAACTACGCGCAGCCGGAGATGCCGCCGTCGACGGGGATCACGGTCCCGGTGAGGTAGGCGCCGGCGCGTGAGGACAGGAAGATCGCGGTGCCGGCCATGTCCTCCGGGCTGCCGATCCTGCCCAGCGGGACGTGCGAGGCGACGGCCGCGCGCATCGCCGGGTCGTCGAGCGCGAAGGCCATCATCTTCGACTCGAACGGCCCGGGAGCGATCGCGTTGACCGTGATCGACTCTCCCGCGAGCCGCTGGGCCAGGTGCCGGGTGAGCATGTGCACGGCCGCCTTCGCCGCAGAGTAGGCGTAGTTCTCCATCGCCGGGACCCGGAGCCCGTCCACCGAGCCGATGTTGATGACCCTGGCCGGGTCCTCCGGGCTCGCGGCGGCGCGCAGCAGCGGCAGGAACCGCTGGGTGAGGTGGAACACGCCCTTGACGTTGATCCCCCAGAGCTTGTCGAAGGCGTGCTCGGGATACTCCTCCAGCGGCGCTCCCCAGGTCGCCCCGGCGTTGTTGACCAGCACGTCGAGCCGCGACTCCCGCTCCGCGACCGCCTCGAACAGCGTGGACACCCCCTCCTGCGTGGACAGGTCGGCGGATATCGCGGTGCACCCCAGCTCGGCGGCCGTCTTGCCGACCTCGGCCGCCTTGCGCGAGGAGATGTAGACCGTGGCCCCCGCGTCGACGAACCCGGACGCGATCATCCGGCCGATTCCCCGGGATCCGCCGGTGACGACGACCGTCTTGCCTTCCACCGAGAACAGAGTCATGTTCCGCAGCATGCCGTACCCCGCCGACCTCGTCCATACCAGCCGGTCGGTGCAGCGCATCGGCCGCCCTTTTCTCGAATGAAAATCCCTTTTGTCGGCATTCGTCCCAGGGAATCTGAAAAATAATGTCGCCAAATAAAACGAGAGTGAAACAATCTTCCACCGCCCGTTGACACGCACTGTTTGTATGGTGTGCCTTCGTTGTCAGGGAGTCACCGATCCGGAGGTGGGTACGGCATGCTCAGAAGGGGTGCGCGCCTGGCGGCGCTGAGCCTGGGACTGTCAATGGCACTCTCGACAACGGCACTTCCCATGGCGCACGCCTCACCCCCGGAACCCCCGGAACTCCCGGTGCACCTCCCGTCGTCTCCAAGGCACTTCCCCCCACCTCCTGAACGCCCTCCCTCTCCCCAGCCCCTCACTCTCTCCGCCGCGCGGGCGTCGCAGTCGCAGCCACAGCCGCAGAAGAGGATCGTCCGGCTGGGCGCGACGCAGAGCGTGGACTCGATGAACCCGTTCCTGGCGGTCCGGGTGGTCTCCACGTCGATTCACCGCTGGATGTACGGCTTCCTCACGGTGCCCGACTCCAAGACCCTGAAGCCCAGCCCGGACCTCGCCGAGTCGTGGGAGACCTCACCGGACAAGCTGACCTGGACCTTCACCATGCGTGCCGGAGCCACCTGGTCGGACGGCAGGCCCGTCACCGCCCAGGACGCCGCGTGGACCTTCAACAAGATCATGACGGATGACGGGGCCAAGACGGCCAACGGCCCCGCCGTGGAGAACTTCGACACCGTGACCGCGTCCGACGACCGGACCCTGGTCATCACCACCAAAAAGCCTCAGGCATCGATGCTGGAGCTGCCGATCCCGATCATGCCCAAGCACGTCTGGGAGAGCGTCCCCGACATCGGCACCTACGAGAACGAGACCTATCCCGCCGTCGGCAGCGGCCCCTACATCGCCGTCGAGCACAGGAAGAACGCCTATGTGAGGCTCAAGGCCAACCCGTCGTACTGGCGCGGCGCTCCCGGCATCGACGAGCTGCACGTCGTCTTCTACGAGAATCCCGAGGCGGCGATCGCCGGTCTGAAGAAGGGCGACATCGACTGGATCGGCCGCCTGCAGGGCCCGCAGTTCCAGGCCCTCGCGAACGACGCGAACATCACGCAGTGGAACACCCAGGGCCGCCGGGCCGCCTACCTGCAGTTCAACCCGGGCGCCGCGACGGCCGACGGCGAGCCGATCGGCGACGGGCACCCCGCGCTGAAGGACGTCAGGGTGCGCCGGGCCATCCACCACGCGATCGACAAGAAGACCCTCGTCGAGCAGGCGCAGAACGGTCTCGCCGTACCCGCGGACGGTTCGATCGTCCCGCCGATGTACCAGGAGTTCTTCTGGAAGGCCGAGGGCGAGGCGGCCGTCGCCTTCGACCTGGCGGAGGCCAACCGCATCCTCGACGAAGCCGGCTACCCCAAGGGCGCGGACGGCATCCGCACCATGCCCGACGGCGGACGCAGGCTGGAGATGCGCTTCAGCATCCACACCGACGAACCCGTCGAGGACAAGATCGCCCAGTTCCTCACCGGCTGGCTGAAGGACATCGGCATTCAGGTCACCACCCGCAAGCTCGACTCCAACAAGTTCACCGAGGAGACGGGCAGCACGGCCCTCTACGACATCGCGATCAGCGGCTGGTCGGTCAACCCGGACCCGGAGGAGGTCCTCGCCACCCACCTGTGCAGCCGCAGGCCCACCGCGAGCGGCCAGGGCGGCGGCACCGAGTCGTTCTTCTGTGACAAGGAGTACGAGCGGCTCTACCAGGCCCAGCTGGCCGAACTCGATCGGGCCGCCAGGGTCGAGCTGATCAAGCGGATGCAGGAGCGGCTCTACACCGAGGCCCCCGTCGTCGCGCTCTACTATCCCAACAACCTGGAGGGCTACCGCAAGGACCGGATCGCCGCCATCACCCCGATCCCCGAGGACAGGGGCATCCTGTACGGCGGGAGCAGCTACTGGCCGGTCTACTCGCTGCGTGCGGTGGAGCGCGTCGCCGCCCCGGCAGGGAGCGGTTCGGGAACCGGCACCGTGGTGGCCGTCGCGGCGGCCGTCGTACTGGCTCTCGGCGCCGGGGTTTTCCTCCTGCGGCGCCGCCGAGCCTCCGTCGACGACCGCGAGTAGCGGCCGATGCTCACAACACCGCAGGGGATGAGGGACGGCATCGAGGAGGGCGGTGCCCGCCGGGCCGTGGTCCGCTACGCGCTGGGCAAGCTCGGCGGGGCGCTGCTCGGCATCGGGCTGGTGATCGTCGCGACGTTCTTCCTGTTCCGCCTGATCCCCGGCGACCCGACCATCGCCTACACCCGCGACGTGCCCGTCACCCCCGACCAGCTCGCCCTGCTCAGACGGCAGATGGGCCTGGACCGGCCGCTGGGCGAGCAGTTCCTGGACTTCGTGCTGCGAACCCTGCGGCTGGACCTCGGCACCTCGTACGAGTACCGCAGGCCGGTCGCCGAACTCATCGGCGAGCGGGTGGGGCCCACACTGCTGCTGGTGGGCACCGGGCTCGCCGTCGCGGTCGGCCTGGGCATGTGGCAGGGCACGAGGGCCGCCTGGCGGCACGGAGGGCGGTTCGACCGCCTCTCCACGGGAACCGCGCTCACCCTGTGGTCGGTGCCGACCTTCTGGCTGGGGCTGCTGCTGCTCATGGTCCTCGCCGCGGGGGCGGGCCCGATACCCGGCCTGTTCCCCACCCGGGGCATGCGGGACGTCGACGCGCCCGACGGGCCGCTCTACCTCCTGCACGTCGCCCACCACCTGGTGCTGCCGTGCCTCACCCTGGTCGCCGTCGTCTACGCGCAGTACCTGCTGGTCATGCGCTCCTCGCTGCTGGACGAGATCGGCCAGGACTACGTGACCACCGCCCGCGCCAAGGGGTTGCGCGACGACGACGTGCGGCGGCGCCACGCGGTGCCGAACGCGCTGCTGCCGACGGTGACCCTGGTGTTCATGCAGATCGGCTTCGTGGTCGGCGGCGCGGTCTCGGTGGAGTTCGTCTACTCCTGGCCCGGTCTCGGCCTGCTGTTCGTCGAGGCGATCAGGGGACCCGACTACGCGGTCATGCAGGGGACCTTCATGCTCGTCTGCGTCGCGGTGATCGTCATGAACACGCTGGCCGACGTGGTCTACCACGTCCTGGATCCGAGGGTGAGGTCGGCGTGAGCACGAAAAAGGAGGACACGAGGGACACGAGCGGCAAGCGGGCAGGCGAGGCGGCCTCACCGGTAACCGCCGAGGGAGCCGCCATGACGTCGCGAACCGCCGATGACGACTCCGCGACTCGGCGCGCGATCGCCAGGACGCGCCGCCGCGCCGCGTTCGCGCGGTTCCGCCGCGCGTACGGCCGCGACAGGGCCGGGTTGTACGGCGCGGCGATCCTGCTGGTCGCCGTCCTGGCGGCCCTCGTCACGCCGCTGGTCACCGACCCGTCCGGCCTGGACGTGACCAGGGCGACGGGCGCCAAGATGGCTCCGCCGAGCGCGGGCTTCCCGCTCGGCACCGACGAGTCCGGTCGCTCGGTCCTGCTCATGCTCCTGTGGGGCGCGCGGGTCTCGCTGCTCATCGGGTTCATGTCCGCGCTGCTCAGCATGGTGATCGGTACGGTCTTCGGCATCGCGTCCGGGCACTTCCGCGGCTGGGTCTCGGCCGTGCTGATGCGTGTCACCGACTGGTTCCTGGTGCTGCCCGCCCTGGTCCTCGCCCTGGTGCTCGCGGCCGTACTCGGCGGCGGCACCTCCACGATCATCCTGGCGATCGGGGTGACCTCGTGGGCCTCCACGGCGAGGCTGATCCGGGCGCAGACGCTCGCGGTCGAGGCGAGGCCCTACATCGAGAGGTCCAGGGCGCTGGGCGCCGGGCACTGGCACGTGATGACCCGGCACGTGCTGCCGAACGTCGCCCCGCTGGTCCTGGCGAACACCACCCTCACGGTCGCCGGCGCGATCGTCACCGAGTCCACCCTCGCCTTCCTCGGCGCCGACTCCGGCCAGGTGTCGTGGGGCGGCATGCTGCGCGCCTCCTACGACTGGGGCGCGGCCACCTCGGGCGCCTGGTGGTACGTGCTGCCGCCGGGTCTGTGCATCATCCTGGTCGTCCTGGCGTTCACCCTCTGCGGGCGCGCTCTGGAGACCGTACTCAACCCACGTCTTCGGGGGGTCTCGTGACCGTACTCGACCGATGGTCTCCGGAGGTCTCGTGAGCCTGCTCGAACTGCGCGACGTGGCGGTGACCTACCGGAGCGCGACCGGAGACGTCCCCGCGGTGCGCGGGGTCTCGCTCGGACTGGCGGAGGGCGAGGCCCTCGGCGTGGCGGGTGAGTCGGGTTCTGGCAAGTCGACGCTCGCCATGTCGCTGCTGCGGCTGCTGCCGAAGAACGCGCTGGTGTCCGGGGAGATCCTGCTGGACGGCGAGGACGTGCTCACGATGAGCTGGGGGCGGCTGCGCGCGGTCCGGTGGGCGTCGGCCTCCCTGGTCTTCCAGGGGGCACAGCACGCCCTGAACCCGGTGCGCAGGATCGGCGACCAGATCGCCGAGCCGCTGCGGGTGCACGGCATGGCGACCGGCGCGGCGGCGCGGCGCAGGACGACGGAACTGCTGGAACAGGTCGGCCTGCCCGCCTGGCGGGCGCGCGGCTACCCGCACGAGCTGTCCGGCGGGCAGCGCCAGCGCGTGATGATCGCCATGGCGCTCGCCTGCTCCCCGCGCCTGATCGTCGCCGACGAGCCGACCACGGCGCTGGACGTGATGATCCAGGCGCAGGTGCTCTCGCTCATCCGCTCGCTCATCGCCGAACACGGGATCGGCCTCATCATGATCTCCCACGACCTCTCGGTCCTCGCCGCGACGTGCGACCGGCTGGCGGTGATGTACGCGGGCCGCGTGGTCGAGTCCGGTCCCTCGCGCGAGGTCTTCCTGGACGCGAGGCACCCCTACGGCCACGCGCTGGCCGAGGCGTTCCCCACCGTCGGCGACCCCGCCTCCAGGATGGCGCCGAGAGGGCTGGGCGGTGACCCGCCCGACCCGGCCCACCTGCCCGCGGGGTGCTCCTTCCATCCCCGCTGCCCGGTCTCGCTCGTCTCGTGCGCGTCGGAGCCGGTCGAGCTCAGGGTCGTGGGCCGTACCGGACCGGGTGGCGCCGAGGTGCCGCACACCGCCGCGTGCGTCCACGTCCCCGAGGAGACCCGATGACCCCGCCGGAAACGCGGGGCGCGGAGTTCTTCGTCCGCGTCCCGTGTTCCCGAGGAGGCCCGATGATCCCGCGCGACGCGTGTGTCCACGGCGTTCCCGAGGAGGCCCGATGACCCTGCTCGAAGCGCGGGACCTGCGCGTGGAGTTCGCCTCGCGCGGGCGCCGCGCCCGCGCGGTGGACGGGGTGAACCTCGCCGTGGGCGAGGGGGAGATCGTCGCGCTGGTCGGCGAGTCCGGCTGCGGCAAGACGACGCTGGCCCGCACCCTGCTCGGCCTGGAGCGGCCCGCCTCGGGGTCGGTCCGGTACGGCGGGACGCCGCTCGCCTACTCCTCACGCGCGCTGCGGGCCCATCGGCGCGAGGTGCAACTCGTTCTCCAGGACCCCACGGGATCGCTCAACCCCCGGCACACCGTCTACGAGGCGGTGGCCGAGGGGCCGCGCATCCACCGGCTGCCCGCGGAGGCGGACCGGGTCGCCTCCGCGCTGTCGCGCGCCGGGCTGCGACCCCCCGAACGGTTCTTCGGCCGCTACCCGCACGAGCTGTCCGGCGGCCAGCGCCAGCGCGTCGTCATCGCGGGAGCCCTCGCGCTGGAGCCCAGGGTGCTGGTCGCCGACGAGCCGGTGGCCTCGCTGGACGCGTCGGTGCGCGGCGAGATCCTCGCCCTGCTGCTCCGCCTCCGCGACGAGTTCGGCCTGTCGGCGCTGGTCGTCACCCACGATCTCGGGCTCGCCTGGAACATCGCCGACCGCGTCGCGGTGATGTATCTCGGCAGGATCGTCGAGGCCGGACCCGTGGAACGGATCCTCACCGCGCCGTCGCACCCGTACACCCAGGCGTTGCTCTCGGTCCTGCCGGAGTCGCCGTCACCCGTGGTGCTGGGCGGCGAGCCACCGGACCCGACCCGCGTCCCGCCGGGCTGCCGCTTCCATCCGCGCTGCCAGGTCCTCGCCTCGGGCGCGGCGGCCGAGGCGGGGGTCGACGGGTTGTGCGCGTCACGGCCGCTGCCCGTCCTGCCCTCCTCGGCCGAGGCCCAGGTCGCCTGCCACCACGCCGAGGCCCGCCGAGGGGTGGAGGTCGAAAACGGGAGACGGTGACCGGGAGAGGTCACAGACCGGGGAGGCGGCCGTTCCTGAACAGGTCGACGAAGAGACCGTGGTCGGCCCTCGCCCGCGCCCCGTAGGTGTGGGCGAACTCGACGAGGCCGCGGGTGAAGCCTTCGGTGTCGCCGTCGATCACGGCCACGATCGCGTCCTCGGTGGAGAAGTCGACCAGGTCGTGGCTGGACTCGTCGTCGGCCACCGAGTGCATCCTGGCCACGGCCCGGCCCAGGTCGCGGATGACCGAGGACAGTTCGTCCGGCTCGTTGACGTCGCCCCAGTCCAGGTCGGCGGAGTAGGGGGAGACCTCGGCGACCATCTGGCCGACGCCGTTCAGCGTGGTGTAGCCGAGCCACGGGTCGGCGTACGCCTGCAGGGCCCGCTGTGACTCCGCGGTGCGGTGGCCCTGGTGTTTGAAGTAGCCGTGCACCTTCTCGTCGGTGATGTACCGCGCGACGGCCGGCACCTGGGCCTGCTTCATGTAGAGGATGACGTCGTTCTCCAGGGCCTGGGTGTGGCCCTCAAGAAGCATGTTGTACGAGGGCAGCCCGGCCGAGCCGATCCCGATGCCGGTGCGCAGCGCGAAGTCCTTGATCGTGTGCTCGATCTCGGAGACCGTGGGAAGGGTCGTCAGATAGTCGCGGAAGGCCACCTCCACCGCCTCGCGAGTCTCCTGGTCCACCGGGTAGCGGCCGTCCATGACGGCGAACCTGCGGTCGAAGTTCTCGATGGTGGTCTCCAGCTCCAGCAGCGCCACCCGGGTGTTCAGCCGTGCGTGCTGCAGCACCCGGTGCAGCACGCCGGTGGTGGTCTCCAGGGTGAGCGAGCCGATCGCGTCGTCCCCGCCCTCCGAGATGCCGTGCAACTCGGAGAGGTAGGAGTGGGCGAACCCGGTCACCAGCTCACCGATGACGTCGTCCGACAGCGCCTTGGCGTACCCGATGAGCGCGACGCTGGCCGCGAACCGCCGCAGGTCCCAGATGTACGGGCCGACGTAGGCCTCGTCGAAGTCGTTGACGTTGAACACCAGGACGCCCGAGGCGTTCATGTAGGTGCCGAAGTTCTCGGCGTGCAGGTCGCCGTGGATCCAGACGCGTCGCGTCTGGTCGTCGAGGAAGGTGTCGTCGGCGAACTCGCCGGTCATGTCCGCGTAGAACAGGCAGGCGCTGCCCCGGTAGAAGGCGAAGGGCGAGGCGGCCATCTTCCGGAACTTGCGCCGGAAGGCGGCGGGGTCGCGCTTCATGGAGTCACCGAACTCGGTGATGAGGACGTCGAGAATGCGCGCCGAGCGCCCATCGGTGGTCATGGTGGGCAGATTAGGTCGCGGGACCGAAATTCCGCCAGGGCCGGAGTATTACGGATCTGGAACGCGCCAGGGAACCGCTCCCGCTCCCATCCGGTGCGCGGGCTCCGGCACGGCTGTCCGAAAGGCGGAGAGACATCGACAGGCACGCCGGTTGATCATAGATTCGCGGGAAGCCGAGGGGCGCGGACGGGGAGCGGACGCGAAGGCACGGTCGTGGAGTTCACGGGAGAGGCGGAGGCCGGTATGGCGGTGCTCGAAGGCAGGACGGCGGTGGTCACCGGGGGGTCCAGGGGCATCGGCCGGGCGATCGTGGAGCGCCTCGCCCGCGACGGGGCGGACGTCGTCTTCGGCTACGCGAACGCCGCCGTGTCCGCGAGCGAGGTAGAGGAGACCGTCAAGGAGGCGGGCGGCAGCGCCCGCGCCGTCCAGGTGGACCTCGCCAGGCGCGGCGCCGCGGAGTGGCTGATGGAGACCGCCGGGCAGGTCCTCGGCGGCCTCGACATCCTGGTGAACAACGCCGCGCTGAGCTTCACCCCGATCTCCATCGCGGAGACCAGCGAGAAACTGTACGACCGCGCCATGGCGGTCAACGCCAAGGCCGCCTTCCTCACCATCCGGTACGCCGCGAGGCACATGCGCGACGGCGGCCGCATCGTCAACATCTCCACTCTCAACACCGTCCGCCCCGCAGCCGGTATCGCCCCCTACGCGGCGAGCAAGGGCGCGCTCGAACAGCTGACCGCCGTCGCGGCCCGCGAGCTCGGCGGGCGGGGCATCACCGTCAACACGGTCTCCCCGGGCGCGACGGACACCGACCTGCTGCGCGGTACCAACCCGGAGAAGGTCCTGACCGAGATCGCCGCGCTCACCCCGCTCTCCCGCCTCGGCGCGCCCTCGGACATCGCGGACGTCGTGGCCTTTCTGGTGGGACCCGACGGCCGCTGGCTCACCGGCCAGAACCTCCAGGCCAACGGCGGCCTCAGCTGAGCCGCGCGGTCCACGACGTCGAGGAGACGTCCGAGCGCGAGCCGTGAGCGGGGTCAGGTGACCGGGCCCGTGTGGGTGAACAGGGCGCTGTAGGCGTTCAGCGCCGGCTGGCCGCCCAGGTGGGCGTACAGGACGGTGGAGTCACGGGGGATCTCCCCGCCGGTGACGAGGTCGATCAGGCCGGCCATCGACTTGCCCTCGTAGACCGGGTCGATGATCACGCCTTCCAGCTCACCGGTGAGCCGGATCGCGTCCAGGGTCGACCGGACGGGGATCCCGTACAGGTCGCCCGCCCACCCGTCGAGGATGGTGATCTCGTCCTCTCTCAGGGGGCGGCCGACGCCGATGAGCTCGGCGGTGGCCCTCGCGATCCGGGCCACCTGGTCGCGGGTCTCCTCGAGCTTCGCGCTCGCGTCGATCCCGATCACCCGGCGTGGCCGGCCGCCGGCCTCCTCCAGGGCGGCGAACCCGGCGATCATGCCGGCCTGGGTCGAGCCGGTGACCGCGCAGACCACGACGGTGTCGAAGAAGACGCCCAGCTCGCGTTCCTGCTCCGCCACCTCGTACGCCCAGTTCGCGAACCCGAGTCCGCCGAGCCGGTGGTCGGAGGCGCCCGCCGGGATCGGGTACGGCGTGCCGCCGCGCGCCTTCACGTCCTCGATCGCCCGGTTCCACGAGTCCTTGAAGCCGATGCCGAAGCCGGCCGGGTCGAGCCTGACCTCGGCGCCCATGATCCGGCTCAGCATGATGTTGCCGACCCGGTCGTTGACGGAGTCGGGCCAGTCGACCCAGTTCTCCTGCACCAGCACCGCCTTCAACCCCAGCGACGCGGCGACGGCGGCGACCTGGCGGGTGTGGTTGGACTGGTATCCGCCGATCGACACCAGTGTGTCGGCACCATGGGCGAGCGCGTCGGGGACGATGTACTCGAGCTTGCGGGTCTTGTTGCCGCCGTACGCGAGCCCGGAGTTGCAGTCCTCGCGCTTCGCCCAGATGGACGCCCCGCCGAGATGCCGGGTGAGCCGCGGCAGCGGATGGACGGGACTCGGCCCGAAGGTCAGCCGGTGGCGGGGGAAATCGGACAGGGTCATGCTCGCTCCACGGTGGCGGGGAAATCGGACAGGGGCATGTTCACTCCTCGGTGGCGGGCAGCGTGTGCCAGGTGTCGAAGGCGATCGCCGCCGCCTGGTCCGCGTCTCCGGCGGCACAGAGCCGGATGAGGTTGTCGTGCCGGGTGAGGGATGCACGCCCGCCCAGCGAGGAGAAGCGCAGCCGCTCGGCGCGGCGCAGCACCGGCGTGAACTGGTCGAGGACCGAGGTCAGGGCCCGGTTCGAGGCCACCCGCACGGGGATGCCGTGCAGTTCGTCGTCGGCGAGCAGGGCCGCCTCGATGTCGCCCTGCTCGATCGCCGCGCGGAACCGGTCGTTGGCCTCGCGCATCGCGTCGAGGTCGGCTTCGGTGAGACCGCCCACCGCCTCACGGACGGCGAGTTCGTGCATCGCCGCCACCACGTCGCGGGCCTCACGGATGTCGCGCAGGTTCAGCGAGCTCACCGTCGTGGAGCGTCCCGGCTGGGCCACGACCAGCCCGGCCTCCGCGAGCCGCAGCAGCGCCTCGCGGACAGGGGTGCGGCTGACCCCGAGCCAGGCCGCCAGCTCGACGTCGCGTAACTGCTCGCCCGGCGCGAGGCTGCCGTCGACGATGGCGTCGCGCAGGCGCTGGTAGACGTTGTCACGCAGGAGATGCCGGTCGATGGCGGGCGTGTTGTGCGGGATGGGCATGCAATATATTGCGCACACCGAGCGGGAAACTTCAAACCGGGCCGCGAGGTTGACGGTGCTAGCAATATATTGCATATTTCCCTCATGAGCGGCAGCCGTCGCCCCCTTATCGAGAGGAAATCCCGATGAGCACCACGTCCCGCGAGCCCACCGTCGTCCTGGTCCACGGCGCCTTCGCCGAGTCCGCGAGCTGGAACGGCGTGGTGGCCGACCTCCGGCGCCGCGGCTATCCGGTCATCGCCGTCGCCAACCCGCTGCGCGGACTGCGGGAGGACGCCGCCTACCTGCGCAGCGTGCTCGACAGCCTCACCGGCCCGATCGTGATCGCCGGCCACTCGTACGGCGGATCGGTGATGAGCGAGGCCGCCGACGGCGCCGACGGCGTCGTCGCGCTCGTCTACATCGCCAGCTTCAACCTCGAGGTCGGCGAGAGCACCGGCGAGCTGGCGGCCAGGTTCCCCGGCGGTGAGCTCGGCCCCGCCCTGTACCAGGTGCCGTACCCGGCGGCCGGTGGGGGCACCGGGACCGACCTCTACATCCGGCAGGACGGGTTCCGCGAGGTGTTCGCCGCCGACGTCGACCCGGGGACGGCCGCGCTGATGGCGGCCACGCAGCGGCCCATCGAAGCGAACGCGCTGGCGGACAAGGCGACCAGGGCTGCCTGGAAGACCATCCCGTCCTGGACCATGGTCACCACCCAGGACCTGGCCATTCCCGCCGAATCCATGCGCTTCATGGCCAAGAGGGCGGGGTCGACGACCGTCGAGATCGACGCCTCCCACGCCGTCACCGTCTCCCAGCCCGCCGCCGTCGCCGACCTCATCGACGCCGCCGCCCGCGCCACCGCCTCCTGACGAGGCCACACTGCCGCCGCACGATCCCGGAGCGGCTCACCCGGCCGGAGTCCATCGCGAACGGAAATGTTCGCGGCGGTGCGTGGTCCGGCCGGGTCGGCGCTCGTAGTCCTTCGGGGTGATGGCGTTCGCCGTCCGCCGGATGCCCTTGGCGATCAGGCCCTTCCACGGCACGCAGGGCGGAAGCTTGTGGTTCTGGCCGACGAACCAGGCCATGAGCCGGCTCTCGGGGGACCACCCACCTGCCCACCCCGTCGCCCGCCCCCGGCATCCCGCCGCGTACTCGCGCATGGCCTCCTCGTACTCGTACGAGGAGGCCATGCGCGGTGGTCGCCGCCCGCGGGGGCCGGTTCCCGCGGTTCGGGCACCGCGGCCCGGTGCTCGCCCCGCTGAAGGGTCGGCCTCGATGCGGTCCTCCGGGGCGCCGAGCCCGCGCTCCTCCGGTCGCGGGACCAGGGCCCGCACGGAGGTGGCGTCCGCGGCGTCGGCGAGCGCGGGTCCCCGCCACAGCTCCAGGGCCTCCCGAGGCGGTACGGAGGGTGATCGTCTTCCCTCGCGTGGTCCCACGTCTTCCGCCCCAGCGGGTCGCCCGCCGTCGGAGGCGGAGGTGAGGGGAGGCGAGCGATCACGTCCCGGCGGGTCCCTGTTCCGTCAGAACGCGTTTCCGTGATGGGAAGCGCGCCCTGGCGGGCGTGGGGGACCCGCCAGGACGCGTTCCGCCCCCGGCGCGGCGACGGAGGACCCCGGCGAGGGATGGGGTCCTCGGTCCGCTAGTCGCGCTCGGAGCCTGTGGCGGCGAAGGCGCGGACCGAAAGGTCCGCCGCCTCCTCCGGGAGGTCGTCGTCGGGTGTGGGCCGCCGGTAGTGCCGTGAGATGAGACGGGCCGCTCCCGCCGGGTCGTCGGCCGGGTGGGACGACTCGATGCCATCCTCATTCCAGACAAACAACCCGTTTTTACACCAAACGGTTAGATCGGTCATTACCGAGAGCACGGACATGCCGTTTCCGTTGCTCTGGTAGGTGTGGGTGAATCCCTGACGGTGCAACGCGTAACGCAGCAGACGCGTCGCCTCGCGGGGCTCACGCCAGGGCGCGTGCGGCGTGTTCGTGCGGACCGACAGCACCGGCTTCCACCCCCTCGTAGACCTTTCGGTGGATTTGTACCAACGATTGGATGATGCGGGTCTTGGGAGGTTGGGTCAAGGGGCTGTTCCCCACTAGAACCAGATCGTCTAGTTTTGTTGGCACAAAGGGGACTTAATGGCACGGTCAACGCTGTATCAACAGGTGGCCTCCGACCTGCGGAGGACCATCTACTCCGGTGCGCTCGGACCGGGAGATCAGCTGCCGACCGAGGCGGAACTCATGCTCGTGCACCAGGTGAGCCGCAACACCGTACGGCTCGCCCTCGGCGAGCTCGTGAACGAGGGCCTGGTCACCCGCACCCCCCGCAGGGGCACCGTCGTGAGGGAACGCCGCCCGCTGCTCATGCATCCCCAGCGCGAGCTGCAGCCGCGGCGCGAGGAGACCATGGAGGCCTTCGCCTGGGCCGTCTCCCAGGAGGGGCGCGCGCCGAGCCAGGAGATCGAGGTCTCGATCGTGCAGCCGGCCGAGGAGATCGCCAGCAGGCTGGAGCTCTCCGACGAGGAGCTCGCCGTGGTCCGCCGCAGGCTGCGCTTCGTGGACGGCCAGCCGTACAACACCAACGACTCCTATTTCCCCCTCGCCCTGGTCGCGGACTCCGAGATCACCCGCCCCGGTGACATCAAGCGCGGGGCGAACAAGGTCCTGGAGGAACTCGGCCACCGCCAGGTGCGGGTGGTGGACGACATCTGGGCGCGGATGCCCAACAGCGCCGAGAGCGAACGACTCCAGCTCCAGCTCGGCACGCCGGTCGTCGTCTACATCCGGGTCGGCTACGACGAGGACGACACCCCCGTGCGCGTGGCGGTCTCCGTCCTGCCCGCGGACAAGCACCTGATCCGGTACGAGCTGGAAAGCCGTTGACGTCTCCGTGACCGCCCTGACGGGCCGGCCGCCGTTCCGCCCGCGCCGCGGGCGAACACAGGGTCGCGCCCGCCGGGTGGCTAGACGCCGCTCTCCGCGCCCGCCCGCGCCTCTCGTTCCGCTGGGCCTCTCCCCGCCTCCTCTCCCCGGCGCGGCCCCGCCGCTCACCCCAGACCCCTAGGCATCCGCCTAGCCCGGCATGGCTGCCGTGCGCCATCACATGGTCACGCTCCGTGTCATCTCACGCACCAAACGCAACGAAGGGATGAACCATGCACTCGAACACCGCCAGTCCCACCGCCACGCGCCCGTTCACGCTGCGCAGGGCCACGGACGGTGACCTCGACGGAGTGCTCGCGCTCCTCGCCGAGACCGCCGGATGGCTGAACGGCCGCGGCGTGCGGCAGTGGCCCGCGGACGGCTTCCCCGCCGGGCGCATCACCCCGCTGATCGGCGAGGGGGTCCTGTACCTGCTGGAAAGGCAGGCCGAGGAGGAGAGGCCGGACCTGGACGCCGACGACGGACACGTCCGGGAGGGCGGACCCGTCGCCACCCTCGCCCTGGACGGCCACGCCGACCCCGAGTTCTGGAGCCGGGACGACGATCCCTCCTCGGCGCTCTATGTCCACAAGCTGGCCGTGGCGCGCGACCACGCCGGTACGGGCCTGGGAGAGGCGCTCCTCGACTGGGCGGGCCTGCGGGCCCTGGCCTTGGGGAAAAGATGGCTCAGGCTTGACTGCTCCAAGGACAACTCAAGGTTGCAGGACTACTATCGGGGACAGCGTTTCGCGCATCTCCGCACGGTCGACCTGCCGCACCGCGCCTCCGGCGCCCTGTTCCAGCGGCCGGGGGGCCTGCGCGCTCGCGCGTCCGGCCTCGCGCTGCCCTTCTCGGACCGGCGCGGAGCGTTCGTCCCCGAGCATGTCTGAACCACGGCGATCCCAGGACAAAACCATCCGATAACCTCCATCCATGACCGGATCCTTACTTGAGGTGATCACGCTCGACGTGCGTGACGCCGTCGCCGCGGAAGCGGGCGGCGCCGATCGCCTGGAGGTCGTCGCCGACATGACCTCCGACGGGGTCACCCCGGCGGTGGAGACGGTCGCGGCGATCTCCAGGAAGTGCGCGCTTCCTCAGATGGTGATGTTGCGCGCGGAGGCGTCGTTCCTGGCCACGCCCGAGTCGCTGAAGGCCCTGAGCCGCGCTGCCAGGGCCCTCGCCGACGCGGGCGCGGCCGGGTTCGTGTTCGGCTTCCTCGACGAGGCGGGAGCGGTCGACCTGGCCGCCACCGAGACGCTCATCCACGCGGTCGCGCCGCTGCCCTGGACCTTCCACCGGGCGGTGGACCACGCGGCCGACATCCAGGCGAGCTGGCGTGCCGTCCGTCTCCTGCCCAACCTCGCCACCGTGCTCACCTCGGGTGCGCCCGGTGGCGTGGCGGACGGGCTGCCGGTGCTCAAGACCCGGTGCGAGGCCGGCGACGGCCCGCTGATCATGGCCGGGGGTGGGTTGCGGCCCTGCCACGTCGGAGCGCTGATGGAGTACGGCGTGCGGGCCTTCCACGTCGGCAGCGCCGTGCGGGCGTCCTGGTCGGACCCGGTCGACGCCCGCCGGGTCCGCGAGTGGCGCACCCTGATCGACTGAGCCCCGCAGGGCCTCGTCGGGCCTCGACGAGGCCCCGTGGGGGCGCGATGATCGGCCGCGAGAGACGGTGGGATCCCCGCCGTGCCACCCGGATCGGGCCTCCCCCGGGGGAACCCGTGCCCGGCACCCGTGGCCGAGACCGGACCCTGGAGGTGACCGGGGTCAGGCCGGTGGCTTCGCGAGGCCGTCGCCCAGTGCCAGGTCGGCGCGGCGGAGAGCGGCGGCCATGGTCTTGACCGTGGCGGGCTCGTCCATCACCCCCTCACCGGCGTCGCGCCGCTCCTCCCAGGCGCGTACCCGGTGGGCGTACTCCCCGTACCGGGACAGGTGGAAGGCATAGACCGCCGCGTACCGGCTGACCAGGTGTGACGGGTGCATGTCCCAGCCCTGGTAGAAGCCGTGCTTCAGGGAGTGCCCGACGAGCTCCGCGTGGCGCCGCCACAGGGCCCGCACGTCACTCCCGCCGTCCGAGGCGGGAGAGGCGGCCAGCGAGCCGTCGGACAGCTCCACCCCGGTCCCGGCGAAGACGGTCTGCATGACGTGTCTGGCGTGGTCGCAGGCGGGGTGGTCCAGCCGCTGCTCGTGCGGTGGAAGGGCGCAGCTCGCCGTGTAGTCGAAGACACCGAAGTGGGCCGCGGCCAGCCTGCCCCGCAGGGAGGTCACCAGGCCCGCGTCGAGGAACAGCACCGTCTGCGGCGCCTCCACCTGGATCTCGAACCTCAGCGCGCCCCGGCCGAGACCCAGTCCGTCCTCCAGCACGTCGAGACAGTCGGCGAACTGGTACAGGTAGTCCCTCATCAGCACCTTCGGGAAGGTGACCACGAAGCCTTCGGGCAGGTGCCCGGCCCGATCGAGCACGCCGGTGAGGAAACCGTCCAGGGTCCTGACGGCGCGGACCGGGTCGCCGTCGGCGAACGACTTCACCCGCAGTCCCCAGCGGCGGGGGAGCGTCCCGGCCGCGTGCATGGCCGCGATCGCCTTGGCGGCGGAGGAGGCGTGGCCGTCCTCCTCCCCGGGGCGCGTCCCGTAGCCGTCCTCGAAGTCGATCCGCAGGTCCTCGACGGGCTCCCCGGCGAGCTTGGCGGCCACCATCCGGTGCACGGCTCCGGCGACGTCCTCGCCCGCGCCGAAGGGCGCACCGAGGGGGGCGCCGGGGGCACCGGGGGCACCGGGGGCACCGGGGGCACCGAGAACAACGCCGGGGGTCGTGCCGAGGATCACGGCGAGGTCGCCCGCCGGCAGGTGCCGCCGGAACAGCTCCAGCGCCGCGTCCCCCCACTCCCGCGTCGTCCCGGCGTCGAACCGGTCGGCGGGAACGTAGACCGTGTGCACGGGCTGCCAGTCGGCCGGTCGGTACGGGTACAGCGCGGACTGCTCACGGTGGGTCTGCTCGAAACCCGGGATCAGGGCGGACGGGTCGGCGAGCGTGACGCGCATGCTGGTGCTCCTCCTGGACGTGCCGGTTCGCGCGGGGGCCGGTTCGGGGCGGGCGTGCCGGTTCGACCGGGGCGCGAGTGCGAAATCGCCCGGTTCACCGACCATTCCCGACTTTTGGCCGGTTCGGTCGGTAAGGGCTGCCCGGCCGGTCGCCGGTTCAGCCCGCCTGGCCGGTTCGGCCGGCCTCCAGATCGCCTCCCGACCACAGCTCCCGATCACAGGCGGTGAGCATGGCGGCGAGACCGAGGAGCTTCACCCGCTCTCCTCGGTCGAGGGACCTGGCCAGAGCCGCCTCGGCCGCCTCGATGGCGAGCCAGTGCTCGTAGGTGATCGGCGAGACGCCCCGGGAGGCGAGAAGTTCGTCCGGGTCCGCGCGGCGGACAGGATCGAGGTCGGCCAGGTCGGCGAGGAGGGTGCGGACCGTCTCCGCGGCGTCGGACTTGTTGGTGCCGATCACACCGGTGGGACCCCGCTTGAGCCAGCCCGCGACGTATTCGCGGTCGCGGACCCGGCCGGCCTCGTTCGGCACGGTCATGGTGGTCTCCGAGAAGGGAACACCGGGCAGTGGCACGCTCTGGTAGCCGACCGAGCGCAACACCATGCCGACCGGGAGGGTCTCGAACTCGCCGGTGCCGACCACCCGGCCGTCCTCCAGCCGGGTGCGCTCCAGTCTGAGCGCCTCCACCCGCCCTTCGCCGAGGATCTCCACCGGGCGCATCCAGAACCGCACGTCCAGCCGCCGGGGGAGGCCCCTCGCGGGGCGGGTCGCCCAGCTCCGCAGCACCTCGACGTTCCCCCGGACCTGCCGGGAGGCCGCCGTGACGTCCGCCACGCACTCCTCGGGCCGTACGCGCACGTCCGCGTTGGCCAGCTCGCCCAGCTCCCTGAGCTCCTTCAACGTGAACTTGGCGTGCTCGGGCCCCCGGCGCCCGATCATGTGGACGGTCTTCACCTCGCTGGCGGCGAGCCGGGTCAGCACCTCCTCCGGCACGTCCGTGGCGCGCAACTCCTCCGCGGTCTTGGCCAGGACGCGCACCACGTCGACCGCCACGTTGCCCACGCCGATCACCGCGACCTCGGGGCTGTCGAGGACGAAACGGTCGGCGGGCATGTCGGGGTGACCGCAGTACCAGTTGACGAAGTCGGTGGCGGCCACACTGCCCGGCAGGTCCTCGCCGGGAATGCCCATTCGCCGGTCCACCATCGCGCCGGTGCAGTAGACCACGGCGTCGTAGCAGTCGAGCAGGTCGGCGACGTCGACATCCTTGCCCAGCTCGACGCCCCCGAGGAACCGCACCTCGGGAAGCTCCAGCACGCCGCGCAGGTATCCGGCTATCGACTTGATCGAGGTGTGATCGGGAGCCACTCCGTACCGCACCAGCCCGTACGGCGTCGGCAGCCTTTCCAGCACGTCCACCCTGAGAGGCACGGTGGCCTGTTTCGTCAGAGCCTCGGCGGTGTAGATCCCGGCGGGTCCTGACCCCACGATCGCGACTCGCAGTGACATATCGCCTCCTCGGCGTTGGATGTCATGAACGCGACGCCCTGCTTGATTCTGTATCACCGAGGGGGGCGACTGCCAGACTCACGCGCCGACACGATCGAGCCTTTCTTCGGTGAACGGCGGATGCGGTGATCAGGATGTCATCCGGTGCCGGGTTCCGCCTCCCGCCGTTGGAAGATCCTCCAGGGGAGCGTCGGGGACGTGTTCCCGTGTTCTCCCGAGTGGACCCCCGCCCACCCGACGGTGGACCGGTCCGGGGCGTCCGGAGGCCGGAATACCGCCGGAGAAAGGCGCGGGCGGCGTCGCGGAGCTTCGGCGGAGTTCTGTGAAATATTAATCAAACGCTCAAGGAAAGCCGGGAGCCGGCAGCTTGGCCAAGTGCCCACCTGCTTTGCGAATTTGATTTGTTCGAGGTGTTGTCGCAGGTCAGATAGACTGCCGATGGCCACTAGCAAATGTGATCGGGGGATCAGTGGCTTTGGTGGAACGCAATTACACGCTTGACTTCGCCGCGGGAGACCGCCGGGACCGCGCCATCCTTCGGCACATGCTCCTCTCGCTCTTCGTGGGAATGTTGCTCGGGGGCGTCGGAGCGCTGGCGGCCTACGGGCCCGATCTGCTGTACGCGCTTTACAACCCGTACGCCTACCTTCTCCTCGTCGTCGTCGTGGGGCGGACCGCCACCGGCTTCGGCTGGGCGGTGCTCTCCAGCGTGCTGGCCACGTTCGGGCCGATACTCTCGCTGCTCGTCGCCGCGATCTTCGAGTCGAGTGCCTGGAGCATGAGCCTCGGCGACGACGGCATCTCGATAAACCTCATGATCACGAACCTCGTCGCGATCGGCATCCTCTCCTACCTCGCCAAACGCCGCGACCGCTGGGGGACCACCGCGGCCGGCGGCGCGGCCGGGCTGGCGCTGCTCGACGGGATCGACAAGACGATGCCCGGTGGGCCCGAGTACGTCTCGGGTTTCTGGCCGTGGGGCGTCGCGGCGGTAGTCGCGATCGCGGTGGGGATGCTGGGTTCGCTGGGGCGCGGACGCGACCATGTCTGCTCCGCGCTGATCGCAATCGTCCTCGGGGCCTCGTACTTCGTTTTCCTCACCGGGCTCTGAGAGGCGCGGCGGGGGGTCGGTGGCGGTTCGGTGGGGCTTCGGAAGCCGCCGACCGCAGACAATCGGCTTGCGAGACTCGATAGCCTGTAGGGCATCGAACCTCGCTAGCTAGGAGTAGCCGTGCTGCTGCGCATGTCGTCGCTGTTTCTTCGAACGCTGAGGGACGACCCGGCAGACGCGGAAGTCCCGAGCCACAAGCTGCTCGTCCGCGCCGGTTACGTCCGCCGCGTCGCGCCTGGCGTCTATTCCTGGCTGCCGCTCGGCAAGACGGTCCTGGAGAACGTCACGCGCGTCGTGCGCGAGGAGATGGACCGCATGGGCGGTCAGGAGGTGCTCTTCCCCGCCCTGCTGCCCCGCGAATACTACGAGGCGACCGGCCGCTGGACCGAGTACGGCGACACGCTCTTCCGCCTCAAGGACCGCAAGGGGGCCGACTATCTCCTCGGGCCCACCCACGAGGAGATGTTCACCGACATGGTCAAGGGGGAGTATTCCTCCTACAAGGACTATCCGGTGACCCTCTACCAGATCCAGACCAAATACCGCGACGAGGCCCGTCCCCGGGCCGGCATCCTGCGCGGACGCGAGTTCGTCATGAAGGACTCCTACTCCTTCGACCTCGACGACGACGGCCTCAAGCGTTCCTACGAGCGCCACCGCGAGACCTACATCAAGACCTTCGACCGCCTCGGCATCGCCTACAAGATCTGCTTCGCCACCTCGGGGGCGATGGGCGGGTCGGCCTCCGAGGAGTTCCTCGCTCCCGCTGCCACCGGTGAGGACACCTTCGTCGCCTGCCACAACTGCGGCTACGCGGCCAACGCGGAGGCCGTCGTCACCCCCGCGCCGGCCGCGGTCACCGGTGAGCGGCCCGCGACGCGGGTGCTCGACACCCCCGACACCCCGACCATCGAGTCGCTGGTCGGCCACGTCAACGAGCACTACGGCCTCGGTATCACCGCCGCCCAGACGCTCAAGAACATCGTGGTCAAGGTGACGGTTCCCGGCACCGGCAAGACCGAGACCCTGATCATCGGCGTTCCCGGAGACCGCGAGGTCGACTTCAAGCGGCTGGAGGCCTCCCTCGCCCCCGGTGAGCCCGCGATCTTCGAGGCCGAGGACTTCGCCAGGCACCCCGGCCTGGTCCGCGGCTACATCGGCCCCCAGGTCCTCAAGGACCTCGGCATCCGCTATCTCGTCGACCCCCGCGTGGTCGACGGCACCGCCTGGGTGACCGGCGCGAACGAGCCGGGCAAGCACGCGGTGGACGTCGTCGCCGGCCGTGACTTCGTCGCCGACGGCACCATCGAGGCCGCGGAGGTCCGCGCGGGTGACGCCTGCCCGGTCTGCGGCTCCGGCCTGTCCATCGACCGCGGCATCGAGATCGGCCACATCTTCCAGCTCGGCCGCAAGTACGCCGACGCCGCGAAGCTCGACGCCCTCGGCCCCGACGGCAAGCCCATTCGCGTCACCATGGGCTCCTACGGCATCGGCGTCTCCCGGGCCGTGGCGGTGCTGGCCGAGCAGAGGCACGACGAGCTCGGCCTGGTCTGGCCCCGTGAGATCGCCCCCGCCGACGTCCATGTCGTGGGCACCGGCAAGGACGGCCAGATAGAGGCCGCCACCCGCCTCGCCGAAGAGCTGGAGGCCCGCGGGCTGCGCGTCCTGGTGGACGACCGGGCCGGCGTCTCCCCGGGGGTGAAGTTCAAGGACGCCGAGCTGCTCGGCATGCCGACGATCCTGATCGTCGGCCGAGGTCTCACCCAGGGGGTCGCGGAGCTACGCGACCGCGCCACCGGCGCCAAGGAGGAGATCCCGCTCGCCGAGGCCGTCGACCGCGTCGTGGCGGCCTGCCAGGGGTGAGAACGGCCCGTCGGGGGTGATTTCCGAACGCGCGGCACGGCTTCGCGGCGGGTGATCCCCGAACGCGTGAGAGCGGCCCGCCCCCTGGAAGGGGCGGGCCGCTCTTTTCGAGTGTGTGGCCGCGCGTCAGTAGTGGTGGTGTCGACGCCGGGAGTTCGGGCCGATCGCCTTACCCACGTGAAACCCGCCGGGCAGGTTGACGGTCACGTATGTGCGGCCGTCGGGAGTTCTGCTGACGTGAAATCCGCGACCGCCGAAACTGTGGCCGATCCCGCGCGGGGACAGGTCGATCCTGAAAGGACCGACTTTGACTGACTTTCTGTATCCCCAGCCCAATGCCTTCTCCCCGGACTCGCGGAAACGCCGTGTCGTCTGGTGAGAACGAGCGGCGTCCGCGAAGGGTTCCGGAGTGATGCCCATCAGCGACGGCTGCTGCTGACGGTCTTGCGCCAGTGGAAGCCACCGGGAAGATTGATGCTCAGCGTGCGGCGCCCGTCGGCCGTTCTGGTGACCCTGAAGGCGCGGTTTCCCCAGCTGTGGCCCACTCCACTCCGCGAAAGGTTAAGACGGAACGGACCGAACTTCATGGATTTCCGGTATCCCCAGCCCATTACTTCCTCCTTAGGCGTATTCGGCGAGATCCAACTACCCGGCAGGCACGGTGCAAACGTGGTCGAAAGCGGGTTTGATTCGCGACTCGCGCCCCAGGCGGCCTCCATTGGAGATCGATTTCCACGTTGACCAGTCCGTTGTGCCGGAAGGGGTCACTCGTGAAATGCGAAAGGAAAGGTCACTGGGACGTGGCCGGGGTGGGAGTGGGCTCCGGGTTCGGCGGCGCGGTCCTGGGCGGCATGCCGGGAAAGGCGTCGATCTCGGGCCGCAGGCTGTAGGAGCGGGTGACGCACTCCTGCATGACCAGCGCGGCCATCTTGCGCAGCGTGGTGTCGGTGGTCGCGGCCAGCTCCAGATAGGCGCCGGTCACCCCGCGCTCGACCAGCACGGCCAGCTCCACCGCCTGGTCCGGGCCGGAGGGCGTGATCGGAAGCTCGTAGACCGCTTTGGGCTCGGCGGGTGTGCCGCCCGCGGTGGTGATCATCGTGCGGAGCTGGTCGCGGCGGGCGCGATGGGCGTTGTAGGCCGTCGTCATCGCCGCCCGCAGCCTGCCCGTGGTCCTGGCCCCGAGGATCCCGTACGCGTACACGGCGGCGTGCTCGGCCGCCAGCGCCGCGCCGAGCCCTTGATCGGCCCCCGCGGCCCCCCGCGCGCCTCTCACAGCGGCCTCGACAGGGCGAGGGCGTGCGCGGCCTCGCAGGCGCCGATGGACGCGAGCAACTGGGCGAGCGGGGGTGAGACCCCCTCGATCTGACGGGTGCGCAGTGCCGCGGCCTTGCGTTCCAGGTCGCGCAGGGCCCGCACCGACGTGCTCCGAGCCGGGCCGGCTGACGGGGACGGCGTGGGCGAAGCAGAGGGGGGCGCGGCCGTGGACGCCGGAGCGGGCGGGAGGCGGCGGCGGAGCTCGGCGAGATGGGCCTCGTGCCGCTGCCTGAAGGGCTCCAGCCGGGGCGAGGCGGCCGAGGCGTACAGCGCCACGGTCCGCTCCTTGCCCGCGATCAGCTCGCGCAGGAGCAGCGTCTCGGGGTCGGGCGGCGCGGCCACGGGCGGCACCGGCTCACCGGTGGCGCACCCCGCGGCCGTCACGGCTGCCACCCCGAGAGCGCCGCCCCTCAGCAGGGCGCGCCGGGAGACGGAACGCACGACGACCTCCGGTTCTGTGTCGGGCAGCTGACGCACTTAGCATCGTACGGGCTTGGAATAATGGCACTCACCTCGCTTCTCGGGCGGCTCCGCCACACCGAGTGGCGCTGTTTCTACGCCCTGGTGTGGATAGGCTGGTTAATCGCATGGGCGAGGTCCGCCCGGCTGAGATCGTGACAATGGGAGGTCGGCATGGGCAGCGCCACATCCCGCGACCGCCTGATGAAGCTTCTGGAACCTGTCGTCGGAGCCGGAGGGCTCGACTTGGAGGACGTCACGGTCACCCCCGCGGGCAAGCGGCGGCTGCTGCGTGTCGTGGTCGACCGTGACGGCGGCGTGAGCCTCGACGACGTCGCGGAGATCAGCCACGTCGTCTCCGAGACACTGGACGCCGACGAGGCGATGGGAACCACCCCGTACGTGCTGGAGGTCTCCTCTCCGGGGGTCGACCGTCCCCTCACCGAGCCGCGTCACTGGCGCCGCGCGGTGAAGAGGCTGGTCAAGGCCGACCTGCGGGACGGCACCGCCGTGGAGGGCCGGATCGTCGCCACCGACGAGACCGGAGTGGAGCTGGACGTCGACGGCGCACCGCGCCGCATCGACTATGAGGACCTGACCCGAGGACGGGTGCAGGTGGAATTCCGCCGGCTCGACGACGCCGAAGACGACGGCGAAGACGGCGACGAGGGCTAAGGGGGAAGCCTCGTGGACATCGACATGAGCGTCCTGCGCAGCCTGGAGAGGGAGAAGGACATCTCCTTCGACCTGGTCGTCAAGGCGATCGAGGACGCGCTGCTGATCGCGTATTTCCGGAGTGAGGGCGCGGCGGCCAAGGCGCGCGCCGAGCTCGACCGCAAGTCAGGGCACGTGACCATCTTCGCGGCCGAGCTCGACGACGAGAGCGGGGAGGTGCTCAGGGAGTTCGACGACACCCCGGGCAACTTCAGCCGCATCGCCGCGACCACGGCCAAGCAGGTGATCCTGCAGCAGCTCCGCGACGCCGAGGATGAGATCAACTTCGGTGAGTTCGCCAGTCGTGAGGGCGAACTCGTGGCGGGGGTCATCCAGCAGGGCAAGGACCCGAGGGTCGTCCTGGTCGACCTGGGCAAGATCGAGGCGGTGCTGCCGCACAGCGAGCAGGTCCCGGGCGAGGAATACGTCCACGGCGACCGCATCCGCTGCTACGTGGTGCAGGTCAAGAAGGGCCACAAGGGTCCCTCGGTGACCCTGTCGCGCACCCACCCCGGCCTGGTGAAGAAGCTCTTCGCGCTGGAGGTGCCCGAGATCGCCGACGGCACGGTCGAGATCGCCGCCGTCGCCCGCGAGGCCGGTCACCGCACCAAGCTCGCGGTCCGGTCCCGGCGCCCGGGGGTGAACGCCAAGGGTGCCTGCATCGGCCCGATGGGCTCGCGGGTACGCAACGTGATGACGGAGTTGCACGGCGAGAAGATCGACATCATCGACTGGTCGGAGGATCCCGCGGAGTTCGTCGGGAATGCGTTGTCCCCGGCCCGCGTTTCCCACGTAGAGGTGATCGACTTCGACGGCCGCGCCGCGCGCGTGACCGTGCCTGACTACCAGCTCTCCCTCGCCATCGGCAAGGAGGGGCAGAACGCCCGGCTCGCCGCCCGCCTCACCGGCTGGCGGATCGACATCCGTCCCGACACCCAGCCGGGGGACGCGGCCGGTGCCGCAGATGCGCCCACACGGTAAGCTGGAATATGGTGGCCAGGCTGCCCCACGAAGAACATGTGTGGGGTGCCGGGTTCGCACGGTTTCCTCCGAGCTGCTCCGCCTGGTGGTGGTCGAGGGCGTTATCGTCCCTGACCTGCGAAGACGGCTCCAAGGGCGTGGTGCTTCACTGCATCCCACCTTGAGCTGTCTCGAACTCGCAGAGCGTCGCCGAGCGTTTTCGCGGGCTTTTCGCGTCGCGGAATCGCTCGACCTGTCGCGACTGCGCGGCCACCTGGAAGAGCAACAGGCTGAAAGGATCGGGTGAAATGGTTACCGACTGTCATGTAGGACGCCGAACTGATGGGCTGGTCAGATAGCTATGAGCGCCTGATGAGCATGCGGCGATGAGTACGTCAACGTAACGACGGTCCGGCGGCACCGCCTCCCGGGCCGAGACAAGGGAGTGCAGTGGCGAAGGTCCGGGTATACGAGCTCGCCAAGGAGTTCGGTGTGGAGAGCAAGGTCGTGATGGCCAAGCTCCAGGAGATGGGCGAGTTCGTGCGTTCGGCGTCCTCGACTATCGAAGCACCGGTAGTCCGCAGGCTCACGGAAGCTTTGGGCGGCCCCAGTAAGGGCTCGTCCGACAGGGGCAGAGGCCCCAGGCCGCCTCAGGCGGCCCCTCGGCCGGGTGACGGCCAGCCAAACGGTGCCACCTCGGCGCCGACATCCATCCCCAAGCCGGGTCCGGCCCCCAGGCCGGGTCCTCGTCCGGGGCCCGTGCAGGCCCGTCCCGCGGCCCCCGCGCCGCAGGCGGCCCCGCCGGTGGTTCCTCCGGCTCCGCCGGTCCAGCCCCCGCAGCCGCCGCGTCAGCAGCCGCCGCAGGTGCAGGCACCGCGGTTCGAGGCGCCCCGCACCGAGAGCGGGCGCCCGACCCCCGGCCCCAAGCCGGGTCCCAGGCCCGCCCCGCGTCCGGGTCCCGCACAGCGCCCCGAGGCGCGCCCCGAGGGCGGTCGTCCCTCGGGCGGTCCCGGTGGAGCGCCCTCGGGCCCCAGGCCCGGTGCCGGTGCCCCCGGTGCCGGTGCGCCCAAGCCCGGCCCGCGTCCGGGCCCGCGCGGTCCGCGCCCCGGCAACAACCCGTTCTCCTCGAACGCGAGCGGCATGGGCCAGGCCCGTCCGCCGCGCGGTGGCGGTCCCGGTGGTCCCGGTGGCCCCGGCCGTGACGGCGGCCCCGGCGACAGAGGTCCGCGTCCCGGCCCCCGCGAGGACCGCGGTCCTCGCCAGGACCGCGACAACGCCGGTCCCCGTCCGCCCGGTGCTCGTTCCGGCCCGCCCGGATCGGGTGGCCCGCGTCCGGGTCCCGGCGCCGGTGGCCCGCGTCCCGGTGGCGGCGCCGGCGGTCCCGGTGGCCCGCGTCCGGGTGGTCCGCGTCCCAGCCCGATGATGATGCCCCAGGGCCGGCCCGCCGGTCCCGGCGGCGGCGGCGCCGGTCGTCCCGGCGGCGGTGCGGGTGCCGGTCGCCCGGGTGGCGGCGCCGGTCGTCCCGGTGGCGGCGGTCGTCCCGGTGGTGGCGGCGGCTTCGCCGGTCGCCCGGGTGGCGGTGGCGGCGCGGGTCGTCCCGGCACCGGAACCGGTGGCCCCGGTGGTGGCGGCGGCGGTTTCGCCGGTCGTCCCGGTGGTGGTGGCCGTGGTCGCGGTGGAGGCACCGCGGGCGCGTTCGGCCGTCCCGGCGGACGCCCGACCCGCGGTCGCAAGTCCAAGCGCCAGCGGCGTCAGGAATTCGACAACATGCAGGCCCCGGCGATCGGCGGCGTGCAGGCTCCTCGCGGCAACGGGCAGACGATCCGCCTGTCGCGCGGCGCCTCCCTGTCGGACTTCGCCGACAAGATCGGCGCGATCCCGGCGTCCCTGGTGCAGATCATGCTGCACCTGGGCGAGATGGTGACCGCCACGCAGTCGGTCAACGAGGAGACGCTCCAGCTTCTGGCCGCCGAGCTCGACTACAACCTGCTTGTGGTCAGCCCGGAGGAGGAGGACCGCGAGCTCCTGGAGACCTTCGACATCGAGTTCGGCGAGGACGAGGGCGACGAGTCCGACCTGGTCGCCCGCCCGCCGGTGGTGACCGTCATGGGTCACGTCGACCACGGTAAGACCAAGCTGCTCGACGCCATCCGCAACACCAACGAGGTGGCGCGGGAGGCGGGTGGCATCACCCAGCACATCGGTGCCTACCAGATCGCCACCACGCACGAGGACGAAGAGCGGAAGATCACCTTCATCGACACCCCGGGTCACGAGGCGTTCACCGCCATGCGTGCCCGAGGCGCCAAGGTGACCGACATCGCCGTCCTGGTCGTCGCGGCCGACGACGGCGTGAAGCCGCAGACCATCGAGGCGCTCAACCACGCCCAGGCGGCCGACGTGCCGATCGTCGTCGCGGTCAACAAGGTCGACAAGGAGGGGGCGGACCCGAGCAAGGTGCGCGCCCAGCTCACCGAGTACGGTCTGGTCGCCGAGGAGTACGGCGGCACCACGATGTTCGTCGACATCTCCGCCAAGAACGGGATCGGCATCGAGCAGCTGCTCGAGGCCATCCTGCTCACCGCGGACGCCGAGCTCGACCTGCGGGCCAACGCCACGATGGACGCCCAGGGCGTCGCCATCGAGGCGCACCTCGACAAGGGCCGCGGCCCGGTCGCGACCGTGCTGGTCCAGCGCGGCACGCTCCGCGTCGGCGACTCGATCGTCTGTGGCGAGGCCTTCGGCCGCGTCCGGGCGATGCTCGACGACAAGGGCGAGGCGATCCCGGAGGCCGACCCGTCCCGTCCGGTGCAGGTCCTCGGTCTGACCGCGACGCCGGGAGCCGGTGACAACTTCATCGTCGTCACCGACGACCGGATGGCGCGCCAGATCGCCCAGCAGCGCGCCGCGCGCAAGCGCATCGCGGACATGGCCAGGTCCGGCCGTCGCCGCACCCTCGAAGAGCTCTTCAGCGAGATGGAGAAGGGCCAGGTCGACGAGCTCAAGCTCATCATCAAGGGTGACGTCTCCGGTTCCGTCGAAGCCCTGGAAGACGCGCTGCT
Source organism: Streptosporangium sp. NPDC000563 (assembly GCF_040299985.1). Lineage (NCBI taxonomy): Bacteria > Bacillati > Actinomycetota > Actinomycetes > Streptosporangiales > Streptosporangiaceae > Streptosporangium > Streptosporangium sp. NPDC000563. Next base: position 385,196 of record NZ_JBEPDA010000003.1, on the reverse strand, counting down.
CAAGATCGATGTCGGCGACGAGGTGCGCCTGCGGGTGCTCCACCGCGCCGTCGGTGCGATCACCGAGTACGACGTCAACCTGGCGGTCGCCGACGACAACGCCGTCATCATCGGTTTCAACGTGCGTCCCGAGGTCAGGGCGCGCGATCTGGCCGAGCGCGAGGGCGTCGACATCCGCTACTACTCGGTCATCTACCAGGCGATCGAGGAGATCGAGGCGGCCCTCAAGGGCATGCTCAAGCCGGAGTTCGAAGAGGTCCAGATGGGCACCGCCGAAGTCCGCGAGGTCTTCAAGGTGCCGAAGATCGGCAACATCGCCGGTGCGCTGGTCCGTTCGGGCACGATCGTCCGCAACAGCAAGGCCCGGATCATCCGCGGCGGGGTCGTCATCTCCGACAACCTCACCGTCTCCTCGCTGCGCCGTTTCAAGGACGACGCGACCGAGGTCCGCGAAGGGTTCGAGTGCGGTATCGGTGTCGGCTACAACGACATCAAGATCGATGACGTCATCGAGACCTTCGAGATGCGGGAGAAGCCGCGAACCTGATGCCTCGACAGGCAGGGAAACCTTTCCATCGGCCGCGCATCCTCGGGTGCGCGGCCGGTGGGCGGGACCCGAGCCCGTGGCACGGTGTCGATCGTGGCGAGTGACCCACCATGTATGTAGGTGCACTGACATTGGACATCCTGCTCGGCGACGTCCACTCGCTGAAGCAGAAGCGCTCGGTGGTGCGTCCCATCGTCGCGGAGGTGCGGCGACGGTTCCCGAATGTGGCCGTCGCGGAGACCGGTCATCTTGACCTGCATCGCCGTACCGAGATCGGAATCGCGGTCGTCTCCGCCACCGCCGCCAACTGCGGTGAGGTGCTCGACGACTGCGAGCGCCTGATCGCCTTCCACCCGGAGATCGAGCTGCTGTCCGCCAGACATCGGCTCTACAACGAGGACGAAGACTAGATACGGAGACGGCCGGTCGCGGAAGAACCCCTACCGTCACCGGCCATCCCCGTGAGAAGGGGGGAGCTATGGACGCCGCACGCGCGCGCAAGATCGCCGATCGGATCCAGCAGATCGTGGCGGAGATGCTGGAGCGCCGCATCAAGGACCCCAGGCTGGGGTTCGTGACCGTGACGGACACGCGCATCACCAACGACCTGGGTGAGGCCACGGTGTTCTACACCGTGTTCGGCTCCGAGGCCGAGCGGGCCGACTCCGCCATGGCACTGGAGAGCGCCAAGGGGCTCATCCGCTCGGAGGTGGGCCGCCAGACGGGGCTGCGCCACACGCCGACGCTGACGTTCACCCACGACCCGCTCCCTGACAGCGCCCGTCATCTGGAGGATCTGCTCGCCGAGGCGAAGGCCAGGGACGTGGAGATCGCCAAGCGGGCCGAAGGGGCGTCGCACGCCGGGGACGCCGATCCCTACCGCAGGCCCGAGGACAGGGAAGACGGCGACGAATCCGGGGACGAGGAAGACGAATCCCCGGAACGCGCGGGACGCTCCGCGACGTGACGCCCGCCTCGCGTGACGATGGCTCGGCGGGCTCGGCGGGCTCGGCCGGCCCGGTGTCCGGTCGGGACTGGGCGCGGGCCGTCGAGCTCATCTCCGCCGCGGACGAGATCGCGCTCGCCTGTCACGTCTCACCCGACGGTGACGCGCTCGGCTCCATGCTCGCCGTCGGGCTCGCACTGCGCGCGGCGGGCAAGCGGGTCACCGCCTCCTTCGGCGACCGGCGCTTCAGTGTGCCCAGGCTGCTGCGTTTCCTGCCGGGGCAGGAACTGCTGGCCGACCCCGCGCACTATCCCGCCGCGCCCGAGGTGATGGTCACCTTCGACGTCCCCACCGTCGGGCGTCTCGGCGTGCTGACCGGCAACACGGTCAAGGCGAACGAGCTGGTCGTGCTGGACCACCACCCGTCCAACACCGGGTTCGGCACTCTCAACCTGGTCGATCCCGACGCCGCGGCCACCGCCGTGCTCGCCGAGGAGCTGATCCACCGGCTCGGCCTGCCGATCGACAAGGACATCGCGACCTGCCTGTACGTCGGGCTCGTCACCGACACCGGCTCCTTCAGGCACTCCTCCACCACCCCGGAGGCGCACGCGATGGCCGCCCGGCTGCTCGACACCGGGCTCGATCCAGAGAAGATCTCCCGCGAGCTGTGGGATCGTTCTCCGTTCGGCTACCTGAAGGTGCTCGGCGTCGTGCTCGGCAGGGTGCGGCTGGAGCCCGAGGTGGGCGGTGGCCTGGTCTGGACGTTCGTCACCCGAGCCGACCGCGCCGCGTACGGGCTGCCGTACGACGAGATCGAGGGGATGATCGACGTGATCCGGCGCACCGACGAGGCGGACGTCGCCACGATTCTCAAGGAGGACGACGACGGCGTCTGGCAGGTCTCCATGCGCTCCAAGGGCGGGGTGGACGTCTCGCGCGTCAGCGTCGCGCTGGGGGGCGGCGGGCACGCCAAGGCGGCGGGTTTCACCTCCCACCAGCCCGTCGAGGAGACGATCGCGAGTCTCCGGGCACTGCTGTAAGCCCTTCACCGCACGCCTGTGAGGACCACAATGAGTACGGCCCGCGCCAAGCGCACCCCGCCGCCGAGCGGACTGATCATCGTTGACAAGCCCGCCGAGTGGACCTCGCACGACGTGGTGGCCAAGCTCCGCGGCATCGCGGGCACCCGCAAGGTCGGTCACGCGGGCACCCTCGACCCGATGGCCACCGGCGTGCTGGTGGTCGGTGTCGAGAAGGCCACCCGCCTGCTCGGCCACCTCGCGCTCACCGAGAAGGGCTACGACGCCACGATCCGCCTCGGTCAGACCACCAACACCGACGACGCCGAGGGCGAGATCATCGCGTCGGTGTCGGCGGCGCGGGTCACCGATGAGGACATCAGGAAGGGCGTCGCCAAGTTGACCGGCCCGATCATGCAGATCCCGCCGCAGGTCAGCGCGATCAAGGTGAACGGCGAGCGAGCCTACAAACGGGCGAGGGCCGGGGAGGAGGTCGAGCTCAAGGCTCGCCAGGTGACCGTGTCGAGCTTCGAGATCACCGCCGTGCGCCGGCACAGCGAGTTCGGCGAGCTCGTCGACGTCGACGCCTCGGTGTCCTGTTCCAGTGGCACCTACATCCGCGCGCTCGCCCGTGATCTCGGCGCCGACCTGGGCGTCGGCGGTCATCTGACCGCCCTGCGCCGTACCCGGGTGGGCCCCTACGACCTGTCGACGGCCCACACCCTGGAGCACCTCGCCGCCGAGTGCGTGATCCTGCCGATGGCCGACGCGGTCGCGGCGGCCTTTCCCCGCCGGGACGTGACCGCCGAGGAGGCGGCCACCGTCGCGCACGGCGGGCGGCTGCCCGCGCTGGGCGCGGGGAGCGGGCCGATCGGGGTGTTCGCCCCCGACGGCACCCTGGTGGCGCTGATGGAGGAGCGTGGCCAGGTCGCCAGGTCCCTGGCCGTCTTCGTCCCCTGACGGGTCGTCCGTCGTCGTCCCGGGTGTCGTCCCGGACCTTTCGCGGCGAGGGGCGCGCCACGGGCAAGGGGCTCCCCGATTGGGGGGAAGGGCTCAGAGCATGGCAGGCTTTAGGGGTTCATCCGCTACGAGGGAAGAGGCTGCGGTGCGAGGCTGGCACGGATTGGACGACGTGCCCGAAGACTGGGGCAGGTCCGTCGTCACGATCGGCGTCTTCGACGGCGTTCACCGCGGGCACCAGCAGATGGTGGCCCGTGCCGTCGCGATGGCCGCTCGTCTCGGGGTTCCCTCGGTGGTGGTGACCTTCGACCCGCATCCCGAGGAGGTCGTGCGGCCCGGCACGCACCCTCCGAGGCTGACGACGGCGAGGCACCGCACCGAGCTCCTCGCGGGCCTGGGCGTCGACGCGGTGTGCGTCCTGCCGTTCACGCTGGAGTTCTCCCGGATGAGCCCGGACGAGTTCGTGCAGACCGTCCTCGTCGACCGGCTGCACGCCGCCGGGGTCGTGGTGGGGGAGAACTTCCGCTTCGGCCACAAGGCATCCGGCGACGTGGAGACGCTGCGCACCCTGGGGGAGAAGTACGACTTCGTGGCCGAGGCGGTCCCGCTGGTCAGCGACGGGGAGACGATCTCCTCCACCCTGATCCGCGAGCAGATCGCCTCCGGCGACATGGAGGCGGTCCGGCAGACGCTCGGCCGTCCGCACCGGGTCGAGGGCGTGGTCGTCCGCGGCTACCAGCGCGGCCGGCAGCTCGGTTTCCCGACGGCGAACCTGGAGTCGCCGGAGTTCACCGCCATCCCCGCGGACGGCGTCTACGCCGGTTGGCTGCAGGGTGTCGAGACCGGCAACCTGCCCGCGGTGTACGGCGGCGAGCGCTGGCCCGCGGCGATCTCCGTGGGCACCAACCCGACCTTCGAGGGGGTGCCCCGCACCGTCGAGGCGTACGCCCTCGACCGCGACGACCTCGATCTTTACGGCGCGCACGTGGCCGTCGACTTCGGGCCCAGGCTGCGCGGCAACACCAGGTTCGACTCGATCGAGGCTCTCGTCGCGCAGATCCACGCCGACGTGGACGAGGTCCGGCGCCTGACGAGCTGACCTCCTCCGGGAGGGGGCCCGCGGGGGTCCCGGCCGGTCCTCATGCCACGCCGACCCAGGACCCCGGAATTCCGGTTCCGTGCCCGATCCCCTGCCCGGTTCCGTGCGCGATCCTGTGCTCGATCTCATGTCCGGTCCCACCCGGCCCCCGTGTCACACGGCCCTCACGTCACGTCGACCTCGGAGGCCGAAATGCCGGTCCTGTAGGGGTTTCGGGTGAGGCTCGCCGGGCTCTCACAGGATGTGCGGGGGTCGCGAAGCCGGTGGTAGCCTGGCATGTCAGCTCTGTAACCGGTGTCGTATGATCCCGGTGCTGATCTCGCCACGGCGACTGTAGGCACGCACGGTCGTTCGGGGAGCCGGAATTGCGCGTGCCCGCAGAGGTCCAAGGAGAAAAGTGTCTCTCGACACCGCAGCAAAGAAGAAGATCATCGGTGACTACGCCAAGGGTGAGACCGACACCGGTTCCCCCGAGGTGCAGATCGCGCTGCTGAGCAAGCGCATCAGCGAGCTCACCGAGCACCTGAAGGTGCACAAGCACGACCACCACAGCCGCCGTGGCCTGCTGCTGCTCGTCGGCCGCCGCCGCCGGCTGCTGAAGTACCTGCAGAGCAAGGACATCGCGCGCTACCGCTCGCTCATCGAGCGGCTCGGCCTGCGCCGATAGTGTTGTGAGGGAGTGGCGTTCGCGCCGCTCCCTCATCTCATGGGGGACGATGTCGGCGCGTCGCGCCACGAAGACGTCGCCCCGGTGAGCAAACTGAATAGCCGAGACAGTGCCCCGCGTCCGCAAGCAAGCGCGCCCCACGGCGTCGGAGGGCCGGTCCTCGGTAGTGGCCCCCGGTCATCATGGCACAAAGCCATACGGAACCGGGCGCTTCGATCGAAGACCGGCGCTGCACCTACGGGGAGCCGGCAAAACACGACGAACCAGGCGCGACACGTGCGTCTGGCCGGACGCGGGCGACCGATCCACAAGGAGGTCCCCCGTGGAGGGTGTCCACAGCAGCGAAGCCGTCATCGACAACGGCTCATTCGGCACACGTACCATCCGGTTCGAGACCGGGCGGCTCGCGCGCCAGGCGGCGGGTTCCGCCGTCGTCTATCTCGACGACGACACGATGGTCCTCTCAGCGACCACCGCGTCCAAGAATCCCAAGGAGAACCTCGACTTCTTCCCCCTCACGGTGGACGTCGAGGAGCGAATGTACGCCGCGGGCCGCATTCCCGGCTCGTTCTTCCGGCGTGAGGGCCGTCCCTCCGAGGACGCCATCCTCACCTGCCGCCTGATCGACCGGCCGCTGCGCCCCTCGTTCGTCAAGGGCCTGCGCAACGAGATCCAGGTGGTCGCCACCATCATGGCGCTCCACCCCGAGCACCTGTACGACGTCGTGGCGATCAACGCCGCGTCCCTGTCCACCCAGCTCGCCGGGCTGCCGTTCTCCGGCCCGATCGGCGGCGTCCGCGTCGCGCTGATCGAGGGCCAGTGGGTCGCCTTCCCGACCAACACCGAGCTGGCCAGTGCCACCTTCGACATGGTGGTCGCGGGCCGGGTCCTGGACGACGGCGACGTCGCGATCATGATGGTCGAGGCCGAGTCCACCCGCGACACGCTCAAGCTCGTCGCCGAGGGCGCGGTGGCTCCGACCGAGGAGACCGTGGCCCAGGGCCTTGAGGCCGCCAAGCCGTTCATCAAGGTGCTGTGCGAGGCGCAGGCCAAGGTCGCGAAGGTCGCCGCCAAGGAGACCGCCGAATACCCGCTGTTCCTCGACTACCAGGACGACGTCCTGGAGGCGGTGACCGGCGCGGTGCGCAGCGAGCTCGCCGCCGCGCTCACCATCGCCGGCAAGCAGGAGCGCGAGATCGAGCTCGACAGGGTCAAGGCCCTGGTGCTGGAGAAGGTCGGCCCCGACTTCGAGGGCCGCGAGAAGGAGCTCGGCGCCGCGTTCCGGTCGCTGACCAAGAAGCTCATGCGCGAGCGGGTCATCGCCGAGGGCGTCCGCATCGACGGCCGCGGCGTCAAGGACATCAGGCAGCTCAGCGCCGAGGTCCACGTCGTACCCCGGGTGCACGGCTCGGCCCTGTTCGAGCGCGGCGAGACCCAGATCCTGGGCATCACCACACTCAACATGCTCCGTATGGAGCAGATGATCGACACGCTGAACCCCGAGCGCACCAAGCGCTACATGCACAACTACAACTTCCCCCCCTACTCCACCGGTGAGACCGGCCGGGTGGGCTCGCCCAAGCGGCGCGAGATCGGGCACGGCGCGCTCGCCGAGCGGGCGCTGCTGCCGGTGCTGCCGGCGCGCGAGGAGTTCCCCTACGCGATCCGCCAGGTCTCCGAGGCGCTGGGCTCCAACGGCTCGACCTCGATGGGGTCGGTCTGCGCCTCGACGATGGCGCTGCTCGACGCGGGTGTCCCGCTCAAGGGCATCGTCGCGGGCATCGCGATGGGCCTCATCAACGAGGGCGACCAGTACGTCACGCTGACCGACATCCTCGGCGCCGAGGACGCGATGGGCGACATGGACTTCAAGGTCGCCGGCACCAAGGACGTCATCACCGCGCTCCAGCTCGACACGAAGCTGGACGGCATCCCGGCCTCCGTGCTGGCGGCCGCGCTGAGGCAGGCCAAGGGCGCCCGCCTGGCGATCATCGACGTGATGCAGGAGGCCATCGACTCCCCGGCGGAGATGAACGCGACGGCTCCGCGCATCATCACGATCAAGATTCCGGTGGACAAGATCGGAGAGGTCATCGGCCCGAAGGGCAAGATGATCAACCAGATCCAGGACGACACCGGCGCCGAGATCACCCTGGAAGACGACGGAACCATCTACATCGGCGCCACCGACGGCCCGTCCGCCGAGGCGGCCAGGTCGGCGATCAACGCCATCGCGAACCCGCACATGCCGGAGGTCGGCGAGCGCTACCTGGGCACGGTCGTCAAGATCGCGGCCTTCGGCGCCTTCATCTCCCTCATGCCGGGCAAGGACGGCCTCCTGCACGTCTCCCAGATCCGCAAGCTGCACGGCGGCAAGCGCATCGAGAACGTCGAGGACGTCATGAACGTCGGCGAGAAGGTCCAGGTGGAGATCGCCGAGATCGACTCCCGCGGCAAGCTCTCCCTGGTGCCCGTCGAGGTCATCGAGAAGGAAGCCGCGGCCAAGGCCGAGTCCGGCGACACCGAGCCCTCGGCGACGTCGGCCGCCCCGGCGGCCGAGGCGTCCGCCGACGAGCGGCCCCGTGAGGAGCGGCCCCGTCGCACCCGCACCCGCAGCAGCAACAGCGGCGGTGGCAACCGCGGTGGCGGCGGAGGGGAAGACCGCAACTCGTGATCACCACCACTCTGCACCCCGGCAAGGACGGCGCCGGGGTCGTGAAGCGCACCGTCCTTCCCGGTGGGCTCCGGGTGGTGACCGAGTCCATGCCGACCGTGCGTTCCGTCGCGGTCGGCATGTGGGTCGGCATCGGATCGAGAGACGAGTCCCCCCAGCACATGGGCTCCTCCCACTTCCTTGAGCACCTGCTGTTCAAGGGCACGCCGACCCGGGACGCCCTGGAGATCTCCGCGGCCATCGAGGGCATCGGCGGTGAGATCAACGCCTTCACCGCCAAGGAGTACACCTGCTACTACGCGCGGGTCCTCGACGAGGACCTGCGGGTGGCGATCGACGTGCTCGCCGACGTGGTGACCTCCTCGCTCATCACCGAGGAGGACGTCGAGGCCGAGCGTGGCGTGATCCTGGAGGAGATCGCCATGCACGACGACGACCCCTCCGACGTGGTGCACGAGCAGTTCTCCGCGGAGCTGTACGGTGACACGCCGGTCGGCAGGCCGATCCTCGGCACGGTCGACTCGATCACCGCGGTCACCCGCGACCGGATCGCCGAGTACTACCGGCGTTTCTACCTGCCGACCCACACCGTGGTGTCGGTGGCGGGCAACGTCGACCACGAGCGGGTCGTGGCTCTCGTCGCCGCCGCCTACGAGCGGGCCGGGGCCCTGGGCGGGGACGCCTCGCCGGTGCCCCCGCGCGTGTCGGGGCCCGGCGTGGAGCTGCGCTCCGGCACGCGGGTGGTCCACCGGCCGACGGAGCAGGCGAACCTGGTCCTCGGCACGACCGCGCTGACCCGCACCGACGAGCGCCGCTTCGCGCTCGGGGTGCTCAACGCGGCGCTCGGCGGCGGCATGTCCTCGCGGCTGTTCCAGGAGATCAGGGAGAAGAGGGGCCTGGCCTACTCGGCGTACTCCTACACCTCCGCCCTCGCCGACACCGGCCAGTTCGGCATCTACGTCGGCTGCCTGCCGTCGAAGATCGACGACGTGCTGAAGATCTGCCGCGAGGAGGTGCTCCGCGTGGTCACCGACGGCATCACCGAGGAGGAGATCGTCCGCGGCAAGGGCCAGATGCGCGGCGGTCTCGTGCTCGGCCTGGAGGACACCGGCTCCCGGATGTCCAGGATCGGCAAGGGCGAGCTGGTCTTCGACGAGCTGCTCTCCGTCGACGACCTGCTCGTCAGGATCGACGCGGTGACCCCGGAGCAGATCGCCGAGGTCGCCTCGGACGTCCTCACCCGCCCGATGTCCCTCGCGGTCATCGGCCCCTACGAGGAGGACAGGGACTTCAGCGCGGTCGTCACCGGCTGACGACCCCGTCCGCGAGCGGCCCCGGCGCATTCCGCGCCGGGGCCGCCCGTGTCTCCGAGGGCGCTCCTGGAGGGCCGGACCCGGTGGTCCGCGACAGCCCGGCGGACTCGTACGGTATAGCCTTGGGGCCGTGATCAGGGTTGGAGTTCTCGGCGCCCGAGGGCGCGTCGGTGTCGAAGTGTGCAGGGCCGTCGAGGCGGCGGACGATCTGGAGCTGGTCGCGGCCGTCGACCAGGGCGACCCGATCGAGGCGCTGGAAGGCGCCGAGGTGGTGGTCGACTTCACCCACCCCGACGTCGTGATGGGCAACCTCGAATGGTGCGTCTCCCACGGCATCCACCCGGTGGTCGGCACCACCGGCTTCGACGCCGGGCGGCTGGCGACCGTCAAGGGCTGGCTGGACGCCAACCCCGGCGTCAACGCGCTGATCGCCCCCAACTTCGGCATCGCGGCCGTGCTCATGATGCACTTCGCCCAGCAGGCCGCCCGCTACTTCGAGTCGGCCGAGATCGTCGAGCTGCACCACCCCAACAAGGCCGACGCGCCCTCGGGCACCGCCCGCCGCACGGCCGAGCTGATCGCCGAGGCCCGGCGCAAGGCGGGCTCCGCGCCGATGCCCGACGCCACCAGCACGGAGCTCGACGGGGCGCGCGGCGCCGACGTCGACGGGGTCCGGGTGCACGCGGTGCGGCTGGCCGGGCTCATCGCCCACCAGGAGGTGATCCTGGGCGGCGACGGCGAGATCCTCACCATCCGCCACGACACGATGAACCGTTCGTCGTTCACCCCGGGGGTGCTCCTGGGCGTGCGCCGGGTCCGTGAGCTGCCCGGCCTGACCGTCGGCCTGGAGCCCCTTCTCGACCTCTGAGCACCTGCCCCGCAGGCCCTGGAACCCCGGGCCTGGCGCCGCTCGTTGCGCGAGTATGACGCACCCTGAGCTCGCCTGCCCGCTCTGTCGCGGCACGGAGTTCCGTAAGGAGACGGGCAGGCTCGACAGTCGCTGGGGCATCACCTCGCACCGGTTAACCCTGATGATCTGCGAGCGATGCCGCTATATCCTCCAGTTCCATGACAAGCACTCGATCTTCGACTTCGACTGAGGTTCGCTGGGCGCGGTCGGAGGAGTTGGCCGGACTTGTGGCGGTGGAGCTGGCGGCCGACGGGCTGTTCACCGAGGTCGGGATCACCTTTCCACCGGGGACCACGATGATCGAGGAGACCGAGGACCCAGAGCGGGTGCTCGTCGCGGGTGACCCGCCGATCGGGTTCGCCATGGTCGGCCTGGTCGACGGGCAACTCCACCTCGACCAGCTGGCCGTCCATCCCGACCATGGGCGCAGGGGTGCCGGTGGGCGCCTGCTGGAGGCCGTCTGCGAGCACGCGGCCTCGACCGGCTCCGCCGCCGTGACGCTGACGACCTACCGCGACGTGTCCTGGAACGCCCCCTGGTACGCCCGGCGCGGTTTCGCCGTGCTCGACCCGGCCGAGTGGGGGCCGGAGATGGCCGAGTTGGTGCGCCACGAGCGGGAACTGGGTATCGAGATCGTCCCCCGCGTCGTGATGCGCCGAATCCTGTGAAGGGCCTCGGCCTGGTGAGGCCGGGGAGCGTTGAAGGTCAGAGGGCGAGGCCGACGGTGAGCAGCAGGCCGTAGACGAGCTGGAAGCGGCCCGTCTGCTGGAGCGTCGCGATGAGCGCGGGGCCTGTGGCGCCCGCCCGGACCGCCTTCACCGGGGCGACGGCGAGCGGGGCGGCGAGCAGCGCCAGGGCCGCGAAGGGCCGCCACGGCGCGAGCGCGAGCGCGATCACCAGGGGCAGGACGAGGCAGAGGGTGTAGAGGACGCGGGTGCGGGTGTCACCGAGAACCACGGCCATGGTGCGCTTGCCCGCGGGGCCGTCGGTCACGATGTCGCGCAGGTTGTTGACCACGAGCATCGCACAGGCCAGCAGGCCGGCCGGGACGGCGGCCACCACCGCGAGAGCGGGCAGGTGTTCGAGCTGGACGTAGGTGGTGCCCGTCACCGCCACCAGGCCGAAGAACACGAAGACCGAGACCTCGCCCAGCGCCCGGTAGCCGTACGGGCTGGAGCCGCCGGTGTAGAACCAGGCCGCGGCGATCGCCGCCGCGCCGACCAGCAGCAGCCACCAGGCCCCGGTGACCGCGACGAGCACCAGGCCGGCCACCGCGGCGGCGAGGAAGCAGGCGAGGGCCGCGACGAGGACCTGACGAGGGGGCGCGGCGCCCGAGCCGACCAGGCGCATCGGACCGACCCGGTCGGAGTCGGTGCCGCGCACCCCGTCGCTGTAGTCGTTGGCGTAGTTGACGCCCACCTGGAGGGCGAGGGCCACGAACAGGGCCAGCAGGGCCCGCCACCACACTCCTCCGCCGTATCCGATCGCGACTCCGGTGCCGATCGCGACGGGGACGACGGCGGCGGGGAGGGTGCGCGGGCGTGCTCCGGCGATCCACTGGCTCGGGGTGGCCATGGCGTTGCGGCGTTCCTCTCGGGCTCTAGCTGATGTCGGTCGCCAGGCGGATCATCCGCACCGTACGGCCCATGTCGATGACCCGCTCGGCCCCGTCGGCGCCCCACCCGGCGGACTCCAGGAAGCCCCGCACCGCGTAGTTCTCGGCGAAGACCCAGGTCACGATGGTGTGGTAGCCGTCGTCACGGAGGTAGTCGACCGTGGCGTTCAGCAGCCTGCTGCCGTGGCCGCGCCGGACGTGGTCGGGGTCGATCAGGAACGTGAGCATCTCCCCGGCGGTGGTCGGGTCGAGGTCGGGATCCTCCGCCGGGGCGTGTGATGCCAGACCGGCGATCTTCTCCGCGCCCTGCAGGGCGGCCATGGCCTCGATGCCGCCCGGGCCGAGCGCCGGGAAGGCGTCGGTGTCGAGGACGACCTGCTCCACGGCCACCAGTACGCGGTGCCGGCGGCTGGGCGGCGAGGTGATCGCGTCCTCCCACTGCTGCCGCCACATTTTCTCGGCCGCGGGGCCGGTCATCTGCTCCAGCGGGCCTTCGGGAAGGAAGTCCCGGTAGCCGTATCTCCACGCGCGGATCTGGGTGCCCGTCACCGCGGCGACATCATCGTGCCGAGCCGCCCGCACGCCTACGTCTGCCATCTCGGCCCGCTCCTTCTCTGCCGTCTGCCGTCGCCTCGGAACGCGCTGTCTCGTGGATCTCGTGCCACGCGAGCGGGCATCAGGCGGGTGGATCCGTGAGACAGGCTCTTACACCGTATCGGGGAATCCGACTCAGAGATGACGTGAACCCGGCTCCATCTGCCGTCGGGCCCGATATGCCCTTGTCTTCGTACGGTTGCCGCAGACCTTCATGGAACACCACGAGCGTGAGCGGTTCTTGGAGGAGTCGACGAACGCCCACTGGCAGGTGCTCTCGGTGCAGACCTTCAGGCGCGGCCACATCCCGTCGGAACGGGCGTCCATCACGGCGGCGACGATCCCGGCCAGCCCTCCGGGCACCCCCGTCGCGACCGGTTCGAGCACCGGCCCTGAGGCGGTGAGGGCGACGCGCAGCGGGAGGGCGGCGAAGGGCCTCGACAGCTCCGCCCCGTGACCGTCGCCGGTCTCGCCGGGGCGGTCGTGGTTGTGACGGAGCGCCTCGCGGAGTGCCTCGCGAAGATCGGCGGCCGTCGCCAGATCCCGCTCGTCGGCGGTGTCCCCGGGGCCGATCAGGTCCCGCCCGGCCAGCCAGGCGGTGAGCGCGGCCGGGGAGGGGATCGAGTCGGCCCGCTCCTCGACGTCGTACGTGTTCACGAAGTCGATCACCAGGTCGGAGGGGTTGCCCATGGCGTCGCTCACCTCTTCCCTCTTCGCAACCACTGTACGGCATTAGGGGGTTGTGTTACTTTCAACACCTGCATAACGCGATAGATGGTGTTTTGATGGGAAGTGTGCATGTGGTACCTGGTCTATCTCGCGTTCAAGGAGGCCGGCAGGCGCACGTCGTACCGGAGGAGAGATCATGATCATGAGGGTGTGAAGAGGAGGTCTTCGCGCTCGGCTGACCACTCTCGCGGGGGTTCGGGGGCAGGGGGCGCCTCCGAGCCCCCGCGAGGGTGACCAGACGGTCAGTGGTCGTTGAGGGCCGTCGCCAGCCTGCGTACGCCCTCGACCAGCTCGGCCGTGTGGACGGCCGCCGAGTGGGTCACCCTGATGCGCGGGCCCGGCGGCTCGGCCGGGTAGTAGATGCGCCCGGGACTCACCAGGGCTCCCGCCCTCCTGGCGGCCTCCACCGCACTCTCCTCGTCCCGGTCTTCGGGGAGCCGTACCCACAGGTGCAGACCGCCGCGAGGAACGAGGTGGATCGTGGCGCCGGGCATCCGGGCGGTGAGGGCCGCGGCGAGGGTGTCCCTGCGCAGCCCCAGCTCGGTGCCGAGCGCGGCGAGGTGGCGCCGCCAGGCGGGCGAGCCGACGAACTCCAGCGCCGTCTCCTGGAGCGGCCTGGCGACGAAGAACGACTCCACGAGCTGGCTCGCCCGGAGGCGCCGCGCGGCGGGACCTCGGGCGACGACCCCGGCGACCCGCAGGTTCGGCGACAGGACCTTGGTCAGGGAGTTGATGTGTACGACCGTGCCGTGGGCGTCCAGCGCGACCATCGGCGGAGGTGCGGGGGCGGTGGTGAAGTAGCGCGCGTAGTCGTCCTCGATCACGAACGCCCCGGCGGCGCGGGCGATCGCCAGCACCTGCTCGCGCCGCTCCAGGGGCAGGGTCGCGCCCGTGGGGTTGTGCAGGGTCGGCTGGCAGAGGAACACCCGCGCGCCGGTCACGGCGAACGCCTCCGCGAGGAGTTCGGGCCGCACCCCCTCGCGGTCCATGGGCACGGCCGTCGCGCGAAGCCCCGCGGCCCGCGCGGCCGCGAGCGCGCCCGGGTAGGTGGGGGTCTCGACGAGTACGGGGGTCCCGGGGGCCGCGAGGGCACGGAAGGCGTGAATGAGCGCCGTCTGCCCGCCGCTGACGATCAGGACGTCCGACGGGGTGACGTCACCTCCCAACTCCTGGGCGAACCACCTGCGCAGCTCGGGCAGACCGCTCAGCGGCGGCATCTCCCAGACGTCGGGACGGCGCAGCGCGCGGGAGGCGGCGGCCGACAGCGCCCTGGAGGGGCGCAGAGCCGGGTTGAGGTAGCCGCCGGTGAGCGGGATGACCCCCTCGGGCGGCGAGGCGAGAAGGCCGCTCACCTCGCTGTCGTCCACCACCCTGTCGCCGAGCGCCACCGTCTGCCATGACATGTCGGCGTTGTCGCCGCCCCGTGTGATCGCCGGAGCCACGTAGGCCCCGCTGCCGGGTCTGGTGATCACCCGTCCCTCGGCGGCGAGCCTGCCGATCGCGCGTGACACGGTCACCGGGCTCACGTTGTGCAGCCGGACCAGCTCCCGGCTCGACGGCAGCCGGTCGCCCGGACGGAGCCGCGACACCTCCTCACGGAGCGTGGCGGTGAGCCGGACGATACTGCTATCGTCATTCATGAGTGAAAAGAGTAGCGCTATCGTGCCAAATCGGATAGCGGCGGGTACGGTCCCGCCCGCAGAGGTGCTGTCCGGCCTCGCCTCACCGGCAAAGGCGCGTCACGATCGGCGGCCGGGGGGTGCGACGCCGCCGGAGGCGCCGGGCAGGGCGTGGCGGGGGACCCTGCTGGCCGGGCTCGGGGTGCTGGCCTTCTCGGGGTCGTTCCCGGCGACGGTCTTCGCGATGGAGGGTTTCGACCCCTACCTGGTGGCCGTCGGCCGGGCCGTCGTCGCCGCGGTCGCGGCCGCCGTGTTCCTGCTCGCGGCGAGAGTGCCGTTGCTGCCGCCCAGGTCCCAGCTCCGGTCGTACGGCGTCATCGTGGCGGGCGTGGTGTTCGGCTTCCCGCTTTTCAGCGGTCTCGCGCTTCACGCCGGGGCCTCCACCTCGCACGCCGCAGTGGTGATCGGGCTGCTGCCCGCCGCCACCGCCGCCTGCGCGGTGCTGCGGGCGGGGGAGCGGCCCAGGGCGCTGTTCTGGGTGTCCTGCGGCCTCGGAGCCGTGTCGATCACCGTCTTCACCCTCAGCATGGGCGGCGGTCACATCACCGGAGCCGACCTGCTGCTCGTCGGCGCGCTGCTGTCGGCCGCCGTCGGCTACACCGAAGGCGGGCGCCTGTCCCGCGACACCCCCGGCTGGAGGGTGATCTCCCACACCCTCGTCCTCGCCGCACCGCTGACCGTGCCGATCACCGTCGCGCTCGCGCTCGCCACCGACCCGCGGCCCACCGCCGCCTCACTCGCCGGGTTCGCGTACGTCGGCCTGGTCTCGATGTTCCTCGGCTTCATCCCCTGGTACGCGGGCCTGGCCATGGGCGGCATCGCCCGCGCCGGGCAGACCCAGCTCGCCCAGCCGCTGCTGACGCTGCTGTGGGCCTGGCTGCTGCTCGGCGAGCTCTTCGGTCCCGTCACCGTCGCGGCGGCGCTGGCCGTCCTCGCGTGCGTCGCCCTGACGCAGCGGGCCCGCTCCTGAGATGTTCATGAAGGACGTGACGCACAGGTGCAAATGTGAACGAAGTTATCGCGGGGGTGCGGGGCATGGTGGAAAGGAAGCGTCGTGCCTGCCGCCTCCGAAGGTGATCCGGCTTTCCCGTGCGGTGGTGAGCCCGTTCCGGCGCGAACCCCCGAGGCGGGGTCCGTGCGGCGGCGCGGCCATGCCGCTCTCGTGCTGCTGACGCTGGCGGCGGGGGCGATGGACGCGATCGCCTTCCTCGGGCTCGGTGGTGTCTTCACCGCGAACATGACCGGCAACCTCATCCTCTTCGCCCTCGCCGGCCGCGAGGACTGGGTGCTCCACGCGTTGCGGTCCGGCCTCGCCTGCGCGGGGTTCTGCGCGGGGCTTCTCATCGGCTTCACGATGCCCGGGCGTCACGAGGGGAACGCGTTGTGGTCGTTGGCCGTCATCAGGCTCCTGTGGGCCGACCTGGCCCTCCAGAGCGCCTTTCTCGCCGGCTGGGCGCTCGGCGGGGGCGCACCCGGCCCGGCCGTGATCCTCGTGCTGATCGGGGTGGGATCCTGCGCCATGGGCATGCAGGCCGCGGCGGCCCGCCGGGTCGACCTCGCCGGTATCACGGCAACGTTCGTCACGGGCACCCTCACCTCGCTGTTCGAGAGCTCGGCGTCGGGCTGGTCCACCGACAACCGGCGTCGCGCCGCCATCGTCGTCGCTCTCGTCCTCGGTGCCCTCTGTGCGTCCCTGCTCCTGCGTTTCGCGCCGCCCTGGGCCGGTGTGGTCGCCCCGGCCTTCACGCTCCTCGCACTCGCCGTCGCGCACCCGTACGGGTTCCGGGGACGACCGGACCGGGGGAGCCGGTGATGATCCGCCGTTTTCCGGTTTCCGGACGGGAAGAACGGATATTCCACGGTGAGTCGGTTGTGGGCCTGTCGCTCGAACGGTGAATCGCTTAGAAATGGGGTTGGGACTCCGACTCTCAGCCTCGCCGATCACGACGGCCGAGGTGAGCGGAGATCCTCCGGTGAACCTAAGGAGATGACTCGTGGGCATGGGCCTCGCGGTGGGAGATGTGGTCGAGGACTTCGAACTCCTCGACGAGACGGGCACGCCGAGGCGGCTCGGCGAGTTTCTGGCCAAGGGGCCGGTGGTGCTCTTCTTCTATCCGGCGGCGATGACCTCCGGGTGCACGCTCGAGAGCTGTCACTTCCGCGACCTGGCCGCCGAGTTCGCGGCCGAGGGAGCGACCAGGATCGGGATCAGTCGCGACCAGGTCGAGCGGCAGGCAAGGTTCGCCACGTCCAACCAGCTGGGCTTTCCCCTGCTCTCCGACCCCGACGGCACCGTCGCCCGTCGCCTCGGCGCCCGCCGTACCGTCGCGGTGGGACCGTTTCTCACCCGCAGGATGACCTTCGTCATCGACGTGGACCATCGCCTCCTGGAGGTGATCCACAGCGAGACCTCCATGGAGGCGCACGCCGACCACGCGCTCGAAGTCCTCCGCTCCCGCCCACGTCCCTGACCTTCACGGGTCGACCTTCACGGGTCCCGCGGTGCCCTCCCGCCGCGGTGGACGCGGCGGTCAGGGGTGCAGGGGGTGGGTGTACACGAGGCGGAAGCGGTCGCCGGGGATGACGATGTCGCTCGTCTCCACCGGGCGGTCCCCCGCCCAGTGGGTGCGTTCGACATGCAGGACCTGGACGCCCGAGGACAGGGCGAGGGCGTCGCTCTCGGCCGGTTGCGGGACGCGGGTGTAGACCTGCTCGACGATCTCGGTGATCTTGACGCCGACCGCCGACAGGCGGGCGATCAGGCTTCGGGGGCCCTCCTCCGTGATCTCACCGAACTCGGCGGGCTCGTAGGAGGTGGCGAGCTGGATCGGCTTGCCGTCGCCGCGGAAGACGTAGTGGGTGCGGGTGACCGGGGCCGATTCGTCCAGCCGCAGGCGGTGGGCGATGTCGGGGGTGGCGTCGGCGGGTTCGGCCCGCCAGTCCCAGGTGGCCCGGGTGCCCTGAGACTGGATGTCGGCGCCGAAGGGGGTGGGGTGGTCGTGGAAACGCCATCGGTGCAGCGGGAGCAGCACCGGCTGCTCCCGTACGTAGTGGCCCGAGCCGACGCGGCCGACGATGAGGCCCTCGGCGGCGAGCACGCGCAGCGCGTGCCGGGCGGCCGTCTCGCCCACGCCGTATTTCCTGGTCAGCTGGGCGCGCGAGGGGATCGAGGTGCCGGGGGGAAGGGAGCCGTCGACGATCTGGCGCCGGATGTCGGCGACGACGCGCAGGTAGACAGGATCGGAGCTTGCCACGTGTCCATCCCTGGGGTCTGGGGCGTTGCCCCATCCTGCCGTATTCGATACGCGACGCAGGGTAATGGACCCGATTTGGAGCTCCAACTTTACCGTTGTCCCCAGAGGGATCCAAAAATATCTCAGAGACCCTGTAACGCCCGCGTAAGGACCGCCGATTCAACGGTAGAGGTCGTCGATGTGTGTACCCCCGAGCACATATCGGCGGCCTCTTTCTCGTTCGGGGAAGTCCGTGTCGCCGCCAAAGTGGACAAAAGACTTATTTGTCTATAAATGGGTCAAGGGTGTGGTCGCCGGGGTCCGCCGCCGTGACGGCTTATATCCACGTGTACGGTGTGCAGCGGGCACCTCGGGGGGATGTTCGCTCTTGGGCTCATCGGTGGACGGAGGTTAGGCGGGGTGGCGGGGTCCACCGTTTCAGCGGATCCGGGTAGCGTTCGGTCTATGGCAGCGCCAACTGGAACCTCCGACGCCCCCTTCGGCCGCATGCTGACCGCCATGGTCACACCGTTCACACGTGACGGAGCGGTCGACTACGAGACAGCGGGGCGCCTCGCCACCTACCTGGTTGACGAGCAGCGCAACGACGGCATCGTCGTGAGCGGTACGACGGGGGAGTCCCCGACGACCACCGACGAAGAGAAGGAGCGTCTCCTGCGCGCCGTCGTCGAGGCGGTCGGTGATCGCGCCACGGTCGTCGCCGGAGCCGGGACCAACGACACCCACCACAGCGTGGAGCTCGCCAGGTCCGCCGAGCGCGCCGGGGCCCACGGTCTCCTGCTGGTGACGCCTTACTACAGCAAGCCTCCCCAGGAGGGGATCTACCGCCACTTCGTCACCGTGGCGGACGCGACGGCCCTGCCGGCCATGCTCTACGACATCCCCGGCCGGAGCGGCGTGCCGATCCTGAGCGAGACGCTCGCCAGGCTCGCCCGGCACGAGCGGATCGTCGCGGTGAAGGACGCCAAGGCCGATCTGTTCGAGGGGACGCAGGTCATCGCGTCCACCGGCCTCGCCTACTACTCGGGTGACGACACGCTCAACCTGCCGTGGCTGTCGGTGGGAGCCGTGGGGTGCGTCAGTGTGATCGGCCACGTCGCGGGCGCGGAGATCGCCACGATGATCGAGGCGTACCGCTCGGGGGATGTCGCGGGCGCGCTCGCCGTCCACCGCAGGCTGCTCCCCGTGGTCTCCGGGATCATGATGCAGGCCGGTGGCGCGATCATGGCGAAGGCGGCGCTCTCCCTGGTCGGACGGCCCGCGGGGCCGATGCGGCTTCCCCTGGTGGAGGCGACGGGGGAGCAGCTCGCCAGGCTGCGCGAAGACTTGATCGCGGGCGGTGTGAAGCTGCCCGACGAAGTTGTGACGTGAGACAAGACACCGCGGCCCTCACCGGCCGCATCCGGGAGGAACGAGAGTTTGCGCGAGAGAAGACACAAGGGTCCGCTGGGGGACGGAGTGCTCGGCGAGGGAGTAGTCCTGCTGCCCACGAGGGCTTCCGTCGCATGTGAGACCTCTGAGAGAGGTGTGGCCGGATGAGTCACCCCCATCCCGAACTCGGGCTGCCGCCCGCGCTCGTCGACGGTGCCCTGCGCATCGTCGCGCTGGGCGGGCTCGGTGAGATCGGCCGCAACATGGCCGTGTTCGAGTACGAAGGCCGGTTGCTGATCGTCGACTGCGGGGTGCTCTTCCCCGAGCCCGACCAGCCCGGCATCGACCTGATCCTGCCCGACTTCGAATACATCCGGGACCGCCTGGACGACGTCGAGGCCGTGGTCCTGACCCACGCGCACGAGGACCACATCGGTGCCGTGCCCTATCTGCTGCGCGAGCGCCGCGACATCCCGATCGTGGGATCGAAGCTGACGCTGGCGCTGATCGAGGCCAAGCTCACCGAGCACCGCATCCAGCCGACCAGACGTGAGGTCGTGGAGGGGGAGCGGCACAGGTTCGGGCCGTTCGAGTGCGAGTTCCTCGCCGTCAACCACTCCATTCCCGACGCGCTCGCCGTCGCGATCAGGACGCCCGCGGGCATCGTCCTGCACACCGGTGACTTCCGGATGGACCAGCTGCCCAGTGACGGGCGGCTGACCGACCTGGGCGGGTTCGCCAGGCTCGGCGCCGAGGGCGTCGACCTGCTGATGTCCGACTCGACCAACGCCGAGGTGCCGGGCTTCGTCACCAGTGAGCGGGAGATCGCGCCGGTCATCGACGAGGTCATCCGCACCGCGAGCAAGCGGGTGATCGTGGCGAGCTTCGCCTCCCACATCCACCGCGTCCAGCAGGTCATCGACGCGGCGGAGAAGCACGGCCGCAAGGTCGCGCTGGTCGGCCGTTCGATGGTGCGCAACATGGGCGTCGCCCGCGACCTGGGATACCTGAGGGTCTCGCCCGGCCTGATCGTCGACGCCAAGGAGATCGAGGGCCGTCCGCCGGAGGACGTGGTGCTGATCTGCACCGGCTCCCAGGGCGAGCCGATGGCGGCGCTGTCACGCATGGCCAACCGCGACCACCCGATCCGGATCGCCGAAGGCGACACGGTCCTGCTGGCCTCCTCGCTGGTGCCGGGCAACGAGACCGCGGTGAACAACGTGATCAACGGGCTGTCCCGCTGGGGCGCCCGCGTGGTGCACAAGGGCAACGCGAAGGTGCACGTCTCCGGGCACGCCGCCGCGGGCGAGCTGCTGTACGTGCTCAACCTGACGCGGCCGTCCAACTTCATGCCGGTGCACGGTGAATGGCGTCACCTGCGGGCACACGCCAAGCTCGCCGCGCTGACCGGGGTTCCCGACGACCACATCGTGATCGCCGAGGACGGCGTCGTGGTGGACCTGATCGACGGCCGGGCCAAGATCGTGGGTGCGGTTCCCGCCGGTTACGTCTACGTGGACGGCACCTCGGTGGGCGACGTCACCGACTTCGCGCTGAAGGACCGCCGCATCCTGGGCGAGGAGGGCTTCATCTCCATCGTCATCGTGGTCGACACCGCCACCGGCAAGCTCGCCGGGGGCCCGGAGATCCACGCCAGGGGATCCGGCATCGACCCGGCCATGTTCGACGACATCCTTCCGCAGGTCGAGAGGGCGCTGCAGGAGAACGCGGCCGACGGGGTGGTGGACATCCAGCAGGTCCGCCGCGTGGTCCGCAGGACCGTGGGGCGCTGGGTGAGCGACACCTACCGCCGTCGTCCGATGATCATTCCTGTGGTGGTCGAGGTCTGACCTTCGCACCGTACGGCGGCCTCACCGGCCGCCGTACGGGCCTTGCCGGGGCATGGAAGAACGCTTTCCAGCAGGCCAATGGGACATTCGTTGCCCTTCATTGCTTTTTGTGAAGTATTGACCGATCTGGCGAAATGCGGCCGAGGGTCGATCGCTCCGGCGAGTCGGCGCGCAATCCACCACCCGTCTCGTTAACCTCCCTAGCATGGCCACCCGTACGTCTAAAGGATCCTCAGGAAAGCCCCCCGGGAAGGGGTCCTCCGGTCGTTCGGGCACCTCCCAGGCCCGTACGGCCTCCGCCAGGCGGCCGCCCGCCGCCCGGAAGAGGAGCACGAGCCAGGCCCGCAGGCCCTCGCCCCAGCACGACCCGATCAGCTGGGTGCTCATCATGATCGGCAAGCTGTTCATGGGCATCTGGATGCTCCTGGCGGGGGGCATCGGCAGCGCCGCGCGGGCGCTGGGGCAGAACGCGCGCGAGCTCGACCCCGTCCACCGCCGCGACGGGCTCGGCCTGGCGGTGTTCGCCGGAGCGGTCGTGCTCGCCGCCATGACCTGGCGGAAGAACACCGGCACCGTCTCCACCGTGGTCGACGGCGTCATGCGCGGCGTCTTCGGTTCGCTGACCTGGGTGATCCCGATCCTGCTCGTGCTGCTGGCCTGGCGGCTGCTACGCCACCCCGACCAGAACGCCGACACCGGCCGGATGATCATCGGCTGGTCCGCCCTGACCATCGGCGTGCTCGGCGTCGTGCACGTGGTCCACAACACCCCGTACCCGTCCGGGGGAGAATCCGACGGCATGGACAAGGTCTCGGCCGCCGGAGGCATGGTCGGCTTCATCGTCTCCGCGCCCCCGGCGAGCATCCTGCCGTCCTTCATCACCATCCCGCTGCTGCTGATCCTGTCGGGCTTCGGCATCCTGGTGATCACCGCGACGCCGGTGCACCGGGTCCCCGAACGGCTGGCAGAGATCCGGCACATGCTTTTCAACCGGGATATGCCCCCCGCGCCGCGCGTGTCCAGGAAGAAGCCCTCCACCCGTAAGAAGCCGGAGTCCGAGGGCGACGAGCTCGGCGACCACGTCAAGCCCTACGACACGCCCCTGGTCGCCGAGACGCCCGGCGGGTCCCCGGAACACTCCCCGGAGATCGTGCCCGGCCTGGTGGAGGACGAGGCGGCGGAGGAGGCGGTGGTCAGGGCCGCGCCCCCCGAGCCGTCCCCGGCCCCGCGCAAGGTCGAGCAGCTCGTCCTGTCCTCCCAGGCCGGCCCGTACACCCTGCCCGAGCCGCAGCTCCTGCGTCCCGGCACCGCGCCCAAGCCGCAGACGAAGGCCAACACCGTCGTCGTCAACGCGCTGACCAGTGTGCTGGAGCAGTTCGCCATCGACGCCCAGGTGATCGGCTTCACCCGGGGGCCGACGGTGACGCGCTACGAGATCGAGCTCGGCCCGGCGGTCAAGGTCGAGAAGGTCACCGCGCTCACCAAGAACATCGCGTACGCGGTCAAGTCGGCCGATGTCCGGATCCTTTCTCCGATCCCCGGGAAGTCGGCGATCGGGGTCGAGATCCCCAACACCGACAAGGACCTCGTCTCGCTGGGCGACATCCTGCGCTCCCCGGTGGCCCAGGCCGACCATCACCCGATGATCGTCGGACTCGGCAAGGACGTCGAGGGGCGCACGATAGTGGCCAACCTGGCGAAGATGCCGCACCTGCTCATCGCGGGCGCCACCGGCGCGGGCAAGTCGGTCTGCGTCAACGGACTGATCACCTCGATCCTGATGCGCGCCACCCCCGACGAGGTCCGCATGGTCCTCGTCGACCCCAAGCGGGTCGAGCTCAGCGTCTACGAGGGTATCCCGCACCTCATCACGCCGATCATCACCAACCCCAAGAAGGCCGCCGAAGCGCTGGAGTGGGTCGTCGGTGAGATGGACCGCCGCTACGACGACCTCGCCGCCAGCGGCTTCCGGCACGTCGACGACTTCAACAAGGCGGTCCGCGCCGGCAAGCTGGTGGCGCCGCCGGGCAGCGAGCGCGTCTACCAGCCCTACCCGTACCTGCTGGTGATCGTCGACGAGCTCGCCGACCTGATGATGGTCGCCCCGCGCGACGTCGAGGACTCCATCGTCCGCATCACCCAGCTGGCCCGCGCCGCGGGCATCCACCTGGTCATCGCCACCCAGCGCCCCAGCGTGGACGTGGTCACCGGTCTGATCAAGGCCAACGTGCCCTCCCGGCTCGCCTTCGCCACCTCCTCGCTGGCCGACTCCCGGGTCATCCTGGACCAGCCGGGTGCCGAGAAGCTCGTCGGGCAGGGCGACTCGCTCTTCCTGCCGATGGGTGCGAGCAAGCCCATGCGGCTGCAGAACGCCTTCGTCTCCGAGAAGGAGATCGGCGAGATCGTCGGGCACTGCAAGGCCCAGATGACGGTCGAGTACCGCGAGGACGTGTCCGTCGTGGCGACCGCGAAGAAGGAGATCGACGAGGACATCGGCGACGACCTCGACCTGCTGGTCCAGGCGGCCGAGCTCATCGTGACCACCCAGTTCGGCTCGACCTCGATGCTCCAGCGCAAGCTCAGGGTCGGCTTCGCCAAGGCGGGTCGCCTGATGGACCTGCTGGAGAGCAGGAACGTCGTCGGGCCCAGCGAGGGGTCGAAGGCGAGGGAGGTCATCGTCAAACCCGACGATCTGCCCGGCCTCCTGGCCGACCTGCGCGGGGGCTGACGGCACCTTACGGGAACGGCACCCCCGCCGCACACCTTCCGCCCGGTTACTGATTGAATAGGTATCGCTACGCAACGTCGGGGGCTGGGAGGCGTGCGCCATGGGCATTGGAAGCGATCTGGCGGATGCCAGGCGGTCGATGGGGATGACCGTCGGGCAGTTGAGCGCGCGGACACGCATTCGCGAGGTTCTCATCCAGGCGATCGAGAGGAACGACTTCTCGCAATGCGGGGGAGATTTCTACGCGCGAGGCCATATAAGAAACATCGCCAAGGTCGTCGATCTCGATCCCGAGACGCTGGTGCACCGCTACGACGAGCAGCACGGGGGCGTGCCGCTGCCGGTGCGGGCCTCCAGCGTCTTCCAGGCCGACATGCCCCTGAAGATCCGTGAGCGCCGCTCGCCCAACTGGACGACGGCGATGGCGGTGGCGCTGGGCATCGTGGTCATCTTCGGTGTGGTGCGGACCATGGGCGGGGGAGACACTCCCGTGGCGGATCTCCGTCCCATGCCGGTGCCCGCCGTGCCGCCGCCCTCGGCGGGCTCGGGTCACGACTCACCGCGCCGGGCGGCGTCGCTGGCCGAGGGGAAGCGGCGCGACATGGTCGTCCTCCAGGTCAAGGCGAAGCGCACCTCCTGGCTCGACGTGCAGGACGCGGGCGGCCGGAGGATCTTCTCGGGGACGCTCGCGGCGGGCAAGACCTCGACCTGGAAGGCGAAGGTCGGCATGAGGGTCACTTTCGGTGACGGAGGAGCCGTCTCGCTGAAGGTGAACGGCAAGGACGTGGGCGCCCCCGGCCGCCGAGGACAGGTCGTCAACCGCTCCTACGAGGCTCCCGCGGCCAAGAAGCGCTAGGTCAGGCCATGGGGAACGCCTCACGCGCCGCGCGTCCGGGAAGGCCCGCGGAGCCCCGGGACCGCCCGCGACGGCGGCGTGCCCGGGGTGGGGCGGTGCCTGCACGGAGGGCTGGGCGGGGCCTCGATGGGGGCCTCGATGGGGGCCTCAATGGGGGGAGGTGCATCGGGTAGTGGCCAACTCCCGATACCGTAGTGTTCACCATGTCATCCCGCCGAACCGCATCGCTGATCACGCTTGGTTGCGCACGCAACGAGGTCGACTCCGAGGAACTCGCCGCTCGCCTTGAGGCTGCCGGTTGGCAGCTGGGCGACGACGATCCCGACGTCGTCGTCGTCAACACGTGCGGCTTCATCGACTCGGCGAAAAAGGACTCCATCGACACGCTGCTCGCCGCGGCCGACTCCGGGGCCAAGGTGGTCGCCGCGGGCTGCATGGCGGAGCGATACGGCGACCAGCTCGCCGACGCGCTGCCCGAGGCCGCGGCCGTCATCTCCTTCGACGACTACACCGACATCGGCACGCGTCTCGACGATGTGCTGGAGGGCAGGCCGCTCGTCCCGCACAGTCCCCGCGACCGCAGGACCCTGCTGCCCATCTCCCCGGTGGAACGCGCCGCGGCTCCCAGGACCGGTATTCCGGGCCACGGCGAGCTGCCCGAGGGCCTGGCCCCCGCGAGCGGCCCCCGGCCGCTCCGCAAGCGCCTGGGTGACGGCCCGGTGGCGTCACTGAAACTCGCCTCCGGCTGCGACCGGCGCTGTACGTTCTGCGCCATCCCCGCCTTCCGCGGAGCCTACGTCTCGCGCGGTGCCGAGGAGCTCCTCGGCGAGGCCGCCTGGCTGGCCGAGCAGGGCGTGAAGGAGCTGGTGCTGGTCAGCGAGAACTCCACCTCCTACGGCAAGGATCTGGGCGATCTGAGGGCGCTGGAGAAGCTCCTGCCCTCCATCGCCGCGACCGAGGGCGTCGAGCGGGTGCGCGTCAGCTATCTGCAGCCCGCCGAGCTCCGCCCGGGACTGCTGGAGATCATCGCCTCGACCGAGGGGGTGGCCCCCTACTTCGACCTGTCCTTCCAGCACGCGAGTGGCCCGGTGCTGCGCCGGATGCGCCGCTTCGGTGACCCCCGGCGTTTCCTGGACCTCCTGGAGTCGATTCGTGCCCACGCGCCCGAGGCGGGTGTGCGCTCCAACTTCATCGTGGGTTTCCCCGGCGAGACCGAGGAGGAGTTCGGGGAGCTGGTGGGCTTCCTGGAGGAGGCCAGGCTCGACGTCATCGGCGTCTTCGGCTACTCCGACGAGGACGGCACCGAGGCGGCCTCGCTCCCCGGCAAGCTCGACCAGGAGATCGTCGACGCCCGGGTGTCCGCCCTCACCGAACTGGCCGAGGAGCTCATGGCTCAGCGGGCCGAGGAGCGGATCGGGACCGAGGTCGACGTCCTGATCGAGGAGGACCTGGGCGACGGCGGCTACGAGGGCCGCGCCGCTCACCAGGGGCCCGAGGTGGACGGATCCGTGACGGTCCAGGGCATCGGGCTGGTGCCGGGCCAGATCGTCCGGGCCGTCGTGGTCGACTCGGAGGGGGTCGACCTGATCGCCCGCATCAAGGCGGCCCCATGAGTGCGCCGCCGGGCCGGGAGAGCGTATGACCAACACGCCAGAGACCGGCACCGACTCGACAGCGGCATCCGCGCGCCCCAAGGTGAGCGCCTGGAACATCGCCAACGTCGTGACGGTGATACGGCTGGCGATGGTTCCGTTCTTCGCGGCCTGCCTCTTCCTCCCCGGAACCGGCTGGCGGGCCGCGGCGCTGGTGGTCTTTCTGGTGGCCTCGCTCACCGACCTGCTCGACGGCGAACTGGCCCGCCGTTACGGCCTGATCACCGACTTCGGGAAGATCGCCGACCCGATCGCCGACAAGGCCCTCATCGGCGCCGCCCTGGTCAGTCTCTCCATCCTGGAAGAGCTGCCCTGGTGGGTCACCGCCGTGATCCTGGGCAGGGAGCTGGGTGTCACCACGCTGAGGTTCGCGGTCATCCGGCACGGTGTCATCCCGGCCAGTTACGGCGGGAAGGTGAAGACCGTCCTGCAGATCGCCGCGATCGTCTCCTACATCTGGCCGGGCGTGCCCGACCTGATCCGCTGGGTCGTGATGGGCGCGGCGGCCCTCGTCACCGTCGTCACCGGCCTCGACTACGTGATCCGGGCGATCAAGCTGCGGCAGGTCGCGAAGCGGGCACGGGCCAGATGAGCCGACGCCCGCCCGTGACCGCCGAGATCCTCTCCCTTCTCGTCCGCAGGGGCGAAACGGTGGCGGTGGCCGAGTCGCTGACCGCCGGGTTGATCTGCGCGGCCCTCACCGGCCCTCCCGGGGCTTCGGCGGCCTTTTTGGGCGGGGTCGTCTCCTACGCCACCGAACTCAAGCACCGGCTGCTGAACGTTCCGGCGGACCTGCTCGCCCGTGAGGGGGCGGTGCACCCAGGGGTCGCCGCCGCCATGGCCGAAGGGGTACGCCTCCTCGTCGGTTCCACATACGGTCTGGCGGTCACCGGGGTGGCCGGCCCTGAGCCGCAGGATGGTAAACCGGTCGGCACTGTGCATCTCGCTGTTAGCGGTCCGGGAGGGCGGGTATGGCACCGGGATCCGCGGCTCTCCGGGACGCGCGATCAGATCCGGGAGGCGACCGTGAATGAGGCCGTAGACCTCCTCCGAGGTGTGCTGGAGGCGAACGTGAGGGAACATTCGGGATGATTACCGCGTTACGTCCCCAGCGAACATGCTCCACATGGTCTGCCGCGTTGTCGGTGGATACAGGTACGGTGGAACTGTGAGTGAGGTAAAGGTCAAGCGATGATGACGGCGAGGAGTATGTACCAAGGGTCGCGTTCGAAGAACGGGCGGCACGAACCGATAGCGCGGAGTGTCGTGAAGACGCCCGCGCCGGGGAGGGAGCGACAGATGGTCCTGCTGCGTCAGCTGCTCGGTGACGTGCTGCGGCGGCTTAGGGTGCGCCAGAGTCGCACCCTTCGTGAGGTGTCCACATTGGCTCGGGTTTCTCTCGGATATCTGTCCGAGGTGGAGCGCGGCCAGAAGGAGGCCTCTTCGGAGCTGCTCGCGTCGATCTGCGGTGCCTTGGGCGTGCCGCTTTCACAGGTTCTCCGTGAGGTTTCCGATCAATTTGCCCTGGCCGAGCTGCAGCATGCTCCGGTCCTGGCCAACGATGTTCCCGAACGGGAGCGTCTGCCGATTCCCGAAACCGTGCCTGATTCCGTGTTCCCCGAGGTCAACGACATGGTCGCCGCCTAGCCGGTCGGTTCTTCCGGCTGGCAGTGACGGCACCAGACGATCAGCCGTTCCTGCGGCTGTTCGCCCATCTCCCCACGACTGATCCGACGCCCGCAGCGCAGGCAAGGCCGCCCGGCCCTGCCGTAGACCCAGGTGCTCCGTCCCGGACGGAGGTCGCCCGTCGTCGTTCTACTCGGGCGTTCCTTGTTGGCGTCCAGCAGCCGCCGTGCGATCGACACGATCGCCCCCAGATCCTCAATGGCCCCTACGGGTCGCCACGGCGACACTCCGGCGAGAAAAAGCGTCTCGGCGCGATAGATGGTGCCGATTCCCGCCAGGTTGCGCTGATCGAGCAGCGCGATCCCGATGCTCGTTTCAGGCCGCCGTGCCAGCCGCCGTACGGCTTCGGTCTCGTCCCAGTCCTCCCCGAGCAGATCGGGTCCGAGGTGCCCGACGAGCAGTTCCTCCCGCTCGGTCGCCACCAGATCGACCATGCCCAGCCGTATCCCCGCCGCCTGCCATGTCGCGTTGGCGAGCACCAGGCGGACGACATCGCCGCCGGGCAGCCCACGTCCCGCGGGTGAGATCTGCCAGTGGCCCTCCATCCGCAGGTGGGTGTGGACGGTGAGCCCGCCCTCGACCCTGGTGAGCAGATGCTTGCCGCGCGATACGGTCTCCAGCACCGCGCGTCCGGTCAGGTCGGCGGTGGAGTGGCGGGGCACGCGGAAGTCCGAGCGGGTGAGCATCCGTCCGTCGAGCGCCCGGCCGAGCCGCAGTGCGGAGCGGTGGACGACGTCACCCTCGGGCACGGCGCCCGCCCCGAGACGTGGGCCGCTCCCGTGCGGTGAGCCGGTCGAGTGAGACGGATGGATCCCGCGAGCCGGACCTGTCTCGGGTGGCGGGGCGGTCGGGTGAGACGAGGTCTCCTGAGATGAGCCGGTCTCGGACGGGAGGCCGGTTCCGGAAGGACTCGGCCGGCCGGAACCCTGTGGGCGGCCACCCCGGCACGGTCAGTCCCAGGCCGCGGGGTCCGCGGACAGGCTGCGGACCCGCTCGGGGAGGGCTCCGGTGGCCACGTTCTCCAGGGTGACCTCCTCCAGGATCGCCCGTTCGCTGGCGCGCAGCGCGATCCAGACCTGCTGCAGTGATTCGGCGGGACCTCGGTATCCGACGTGCTCGGGCCGCTCCCCCCTGACATTGGCGAGCGGGCCGTCAACGGCGCGGATCACATCGGCGAGGCTGATCTCGGCGGGCGGGCGGGCCAGCACGTAGCCTCCCTCCGGGCCGCGCTGGCCGCGAACCAGTCCGGCGCGGCGCATTTGAAGCAGGATGTTCTCAAGATACTTGGGAGGCATGTCCTGCTCTTTGGCCAGCTCACCCACCGTGGTAGGGCCGTCACCCGCGGCGGCGAGTTCGGCGGCGGCACGGAGGGCATAGTCGACACGAGCGGATAGGCGCATGTAGCCGATTATCCCGCCTGCTATTGGTTCCTTACGCGCGAGGGGCCGAAGGAGGTGAAATCACCCCCGTCGCTCTCGGTGACAACGGGCACGTAGAGCGACGCGCCGGTGTGTCCCGGCGGGTGCGTGACACGGTGGTGAGGTGCCGCCGCGGGGGTACGGTCCGGCGGCGGAGCGAGGCGGCCGGTGGGGATCTCCTCGGGTTTTCGGAAGTGATGTCGCAGCTCAGAGGTGTGTCGGGAGTGTGTGCCACGAGGATGAGACGCCTTTGGGTGCTCTCGTGGGCCCGGTGGTACCACCGCGCCGCCGCTCACTCGGTAGGGGGCGGTGTGATCCGTTCCCGATCGTGCCAGATAGGCGAAATTCCCGATATATTCGTAATGTCGGAAGCTTGGACACCTCCGCCCCGGCTCCGGACCGGATCGTGGCGATGGTGTCCGTGTCGAAGTCTGCCCCACCCCTGCCGTGAGGGCTTGCCGGAAAGAATCTCTGCCGCTTCTGGGAGCGTTCCACGCACCGGGCGGGCGCCGCGGCCCCTCGCCCTACGGGCGCCGCGGCGGCGGGTGCTGGAGACGTGCGGTGAAACGGCGACGAGCGGGAGAGGCGGCGCCGGCGTGTCCTCCGCAGCCCTCGCGGGGTGAGGGCGGGGCTAAACTGTCAGGAAGCCTTATTAAGAATAGAGTTCTTATTCTTGATTGAAAGTAATCGCGACGGGGAAGCGACGAGCAAAAGAGGAAGCGGCGAGCAAGAGAGCATGCGTATGGAGCGACGTCCTGGCGTGCCCAGGCTACTGAGGGAGATCAACGACAGGGCCGCCCTGGAGTTGCTGCTCGCTTCCGGACCGCTGACGCGGGGGCAGATCGGCGAGCTCACGGGCCTTTCCAAGGTGACGGCGTCGCAGACACTCGCCCGCCTGGAAGGGCGCGGGCTGGTGGAGGTGGCGGGGGAGCAGGCGGGAGGCCGGGGGCCCAATGCCGCCCTTTATGGGATTATTTCCTCCTCGGCCTATGTGGCGGGTCTGGACGTCGGCCCGGAATTCGTCACGACCGCCATCGCCGATATCCACGGGGAGATCATCGCCGAGGTGCAGGTGGCACCGAAAGGACACGACGATCCGGTGGCCCTCGTGCACAGCGCGGTGGTCAAGGCGTGCCGGTCGGCCAAGGTCGCGCTCTCCAAGCTGCGCTCGGTCGTCATCGGCACCCCCGGCGTGGTCGACCCCCGCACCGGGGACGTGCGGTTCTCCTTCGACCTGCCGGGCTGGCACGAGGGCATCCACGAGGCGCTCGCCCGTGACCTGCGCCGCGACGTCAGGATAGAGAACGACGTGAACCTCGTCGCCATCGCCGAGCGCACCCTCGGTGCCGCCCGCGAGGTCGACGACTTCGTGCTCCTGTGGGTGGGGCGCGGCATCGGTCTCGGTGTCGTGCTCGGAGGCCGGCTGCACCGGGGCCGCTCCGGCAGCGCGGGCGAGATCGGCTACCTGCCGGTGCCCGGGGTGCCGCTGGCCGAGGACGTGCGGGCCGTGCCGGGCAGGTTGCCGTCGCTCGCCGGGGGCCTGCAGTCCCTGGTCAGCGCCGAGGCGGTCGCCGAGCTCGCCGCGACGTACGGCTTCGAGGGGGAGAGTGCCGCCGAGTGCGTCGCGGCGGCGGTCGCGGCGGGGGAGCGGGGGGAGCCCTTGATCAACGACATCGCCGGGCGGCTCGCGCTGGGGGTGGCGTCGGTGTGCGTCGTGCTCGACCCCGGGCTCGTGGTGCTCGCGGGTGAGGTGAGCAGGGCCGGAGGCGACGAGCTCACCTCCAGGATCGAGGAGGCGGTGGCGAGGAGCTGCCCGGTCAGGCCGCAGGTGGTGGCGAGCGAGGTGGAGGGCAACCCGGTGTTGCGCGGGGCCGTCATCGCCGCACTGGAACAGGCGAGGGAAGAGATCTTCACCTCCTGATCCTCCTGATCCTCCTGACTTCTTGAGGGCCCGAGGTTCTGTCGCCGGGCCTTGAGTCCCCGGTGATTCCTTGGCCGGGAGTTCCTGGGGCCCGGTTCCTGGAGCGGGAGTCCTTGGCCGGAGGTTTCCGAGGTCCGGGCTCCCGGAGCTGGAATCGCCTGCCCGCGACCCCCGTGCCGATGAGTCCGGCCGGTTCGGGGCTCGCGCCGTTCGGTGCGCTCTTTCGGGCATCGCGGACGGTCGTCACCGTGCCCTGACCGGTTCGTGGCAGGTCGCTTGTCTCAGGCGTGTCTCGTGTGTAGCATTCTGGTTGTTTAAATAAACAAGAAACTTTCCTAATAATTAAGCGTCGAGATCGCACGTCGGAGGCGAGGAGGCCCCGGCGCCTGCCCGAGGTGAGCCACCCCCGAGGGAGACGGACAGGATGTCGCACAGTCCTTTCGACCTGCGGGGAATTCCGCTGGCGCTCCACCTGAACGGCCCCGTCGACGTCCTCGCGCTGACGGAGGCGTGCGCCGACGTGGCCGGCAGGCATCCGGTGCTCGGGCGCGTCAGGGTCACCCGCGCGGAGTCGACCCCGGAGCGCTACCACGAGCTTGCCACGGCGGAGGCCACGCGCCCCTTCGACCTGGAACGCGGCCCGTTCGCCCGGTTCACGCTGGTCACGGTGGGTCCCGAGCGCGTCAGGCTGCTCTTCACCGCGCACGGACGAGTGTTCGACGCGGCCTCCAAGGACGTCCTGGTCCGCGACCTCGCCGACGCCTACTTCTCCCGGGCGACCCTGCCGGTGCCGACGCCGCACTCCTCGCCGGTCTCGCCGTCGTACGGCTCGGCGCAGGCCGTCCCGTCCACGCGGACGGGACGGCACGGCGGCTCGGGGGCGGACCACGAGGCGTCTCCGGCGACGCCCTGCGGAGCCGAGGAGTTCTGGAAGGAGCGCGACCGCGAGCCCGCGGAACCGATCCTGCCCGGGTTGCGCGCCGTCCCGCGCGGCACCGGCCCCGGGGAGATCGTCGAGATGGTCCTCGGCGGCGCGGAGTCCGGGGCCCTCACCGAGGCCGCCACAGAGCTCGGCGCCACCAGGTTCGAGTTGCTGCTCGCGGCCGTGGGCGTGCTGCTGCGCCGCTACGGTACCTCCGCGTCACCGCTCGCCCTCGATCTCGGCACCCGCACGCGCGAGACGCGCGACCGCGTCGGGCCCTTCGTGGCGAGGGTGCCGTTCGTTCCGCACCCCGGCCTCGAAGAGGGTTTTCCCGGCTATCTGCGTACGGTCCGGACCGAGCTCCAGGCCATGTACCGCTTCCGGCACGCGCCTCCCGAGCCGCCCTCCTCACCGGTGCTGCTCAGCTACCGCAGAAGGACGGCCGTCCCTGAGTTTCCCGGTGTCGGGGCGGGTGTGGAGTGGACCGTCTTCAACGGAACCGCCCACGGCGCGCTGCACGTCCAGGCCGTGGACGCCGGGTCGAGCCTCACCCTCGGCCTGCGCTTCAACCCCACCGCGATCGGCCACGACGATGTGTCCGCGATCGCGGGTCACCTGCGCGTGCTGCTGCGCGCCGTCTCCGAGCACCCCCGTGCGAAGGTCGCGGGTCTGGTGGCATCGGCCGATTCCATGCCCGGAGAATCGGCCGATGCCACGCTTGAGGAGAAGCCTCCCGCGACCGGCCCGCTCGTCCCGGACCTCGGGAAGGTGACGTAACCGTCCGTGGGGGAAGGGGCGATCCCCCGCAGGCGAGGGTGACCGGTGTCGTCAGACGCCGAGGAGCTCGGCGGCGGCCTGGGCGTTGGCGCGGGCGGCGCCGTAGGTGGCCAGGTAGGTGACACCCTCGGGACGCCAGATCGGCAGACCCATCTCGACGACCGTGGCGTCGGGGCGGGCGGCCAGCAACGCGGAGACCACCGACTGGCTGGCCTCGTAGCGATGGGCGTCCTTGACGACGACGATCAGGGAGCGGCCCGAGGCGCGCTCCAGGATGTCCGCCACGTCGGCCATCTCCGGCTTGACCCGCAGCACCTCCGCCTGCGGCAGCAGCGGCGTGAAGCCCCACGGTACGTCGCCGACCGCGATGGTCGGCGGGGTGTCCACCTCGACCACCAGCGGGTCGACCGGGGACGGGGCGGAGCCGGTGAGGCTGACCGCGCGACGGGCGGCGGTGAGACCGATCACGTCCCGCTCGGCCTCGCCGGTGCGTGGCGTGCCGAACCAGGCGCGCAGGGCGGCGACCCGCTCGGCCGCCGCCTCCAGGCGGGCCACGGGAAGCCGCTCGTCGTGGACGGCCGCGACGATCTCGTCCACGATGAGGCGGACGTCGCTCTCCGTGGGGATCGGGCCGAGGCAGAGCAGGTCGGCTCCGGCGGCGAGGGAGAGCACCGAGCCCCCGGCGAGACCGTAGGCGGCGGTGACGGCCCCCATGTCGAGGGCGTCGGTGATGATCACGCCCTCGTAGCCCATCTCGCCGCGAAGCAGGCCGGTGAGGGCGGCGGGGGAGAGCGTCGCGGGAAGCGCGCCGGTGACGGCGGGGACGCGTACGTGCGCGGTCATGATGGATCTGGTCCCGGCCTCGATCGCGGCGCGGAAGGGGGCGAGCTCGCGCTCGCGCAGCAACTCCACGGAGGCGTCGACGAGCGGGACCTCCAGGTGGGAGTCCTGCCGGGTCGCACCGTGGCCGGGAAAGTGCTTGACACAGGCGGCCACTCCGGCCGCCTGCAGGCCGTGGACCGCGGCGACGGTGTGCCGGGCGACGAGCGCGGCCTGTGACCCGAACGAGCGGGTACCGATAACCGGATTGTCGGCGGCGGTGTTGACGTCCGCGGACGGCGCCATGTCCAGGTTGATACCGCAGCGGGCCAGTTCGTCGCCGATGGACCGGTAGACCCGCCGGGTGAGCTCGACGTCGTCCACCGCGCCGAGGGCGGCGTTGCCGGGATACGGGCTGCCGACGTGGTAGGCGAGCCGGGTGACGTCACCCCCCTCCTCGTCCAGCGATATGACCGGATCGGCGGACGCGCGCAGCCGGGAGGTGAGAGCGGACAGCTGGGCGGCGTCGGCGACGTTGAAGCCGAAGAGCGTGACGCCGCCGAGACCGTTCTCCAGCTCCCGCAGGACCCACTCGGGTGCCTCGGTGCCCTGGAACGCGGCGAGCAGCGTGCCGGCGGCGAGACGACGCAGCCCCTGGTCGCCGCGATCCGCGATGAGCTCAGACATGGCGGTAGGTGTTCCTTACCTGAGATGTGGGGGTGTCGGACATGGAAGTGAGCAACAGGAAAACGGGCAGGGCCGGCACGGTCCGCGCCTTGTGGGTGCGTGCCGTGCCGGCACCGATGGGGTCAGCCCTTGACGGCGCCCGCGACGAGCCCGGAGACCATCCGCCGCTGCACCAGGAGGAAGAAGACGATGACCGGGATGGTCATCAGCGTGGAGGCGGCCATGATGCCGCCCCAGTCCACCGACCGCTGGCTGACGAAGTAGCGCAGCGCCACGGGCATGGTGAAGTTGCTCTGGTCGCCGATGAGCGTCAGCGCGAAGACGAACTCGTTCCACGCGGTGATGAACGAGAAGATGCTGGTCGCCACCAGCCCGGGGGCCACCAGCGGGAACAACACCCTCCAGAAGGTGGCGAACCGGCTCGCGCCGTCGATCCAGGCGGCCTCCTCCAACTCCTTGGGCACCGCCGCGACGAAGGTGCGCAGCATCCAGATGGCGAACGGCAGCGTCATGGCGACGTTCACCACGACGAGGCCGAGGAGCTGGTCGTACAGCCCGGCCCGCCTGACCATCAGGAACAGCGGGATGAGCAGCGCCTCGCCGGGGACCATCTGCACGATGAGCAGCAGGATGAGGAACGAGGTGCGTCCGCGGAAGCGGAAGCGGGCCACCGCGGTCGCCGCCAGCAGGGCGAACACCGCGCCGACGAGCACGGTGCCGATGGCGACGATGGAACTGTTGAGCAGGTAGCGCCAGATGGAGTGGCCCGCGACGCCCTCGGTGAAGACCCGCTTCACGTGTTCGAGCGTGGGATCGGTGGGGAACGGGATGAAGTCCGTCGTGAAGATCTGCTCGCTGCTCTTGAAGGCCGTGCTCACCATCCAGTAGACGGGGAACACCGCGAACAGGAACACCAGGACGGCTGTTGTGTTCAGACCGACCTTGCCGAGTGTCCTGCGCCGCTTGGGACCGCTCCGCGTCCCGGACGCGGGCCGCCGTCGCCGGGATGCCCGTGTGTCGTAGGTGGTCATCGCACGTCCTCCGTCTTCACGATCTGGCGGACGTAGAAGAAGGTGATGACGAGCAGGATCAGCGTCAGCACCACGGCGATCGCCGCGCCCATGCCCATCTTGGGCGGCGCGCTGAAGGCCTGGGTGAAGGCGAACAGCGACAGGTTGAACGCCTCCCGGTTGGACGTGCCGCCCGCGAGCACGAACAGCTGGGTGAAGACCTTGAAGTCCCAGATCACCGAGAGCACCGTCAGCACCGCGAAGACAGGCTTCAGCAGCGGGAAGGTGATCCTCCAGAAGATCCGCCACGCGGAGGCGCCGTCCACCCTGGCGGCCTCGTACAGCTCCTGGGAGATGCTCTTCAGCCCGGCCAGCACCGAGACCGCGATGAACGGGAACGACGCCCAGACCACCGCGATGATCAGTACGACGTAGATGGTGAACGCGTCGTTGAGCCACGGCTCGCCGGTCCAGTCGGAGCGGCCGAACAGCAGGGAGGAGAACCAGTCGGGCAGCGCGTTGAGCGCCCAGTTGATCACGCCGGATTCGGCGTCGAACAGCCAGCGCCAGATGATCGCGGTGGCGATCTGCGGGGTGGCCCAGGCGGCCATGATGCCGACGATCAGGAAGGTCGACATCTTCTTGCCCAGCTTGTGCAGGAGCAGGCCGACCAGCGTGCCGAGGATCAGGGTGCACGCCACTGTGACGACGGCGAAGACGACGGTGTTGCGGAGCGACGTCCAGAACAGCTCGGACTCGACCAGCTTCTGGTAGTTCTCGACGCCGACGAACTCGGCCGGTACCCCCCGGATCTGCCGCAGTCCCACGTTCTGGAAGGACATGACGACCATCTGGTACAGCGGGTAGAGCAGCAGGCCGGCGATGACGATCAGGCCGGGGACGAGCAGCGCGTAGGGGACTGCCCAGGCGGGCAGACCCCTGGACCCGCGCGGGGGCGTGGTGCCTCGGTGCCCCCGCGCCGGGACGGAGGGGGAGCCCCCGTCCCGGGCGATGGTTGAGGTGTTCGCCATGGTTACTGGTTCAGGATCTCTTCGAGTTCCTTGTTGGCGTCGGTCAGCGCGGTGTCGACGTCCTTCTTACCCTCGATGACCGAGCGGGCCGCGCTCTGCAGGACCGCCTTGGTGTCGTTCGCCTCGGCCCAGTTGGTGTCGTTCGGGAAGCCCTTGGCGACCTTGAAGGTCTCGGCGAACGGCGCCTGCACCGGGTCGGCGGCGTACTCGGCCAGAGCCTCGGGGTAGAGCGGCAGCAGGCCGCCCTCCTTGGCGTAGCGGGTGCCGAACTCCTTGCCGGCGGCGAGCTTGACGTACTCGGCGGACAGCTCGGCGTTCTTGGTGTCCTTCCAGATGGCGATGTCGTTGCCGCCCTGGAAGGCCGGGGCCGGGCCGCTGCCGTCCTTGGCCGGGAGCGAGAAGAAGGCCATCTTCGAGTCGTCGACCTTGCCGCCGCTCTGCTCCTTGATGGTGGTGATGTCCCAGCCGCCGGTCACGTACATGCCGACCTTGCTGTTGGCGAAGCGGGTCGCGATGTCCACCGAGTTCTGGGTGAGGGCGGACTTGCGCGAGACGCCGTGCTTGGTCACCAGGTCGGTGTAGTACTGGAAGCCCTCCTTGAAGCCGGGATCGGTCAGCTTGCCGACCCACTTGCCGCCCTCGAAGGCGGCGAAGTCGCCACCGGCCGACCAGACGAACGGGGAGAGCGACATGTTGGCGTCGGAACCGCCGTTGAAGGCGAAGCCGTCGACGTCCTTGCCCTTCTCCGCGACGATCTTCTTGCCTGCCGCGACGAGGTCCTCCCAGGTCTTGGGGACCTCGATCTTCAGGTCCTCGAACCAGTCCTTGCGGTAGAGGACGGCGCGGGTGCCGCCACCCCACGGGGCGGCGTAGATCTTGCCGTCCACCGTCTCGTAGCCCCACAGGTTCTGCGGGATCTGCTGGAAGTCGGGCGCGCTCTTGACGACGTCGGTGATGTCGGTCAGCGCGTCCTGCGCGACCCAGGCGGCGACCTGGTCGTTGCCGAACTCGGTGACGTCGGGGCCCTCGCCGCCGGCGAGGGCGGCGGTCCACTTGGCCTGCGCGTCGGGCCAGGGGACCCACTGGACCTTGACGTCTGCGCCGGTGGTCTCCTTGAACTTGGCGTTCAGGTCGGCCATCAGCTTGTCCTGCTTCTCGTCCGGAGCGCCGAGGCGCCAGACGGTCAGCGTCTGACCTGCGAACTTGGGGCCGGACGCGGCGGGGGCCGTCGCGTCGGAGCCGGCGGCCGGAGCGGCAGGCTCGCTGCTGCCACACGCGGCGAGACCCAGGGCGAGGGCGGCCGTGGTGGCCGTCGTGGTGGCGATTCTCGCGAACTTCACTGGAGTTCTCCCTTTCAGGCTTTCGCCGGGGTTTGCGCTCATCTGTTATGGCCGGGGTCCCCGTGACCCTCTGCACGCACTGGGAGCTGTCGGGTTTACCGCAACCCGCGGCTCCGATCGCTTGCCTGCGGGCTGACTAGGGTTAAACTAACAAGAAACTTTCTTAAAAGAAACGATCGTTAGCGGATCGTGACGGGGAGGACGACCTTGCCCACACGCCCGGGGACCCCCCGGCTGCTGCGCCAGCTCAACGACCGCGCAGCGCTGGAACTCCTACTGTCCAGCGGCCCTCTCACCCGGGCCGAGCTGGGAGAATACACCGGGCTCTCCAAGGTGACCGCCGGTCAGCTGCTCTCCAGACTCCAGGATCGCGGCCTCGTCGCGGTGGTCGGCGAGCAGGCGGGCGGACGCGGGCCCAACGCCGCCCTCTACGGGGTGGTGCCCTCCTGCGCGTACGTGGCCGGGCTCGACGTGCTGCCCGGCAGGATCAGCGCCGGGGTCGCCGACATCACCGGCACCCTCGTCGCCGAGGTCGCCGCGGACCCCAGCGGGCACGACGACCCGGTACGGCTCGTGCGGAGCGCGCTCGGCCAGGCGTGCGAGGCGGCGGGCATCGGCGCCGACCGGTTGCGCGCCTTCGTGATCGGCACCCGGGGCGTCGTCGACCCCGGCACCGGTGACGTGCGCTTCTCCTTCGACCTGCCCTCCTGGCACAACGGCGTGCTCGCCGAGCTCCGCCGCGACCTCGGGGTGCCGGTGACGATAGAGAACGACGTGAACCTGGCCGCGCTGGCCGAACGCGCGTACGGGGCGGCGCTGGGCGTCGACGACTTCGTGCTCGTCTGGGCGGGGGTCGGCCAGGGACTCGGCGTCATGCTGGGCGGACGGCTGCACCGCGGCTTCACCGGCGGCGCGGGCGAGATCGGCTGGCTCCCCGTCCCCGGCGAACCGCTCCCCACCGACGTGAGCGAGCCCCAGTCGGGCTCGTTCCAGCGCCTGGTCGGCGGTGACGCCGTGGCCGGGCTCGCGAGCGCCCACGGCATCGGTTTCGCCTCGGGGGTCTCAAGAGCCTCCGGAGGCGACCCCGACGCCGACTCCGTGGGAGAGCATGTCCGTACGGCGGTCGCCCAGGGCGCCGAGGCGTTTCTGGACGAGCTGGCCGGGCGGCTGGCCATCGGTGTCGCCGCCGTCGCGGTGGTTTTGGACCCCGGATTGATCGTGCTCAGCGGCGACGTCGGCAGGGCCGGGGGAGACGCGCTCGCCGACAGGGTGCAGGACGCGGTGGCCCGGTTCTGCCCGAGCCGGCCCAGGGTCATGGTCTCCCGGGTCAGGGGGAACCCCGTGCTGCGCGGTGCCTTGGTGTCGGCGCTGCACCAGGCCCGTGAGCAGGTGTTCTCGGACACGGTCTGATCTTGTTCTTCAACCTCCGAGATCGCGTTCGGGGATGCCGGTCACCTGTGGACTTTCCCCAGGTCATGTCGGGGAGCATGGCCTCGGTCGTGGGAACCGGTGTGCCGCCTGGGCGGAGCCCGGCCCGACGGGGTCCTACGAGGCGAGGGCCGGCCCGCACACGGCCTTCACCGCCTCCTCCCGCTTCCCGGTCGGCGGGCCCTCACCCGCGGGGGCCCCGATGAGGAAGGACGGGACTGGGTCAGCGGTGGGCGCGCAGCGCGGCGAGCAGCCATTGGAAGGCCGGCACCGCCTCCGGGGCCGGTGGCAGACCCCGAAGGAGGTTCAGAAGCTGCCAGTACCGCTCCACCCGCGGCTCGGCGACCAGTTCCAGCCAGTCCGTCAGGGAGACGGTCTCCTCGGCGGGAAGCTCCACGGGGATGATCCGGTCCAGAATCACGCTCGCGCCGGGCGACTCCGGTGGGATTCCCTTCTCAAGGGCGTCGGCTGCGTGCTGGAGGACCAGGGGCCGTAGGTTGAGCCCGAACTCAAGGCGATTGTCCTGCCTTCCGCTCAGGACCATCTGCCGGACCGTCCGCCGGAAGCTCTCGTCGGCGACCAGTTCGGCCAGCTCCATCCAGGCGTCCACCTGCTCGGACGTCGGTTCTTCGGGAAGCTCGGAGGGGACGTCGCGCATCCACTCCGCGACGAGGGTGGCGTCCTCGTCGATGACGTCGGCGAATGCCCCGTCGACGAACTCGTCGATGATCTGCTGGCGTTCCCGCGCCGACAGTCGGGCCAGTGCATGCATCAAGGTGATCTCCTCGGTGGTGCTGTCACGTTTGGCGAGAACGCGCAGGACGGCACGCCGTACCTTCAAGGTGCGGATCTCCGCGTCGAGCGCTTTGACGTGCGTCTCCGCCAGTTCCCTCAGTGGGACCTGCTTTTCCAGGATCTGCTGGATGGCATCAAGGCTGAGCCCGAGATCGCGAAGGGTTCTGACCAGGTCCAGCCGTGCGACCGCCTCCGCGTCATAAAGCCGGTATCCCCCGCTCGACCTGCGGGCCGGGGGGACGACGCCACTGTCGGACCAGAAGCGGATCGTGCGCGCCTGCAACCCGGTGCGCCGGGCCAGCTGCCCGATCGTGTAGAGATCCGTCGCGTCGTTCATGGCTCGAATCTGCACCTTCCACCCGCTGGAACCTCAAGCGATGCGCCCAAATTCTCGCCATAGAGCGGCTGTTTGGGCATTGTTTGCACTTATACGTCGTCGAATGACTCGGTCGGTTCGTTGGGCCCGGGTGGAGGCTTGGCCGCGAAACGCGGACCGCTGTCCCGTGCGACGAGGCCGGTGCCGGACCGGCGGTACCGCGAGCGGGTGTTTCCGGACACGGTTCGGCACCCCTGTTCCCCCGTGAGCGGGGTCTGCGCACTGTGATGCTTGGGGAAGAATTACCGCCATGCGCGACATCGTTCTGATCTCCGATGCCCGAGTCGTCTCGATCCCCGTCGAGGAGTCGGGAGAGCGGCTGGTGGACGTCCGGGGACGGCTGCGGACGGACGGGCGGCTCGCCGACCCGGCGGGAGCCTTCGCCCACCTGCGGCTCGGGCTGCTCACCCGGCTGGAGGAGGCCCAGGCGCAGCTGCCGGAGGGATACCGGCTGCTGGTGGTGGAGGGGTACCGGCCACCGGCGACGCAGAAGGAGATCTTCGACGGCTACTCGGCGGAGCTCAGGACGCTACATCCGGAAATGTCGCCCGCGGAGCTGCGAGCCGCGGCGAGCCGCTACGTCTCGCCCGTCGAGATCGCCCCGCACACCGCGGGAGCGGCGGTCGACCTCACCCTGTCCACCGAGGACGGGACCGAGCTCGACATGGGCACCCGGCTCAACGCCACCCCCGAGCAGAGCGACGGCGCCTGCTACACCGACGCCCCCGGGCTGTCCCCCGAGGCCCGCCACCACCGCAAGCTCCTCGGCACCGCCCTGGAGGCGGCAGGGCTGGTCAACTACCCCACCGAGTGGTGGCACTGGTCCTACGGCGACCGCTACTGGGCCCTGGCCACCGGCTCCCCGGCCGCCCTCTACGGCCCGGTCTCCGT
The DNA here is from genome assembly GCF_040299985.1 of Streptosporangium sp. NPDC000563. Taxonomy (NCBI): domain Bacteria; kingdom Bacillati; phylum Actinomycetota; class Actinomycetes; order Streptosporangiales; family Streptosporangiaceae; genus Streptosporangium; species Streptosporangium sp. NPDC000563. Next base: position 343,629 of record NZ_JBEPDA010000003.1, on the reverse strand, counting down.
CTGACCTGATACTCCCGGTGCGCTCGTCCGTGCCCTTACTCCGGTTCAGCCGGTGAGCCCGGAGGTCATTCCGTATCTCGTGGAACTACGGTCCCGCCCGTACGGATGCTCGCTCCCTCGCAGGAGAGAATCGAGGTTGTGCGGTTTGGCGTCCTCGGTCCCCTGGAGGTGCGGTCCCCCGGCGGTGAGGAGATCTCCGTGGGTGGGCCCCGGCCGCGTGCCCTGCTCGTGATGCTGCTGCTCGACGCGGGCCGGGTGGTCGGCGTCCAGCGTCTGGTCGACGGCCAGTACGGTGACGATCCCCCCGCCGGTGCCGTCAACGCGGTGCAGGCCCAGGTCTCCAGGCTCCGCCGTAGCCTGCCCGGCGACGTGATCGAGTTCCACGCGACCGGCTACCGGCTCGTGGCCGATCCCGACGACGTCGACGTCCACCGGTTCGAAAGGCTGGCCCGCGAGGGGCGGCGGTTACTGGCGGCGGGTCGTCACGCGGTCGCCGCAGGCCCGCTGCGGGAGGCGCTCGCCCTGTGGCGTGGGCCCGCGCTGGTCGACCTGCCCTTCGGGCGGGCGTCGGCGGCCCGGCTGGAGGAGCTCCGGCTGGCGGCGATCGAGGATCTCGCCGAGGCGGAGTCGGCCCTTCCCGAGGGCGGTTCGGCGGCTTCGGTGGCGGAGCTGCGGCGGTTGGTAACGGCGCATCCGCTGCGGGAGCGGCTCAGGGGCCGGTTGATGCTCGCCCTGCGGGCGGCGGGGCGGCAGGCCGAGGCGCTGGTCCTGTTCGAGGAGGGTAGACGGCTGCTCGCCGAGGAGCTCGGTGTCGATCCCTCGCCCGAACTCGCCGCGATCCATCTGGCCGTCCTGCGCGCCGAGCGGCCCGCGCCGCCGGCACGGCGGAGGCTCGCGGCCCAGCTCACCAGTTTCGTGGGACGCGAGCGGGAGTTGGAGCGTATCGCCGCGCTGCGCGATTCGCGGCTGATCACGATCACCGGGCCCGGCGGCACCGGCAAGACCCGGCTCGCGATCGAGGCGGCCGGACTCGGGCGGCGCGAGGTGTGCTTCGTCGACCTCTCCCCGCTCGACGGCCTCGCTCCACCCGGTGGGCGGCCCCCCTCCCGCGATCCCGCTCCGTCCGAGGGCTCCGTCCCGTTCGACGGTCCTGTCCAGGCCGGTGGCGGTGACCAGGTGGCGCGGGCGGTGTTCGCCGCGCTGGGGTTGCGCGAGCCCGGGTTCCACGCGCCGCGCCCGGCCGATCTCGCGGAGCACCTGGTGGCGGCGCTCGCGGGGCAGGAGTTGCTCCTGGTCCTCGACAACTGCGAGCACGTGAACGCCGCCGTCGCCGTGCTGACCCGCAGGTTGCTGGGAGAATGCCCCGAGCTGGCCGTACTGGCCACCGGCCGTGAGCCTCTCGGCATCACCGGCGAGACGCTGGTGCCGCTGGCACCGCTGGAGAGCCCGCCGCCGGACTCCCCGCCGTCCGTCGCCCTGGCCTGTCCGGCCGTGCGGCTTTTCGCCGACCGGGCGGCGGCCGTACGGCCGGGATTCGAGGTGCGGCAGGACAACGTGGGGGCGGTCGTCCGGATCTGCGCGGCGCTGGACGGGTTGCCGCTGGCCATCGAGCTGGCGGCCGCGCGGCTGCGTTCCTTCACCGTCGAGGAGATCGCCACGCGTCTGGAGGAGTACGGCCGGTTCCGGCTGCTGTCGCGTGGCGACCCCACGGCGGCGGCCCGTCACCGGACCCTGCGCGCGGTGGTGGAGTGGAGCTGGGACCTGCTCTCGCCCGGTGAGCAGGTGCTGGCCAGGCGGTTCTCCGTGTTCGCGGGAAGCGCGTCCCTGGAGGCGGTGGAGGCGGTCTGCGAGGTGGAGGACACGGCCGGGCTGCTGGCCGACCTGGTGGACAGGTCACTGGTCGAGACGGACGGCGACCGCTACCGGATGCTCGACACGATCAGGCTGTTCTGCGCGGAACGGCTGGCCGAGGCGGGGGAGGAGGAGCGCCTGCGCGGCGATCACGCCCGCCACTTCCTCGACTTGGCGCGGCGCGCCGATCCCCACCTGCGCCGGGCAGAACAGCTCCGGTGGTTGGCCAGGCTCTCCGCCGAGCACGGCAACCTGACGGCCGCGCTGCGCTGGGCCGTGCGCGACGACAGGGAGACGGGGCTGCGGCTCGTCGCCGCGCTGGCGGCGTACTGGTGGCTGTGCGGCCGACGCGGCGAGGCGGGGGAGGCGGCGGCCGAGCTGCTCGCGGCGACCGGCCGCCCTCTCGCCGGGCTGGAGGAGGAGTACGTCATGTGCGTGGCGCACGCCGTACCCCGGGCGCTGCCCGAACACTGGGAACGCGCCGAAGCGATCATGTGGTCGCGGGATGGGCCGCTGCGCTACCCCTTCGCCGCGGCACTGTGGGGCATGTCAGCCGGTCCGCCGGAGTCGACGCCGCCCACCGGGCCCGAGAGCGACCGGCTGTTCGGCTCCGATCCGTGGAGCCTGGCCCTGGCCGGGTTGAGCCGTGCCCTGCTGAAGGTGCTCGGTGGTGATCCGGCCGAGGGCGAGCGGGATCTGGAGGGAGCGCTGGCCCGTTTCCGGTCCCTCGGGGAACGTTGGGGGACGGCTCAGGGGCTCGACTGGCTGGCTCTGGTCGCGGGCTGGCGCGGTGAGTGGACACGCGCCTACGACCTGTGGCGGGAGGCACTGGAACTGCTGGAGGAACTCGGTGCCCTGCAGGAGAGCGCGGACGTACTGGGGCGCAGGGCCGAGGCACTGACGCGTGAGGGCGACCTCGACGCCGCTGCCGCCGACCACCGGCGCGCCGGAGAACTCGCCCGGAGGGCGGGCGCGCCGGACGTGCCCGTCGTGACACATCTCGGGCTCGGACAGATCGCGCGGCTCGAGGGTGATCTCACCGAGGCCCGTCGCCGGATCGAACTGGCGCTTCGAGGGGCGGCGACCGGGGCCTTCGGCGCGGAGTCGGCACGGGCACGCGCGTTCACCGAGCTGGGACGGCTGGCCGAGGCCGAGGGCGACCTCGCGGGGGCGGCGCTACACCATCGCCGGGCGCAGGCCCACGCGCGCAGGTCGCCGCTGGCGGTGGACCTCGCCGACGCCGTCGAGGGCCTGGCGGGAGCGGCACTGCTCGAGAAGGCGGGGACACGGGCGGCGCTGCTGCTCGGCATGGCGGTGGCACTGCGTGGGACGGCCGTGGCCCGAGACCGCGACGTCGCGGGGGTCACCGCGAGCGCTCGCGACCTGGTCGGCGCGGAGGCGTTCGCGTCGGCGTACGCCCGAGGAGTCGCGATGCGCCATGACGAGGTGATCGCGGAACTCGGCCAGGAAGACGAGTGAAAGCGTACGCCCCGGGAGAGGGCCGAGGTCGTTCGCTCCGGGGAGAGGTGCGGGCGTCCGGCGCGCCCTGACGAGGTGCCCGGTCCGGGCGACGGCGGGAAACGCTCGGCGACGAGGGTGGTTGACGGCACTCGGCGCGGAGGGCGTCAGGCTGTCAGACGGTGGTCAGTGGGATGTCAGCGCTCCTGACGAACCTCGTGGGCATGAAGAACACCACGGTCCTCATCTCCGGGGCGAGCATCGCCGGACCCGCACTCGCCTACTGGCTGAGCCGCTCCGGCCACACCGTCACCGTCGTCGAGCGAGCGCCCGCGCTCCGTCCGGGCGGCCAGGCCGTCGACTTCAAGGGGGAGACCCACCGCGTCGTGCTGGAACGGATGGGAATCCTCGAGGAGGTGCGGCGGCGACAGACCGGCGGGACCGACCAGACCATCGTCGACGCGGACGGCAGGCGGCTGGCGGTCATGCCCGGTGAGTTCAGCGGCGGTGACATCGAGATCTTCCGCGGCGACCTCGCCGCCCTGCTGTACGAGAGGACCGAACAAGACTGCGAGTACGTCTTCGGCGACTCCATCACCTCACTGACCGACACGGGGGACGGCGTGCACGTCACCTTCGAGCGTGGCGCGTCGCGTACCTTCGACCTCGTGGTGGGCGCCGACGGTATCCACTCCAATGTGCGGCGGCTCGCCTTCGGCCCCGAGTCCGACCACGTGCGCTTCCTCGGCCACTACTACGCGCTGGTCGACCTCGACACGGGTGCCGGCAACGTGATGTACAACGAGCCCGGCCGGATGGTGGCGCTCGGCGGACCCAAGTCGCCCACGTTCCTCGTCTTCGCCTCCGAGCGGCTCGACTACGACCGCTACGACGTGGAGGGACACAAACGCATCCTGGCGGACGCCTACCGGGGTATGGGGTGGCGGGTTCCCGAGCTCATGGCCGGGCTGCCGGAGGCGCGTGACCTCTATCTCGACTCGATCAGCAGGGTCGAGATGGACCACTACGCCAAGGGCCGGGTGGTGCTGCTCGGCGACGCCGCCTACGGCAACACCCTGGGAGGTTTCGGCACCGGTCTGGCCGTCGTGGGCGCGTACGTGCTGGCCGGGGAGCTGGCGGCGGCCGGTGGCGACCATCGGACGGCGTTTCGCGAGTACGAGGAGGTTTTCCGCGGCTACGCGAGGGTGTCGAGGAGCGGCAGCGCCGGGCCCTTCCTCGCCCCGGCGACGTGGCGGCGGATCAGGATGCGGAACTGGATCTTCAAGCGCCGGTTCCTGCTGCGGGCGCTGCTCAGACTGACGGACAGGTTCGCCACCGACATCAGGCTCAAGGACTACCCGGCGCTCGCCGGGACCTCCGCCGCGACATGAACGACGGTGGCCGCGAAGGGGTCACGGTGTGGGCGCCGCCTTCTTCAGGAGGTTCGCGCGCCGGAGCAGGGGGCGGTCGCGGGCGGTGCCGATCAGGGTGCCCGCGTGCCCGGTCAGCACGGTGCAGCCGCCCGCGTCGCACAGGTCGGTCCATCCGGCCGGGGTCGCCACCGGCAGTCGCGTGCGGATCCTGCCGTCCGCGTCCGCCAGGTACAGCCGGCCGTTCATCGCGGTCAGGGCCACGGCGCCGGAGGTGGCCTCGACCAGGCTCCAGGCCGAGGTCTCCGGGTCGAGCAGCCACAGGCCGTCCGCGGCGGCGGCGAACAGCTCGCCGTTCACCATGCCCAGGCCGACCCCGCCGCGGGGCCCGTCGGCGAGGGTGATCCAGCCGTGCTCGGGGTCGCGGTGGACGAGCCGGTCGTCGGCGGTGAGACCGTACAGGCCGATCGGGTGGACGGTGGTGGCCTCCCTGGGGGTGGCGAGGGCGACGAGGGCGGGGGCGGTGCCCGCGGGACGCCAGCGCAGGTTCTGGCCGGAGACCTCGCGGGTGAGCAGCGAGCCGCCGGAGGTGGCACCGTACAGCAGGGAGTCGAACACGGTCAGCGCCTGGATCTCGTCCGCGGCGCCGATGGTCTCCCAGCCGTCCGCGCGCACCGAGAGCCGGTCCAGCACGTTGCGGGTGATCCGGTCCACGACCGGGTCGTGCAGGGTGTTTCCCCAGTTCACGGTGGAGGCGGTGAAGACCGTCCCGGCGCCGAGACCGAAGACGCCCATCGTCGCCATGCCGCCCTGGCCGTACCGGTGCCAGTGGCGCAGGTCGGCGGTGGCGAGGATGACGAAGGACGGCGGGGTGCCGTCGCGTCCGGTGGCCACCGGCACGCCGTCCTCCTCGACGAAGTCGCAGGCGTCCGTCTCGTAGCCGATGGCGCCCTTGCCGAACGTGTCGCCCTCGTCCAGCTTGGTGCCCTCGAACACCCAGTGTTCGGGGAAGCGGACGGTGTAGGTCTCCTCGTGCATGAGTCGCATGTACGGGCCCCACGTCCCGGCGCCGCGCCGGAAGCTGACTCCGGTCAGGCCGTTCTCCGGGCGGTTCACCGGCGCGCTCGACCACTCGACCGTGGTGAGGGCGGGATCCACCGCGGCCATCGGGTCGGCGACCGCGTCGCGGTAGCAGACCATGGTGCGCCCCTCGTCCTCCAGCCGGAACTGCCACCAGCAGGTGTTGCCGGAGAAGACGGCCATGTTGCCGCCCCGGCGGACGAACTCCTCCACGCTGTCGCGCATCCCCGCCGACCAGTACTCGTCGTGTCCGCTGATCATCAGCAGCCGGTGACCGGAGAGCAGCTCGCGCCCGGAGTGCAGGTCCAGGGCCGAGCAGTAGTCGACGTCGTACCCGGCGGGGCCCAGCCAGCGGATCATGCCCTCCTCCCAGCGCTCGGGCGGCGGCCCGCCGCCCGGCCGGTCGAAGGAGACGCGCGCGGCGCGGGTCGGCTGCTCGGTCCAGTAGATGGACTCGCCGGGGATGCCTGCCCGGTTGTAGGCCTGCCAGGTCGGGAACGGGATCGACAGCAGGACCGGTGAGCGGGGACGGGCGGCCCGTACGACGAAGTAGACCTCGCTGCTCTCCTCGTCGGCATGGAAGATCGCCCGGTAGAGCGAGCTGCGCCAGCCGGGGGAGACCTCCAGCGTCCACAGCGGCCCGGTGAACTCCCCGTCGAGCACGGCCAGGTCGGTGGCCACGTCCTCGACCAGCACCGAGCCGCGCAGCGGGGCGCGGGAGGCGCGGGCGAGGTGGAAGCGGAGCGCGCCGCCCTGGACGCAGGACGTCGACTCGGCGTAGGCGTGGATCGTCAACCGACCGGCTCCAGCACCTCGCGGAACGCGGCCTCGACCAGCAAGGACTCCAGGTCGAGCAGGTAGCGTTCCATGGCGGGGCGGGAAAGACAGCCGGTGTCGGCGGTGAGCGAGACGCCCAGCCCGCCGGGCTCGTCGGTCACGTGCAGGCAGAAGCGGCAGTTGAGCCGTTCCTGGCTGAGCGGCCAGGTGAGGGTCGTCTCGTCCAGCGCCCGCCGCACGCTTCGCTCGTCGGGGGAGGCGTCCACCCGGTCGGTGAAGCGCATGTCGTTGAAGCAGCAGTACGGGTGGATCCGCACCCCCCGCTCCCGGCCGGCCCGCTCGGTGAGCCGGTCCCGGTCGTCCGGGTCGTGGTATGCGGACCGGTAGGCGCGCAGCGCGGCGGGCTTGGCCGCGCGCAGCAGCTCGGTGAAGCCGCCCTCGCGCAGGTCCAGCACGAACAGGCCCTCCTGGGAGAGCGTGGTGACCGCGTTGACGGTGTCGCCGCGGAAGCGGTTGCTCACGATCGGCAGCATCACGCCCAGGTCGTGGCCGGTCACCCTTCCGGCCAGCGCGGACGCGGCGGCGAGCAGGACGGTCGAGGTGGCCGCGCCGCGCACCGCGGCGATCCGCCGCACGGCCAGGTCCATCGCCCGTGAGACCAGGTGTGCCCGCCAGATCGGGGGATCCTCGGCGGCGCCGTCCGTCCGCCGCTCGAACACGGTCGGGGGGATGCGCCGGTACTCGCTCGCCCAGTGTTCCGCGGCCACCGCCGCGACCTTCAGACCGTGCTGCGAGCCCTGCCAGCGGGCCAGCTCCAGCGGTGAGGGCGGGGTCGGGCCGGGTACGGAGCCGCGCAGCAGGAGCAGCCGCAGGTCCGTGATCGCCACCTCGGCGCCGAGGCCGTCGGCCGCCAGGTGACAGAAGACGAGCACGATGTGGGTGACCTCGTCGCGGTCGACGACGAGCCCGATCCTGAGCGGCCATTCGCCGCCGTAGTCGAACGCGGTCTTCGCCAGCGCGTCCCGCAGCCGCTCGGGGTCGCCCTCCGACACGGTGACCGGGATGGAGCCGTCGGCGACGAGGACCTGCCACGGCTCCGCGCCGTCGTTTGCGCGGGAGCCGCCTTCGCGGGGTGTCGTGCCGCTCGCGTGGACCGCCTTTCCGTACGGCGTCGTGCCGCCCGCGTGCGCCGCGTTCCCGTGCGGCGCCTCGCCGAGCCTGGTGCGCAGGGACTCGTGCCGTTCCACCAGGGTGCGCAGCACCTCGGCCGCTCCCGCCACGGTGAGCGGCCTGGCTCTCCTGGGTACGGCGAGCACGCGGCCGAAGTTGAAGTAGTGGTCGTCCGGTGCCGTCTTTCTGATCGTGTCCCAGATGGCCCGCTGCCCCCAGGTCAGCGGTGCCATTCCCGAGCGGCTCCCCGAGAACCGGATGTCCATGTGTCTCCCCCGTTCGGAGCTGGGTTCAGGAACGCGCGCTTCGCGCCTCGTTGATGTGGCGTTCCAGCGCGTCGAGGTCGTCGAGCAGGTCGAACCCGTCGCCGGACAGGTCGATCTCGATCCCGAACTCGGTCTCCACCGCGTCGATCAGCCGCATCTGCGCCAGGGAGGTGACCCCCAGCGCGGACAGCGGGACCGTGGCGGCGAGTGCCTCCCCGGCCGTGACCGCTCCGTCGGACGCCGAGGCGACCATCGCCGCCAGCCGTTCCCTAACCATTGCGGGCCCCTCTCCTGCGGTCTCCGGCGCCGCTCGCCGGGATCCGGATCCAGTTGTCGAACATTTCCGGACTTTTCATGAACTTCTCGCGCTGAGCGGGCGCAGGTCGGTCCAGACGCGGTCGATGTGGGCGAGGCACTCCTCCTTGCTGCCGGAGACGCCCTCCTCTCGCCAGCCGTCGGGAAGGTCCCGGCCGTCCGGCCAGATCGAGTACTGCTCCTCGTGGTTGACCACGACGCGGTGACCCATCTCAGCTCCCGGTTTCCATGAGGCGCTCGGCCTCCTCGTCGGACATCTCAGCCAGCTCGGCGACGAGCAGCTCCTCCACCGCCGCCGCGAGGTCGGCCACGGTGCTTCTGGCGAACAGGGTGCGGATCGGCACCTCCACCTCGACGGCGGCGCGGAGCCTGGCGACGGCGCGGGTGGCGAGCAGCGAGTGCCCGCCCAAAGCGAAGAAGTCGTCGAAGGCGCCGACCTCCCCGACGCCCAGCACCTCGCCGAAGATCTCGGCCACCAGTTCCTCGGCGTCACCGCGCGGGGCGGTCCTCGGCCGGGAGCCGGCCTCGGGCGCGGGCAGCGCGGTCCGGTCGAGCTTGCCGTTCGCGGTCAGCGGCAGGACGGCGAGACTCACCCAGGCGGCCGGGACCATGTAGGCGGGCAACGTCGCCGCCAGGTATCCGGCCAGCTCGTCTCCCGTGGCCGTGCCGACGACGTAGCCGACCAGCGTCTCTCCGCGGACCGCCACCGCCGCCTGGCCGACGCCCGGGTGGGCGAGCAGCCGCGCCTCGATCTCGCCGAGTTCGATCCGGAAGCCGCGTACCTTGACCTGGTCGTCCAGGCGGCCCAGGAACTCCAGCCGCCCGTCGGACCGCCAGCGCGCCAGGTCGCCGGTCCGGTAGATCCGCTCTCCGCCGAGGGCACCGGGAACACCGGGATCACCGGAGACACCGAGGGTGGGGAAGCGCTCGCCCGTGAGGTCCGGTCTGCCCAGGTAGCCGACGGCCACCCCGGCCCCGCCGACGCACAGCTCACCCGGCGCTCCCGGCGGCACGGCCTCACCGGAGCCGTCCAGAAGCAGGACCGAGGTGTCGGCGATCGGGACGCCGATGGGCGGGCGTCCGGGGGAGCCGTCCAGTTCGGCGGCGGTGGCGATGATCGTCGCCTCGGTCGGGCCATAGGTGTTGACCAGCCGCACCCTGTCGCCGAAGCGTTCCCGCCAGCGGGTCACGGCCGCCTCGTGCACCTGCTCGCCGCCGAGGATCACCAGCCGCAGCGTCGGAGGCCAGGAGATCTCGTCGATGTCGTCGACCAGCGCGTGCCAGTACGCCGTCGGCAGGTCGAGCACGGTGACCTGGTCGAGGTGGTCGGGCAGGGTGACGCCGCCCTCGGGCAGCAACTCCAGCCGGGCCCCGGCGGCCAACGCCGGATAGATCTCCTCGGCGTGGGTGTCGAAGCTCAGCGAGGCGAACTGGACCACCCGGTCTTCGGGGCCCAGCTCGTACGCCTCGCGCATCCACGCGACGCGGGCGGCCAGGTTGTGGTGCGAGACCACGACCCCCTTGGGCGTTCCGGTGGATCCGGAGGTGTAGATCACGTAAGCGGCCGAGCCGGGCGCGGGGACGCTCGTCGGGACGTTCACCGTGCCGTTCAGCATGGCGGGAGGGCGTTCGTTCGTGTGCGCGCGTGGCGTTCCCGGCGGCAGGCGGTCGCCCAGGTCCGCCGAGGTGAGGACGAGGGAGGCGGCGCTGTCGTCCAGCATGAAGGCGAGCCGCTCGGCGGGATGGTCCGGGTCGAGCGGCAGGTAGGCCGCCCCCGCCCGCCAGACGGCGAGCAGGGCCGCGACGGCGTCGGGCGACCTGTCCAGGCAGACGCCGACCACGTCGCCGGGCACGACCCCCCGCCCCCGCAGCAGCGCCGCGAGTTCGTCCGCGCGGGCGTCCAGGTCGGCGTAGCCGAGCGTGGCACCCCCGCATCCGATCGCCGTCGCGTCCGGCGTGTCCCGTACGGTCGCCGCGAACAGGGCGGGCACCGGGAGCGCGGGGGGTCGCGCGGGTCCCCGCGAGAGGCGCCGCAGCAGGGCGTCGTCCTCCCCGGTGCGCAACGGAAGCTCGGAGATCCGGTCGCCGGACGCCTCCGGCAGCGCGGTGAGCAGCAGGCGGAACCGCGCGGCCATCGCCTCGATCGTGGACCGGTCGAACAGTTCGGCGTCGTAGACGAAGCTGAGCGTGAGCTCGTGCTCGTCCTGCCAGGCCTCCAGCATCAGTTCGAGCTTGGCCTGCCGCATGCCGTGCTCGAACCCCGTCGTGGTCAGCCCCGCGAAGGCGTCGCGGGGCCGGCCGACGTCCTGGGTGTGCAGGATGAGCATGGTCTGGAACAGCGGCGTGCGGGTGAGGTCGCGCTCGACCCTCAGGGCCGCCACCAGTTCCTCGAACGGCACGCCCTGGTGGGAGAAGGCGTCCAGGACGCCGATCTGGGTCTCACGGAGCAACTCGGCGAAGGTGGGGTCGGCCGACAGGTCGCCGCGCATGACCAGGGTGTCGCTGAGATAGCCGACGACCGGTTCGAGCTGGACCCGGTCCCGGCCCGCGGTGGCCGTACCGACCAGGATGTCGCTGTGCCCGGTGTGCCGTGACAGCAGGACCTGGTAGGCGGCGAGCAGGACCATGAACATGGTCGCGCCGTGCTCCCTGCCCAGCCGGGCGAGGGCGGCGGCCTCCGCCGCGTCCAGCCGGACGTTCGCCACGTCGCCGCGCCTGGCGGCACCCGCGGTACGCGGCCGGTCGACAGGAAGGTCCAGCGGGGTGGGGTCGGCGAGCCTGTCCCGCCAGTAGCCGAGCAGGTCGCCGAGATCGCGCCCGCGCTGCCAGAGGGCGACGTCGCCGAACTGGAGCGGGACCGGCGGCAGGGCGCCGGCGCCGGAGTACAGGTGCGACACCTCGTCGAAGATGAGGTTGAGCGACCAGCCGTCGCCGAGGATGTGGTGCAGCACGACGCACAGGACGTGGTCGTCCTCGGCGATCCTGATCAGGGTGACCCGCAGCGGCGGCCTGGCGCCCAGCTCGAAGGGCGCGTTGGTCAGGGCCGCGACCAGCTCCAACGCCCCGGCCTCGCCCGCCGCGTCCGTCTCCTCGACAGCCACCGGCCCCGGCGGGTCGACGACCACGACCGGCACCCCGTCCACCTCGGGAAAGCGGGTGCGCAGGCTCTCGTGCCTCGCGACGGTCCCGGCGAGGGCGCCGGCGAGCGCGTTCCGGTCCAGCGGCCCGCGCAGCCGCGTGACCAGGCACATGTTGTACGACGCGTCATCGGGATCGAGCCGGTTGAGGAACCAGAGCCGCTCCTGCCCGAAGGAGAGCGGCGGGACGGTCCCCTCCGGCCGAGGTCGCGGCCCGTCGCTCCTGTCGCCGGACGCGGTGGCGATCAGTTCTGCCACGGACGCGGTGGCGATCAGGTCCGCCACGGACGCGGTGGTGATCTGATCCGCCACGGACGCGGTGGCGATCAGATCCGCCAGCGCGGCGACCGTCGGCCGCAGGAACACCTCCCGCACGGGCACCTCCATCCCGGACAGCGCCGTCAGCCGCGCGGTGACCATGGTGGCCAGCAGCGAGTGGCCGCCGAGGGTGAAGAAGTCGTCGTACGCCCCGACCTCCGCGGTCCCGAGCACTTCGGCGAAGACCTGCGCGACCATCCGTTCGCCCGGGGTGCGGGGGGCGATCGCGTCCGGTGAGGGCGCCGCGTCCACGTCGGGGAGCGCGTTGCGGTCGACCTTCCCGTTGGGGGTGAGCGGCAGGGTCTCCACCTCGACGAACACGCTGGGCACCATGTAGCCGGGCAGCTCGCGCGCGGCGTGTTCCCGAAGACCGTCGAGCGCGCCCACGCCCTGCGCGCGTCCCGTTTCCGTGCCGTCCGTTCCCACGTGACCTGCTCCGGACCCGCCCGTTCGCGCACGACCCGTTTCCGCGCCGCCCGTTTCCGCGCCGCCCGTTTCCGCGCCGCCCGTTTCCGCGCCGCCCGTTTCCGGGCGGTCCGGTCCGGTGGGCGCGGCGTCCGTCTCAGAGAGGGCGGCGGGTACGGCGAAGGCGACCAGGCGGTCTCCGCGCACCACGACGACCGCCTGCCGCACGCCGGGGCAGGCGTCGAGCACGGCCTCGATCTCGCCCAGCTCGATACGGTGACCCCGCAGCTTGACCTGGTTGTCGGTCCGGCCGAGAAACTCCAGGGTGCCGTCGTTACGCAGGCGGACGCGGTCTCCCGTCCGATAGTGCCGCGAACCGCCGGGGCCGGGGACGAAGCGCTCGGCGGTCAGGGCGGGGCGGCCGAGGTAACCGGTCGCGACCCCCTCGCCGCCGATGAGCAGCTCCCCGGCCACCCCGATCGGGCACGACCCGCCGCCGAGGTCGACGACGTGGACGACGGTGTTGGCGATCGGGCGGCCGATGACGATCTCGCCGGGGTCCTCGGGAACGTCCCAGGCCGTGGACCAGATGGTGGTCTCGGTCGGCCCGTAGACGTTGACGAGACGGTCGACCCGGGGACGCAGCTCGCGGGCGAGCCGGGGGGCGAGTGGCTCGCCGCCGGTCAGGCCCACCACGCGCGGCAGGTCGCCGGTGAGCAGGACGCGCCATCCCGAGGGCGTCGCCTGGACGTGGGTCACGCGCTCGTCCCGCACGAGCCGGGCGAGCCGTACCCCGTCGCGGGCCGTCTCCGCGTCGGCGACGACCACCCGTCCTCCCGTCACCAGCGGCAGGTAGAGCTCCAGGGCGGAGATGTCGAACGACAGCGAGGTCAGCGCGAGCCACACGTCCTGCGGCGAGGACCGTACCAGGTCACGCATGGCCAGCAGGAAGTTGGTCAGTGCCCGGTGGGGTACCACGACGCCTTTCGGCCGGCCGGTGGATCCCGAGGTGTAGAGCACGTACGCGGTGTCGTCGGGAAGCGGCCGGGCGGGTGCCGCGGGGACCAGCGCGCCGGTCACTGTGCCGGTTACTGCGCCGGTTACTGCGCCGGTCGCTGTGCCGGTCGCCTCGCCCGTCATCGGGGGGAGGTCGTCGAGGCCGGTCAGGACGAGCGCCGCCGCGGAGTCCTCGATCACGTACGAGACGCGGGCCTCGGGGTAGTCGGGGTCGACGGGAAGGTAGGCCGCGCCGCTCATCGCCACGCCCAGCAGGGCGACGAGCATGTCGGCGCCGCGCTCCATCCGGACCGCGACGAGCGAGCCGCGCCCGATCCCGGCCGCGCCCAGCCGTCCGGCCAGCTCCGCCGCCCGCCCGGCCAGCTCCGCGTACGTCAGTTCCCGCGCGGCGGTTCCGTCCACCGGCGCTCCCTCGCGCACCGGTTCGTTCGTGGTGAGCGGGGTGGTCCCGGCCGGCGTCGCGGCGGGGGCGGGTGTGGCGCGTACCGCGATCGCGTCGGGGGTCGCCGCGACCTGTTCGAGCAGCAGGTCGACGAGTGTGAGCTCCGGTAGTTCGGTCGCGGTGTCGTTCCACTCCTCCAGCAGGTCGAGCTCGGCGTCCGGCAGCATCCGCAGCGAGCTCACCGGAGCGCCCGGATCCGCCACGGCGGCCGTGAGCAGCTCCTGGAAGCGGGCGATGATCCGTTCCACGGTCTCGTGGTCGAACAGGTCGGTGCTGTAGATGGCGGTGCCGTTCAGGGCGCCGTCCTCGCCACGGTAGAGGTCCACCGAGAGGTCGAGCCGGGCGCGGGCCCAGCCGTTGGGGAAGTACGTGGCGTCGAGGCCGGGCAGCGGCTCGTCCGGTTCGCCGTGGGTGTGGAAGGCGAACAGGGTCTGGAACAGGGGAGTGCGGCTCAGGTCCCGTTCCACGTCGAGATCGGCCACGAGGCGCTCGAAGGGGACGTCCTGCCGCGAGAGCCCGTCCAGCACGACCCTGCGAGTGCGCCTGAGCAGCTCCTCGAAGGTGGGGTCGCCGGAGACGTCGCAGCGCAGGGCGAGGGTGGTCGAGAGGAAACCGATCATGGTCTCCAGTTCGGTGCTGCCGCGACCGGCCGAGGGGGTGCCCACGCAGAAGTCGCTCTGGCCGGTGTGCCGGTGCATCAGGACCTGGTAGGCGGAGAGCAGCACCATGAACGGTGTGCACCGGGTGCGGCGGGCGAGGTCGCCGATCGAGGCGATCAGGTCGGGGGCGATCCGGAAGTCGACCTGGGCGCCCGCGCCGGTCCGCCGGGCCGGGCGCGGCCGGTCCGTGGGGAGTTCCAGGGGAGGCACCCCGGCCAGCCGCTCGGTCCACCAGCGCAGCTCGGAGTCCTCGGGACGCTGGGCGCGGGCGTACTCGCCGTACTGCAGGGGCAGTTCGGGCAGCGGGGCGCCGCCCCGGCTTCCGTAGTGGACGGCGACCTCGGAGCGGAGCACGCTCAGCGACCAGCCGTCGCCGTTGATGTGGTGCAGGACGACGCAGAGCACGTGGTCGGCGGGGCCGAGCTCGATCAGCGAGACGCGGAACGGCGGCGCGGCGGCCAGGTCGAAGGCCGTGTTGGTGAGCGTCGAGACCAGAGCCGCGGCTTCCCGCTCGCCGGGGGCGGTGAGGTGCTCGACCGTCACCGGCGACGGCGGCTCGACGATCGCGACGGCCTCCCCGGCCACTTCACGGAACCGGGTCCTCAGGCTCTCGTGCCGTGCCGCCACGGCGGTGAAAGCAGCGGCCAAAGCGATCTTGTCAAGGCGACCTTTCAACCTGTAAACATAGGATGTGTTGTAGGCCGAGTCGCTGGGGTCGAGCTTGTGGAGAAACCAAAGCCGTTGCTGACCGTACGACAGGGGGTATTCCGTCCCTGTTTGACCGGTTGGAACGGTCTCCGGTGGGAACACAAAGGGCTCCTTTGTCGGCCACGGGCCCGTTAGTTCACGCAATCGCGTTGGAGGTTGGTACGCAAAAAACCCACTCTGTGCCTATTTGACCAGTTAAGTGGGCGTCGGGAAAGGTCTCTTTCTGGAAAGAAACCTTTCAGTTAGCTCCGCGGTCGTCAGTGTTACACCTTCGTCCTGAGGGCGCAAGGGTCACTTTCGCGCGTTTTCAGTTCCTTTGTGAACCCCCTCCCCAAAGTCTTGTGTGAGCCTTACGATCATGTAAGACTAGCGCTCGATTTTAAATAGTAAAGATTCTTTCCTGTTGTGCCTTCGGTGCTCGCACACATCGAACGCGCATACATCCGATCTTTAATGGGAGGTTCACTTGGTGAACCTGACCGTCCCCCAGTTGCTCAGGGATCGAGCCCTCGCCGACCCCGAGGGGGTCGCGCTGATCGTGCACGGCTCGGCTCGGCTCACCTATCGCGAGTGGCACGAGCGGTCCACCGTGCTCGCGAACAGCCTGGTCGCACGGGGCGTCACCCGAGGCGACCGGGTGGGTCTGGTGTTCGGGGCCGCGGACTGGGCGGACTACGCCGTGGCGTTCTGCGGGGTGCTGGCGGCAGGGGCGGTGGGCGTACCGCTCTCCGACCGCCTCGCCCTCGATGACCTGCGCCTCATGCTGGAGAACTGCCGCGCGACCGGCGTCGTGCACGCCCAAGGTCTCGCGGTTCCCGAGGTCGGCTGGAGCGCCACGGTCGACGCTCTGAACGTCGAAACCTCCTATGAGAAGGCCGATATCGCGCCTCCGGAGCCCGGAGATCTCGCCCAGATCCTCTACACCTCCGGTACGACGGGCCGTCCCAAGGGGGTCTCGGCGACCCATGCCAATCTGGCCTACGGCTGCGGTGCCAAACGCCGCCCGTTCGCGCACTCCCGGCATCTGGTCCACGCCTTCCCGATCGGGACCAACGCCGGACAGGCGATGCTGATCAACGCGCTCGACGCCCATCCGGCCGTCGTGACGCTGCCGCGCTTCACCCCGGCCCGTTTCGCCTCGCTGATCGAGTCCTACCGCGCGGGAACGGTCTTCCTCGTCCCCGCGATGGCCATCGAGCTGATCAACGCGAAGGTGGCCGAACGGCACGACCTGTCCAGCGTGCTGCTGCTCGGCTCGGCCGCCGCGCCGCTGCCCTCGGCCGTCGCCCAGGCGCTGACCACGGCCTTCCCCAGAGCGACGATCACCAACTACTACACCTCGACCGAGGCGGCCCCGGCCCAGACGGTGATGATGTTCGACCCGGACCGGCCGGGAAGCGTCGGCCGCGCCATCGCCGGAGGGCGGGTCAGGATCGCCACCGCGGAGGGAGAGCCACTGGAGGCGGGAGAGACCGGGGAGGTCTGGATGCGATCCCCCGCGGCACCGCGCGCCTACTACGGCGACCCCGAGAACGGGACCTTCCGCGGCGGCTGGGTACGGATGGGCGATCTCGGCTACATCGACGCCGAGGGCTACCTCTACCTCGTCGACCGCGAGAGCGACGTGGTGAAGTCCGGGGCCTTCAAGGTCTCCACGATCCACATCGAGGAGGTCGTCTACCGGCACCCCGCGGTGATCGAGGCCGCCGCGTTCGGGGTTCCCCACCCCGTGCTCGGAACCGTCGTCGCGGTGGCCCTCGTCACCGAAGAGGCCCTCGCGCCCGAGGATCTGCGGATCTTCCTCAAGGACCGCCTTGCCCCGCACGAGTTGCCCGCGCACGTCATCACGGTCGACGCCCTGCCGCGCAACGCCGGCGGCAAGGTCGACAAGAAGGCCCTGCGCCGGATGACGGAGAGCGAGTGATGGCCGGTCTCCCCGCCGAGCACACTTCACGGAACGAGGTGGCGGAGACCTCGGAGACCTCGTGGGAGAACACGTCCGGGGGCCTGCCGGAGGTCACGTTCACCCAGCAGGGGATGTGGGTGACCGAGCAGAGCGTGGGCGGGGGCGCCGCCTATCACATGCCGATACTCGTCCACCTGCGCGGCGATCTGGACACCGGAGCGCTCCTGGCGGCCTGCGAGGCGGTGGTCGCCCGGCATCCGATGCTGCGCGATGTGGTGGCGGAGGTGGACAACGAGCTGCGGCTGGTGCCGGGAGCCGAGGTTCCCGTACGCCGGGTGACGATCCCCTCTTCCGCCGACGTCGCCGCGGGGGCGGCGGGGGACACGCGCGACCTTTCGCCCTCGCCGCATTCGCCTTCCCGGGACGGCGAGAGCGGTGAGGACGGCGAGCGGTACGGGCGGGCCGTGCGGGAGGAGATCCTGCGCGCGTTCGACCTGGAGAAGGGGCCGCTGGCCAGGTTCACCCTGTTCGAGATCGGTCCCGGACGGAACCTCCTGCTCTTCGTCGCCCACCACCTGATCTTCGACGGGCAGTCGAAGGACATCCTGGTGCGCGATCTGGCCGCCTTCTACAACGGCGAGCCGCCGCCCCCGCTGCCGGAAATCGACCACGGGCGGGCCGAGCGCGGCCGGGTGGCCGCCCTGCTTCCCGCCGCGCGCGAGTTCTGGAAGCCCCGCTGGCGCGATCCCGGCGAGACCGTCGTTCTCGGCCGCGCGCTGAGATCCCGGCGAGCGGCCCAGGGCCGGGTACTGCGGTTCACCGTGAACCCGTCGATCGAGCCGGACCCGTCGCGGGACCTCTCCTCCACCCCCGTCCTGACCCGGTTCGAGGTGCTGCTCGCCGGGCTGCACACCCTGCTCCTCGGCTACGGCAACACCGCGGTCACCACCGCCGTCGACCTGTCGACCCGGACCCCCGAGGCCGCGGGACACATCGGGCTGTTCGTCAACGAACTCCCGGTCGCCTCCGGTCCGTCCCCCGAGGCGACCTTCCGCGAGTTCGCCACCGCGCTGCGCACCGAACTGAGGGAGATCTACCGCTTCCGCCAGGTGCCGCTCTCCCGGGCGATGCCCCGCCTCAGACCGCACGCCGCGCTCGTCCCCGTCTCCGTCAGCTACCGCACCCGCCGCGACGCGGACCCGGTGTTCACCGGGCTCGACGCGTCGGTGGAGTGGACCGTCTTCAACCACGCGGTACGCGGCGCGCTGCACCTGCAGTGCGTGGACGGTCCCGGCGGGCTGGAGATCAGCCTGCGCCACGACCCCGAGACGGTGCCCGACGCCGCCAGGGTCGCCGACGACCTGCGTCTCCTTCTGGAACGCGCCACGCACAACCCCAACCTGACACTGCACGAAATTCTGGAGGACGAGATGGGTTCCGTCACCACGCTGAACGACCAGGTACGCGAGATCTGGGAAGAGGTGCTCGGCATATCACCGATCGCCGATGACGACGACATCTTCGATCTGGGGGGCCACTCCCTCACCATCACGCAGATCATCGCCCGGATGCGCAAGCGCCTGGACATCGAGGTCTCCCTCGACGACTTCTTCGACAACCCGACAATCGCCGGGATCGTGGACTCCCTCGGCGATGACTGAGATCCTCGACGGCCTCCGTCTCTCCCGCCTCGCCGACGACGACCTGGAACTCCTGCTGTTGGTGAGGCACTTCGAGCTCAAGCTCCTGGAGCTTTACGGCAGGGGTGACCTCAACGGCACCACGCACACCTGCCTCGGCCAGGAGTACGTCCCGGTCGCGCTGCGATCCCTGCTCGGCCCGGCCGACCACGTCTTCAGCAACCACCGGGGGCATGGCCACTACCTGTCCAGGTTCCGCGACCCGCACGGCCTGCTCGCCGAGATCATGGGCAGGGAGGGCGCGGTCTGCGGGGGTGTCGGCGGCAGCCAGCACATCCACCGCGACCGCTACATGTCCACCGGCGTTCAGGGTGAGAGCATGCCGGTCGCCGCCGGTGTCGCGCTGCACCTCAAGCGCTCCGAGCCCGGCACCCTCGCCTGCGTCCACATCGGCGACGGCACCTGGGGCGAGGGCGCGGTCTACGAGGCGCTGAACCTCGCCGCGCTCTGGCGGCTCCCGCTGCTCGTCGTGGTGGAGAACAACGGCATCGCCCAGTCCACTCCGACCGCCTCGCAGATGGCCGGGACGGTGGCCGGCCGGGCGGCGGCCTTCGGCATCGCGCACCGGCTGGTCGTCTCCACCGACGTCAACGAGATCCGCCTCTCGCTGGAACGCGAGATCGCGCGGGTGCGCGAGGGGCAGCCTCTGGTGGTCGAGTTCGTCACCCACCGCCTCGGGCCGCACAGCAAGGGCGACGACATCCGCCCGGCCGACGTCGTACAGGCCGCGAGGGAGAACGACTGGTACGCCCGCTACGCCCACGACCACCCCGAGCACTTCCACCGGCTCGACGGCGTCGTCAAGGCCGAGGTCGAGGCCGTCGCCGACGAGGTGGCCGCGCGCCCCCTCTCCCGCTGGGAGGGATCGTGCGTGTAGCGGAGAACCTCAACGCGGCCCTGCACGGGCTGCTGAACGACGACCACACCGCCTACGTGCTCGGCGAGGACATCCTCGACCCGTACGGCGGCGCCTTCAAAATCACCAAGGGGCTCTCCACCCGCTTTCCCGAGCGGGTGATCGGCACCCCGATCAGCGAGGGCGCGCTCACCGGCGTCGCGGCGGGACTGGCGCTCGCCGGTAACACGGCCGTGGCCGAGATCATGTTCGGCGACTTCGTGGCGCTCGCCTTCGACCAGCTGTGCAACTTCGCCGGCAAGTCGGTGTCGATGTACGGCAGGCGGCTGCCGCTGCGAATGGTGGTGCGCTGCCCCACCGGTGGCGGCCGGGGCTACGGTCCCACGCACAGCCAGAGCCTGCAGAAGCACTTCGTCGGCATGCCGGGACTGTCGCTGTACGAGATGTCCCCCTTCCATGACAACCGCGCGGTGTTCGCGGCGATGCTGGAACGGGGCGAGCCGTGCGTGTTCTTCGAGGACAAGGTCCTCTACACCCGGCAGATGGAACGGGTGGACCCGCTGTTCCTGATGCGCCGCGACGGGGACCTGGCCGTGGTGGACATCCGCGACGCGGGTCACCGTCCCGACTGTGTGGTCATCGCTCCCGGCGGAATGGTCCACCGGGTGCTGGGCGCGATGCGCTCCCTGATGATGGAGGAGGAGATCTCCGCCCGGCTGCTCGTCCCCTCCCGGCTCTACCCGCTGGACGTCGACACGCTGCTGCCCCACCTCGGGGACGTCGTCCTGGTCGCGGAGGAGAGCACCGCCGGGGGCACCTGGGGCAGCGAGGTCGCCCACCTGCTGCACGCCCGTCTCTGGGACCGTCTGCGAGGACCCGTCCGCCTCGTCCACTCGCGGGACTCCGTGATCCCCACCGCCGCGCACCTGGAGAACGAGGTCCTGGCCGGGGAGTCCACGATCCACCACGCCGTACGGGAGGCTCTGCGTGGCTGACATCCACGTTCCCAAACTCAACAACAACGACACCGAGTACCTGGTCGTCGAGTGGCTCGTCGGGAACGGAAAGCCCGTCGTCGCGGGAGAGCCGATCGCCGTACTGGAGACCTCCAAGGCGGCCGACGAACTGGAGGCGGGGGAGAGCGGCTACCTGCACCACGTCGCCGCCCTCGACAGCTGGATCGCTCCGGGCGCGCTCCTCGCCCGCATCACCGCCGAGGCGGTTCCGCAGCCCGCCCCGGTCACCGGCGTGCCCGCGCCGGTCACCGGCGTGCCCGCCCCGGTGGCCTCCGAGGACGCGGCGCGGCAGCGGGACGCGCCGGTGGCCGAGCCGGTCGTCACCGCTCCCGCGCGGGTGGCGATGGAGGAGCTCGGCGTCTCCCACGCCGAGGTCGCGTCCCTGGGCCTCGCCGTCGTCCGCAGGACCGACGTGGAGGCCCTGGTCCGCCGCCGTACCGGGCAGACGGCCTCCGACGTGCGCGAAGACGTGCGCGAAGACGCGCGGAAGGAGCGGCAGGACGCGCGGGAACCGGCCGCGGACCCGGGCGCGCACCGCCTCTCGCGGGTGCAGCGTGCCGTCGCGCGTGCCGTCACCACCTCGCACGCGACCATCCCCGCCGCGTACACCGTGGTGAAGTTCGAGGTGGGCCCGCTGCTGGAGCGGGCCAAGGGGCTGAGCAGGGAGGTACGCAGGCCGGTCGGGCCGGCGGAGCTGTTCGTCCAGGCCGTCGCCGCGCTGCACCCGGCGTTCCCGCTGTTCTTCGCCTCGGTCGACGGTGACCGGGTACATCCGGCCGACGCCCCGCGCGTCGGCGTCACCTTCGACATGGGAGAGGGCCTGTACGTGCCGGTCGTCCACGACACCGGCTCGCTCAAGGCCATCGCCGACGCGCTCATGCGCTACCGGCTCGCCGCCACCGAGGGGGACTTCCGCGAGAAGGACCTCACCGGTGCCAACATCGCCGTCACCCTGCACACCGACGCCGACGTCATCCTCGCGATCCCCCTCATCTTCCCCGGTACGGTCTGCGCTCTCGCGATCACCTCGCCGCAGCCCGAACCGCGACTCGCCGAGGACGGCACGGTGACGATGAGAACCGTCGCCAACATCGGCCTCGCCTACGACCATCGGCTGATCAACGGACGGGACGCCGCGCTCTTCCTCGCGGCCCTCCGGATGGAGTTACAAGCGTGACCGAGACAACACTGTCGGACGCCAAGAAGGCGCTGCTCGCCAGGCGGCTCAAGAGCCGCGGAGAGTCACGGGCCACCGTCGCCCGCCGCGCCTCAGGAACCGTCCCGCCCCTGTCCCACGCCCAGGAACGCCTGTGGTTCCTTGAGCAGTACCGGCCGGGCACCACCACCTACACCGTCCCCGTCGCGGTGCGTCTGCGCGGTGAGCTGGACGAAGACGCGCTGCGCCGGGCGCTGGACGAGCTCGTCGCGCGCCACGAGGCCCTGCGGACGCGGTTCCTCACCACCGACGACGGCACCCCGGAACTCGTCATCGACGAGCCGGGTCCGGCCGCGCTGCGCGTCGTCGAGGCGGACGGCGTGGACGCCGCGATCGAGCTGCTCGACGCCGACCTCGCCGTCCCGTTCGACCTGGAGCACGGCCCGCTCTTCCGCACCGTGCTGGTGAGGATCGCGCCCGACGACCACGTCCTCCTCATCGCCGCCCACCACACCGTCATCGACGGCTGGTCCAGCGACCTGCTCATCCGCGAGCTGCTCGTCCTGCACGACGGCGGGACCCCGCCGCCCGCACCGGTCGGCTACGGCGACTACGCCCTCTGGCAGCGGGGCCGCGACCACCGCCGCGAGATCGACCACTGGCGCGACCGGCTCGCCGGGCTGCCCGCGATCGAGCTGCCCACCGACAGGCCGCGCCCCGCCGAGCAGCGCCACGAGGGAGCCGCCCTCGACGTCCGGGTGGATGCCGACCTCACCAGGCGGCTCACCGAGCTGGGCGCCGAGGCCGGCGCCACGCCGTACATGACGCTGCTCGCCGCCTTCCAGGTCCTGCTGGCCCGCTACTCGGGACAGACGGACTTCGCGGTCGGCTCCCCGGTCGCCGGGCGCGGGCTGCCCGAGCTGGACGGGGTCGTCGGCATGTTCGTCAACACCCTGGTCCTGCGCGCGGACCTGGCCGACGACCCGTCGTTCACCACTTTCCTCGCCAGGACGCGCGAGAGCGCCCTGGACGCCTACGCGCACCAGGAGCTCCCGTTCGACCAGCTGGTCAACGAACTGAACGTGGTCCGTGACGTGAGCCGGTCGCCGCTCGCGCAGGTCACCTTCGCGCTGCAGAACTTCAAGGCGGGCGAGGAGGACGGGCGCGTCTCCTACCTCACGCTCCCGGCGAGGACGACCCGCTTCGACCTCGGCCTCTACCTGTTCGAGAGCCCGGACGGGCTGGTCGGCCACCTCGCCTACAGCACCGCGCTCTTCGACCCGGAGACCGTGGAACTGCTGGCGGCGCGCTTCGAGACGCTGCTGCGCTCGATCGTGGCGGACCCGGACACGCGGGTGGGCGAGCTGTCGCTGCTCTCCGACGAGGA
Organism: Streptosporangium sp. NPDC000563; assembly: GCF_040299985.1. Classification (NCBI taxonomy): domain Bacteria; kingdom Bacillati; phylum Actinomycetota; class Actinomycetes; order Streptosporangiales; family Streptosporangiaceae; genus Streptosporangium; species Streptosporangium sp. NPDC000563. Next base: position 320,635 of record NZ_JBEPDA010000003.1, on the reverse strand, counting down.
GCGGGAGAGGGTCCTGGGCTTCGGCTCGGGTCCCGCGCTCCGGCCGTCGGGTCACGACCTGCTGCACGACCTCGTCACCGCGCGGGCCGCGCTCACGCCCGGTGCGACGGCCGTGGTCCACGAGGGCTCGCCCGTCTCGACCACGCTGCCCGCCACGCGCGGCGGCTCAGGGCCGGGTACGGCGTCGACGGCGGGCGGCTCGCTGACGTACGCCGAGCTCGACGAGCGTTCCACCAGGATCGCCGCCCTGCTGAGGAACCGTCACGGCGTGGGCCCCGACACCAGGGTGGGCGTCTTCCTCGACCAGTCCACCGACCTGGCGGCGGCCGTCATCGGCGTGCTGAAGGCCGGTGGCGCCTACGTGCCCCTCGACCCCAAGCAGCCCCGTGACCGGCTGGCGTACATGCTCGCCGACGCCGGGGCCGTCGCCGTCCTGACCACCTCCGCCCTGAGTGACCTGCTTCCCGACGTCACGGGCACGCCGGCGATCCGCCTGGACTCCGAGGCGCTGGAGGAGACCGGGTTCGAGCCACCGGAGGTGTCGCCCGACCACCTCGCGTACGTGATCTACACGTCGGGGACCACCGGGCGGCCGAAGGGCGTCGGGGTGCAGCACCGGCAGGTGCTCAACTATCTCGCCGGGGTCGAGGAGCGTTTCGAGGTCGAACCCGGCGGGGTCTACACCCTGCTGCAGTCGCTCTCGTTCGACTTCGGGGTGACGATCTTCTACCTGTCGCTCATGACCGGCGGAGAGCTGCACCTGGCCGACCCGCAGGCCCCCGCCGAGGAGCTCGCCGGGCTGCTGAGCGGCACCGACTACCTGAAGATGACCCCCTCCCACCTCGCCTCGCTGCTCGCCGCGGTGGACGACCCCGCGCAGCTGCTCCCGCGCAGGCTCCTCGTCCTCGGCGGCGAGGCCTCCCGGTGGAGCTGGGCCCGCGAGCTGACCGCGCACACCACGGTGGTCAACCACTACGGCCCCACCGAGGCGACGGTCGGCATCTCCACCCACGCCGTCACCGGCGAGCACGAGCGGGCGCTGAACCTGCCGATCGGCAGACCGCTGCCCGGGGCCGCGGTCTACGTGCTCGACGAGCACCTGCGGCTGGTCCCGCCCGGCATGACCGGCGAGATCTACCTCGGCGGCGACCGGCTCGCCCGCGGATACCTCGGGCGGCCCGGCCTGACGGCCGAGAGATTCCTGCCCGACCCGTACGGCGGGCCCGGCACCCGCATGTACAGGACCGGTGACCTCGGCCGGTGGCTGCCCTCGGGCGACCTGTGCTTCCTCGGCCGCCGCGACCTGCAGGTCAAGGTCAGGGGCTACCGGGTGGAGCTGCCGGAGATCGAGTCGGTGCTCGCCGACCAGCCGGGGATCGCCCACGCCGTCGTCGACCTGCGCGGGGACCGGCTGGTCGCGTACGTGGTCGGCGAGGTCGCCGGAGACCAGATCAGCGTGAGCGAGCTGCGGGCGCGGCTCGGTGAGCGGCTCCCCGAGTACATGATCCCCGGGCGGTTCGTCTGGCTGGACGAGCTGCCCCTGAAGTCGCACGGCAAGGTCGACCGGGCCAGGCTGCCCGAACCCGACGAGGCGCGGCCCGACCAGGAAGCCGGATTCGTCCCGCCGGAGACGCCTCTCGAAGAGGCGATCGCCGAGGTGTGGGCGAAGGTGCTCGGACTGGTACAGGTCGGCGTGCTGGACGACTTCTTCGACCTGGGCGGTCATTCGCTGCTCGCCGCGCAGGTGGTCGCCCGCCTTCGGAAAGCCATTCCTGAAGGCGGGCGCCAGGTCACGATCCTGGACCTGTTCAAGCACCGGACCGTCCGCGAGCTGGCGCGGCTCGTCGAGACGGCCGACGACGGCCCGCGCATGCTGCTGCACCGGCTCACCCCGGCCCGCGCGGCCACCTCGACCCTGGTCTGCGTGCCGTACGGCGGCGGCAGCGCCGCCATCTACCAGCCGCTGGCCGACAGGCTGCCCCAGAACTGGGCGCTGCACGCGGTCGCCGTCCCCGGCCAGGAGATGGGGTTGATCGAGGAGACCCGGCCGGTGGCGGAGGTCGCGCAGGGCTGCGTGGACGAGATCCTCAAGGACATCCGAGGCCCGCTCGCGCTGTACGGGCACTGCGGGCTCGGCGTCATGCTGACCGTGGAGATCGCCCGTCGCCTGGAGGCCGCGGGCCGCCCGGTCGAGGCGATCTACCTCGGCGGCATCTTCCCCTTCGCCCGCCCCACCTCGGTGCTGGCCAAGCTGTCGAACCTCACCGACCGCCTCCGCAGCGACCAGGTCTGGGCGAACGCCCTGCAGGCCGCGGGTCTCGACGTGGAGGACCTGGAGCGCGACCAGCTCAAGCTGATGATCGACAACCGTCGCAAGGGCACCAAGGAGGCGGAGCGCTACTTCACCCGCCTCTTCGAGGAGGGCGTCGAGCCGCTCAAGGCACCGATCATCTCCGTGGCGGGTGACCGCGACCCGGCCACCGAGTTCTATCAGGAGCGCTATCGCGAGTGGCATCTCCTCACCGGCTCCACGGCCGTGGTCGTCCTCGACGAGGCCGGACACTTTTTCCTGAAATATCGGGCGGAAGAGCTCGCGACCATCGTGACCGGCACTCACCGGGCCATCGCCTCGGGTGACACGGCCAAGCTGGCCCGCACCGACCGGTCCACCTGGTGGCTCGGCGGCGTCTCCACCCAGGACGACCTCGCCGAAGTCGCCCCGGCGACGACGGCACCCGCGATCACCGGCGCGGGACCGGTCGCCCCCGCCGGCCCTGACTCCGCCGGTCCTGACTCCGCGGCGTCCGCCCTTCCCGGCTCCGGCACGGGCGGCGCGCCACCGGGGACGACAGACCCGCTCGCGACGGGCACCCCGGCACGCTCGGGACCTCCGCCCAGCATGAAACGGTTCGCCGTCGTGGCGGCCGGGCAGCTCGTCTCGATCGTCGGGTCGTCGCTCACCGAGTTCGCCATCCCGCTGTGGATCTACATCACCACCGACTCGCTCGCCAGATTCGCCCTCTTCTCCGTCCTCGCGCTCGTTCCCGGCATGCTGGTCTCCCCGCTGGCCGGAGCCCTCGTCGACCGCCACGACCGGCGCAAGATCATGATCGCCGGAGACATCGGCGCATTCGGCACCCAGCTGACACTGGGCATCCTGCTGTGGACCGGCAACCTGCAGATCTGGCACATCTACCCGCTCCTGGTGCTGCTGTCGATCGCGCTGACCTTCCAGCGCCTCGCCTACAACTCCGCCATCCCGCAACTGGTGCCCAAACGCTTCCTCGGGCACGCCAACGGTGTGGTCCAGATGGTCACCGGTACCGCTCAGCTGGTCGTCCCGCTGGCCGCGGTCGGTCTGATGGCCGCGATCGGGCTGGAGGGCATCCTCGTCCTGGACGTCGCCGCGTACGTCTTCGCGATCAGCGTGCTGCTCTTCGTCCGCTTCCCGAAGACGATGGCGTGGAAGCGCAGGGAGTCGCTGGTCGCCGAGATGGTCGAGGGCTGGAAGTTCTCCTGGGGCAACCGGGGCTTCCGCGGCATGCTGTTCTTCTTCGCGGTGCTGAACATCTTCCTGTCCCCGCTGTTCCTGCTCATCTCACCGCTCGTCCTGGGCTTCGCCACCCTGGACGACGTCGGCCGGATCTCCTTCTTCGGCGGTCTCGGCGTCTTTCTCGGCGGCCTGACCATGACCGTCTGGGGAGGCCCGCGACGGCAGCGGCTGCGCGGCGTCATGCTCTCCACCCTCGTGCTCGGCGTCTTCTGCCTGGTCACCGGTCTGCAGCAGAACCTGATCCTGATCGGGATCGGCGCCTTCGGCATGTCGTTCTGGCTGACCATGCTCAACGGCGTCTACGCGACGATCATCCAGGTCAAGGTGCCGCAACGCTTCCACGGCCGCGTCATCGCGCTCAACACGCTCGTCGCCTGGTCCACCCTGCCGGTCGGCTTCGGCCTGGTCGCCCCGTACGGCAGCGAGCTGTTCGAACCGCTGATGCTCCCCGGAGGGCCGTTGGCCGACACGGTCGGCCTCGTGCTCGGCACCGGCGAGGGCCGGGGCGTCGGCCTGATGTACGTGCTGTTCGCCGTCGCCATCGTGGTCACGGCGCTGGTCGCGATGCGGACCCGCACGCTGTCCAGGTTCGACACCGACGTCCCCGACGCGCTCCCGGACGACCTGGTCGGCTTCCAGGCCATCCAGAGGCGCCAGGAGCGCGAGCGTGAGGAACGCGAGCGCGGCGAGCCGACCGCCGAGGTGATCTCGATTCGGAGATGACGTCCTTCCCGCGCCCGAAGGCGGGGTCTCCACGCTGAAAGCGATCACTTCTCCCGGCCGGCCGGCAGAGGCGCGGTCTTTCATCAGGACTCAAGGCCAGGGAACACAGAGTGCTCACCTGCCGGCGGCCACCACCGGGAGTCCGCCGGATGGCTTACTCCCGGAACCGATCAGGAAGACGACGACCCCGTCCTGAGCGGCGTAACCCCGGCCCTCTTTCGGAGAGGGCCGGAAGGAACGGGTGAAGAGAAAACGGACGGGGCGCGGTCGACGACCACGCCCCGTCCTCTCATGCCTGTCCGGCTACCCGCGCGGCGTCAGTACGCCCAGCCACCGGGGGCGAAGTCCTCCCAGTGGTAGAAATCCCAGTAGTACCCACCGTTGACCTGCGCGAGCTGGCTCTCCTCCAGCTCGGTGCCGATCCCGGCCAGCTCGGACAGCTGAGGCTTGGCCTTGGCCATCGTTGTTTCCCCTTTCGATCTGACAACGCGGCCAATGTCCCAACCTCCGGTTGCGAACCAGTGGTGGACGACTGCAATCGCCTCGCCGAGCACACGCGCCGACACGGGCAAGACCGGATGACGGGTCATGGAGCGCGCGTATCGATACGGGCGGGACCGGACAACGGGACATGGAGCGCACGTATCGATACGAGGGCCGGATGACAGGTCACGTGGCACGCGCGTCGACGCGAGATGGGACCGGACGACAGGTCACGGTGCCCTATGCCCGCAGACGCAGCCCTCTCGGGGTCGGATGGAACCCGGCGGACTCCAGGGCCGCGCCCAGGGGGGAGTCGTTGACGGCGGTGCCGTCCGCCCGCTCGACGGTGAGCTTGCCCAGGGCGCCGTCGCGCACGGCGAGCGCGAGGGCGTCGACGGCGGGCTGGAGACGATCGTCACCCGAGAAGGAGAGCAGGGTCTTGCCGCCGCGCTCGACGTAGAGGGCGAGGTGCCCGTCGACGAGCACCACCAGGGACCCGGCCTTTCTGCCCGGCTTGTGGGACACCTCCCCGGGATGGGCGGGCCACGGCAGGGCCGCGCCGTACGGATTGGCCGGGTCGGCGGCCGCCAGCACCACCGCCCGCCGGGTGCTCGCCTCCGCCCTCTCCGGCTTCCGCGTGCTCCACGGGTCGGGCGCCGGCGCCGTCTCCGGCGAGGTGGGGGAGAGGGATGTGGAGCGCATCCGGTCGACGGCGCCGGGAAGGGCGAACTGGGCGCCGCCCAGCCCTTCCACGAAGTAACCCCTACGGCATCGGCCGCTCTCCTCGAAGGCGCGAAGCACCTGGTAGACGGCGGCGAACCCGCCCGGCAGCCGTTCGGCGGTCACCGCTCCCCTGGTCACCACGCCGTGTCGCTCCAGCAGCACCTCGGCCTGGGCGTGGGCGCGCTGGGTGGTGTCCTCCGCGAGGGCGGGCAGTGCCCACCAGCGCCCGCTCACGGTGGGCGGGCCGCTCCTCGTCGGCAGCACCGCCCGACGGCGCCTGGTCGGGGCCGGGCGGTGCGCGGGGCGTCCCGTTCCGAGGACGGCCCGCAGCGGCGCGAGCGTGTCACCGGTGATCCGGCCCGACCACACCAGATCCCACACGGCGGCGGACAGGGCGCGGTCGTCCGGGACGGAACCGGTCAGGAGCGCGCCGACCCGGCTGCCCAGCTCGCGGAAGAACAGCGCGCCCCCGCCGCCGAGAACCTCCAGCACCGCCTCGTGCACCGGCGTCAGGGTGACGTCGGCGGGAGGGGGCATCAGCAGCGGCGCGGTGTCGGCGAAGTAGAGCGACACCCAGCCGTCACCGCCGGGCAGGGACCCCTGCCCTGCCCAGACCACCTCGCCCGAGGCGGTCAGCTCGTCCAGGAGCGACGGGTCGTATCCGGGCACCCGCGAGGGCAGGATGAGCGTCTCCAACGCCGACGCGGGCACCGCCGCACCCTGCAACTGCTCGATCGCGCCCACCAGCGCGTCGATCGGCGGCCTGCCCCGTGGGGGAGAGCCGCTGATGCCGTGCCAGGCGGGCGCGAAGGCGGCCAGGGTCTCCGGGGAGACCGGCTCCACCTCCTTGCGGAGCCTGGCGAGGGACCGGCGGCGCAGCATCCGCAGCACCCCCGCGTCACACCACTCTTCACCGCGGCCCCCCGGCCTGAACTCCCCGCTCACCACCCGCCCCGAGGCGGCCAGGCGGCGCAGCGCCTCGGTGACGACCGCGGCACCGAGGCCGAACCTGGCCGCGGCGGTGCTCGCGAGGAAGGGGGCGCGCGTACGGGCGTGCCGGGCGAGCAGGTCGCCCAGCGGATCGTCGACCGGCTCCAGGAACGCGTGCGGCACACCCACGGGCAGCGGCACGCCGAGCGCGTCGCGCAGCCGGGCGGCGTCCTCGATCGCCGCCCACCGCTCCTGCCCCGCCACCCGCACCCTGATGGCCCGCCGGGAGCCCTCCAGCGCGGTCAGCCACGCGGGGTCGCCCTCGCGCACGCCGACGTCCTCGGCCACGAGGGGGCCGTGGGAGCGAAGCAGGTCGGCCAGGTCCTCGGCGTCGCGCAGCGGCCTGTCCAGCCGGGCCAGCTCCCGCTCGGTGTCGGTGATCACATCGAGGTCGAGCAGCTCGCGCAGGTCCGCCTGGCCGAGCAACTCGGCCAGCAGGCTCGTGTCGAGCGCGAGAGCCTGGGCGCGTCGCTCGGCCAGCGGGGCGTCGCCCTCGTACATGAACGCGCCGATGTAGTTGAACAGCAGCGACGCCGCGAACGGCGACGCCTGGCCGGTCTCGACCTCCACCAGCCGGACCCGCCGCGCCTCGATGTCACGCATCAGCCGGACCAGCCCCGGCACGTCGAACACGTCCTGGAGGCACTCGCGCATCGTCTCCAGCACCACCGGGAACGACCCGTAGCGGCCCGCCACGCTCAGCAGGTGTGAGGCGCGCTGCCGCTGCTGCCAGAGCGGCGACCGCCTGCCCGGCACGCGGCGCGGCAACAGCAGGGATCTTCCCGCGCACTCGCGGAACCGCGCCGCGAACAGCGCCGAGCCGCCCAGCTCCTCGGTGACGATCCGCTCGATCTCGTCCGCGTCGAAGATCGCGACATCGGACGGAGGATCGGAGAGCGTGTCGGGAACACGCAGCACGATCCCGTCGTCGGAGTGCACGGCCTGCACGTCGACGCCGTAGCGCTCCCGCAGCCGCCGCCCGATCGCCAGCGCCCACGGCGCGTGCACCCGGGCACCGTACGGGGAGTGCACCACCACCCGCCAGTCGCCCAGCTCGTCGTGGAAGCGCTCGACCAGCAACGTCCTGTCGTCCGGCACGTAGCCGGTCGCCTGCCGCTGCTCGGCCAGGTAGGAGAGCAGGTTGGCCGCGGCGAACTCGTCCAGTCCCGCCGCCCTGATCCTCTCCAGGGCGCCCTCCCGCGCCGCGTCGCCCGCTTCGGCCTTACCCGTCTTCCCGTCCCCCGCTTTCGCTTTCCTCCTCTCTCCGTCTCCCGTGCCTCCCGCTCCGGTCTTCCCCGTCCCTCCCGCTCCGGCGCTTCTCGCCTCCGCCGCTCCGTCTTCGGCTTTCGCCGCTCCCGTCCCCGGGCTCCGGGTGCCCCCGCCTCCCACTCCGGCGTCCGCGCCCGCCGCCGACATCTCGCGGAGGAACGCGCCGATGGCCCTCCCCAGCTCCGCGGGCCGCCCCGCGGTGTCGCCGTGCCAGAACGGGAGCTTTCCCGGCTGGCCGGGGGCGGGCGTGACCAGCACCCGATCGGCCGTGATCTCCTCGATCCGCCAGGAGGTCGCGCCCAGCACGAACACGTCCCCGGCCCGCGACTCGTAGACCATCTCCTCGTCCAGCTCGCCCACCCGGGAGGACTTCTCCCCGACCAGGAACACTCCGAACAACCCCCGGTCGGGGATCGTGCCACCGTTGGTGACCGCGAGCCGCTGGGCTCCGGGACGGCCCCGCAGGGTGCCGGTCACCCGGTCCCAGACGATGCGCGGCCGCAGCTCGGCGAACTCCTCGCTCGGGTATCGCCCGGCGAGCATGTCGAGCGTCGCCTCCAGCGCGCTCCTGGGCAGCGTCCGGTAGGGGGCGGCCCGCCGCACGACCTCCTCCAGCTCGTCGACCGTCCACTCGTCCAGCGCGGTCATCGCGACGATCTGCTGGGCGAGCACGTCGAGGGGGTTGCGCGGGTAGCGCAGATCCTCGATCTCCCCGCTCCTCATCCGCTCGGCCACCACCGCCGTCTGGACCAGGTCCCCCCGGTATTTGGGGAAGATCACGCCGCGCGAGACGGCCCCCACCTGGTGCCCGGCCCGGCCGATCCGCTGCAGGCCGCTCGCCACGCTCGGCGGTGCCCCGACACACGCCACCAGGTCGACCGCGCCCATGTCGATGCCGAGCTCCAGGCTGGAGGTCGCGACCACGGCGGGCAGCCGCCCGGACTTGAGCGCCTCCTCGATCTGGGAGCGCTCCTCCTTCGACACCGAACCGTGGTGGGCTCTCACGATCTCAGGGACGACCCCCTTGGCCGCACCGGCCTGCGCCATCATCGCCGCAGGGGTGGAGATGGAGGCCGGTGGCACGGGGAACCCCTCGGCCCAGTGCACCGGCTCCGCTCCCGCGCCCTCCTCCGCCGCCCGCTCCCCGCCGTCGTCCCGTCGCTCCCACGCCAGCTCGTTGAGGCGGGTGCACAGTCTCTCCGCGAGCCGCCGGGAGTTGGCGAACACGATCGTGGAAGCGTGGTCGCCGATCAGCTCGAACAGCCGCTCCTCCACATGCGGCCAGATCGACCGCCTGGCCGGGGTCTCCGTCAGCCAGCGGTCGTCGTCGGGGGCGGGGGCGGGGGGAGGTGTGTCGAGCTCGGTCATGTCCTCGATCGGGACGACCACCTCGACCGCGATCTCCTTCTCGGAGGGCGGCTGGACCACTGTCGCCGGGCGCGTCCCACCCAGGAAGGCGGCCACCTCGCTCACCGGGCGCACGGTCGCGGACAGGCCGATCCGCTGGGCGGGCCTGGGCAGGAGGGTGTCGAGCCGCTCCAGGCTGAGGGCGAGGTGCGCGCCGCGCTTGGTGGCCGCCACCGCGTGCACCTCGTCGACGACGACCGTATCCACGTCGCGTAACGCCTCGCGGGCCTGGCTGGTGAGCAGCAGGAACAGCGACTCGGGGGTGGTGATCAGGATGTCGGACGGCCTGGTCGCGAACCGGCGCCGCTCCTCGGGGGAGGTGTCGCCCGACCGGATCGCCACCGAGATCTCCGGCACCGGCAGACCGAGCCGCCGCGCGGTCTGCCTCAGCCCGGCGAGCGGGGCCCGGAGGTTGCGCTCGACGTCGACGGCGAGAGCCTTGAGCGGCGACACGTACAGGACCCGGCACCGCCTCGCCGGCTCGCCGTCCCCGCGAGAACGCCCCCGCCCGCGCCGCGAGCCCGCACCGCCCGCCTGACCCGTACCGGAGGTCTCGGCGTCGGGGGGAGGGGCGGAGGCGAGCCGGTCGAGCGACCACAGGAAGGCGGCGAGCGTCTTGCCGGAGCCGGTGGGCGCGACCACCAGGGTGTTGTCACCCCGGGCGATCGCCGCCCACGCCCCCTCCTGCGCGGCGGTCGGCGCGGAGAACGCCCCGGTGAACCAGTCTCTGGTCATCCGGGTGAAGTGGTCGAGCGCGCCGCCCGTGCCCGTTGTCTCGCTCATCGCCGCCCCCCTGGCTCCCGGTCCGGCCGACCAACCGGGTCACCGCCCATACTGCACGGTCCCACCGACAGAACCCGCCACCGCCGACCGGCGGGCGGGAGTGGACGGACCGCGCGTCACCTGCGGACACACGAACCGGCCTCGCGGCGGGAACGAGGGAGATCACGTCTCCCGGGGGTCTTCCCGACGCCCTGCGGCCATGACATGGCGTCCGGGATAGGTTGGCCCCCTGTCGTCACGGACACGACTTTGACGAACACACGACGCATTGAGTGGTGAGCTAACGGTGAGCATCGACCATCAGGCCATCGAGGCGACACGCGAGCGGATCAAGGCGGAGCACCTCAGGGAGCACCGCCCTCCGAGCAGCGCGAGGGGGTTGCACCACTTCGCGCTGATCTCCTCCGACGTCGAGACGACGATCGCGTTCTACCAGGACCTCCTGGAGTTCCCGCTCACGGAGATCTTCGAGAACCGCGACTACCGGGGGTCGAACCACTTCTTCTTCGACATCGGCAACGGCAACCTCCTCGCCTTCTTCGACTTCCCCGGCCTGGACCTCGGCCCCTACAAAGAGGTTCTCGGCGGGCTCCACCACATCGCCATCTCCGTCGATCCCTCCACGTGGGAGCGCCTGCGGGGCAAGCTGGAGGCGGCGGGAGTGCCGCACCAGGTCGAGAGTGGCGCGTCCATCTACTTCGCCGACCCCGACGGCGCACGCCTGGAGCTGCTCGCCGACCCCCTCGGCGAGATGTACGGCTCCCGAGTGCTCTGACGACTCCGCCTCCTCACCCCGGACCTCGGCCGCCCGCGTTCTCACCGGCGACGGCCCTTCCCCGTACGTCTCCCGTCCCGGTCCCGGCGGGCCTGGACGGGAGATCGGGAGACGGGGTGGTTCGCGGTCAGGCGGCGTCTCGGAACGGGCTCCCCCACCCCGGAGTGGACCCATACTTGGGGTATGCGCCTGTCGGAATTCTGGAAGCGGATGAAGTCACACTTCGGTGACCGGTACGCCGATTCATGGGCCAACGACTACGTCATCGCCGACCTCGGCGGCCGGACCGTGGTCCAGGCGCTGGCCGACGGCGTGGGGGCGAAGGAGGTCTGGCACGCCGTGTGCGGGGTGACCGACGTCTCGCCCAGGCTCCGCTGAGAGCCGGTCAGGATTCGGGAAGCGGGACGAGGAGCCTCTCCACCACCTCGGCCGCGTGCGCGGGATCGTCGGCGCTCTCCTCGCCGTCCGGTGCCCACAGGAACAGCCAGCCGTCCTTGACCGGCGTGGCGAAGACGATCGTCTGCCGGTGACTGTCGGGATGCCACACCCACAGCACGGGGGCGGTGCCGCCGAGGGTGCGGCTCGCCATCCCCCGTTGTCGCAGTTCGGCGGCGAGGGAGTCGAGATGGGCTAGGCGTTGCTGTGTGAACGCGTTGGGCACGTCGGGCACCTCGGGTCGTTTCCCCTCAGGATCACCCCAGGTCAGCCCGGTTACAACAGGCTCCAGGTAATTCTTGGAAATGTCGCCTTTCGGATGGGTTCCGGGTTCTCCGGGGCGGTTCTCCCGCCGCCGGTGCCCACGGCGCCTGGCGCCACGCGCCTCGTCGGCGGCCCCGCCGCCCGTGCCTGGTTGCGTAGACCTGTGGTGTTCTATGCCAGTTACCGGCTATTCATGTGTTTCGTAGCCATTCATGCCCGATGATGCCTGTCGCACCCGGTGTCACGCACGCCTCGCCGGTGGCTCCGCCGTCCGCGCCCCCGTGTTCGTCGGACCGCCACGCGACATCTGGACCGTCAAGGCGGACCCGCAGTCCGCGCCCACTCGTGTTCGTCCGCGTCCGTCTGTGTTCGTCGGCGCCCGGTCGCGCCCGGTCGTGCGCGGGTGACCTCCGCGATGGTTCGCGACTCCCGCAACCCGTGGTGCCAACGGGCGGCGATCGAACAGTCGTTCGGCTATATTGAACAGGCCACCACTCCTGGCGTGCCCTCCCGAAAATGTCGGCGGCACCCCGTAGCTTTCTGGCAACCGATCCAACCCGCGACCCTTCAGGGGGCTCCCATGGCAGCTAACGACCGCGAGAAGGCGCTTGAGACCGCACTCGCTCAGATCGAGCGTCAGTTCGGCAAGGGCTCGATCATGCGCCTGGGCGACGAGACCCGGGCTCCCATCGAGGTGATTCCCACCGGCTCCATCGCGCTCGACGTGGCCCTCGGCATCGGAGGTTTCCCACGCGGCCGCATCGTCGAGGTCTACGGTCCCGAGTCCTCGGGCAAGACCACGGTCGCCCTGCACGCGGTGGCCAACGCCCAGCGCGGCGGCGGCATCGCCGCGTTCATCGACGCCGAGCACGCGCTCGACCCGGAGTACGCCCAGAAGCTGGGCGTCGACACCGACGCGCTGCTCGTCTCCCAGCCCGACACCGGTGAGCAGGCGCTGGAGATCGCCGACATGCTGATCCGGTCCGGCGCCGTCGACCTGCTGGTCATCGACTCGGTCGCCGCACTGGTGCCCAAGGCCGAGATCGAGGGCGAGATGGGCGACAGCCACGTCGGCCTCCAGGCCCGCCTGATGTCCCAGGCGCTGCGCAAGGTCGCCGGCGCGCTCAACAACACCGGCACCACCGCGATCTTCATCAACCAGCTCCGCGAGAAGATCGGCGTGATGTTCGGTTCGCCCGAGACCACGACCGGTGGAAAGGCGCTGAAGTTCTACGCCTCGGTCCGTCTCGACATCCGCCGCATCGAGACGCTGAAGGACGGCACTGAGGCGGTCGGCAACCGCACCCGGGTGAAGATCGTCAAGAACAAGATGGCCCCGCCCTTCCGGGTGGCCGACTTCGACATCCTCTACGGCGTCGGCATCTCCCGCGAGGGTGGCCTGATCGACATGGGTGTCGAGCACGGTTTCGTCCGCAAGTCCGGCGCCTGGTACACCTACGAGGGTGACCAGCTCGGCCAGGGCAAGGAGAACGCGCGAAACTTCCTCAAGAGCCACCCGGACATGGCGAACGAGATCGAGAAGAAGATCAAGGAGAAGCTGGGTGTCGGCCCGCGCCTTGACAGCCCGGCCGCCCCGTCGCCCGTCCCTGCGGCTTCGGCCCCGGCCGCCGCGTCCGGCCGTGCGGCCGGTGCCGCGTCTTCCGCCGGGTCCGGTCGCGGTTCCAAGGCCGCCACTCCCAAGCCGGGTGACGCCTGAGTCCGGGCTGATCGATGACGACGGGACCTGACTCCGGTCCGGCCGACCAGGCCGGGCCGAGAGACTGGGGCGCCTGGCCCGACGAACCTCGGGCGGCCTCACCGGGCAGGCGTGGGCGCGACTTCGGTTCGTCCGCTTTCGAGGAAGGGTTCCGCGAGGAGACCGCGGAAGCTGCGGGCGACGCACCCCGCGGCCGGAGGAAACGTGCCTCCCGTCGTGGCGGGCGGCGCTCAGGGAGGGCTACCCCGGGTTTCCTTCCCGAAGGATCCGACGGCCCCGACGGACCAGGCGGGTCCGACGGATCGGCCGAGCGGGCCGGGGTGAGCCGGAAGTCCGAGGCCGACCCGCAGGCGGTGGCGCGAGGCATCTGTCTGCGGCTGCTGACCATGGCGCCGCGCACCCGAGCCCAGCTCGCGGAGGCGCTGCGCAAGCGTGAGGTGCCACAGGAGGCGGCGGACGCCGTGCTGGACCGCTTCTCCGAGGTCGGACTCATCGACGACGAGGCGTTCGCCGCGGCATGGGTGAGTTCACGCCACGCCGGGCGGGGGCTCGCCAGAAAGGCCCTCGCCTCGGAGCTCCGCCATCGCGGGGTGGAAGAGGAGACCGTGAAGGAAGCGGTGGATCAGCTCGATCCCGAGGAGGAGGCGGAGACCGCCCGTCGCCTCGTTCGGCGCAAGCTCTCCTCGACCCGAAGCCTGGAGCCCGCGGTCAGGACTCGCAGACTGGCCGGCATGCTCGCCCGGAAGGGATACGGCCCCGGCCTGGCCTTTCGCGTCATCCGCGAAGTGCTGGAGGACGAGGGTGCGGAAACATCGTCATTCACGGATGATTCGGGCTATCCGCTTGACTAGTCCAAAGCAGCTTGACAGCGGGTCTTTGCTTGCTCGTTACCTCTCTGACGCTTAATCTCAACGGCAGTGAGGAGTTACTCCGCGCAGTGCGGATTGTCATAGCGGTGTAGTACGGGCAAACAGGCTTGGCGGATGAGGACGGAACGACGGACCGGCGGGAAGAGCCGGTAGGTGATCCCCTCTGGGGTCACTTCTGTCCCGACAGCGCTGCCACCTGGACTTTCCGTGCCGTGCGTGTGACCCCTCGTGTGCCTGATATTTGCGACGCGAGGAAGGTGAGGCGCGCATGGATCCGGTCGTGGTCGTCATGTTGGTAGTGACGGTTGTGGCTCTCGCCGTGATGACAGCCGTGCTGGTCGTGTTGCTGCGTCGTATCGGTGGAGCCGGGCCCGTGCAGAAGGGCCCCACCCCTGAGCAGGAGGCCGAGGCCGAGACCCATCTGGAGGAGGCCAGGCGCGAGGCCGCCGACATTCGGGCGAGAGCCAGGGATGACGCCGGAGAGCTCCTGCGCAAGTCGGAGACGGCGGTCGAGGCGGCGGCGGAGATGCGCAAGGAGGCCGAGGCCGAGGGCAAGATCCTGAAGTACGAGCTCAAGGAGCTCCGGTCCGACCTCGAACGCAGGGAGAACCGGCTCGCCGAGCGGGAGCAGCGTCTCGACGAGGAGGCCAGGCGCCAGACCGACCGGGCCCGCAAGCTCGCCGAGACGGAGGTCGAGCTGGCCGACCGCCGTGAGGATCTCGAACGGGTCGCCGAGGAGCGTAAGACCATCCTGGAGCGGGTGTCCGGACTCACCAGCGACCAGGCCAAGGCCGAGTTGGTCCGAGAGATCGAGAACCAGGCCAAGCGCGAGGCCGCGCTGATCATCAGGGAGATCGAGAGCGAGGCCCGCAAGGAGGGTGAGAAGCGCGCCACCAAGATCGTCACATTGGCGGTCCAGCGGGTGGCCACCGAGCAGACCGCCGAGTCCGTGGTGAGCGTTCTGCACCTGCCGGGTGACGAGATGAAGGGGCGCATCATCGGCCGTGAGGGCCGCAACATCCGCGCCTTCGAGTCGACCACCGGCGTCAACCTGATCATCGACGACACACCGGAAGCCGTGTTGCTGTCGTGCTTCGACCCGGTCCGCAGGGAGACCGCGCGACTGACCCTGGAGAAACTCGTCCTCGACGGGCGCATCCATCCGCAGCGCATCGAGGAGGCCCACGAGCGCAGCAAGGCGGAGGTCCAGGAATTGTGCGTGCGCGCCGGTGAGGACGCCTTGGTGGAGCTCGGCATCACCGATATGCATCCCGAGCTGGTCACCCTTCTCGGCCAGCTTCGTTACCGCACCTCCTACGGCCAGAACGTGCTCGGTCACCTCATCGAGTCCGCCCACATCGCCGGAATCATGGCGGCCGAGCTGCGGCTCGACACGACACTGCTCAAGCGCTGCACGCTCCTGCACGACATCGGCAAGGCGCTCACCCATGAGGTCGAGGGCAGCCACGCGCTCATCGGCGCCGAGATCGCCAGACGCTACGGCGAGCACGAGGACGTCGTCCACGCCATCGAGGCCCACCACAACGAGGTCGAGGTCAAGACGGTCGAGGCCGTCCTCACCCAGGCCGCCGACGCGATCAGCGGCGGCCGCCCCGGAGCCCGCCGCGAGTCGCTGGAGGCCTATGTCAAGCGACTGGAGCGGCTTGAGGAGATCGCCACCTCCTACGAGGGCGTCGAGAAGGTCTTCGCCATGCAGGCGGGGCGGGAGATCAGGGTGATGGTGAAGCCCGACGCGGTCGACGACATCCAGGCCCAGGTGATCGCCCGAGATGTCGCCAAACAGGTCGAGGAGGAGCTCACCTACCCCGGCCAGATCCGCATCACGGTCGTCCGTGAATCGCGGGCCACCGAGTTCGCCCGCTGACCCCGCCGAACCGTCGCCCCCGCCGAACCGCTGAAAACCCGTTGAGCCGCTGACCTCGCCGACCGGTCAGGAGTGGAAGATCTGCTGATAGAAGGCGAGCTCGGTGGCGAGGGCCGCACTACGGGTCTCGGCGCGGCGGAACCCGTGGGCCTCGCCCTCGAACGTGAGGTAGGTGCAGGGGACGCCGCGTTCGGTGAGAGCGTCGACGAAGGCCTGAGACTGCGCCGGAGGGACCACCGGGTCGGACAGCCCCTGCAGGAGCAGCATGGGACAGCTCACCCCCGCCACGCGGCCGACAGGCTCGCGCGAGGCGTACAGGGCGGGATCCTCCGGGCCGATCAGCCACTCGACGTAGCGTGACTCGAAGTCGTGGGTGGTCGCGCTGAAGTTGGCGAGTCCGCTCACGCCGTAGTAGGAGACACCCCCGGCGAACGCCTCGGACGCGCAGCAGGCCGCCATGACCGTCCATCCGCCCGCGCTGCCGCCCCTGATCGCGATCCGCGCCGGGTCGCCCAGACCTTCCGCGGCCAGCCACTCGGCCGCGGCGATCGAGTCTTCGACGTCGACCACGCCCCACTGGCCGTGCAGCCGCTCGCGATAGACGCGGCCGTAGCCGGTGGAACCGCCGTAGTTGACGTCGAGCACACCGATGCCCCTGCTGGTGAAGAACGCCTTCTCCAGGTCGAGTGCGCCGACACTGTGCCCGGTCGGCCCGCCGTGCACGAACACGACGTACGGCGCGGGGCCCTCGCCACGCGCCTCGGGGTTGGACGGAGGGTAGAGGAACGCGTGCACCTCGCGCCCGAACCGGGTCTCGAACTCCACGGGCCTGGCGAGTGGCAGGTAACCGGCGTCGGGCAGCTCGTTGACGTCCCTGCGGAGCTCCTCCACCCGCTCGGTCACGGTGTCGACCCGGATGATGGACCGGGGCAGCGCGGGACCGTACCCGATTCCGACCAGGGCGTGCCCGTCGGTGGCGAGCACCGCGTCCCAGCCCTCGTAGGGCACGTCCAGGTCGCTCAGCACGCCGCTGTCCGGGTCGAAGACCCCCAGACGCAGGTTGCCCCGCCCATGCAGGACCGCGAGGCTCCCGTCGGCCATCGGTGCGTACGGCACCGCGCCGAGCTGCCACAGCGGACCCGCGAACTCCTCCTCCGCCGGGTAGAGCGCCCTTGGCTCGGTGCCGTATATCCCGACCAGGTAGAGGTTCCACCAGCCCGACCAGTCGGAGATCAGGTAGAGGCTCTGCTCGTCACGCCACTGAGGGGCGAGCACCGACTCGGAGACGCCGCCCCGCACCTTCCAGGCGGTGCCGTCGGCGAGCCGGGAGACCCACAACTCGGTGCCGTTCCACGGCATCCGGGGGTGGTCCCAGCAGACGAAGGCGAGGTGCTCGCCGTCGGGGGAGAGGGTGGGGAAGGCGTAGAAGTCGTGGCCGCCGGCCCGCTCGCGCGGCGCGTCCTCACCGGACAGCGGGATGGACACGATCGACCGGCTCACCCGGCCGTCGTCGTGGCGCTCCCTCACGCACCAGATCTGCCCGTCGTGGACGACCAGGTCCGCGTAGCGCAGGCCGGCCGGCTCCTCGGGCTCCGGCGTGAGGGGTCTGGGCTCACCGCCGGCGGGCAGTAGGTAGAGGCGCTGGTCGACGAAGTTGGTGAACACCACGCCCTCGCCGGGCACCACCGCGTACGACCGCCCGCCGTACTCGTGGACCCTGGTCCTGGCGCTCCACGGCGCGCTCAGCAGCTCGCGCTGGGCTCCGTCGGCACTGCGGTGCATGATGGTGGTCCGTCCGCCCTCGGCGGGACGGTCCTCGGTCCACCAGACCTCCTCGCCGAGAACAGTCGGGTATCCGAGGCGCAGCCCGGAACGGGCGACGTCGGAGGTGGAGACCGGCGACGGCCACGTGGCGTACGGCAGGACGACCTGCTCGGGGGACATGGCGTAATCCTGCCCGATAACCCGTCGCGTGTCGCCGGTATCACGCTCGCGTCATCGGAGATATGCCGTCGGTGAACCGAGCGGGCCGTGAGATCAGGGGGAATGATGAGGTGAGGGCGGTTGGCCCGATCTCTGGCATAAATCGGCCTGCGGAGGTTTTTACCCACCTGTCACACGGAAGGGCGGTCACCGGATCCGGTGACCGCCCTTCGGCTGCCGTACTCCTACGGCGTGGCTCCTACGGCGCGGGGTTGCCGGGGCCGTCCTCGACCGCCGTCGGCGAGTCGGGCCGGGCGATCGGCTTGGCCGCGGTCTTCCTGCTGCGACGGCTCCGTCTCTCCAGCCAGGTGGCGACGGCGCCCACCATCACGTTGATGATGATGTAGATGATCGCGATGACGATCACAGCGGGAATGATGTTGTTGAAGTTGGAGGGCAGCACGCGTGCCCCCGCGTTCAGCAGGTCCTCGAACGACACGATGAAGCCGAGGGCGGTGTCCTTCAGGAGGACCACCAGTTGCGCGACGATCGCCGGCATCATGACCGTGACCGCCTGCGGCAGCAGGATCATCCGCATCACCTGGCCGGGACGCATGCCGACCGCGAGCGCGGCCTCGCTCTGCCCCCGTGGGATCGACAGGATGCCCGCCCGGACGATCTCCGCCAGCACCGAGCCGTTGTAGAGGACGAGGCCGATCACCACCGCCCAGAACGGCGTCACGGTGAGCCCGAAGACCGCGCTGCCGCCGAACATCACCGCGAAGATCATGATCAGCAGCGGGATCGCCCTGAAGAACTCGACGACCGCACCGGCGGCGCGCCGGATCCAGGCGTTCGTGGAGAGCCTGCCGATGCCGAAGACGAACCCGAAGGGCACCGCGATCAGGGCGGCGACCGCGGCCGCGGTGAGCGTGTTCACCAGGCCGGGCAGGATCAGGTTGATCCACACGTCGCCGCGCAGGAACGGCGTCCACAACTCGGCGCTGAGCTGGTTCTTCTCGCCGAGCTTGGTCACCATCACGTACACCGCGAACAGCACGGCGAGGATGACGAGCACGGTGAGAACGTTGTTGCGGATCCGGGCCCTGGGGCCGGGAATGTCGTACAGGACGCTGACGCGTTCCGAGCTCTCGGCGCGCCGCTTGCGTGCCGGGGGTCGCTCCGTGGTCACCGCGGTCATCGGACCACCGCCAGGCGCTTGGCGAGCCACCCGAACAGCAGCCCGGTCGGCAGGGTCAGGATCAGGAAGCCCAGCGCGAACCCGGCGAAGATCTGGATGACCGCGTCGCCGTGCGCCTCGAACAGGGTCTTCATGGTCAGGGACGCCTCACCCACCCCGATGGCCGCGGCGATCGTGGTGTTCTTGATCAACGCGATCAGGACGCTGCCCAGCGGGGCGATCACCGCGCGGAACGCCTGGGGCAGCACGATCAGCCTCAGGTTCTGTCCGAAGGTGAGCCCGATGGCACGGGCCGCCTCCGCCTGGCCGACCGGGACCGTGTTGATCCCGGCGCGGATCGCCTCGCAGACGAACGCCGCCGTGTAGGCGGACAGTCCGATGATGGAGAGCCACAGGTAGTTGGTGGACAGGCTCTCGGAGAACGAGACGTCCAGGACCAGGCCGAGCCCCAGCCCGCAGAACACGATCACCAGGGTCAGCGGGGTGTTCCGCAGGGTGTTCACGTACGCCGTGGCGATCCCGCGAAGGACCGGCAGCGGGCTGACCCGCATGCCCGCGAGGATCGTCCCGAGCACGAGCGCCACCAGGCCGCTGGCGAGGGTGAGCCGGATCGTCAGCCAGAAAGCGTCCAGAATGACCTGGTATTCATCGAAGAGTGCCTGCACTCATCCCTCCCGTGGTCACAGGCCGGGGCGTCCGTACGCCCCGGCCGAGGTGTGACCGAATCAGTAGCGCTCGACGGTCGGCGGGTTGGTGAAGAACTTGCCGAACTCGCCGAAGTTGGCGTCGATGGCCTTCTTCCAGCTGCCGTCCGTGAACATCTTCTCCACGGCCGCGTTGACCTTCTCGCGGGTCTCCGTGTCCTCCAGCTTCAGGCCGATGCCGTACTTCTCCTCGGAGAAGGGCTGGCCGACGAGGCGGAACTTGCCGGGAGACTGGGTGGCGAAGCCGGCCAGGATCGTCGCGTCGGTGGAGATCGCGTCGACCTGCTTGTTCTCCAGCAGCGGCAGGCAGGCGCCGTAGCCCTGCTGCTCGGTGAGGAAGCCGCTCTTCCACTCGTCGCCGAACTTCTCGACCAGGCGGGCGGGGGAGGAGGAGCCCTGGGCGCCACAGACCTTCTTGGTCTTGAGGTCCTCGACACTGTTGATCGTGGTGTCGTCCGCCCGGGTCAGGATGTCCTGGCCGGTGACCAGGTACGGGCCGGCGAAGGCGACCTTCTTCTTGCGGTCGTCGGTGATCGAGTAGGTCGCGATCACAGCGTTGACCTGGCCCTGCTGGATGAAGGACTCACGGTTGGCCGAGATGGCCTCCTTGAACTCAATCTTGTCGTCCGTGTAGCCGAGCTCCTTGGCGATATAGCGGGCGACATCGACGTCGAAACCCTTGAAGGAGCCGTCAGGCTGCTTCTGGCCGAGACCGGGCTGGTCGACCTTGATTCCCACGACGAACTTGTCGCCTCCGCTGCCGCCGTCGTCGCCGCACGCGGTCAGGCCGGCCAGCGCCGCCGCGGCTGCGATGACCACGGCTCCAATACGACGTACACGCATTCTTGCTACCTCTTTTTCGTCAGGGACATCAGGAACATCAGGGGTGAGCAGGCCGTCAGTGAGTGAGGATCTTGGAAAGAAAATCCTTGGCCCGGTCGGTCCGGGCGTTGGTGAAGAACTCCTCGGGGGTGTTCTCCTCCACGATCTGGCCCTCGGCCATGAACACCACGCGGTTCGCCGCGCGGCGGGCGAAGCCCATCTCGTGGGTGACGACCATCATCGTCATCCCCTCCTGGGCAAGACCGATCATGACGTCGAGCACCTCCTGGACCATCTCCGGGTCGAGTGCCGAGGTCGGCTCGTCGAACAGGATCATCTTGGGGTCCATGGCCAGGGCGCGGGCGATCGCCACGCGCTGCTGCTGGCCTCCCGAGAGCTGCGCGGGATACTTCGACGCCTGGGCGCCGATACCGACCCGCTCCAGCAACTCCATGCCCCGCCGCTCCGCGGCCTCCTTCGCGACGCCGCGAACCTTGATCGGCCCAAGGGTGACGTTCTCGAGGATCGTCTTGTGGGCGAACAGGTTGAAGGACTGGAACACCATCCCGACCTCGGACCTGAGCTTGGCCAGGGTCTTGCCCTCCACCGCGAGCGGCTGCCCGTCGAAGGTGATGGTCCCCTCGTCGATCGCCTCCAGCCGGTTGATCGTCCGGCAGAGGGTCGACTTGCCGCCGCCCGACGGGCCGATGACGACGAGGACCTCGCCGCGGGAGATCGTCAGATTGATGTCCCGAAGGACGTGCAGGCTGCCGAAGTGCTTGTTGACACCTTCAAGCACGACCAGAGGAGTCTTGTCCCCGTTCTCCGTCATGCTGGACAACGTAATTCTGTAAAGGGCACCTGAGGCTAACCCTGCGGTACCGATCAGATCACGTCCTGCTCACGCCTTGATCATCAAATCCTGCTCAAAGCCTCAGGGTCAACCCTGAACTTGAACGGCTCCGTCAGGTCCACGGTCGCTCCGGTGGCGACACGGTGGATGAGCTGGTACTCGCCGTTCTCGTCGAGGACATATGTGAAGATCACGGGAAGCTCGTCGGATCCCTGTCCTCGGAATGGCTTCATCTCGACGCGCCAGAAGTGAGGTATCCCCGCCTGTGCGTACTTGGCTGGTTTGATGATCCGATCCATCGCCGTGGTGGACCTGGAAACGATCTCCACGACGATGTGCACCCACTCCGGGTCTATGAGCTGTGCGCCGTTGCGGATCGGCTGCCTCTCCACCACCATGACGTCTGGAATAACGCCAGGCCTGGAATCCAGGAGGAGTCCGGTAGCGGTGATGGCCATCAGTTCCTCGGGTGCGGCGTCTTCCAGAAACCGGCGGAGCCGGTCGCCGATCCACTGATGCTGGGCGGGTGGAGCAGGAGACACAGTGAGGCTCCCGTCGATGAGCTCGTAGCGACCGCCGTCGTCCCGTGAATTGAGCTCGAACCATTCATCGACACTGAGTTCGCCGGGCGTCTCCCAGAAGCTCGCCGCCGGGGCCACGGGCGCCTGCGGCTTCTTGCGTGGCTTCTGGACGGGCTTCTTGGCCTTCATCGGGGCCTCCGAGGTCTGCACGAGCATCGCCATCGTGGCTCACCACTCTCAGCTGTCGGTCGAGTCCTAATTCTCGCATGCGGCTTTGGAACCCCAGCTTAGCGAGAAGATTGACGCCGGGTGACCGTTCGATTACCTGGAGTTCGGTGGGTCGAGGGCGTACCTGAAGGTTCGGCGGAGCGCCTACCCTTGTCGTGAGATGACTGCCACCGTGGAGAGCGCCCGCACGTACGAGGTCCGTACCTATGGGTGCCAGATGAACGTGCACGACTCGGAGCGCCTGTCGGGCCTCCTGGAAGACGCCGGATACGTCCCGGCCGCCCAGGGGGAGACGGCCGACGTGGTCGTGTTCAACACCTGTGCCGTACGGGAGAACGCCGACAACAAGCTTTACGGCAACCTCGGCCACCTGCGTCCCTCGAAGGTGGGCAACCCCGGCATGCAGATCGCCGTGGGCGGCTGCCTGGCGCAGAAGGACCAGGGGGAGATCGTCCGCAGGGCGCCCTGGGTGGACGTGGTGTTCGGCACCCACAACATCGGCTCGCTGCCGGTGCTGCTCGAGCGGGCGCGCGTCCAGCGGGAGGCCCAGGTCGAGATCAAGGAATCCCTGGAGACCTTCCCGAGCACGCTGCCGACCAAGCGCGAGTCCGCCTACGCCGCGTGGGTGTCGGTCTCCGTGGGATGCAACAACACCTGCACGTTCTGCATCGTGCCCGCGCTGCGCGGCAAGGAGAAGGACCGCCGTCCCGGTGACATCCTGAACGAGGTGCGCACCCTGGTCGACCAGGGCGTGCTGGAGATCACCCTCCTCGGTCAGAACGTCAACACCTACGGCGTGGAGTTCGGCGACCGGCTCGCCTTCGGCAAGCTCCTGCGGGCCTGCGGCGACATCGAGGGGCTGGAGCGGGTCCGTTTCACCAGCCCGCACCCGGCGGCCTTCACCGACGACGTGATCGCGGCCATGGCCGAGACGCCCAATGTGATGCACCAGCTCCACATGCCGCTGCAGTCGGGCTCCGACCGGGTCCTCAAGGCCATGCGCCGTTCCTACCGGGCCGAGCGCTACCTGGGCATCATCGAGCGGGTCCGCGCGGCGATGCCCGACGCGGCGATCTCCACCGACATCATCGTGGGCTTCCCCGGCGAGACCGAGGAGGACTTCCAGGGCACCCTCGACGTGGTGCGCGAGTCGCGGTTCGCCAACGCCTTCACGTTCCAGTACTCCATCCGGCCGGGCACCCCCGCCGCCACCATGGACGACCAGATTCCCAAGGAGGTCGTGCAGGAGCGCTACGAGCGGCTCGTCGCCCTGCAGACCGAGATCTCCTGGGCGGAGAACAAGAAGCAGGTCGGCCGGACGCTCGAGGTGCTGGTCGCCGAGGGCGAGGGGCGCAAGGACGAGGCGACCCACCGTATGTCGGGGCGGGCCCCCGACAACCGTCTGGTGCACTTCACCCCCGGTGCGGAGGTTCCGCGTCCCGGTGACGTGGTGAGCGCCGAGGTCACGTACGCGGCGCCGCATCACCTGGTCGCCGACGGTCCGGCTCTGAGGCTCCGCCGCACCCGCGCGGGCGACGCCTGGCAGGCGCGTCAGGGCGCCCCCGCCGGGGCCGGTTCCGGGGTCATGCTCGGCATGCCCTCGATCGGCCGCCCCGCCCCGCTCCCCGAGGCCTCGGGCTGCTCCGTCTCCTGAGGGTCCGGTCTCCCGACCTCCGGGGTCCCGCCCTTCCGAGGGACCTTCGGGAGACACGACGGTCGTCGGCCGCGAGGTCCCGGTGATCCCCGGGCCTCGTCGTCGCGGCCGAGGGCGTTCTCCGGGGTCGGTGGGCCGCGAGCGCTCGGGCCGAACGGTGGGGCGGCTCACGGCGCATCCGGTCATCGCAATCCCCGCTCCACCCGGTGAGAAGGTCCCGCTCGTCTCCCGGCAGGGGCCTGTGCCCTCGGCTGGAGGACCGTCGCTCCCTCTCCTTGAAGGAGGGATTTTCTCGGATTTGCTCACTTCGGAGGAGATCTTCCGATTGTTTTTGGGATGCTTCTCCGAGCGGTGCGATTCCATGATCGAATCGCCGGAACCCCCGGTGGGGGCGGTGATTTCGGCAGCGCCGACGCTCCTGCCAGGGAGTACCTGTGCGCCGTAGCCGTCGGCCCCTTAACGGATGATATTTCGTGATTCATCCGTGATTGATGTGCGAGCATTTCCCTGCTGTGGCTACTGTGGTTCAGCACCCGCGGAAGCCGTGGAGGTTTCCCCCCGAGAACCGCAGGGAGTTTTCCCCATGCACGTCCCTCCATCTTCGGGCAGTCCCGAGGAACCAGAGATCATCGTCGGACCCGCCGACGAGCCCAGACAGTCACGTAAATCCCGTAAGCCCCGACGGAGAAGCGGCCTGGCCATAGCCGTCTTCTCCGTGCTCGCCGCCGCCCTCCTGGGCGGAGGTGCCGTCTTCGCCTTCGTGAACGCCGGGGGCGACGATCCCCGAGTGCCGGCGGTGCCGGACAGCGCCCAGGAGGCGGTCCAGGAGCCCGAGCCGGACCAGAGCTCGCCGCAGGACGAGAAGCAGAAGCCGAAGAAGAGCGCGGACGTCGCCTCCGGAGGCGATGACACGTCCACCGGAGGCGGTGGCTCAGGCGCCAACACCAACGCCAACGCCAACGCCGGGGGCGGCGGAACGGGCGGGAACGAGCCGGCCGCCGGGAGGCCCGCGGAGGACAAGCCGTCGAAGCAGCGGCAGAGCAGCCCGCAGAAGCCGCAGGGCACCCAGGAGGGCGATCTGAGCGACGGCCCTGCCGGCTATGTGCATCCCCAGGGGCCCGTCGGCGGCTACTGACCCAGGGTCGATGAGCCAAAGATGAGCGGCTACTGACCCAGGGTCGATGAGCCAAAGATGATCGGTACGGCCGGGGCGCGGTGCGAGAAGCACCGCGCCCCGGCGCGTTTCCGGATCTTGTAAGACCATCCTCGCCGCGAGACCGCGAGACGGTCGCCGGGGGAGGGCTCCGTTAGTCTGGCGAGGTGCTTGTCGCCGCGGCCGTGTGCCCGCATCCCCCGCTGCTGGTCCCCGAGCTGGCCGGGGCCGCGGCCTCGGAGCTCGACGACCTCAGGGCGGCCTGCGCGGCCGCGATCGGGGCGTTGCGCGGCGCGGGAGCCGACGAGGTCGTGGTGGTGGGAGGCGCCGACCGAACCGCGGCGTACGGCGCGGACGCGGCGGGAAGCCTCGCGCCCTGGGGCGTCGACGTCCGGGGCGGCGAGGGGGAGCCTGTCCTGCCGCTGTCCCTGACGATCGGACGCCGCCTCCTCGACGCGGAGCGTCTGACCGCTTCGGGATTCCACGCGATCTCCTTCGACGCTTCTCCCGGGGAGTGCGCGGCCCTGGGAGAGCGGCTGGCGGCCACGGCCGGTCGCGTGGCGATGCTCGTCATGGCCGACGGTTCGGCCTGCCTCACCGAGAAGTCCCCCGGATATCTGGACCCCCGCGCGAAACCGTACAACCGGGCGATCGTCGAGGCACTGGCCCGCGCCGAGATCCCGGCGCTCGACCCCGGTGAGGCCGCCGTGCTGTGGGTCGCGGGCCGTGCGGCCCTGCAGGTTCTCGGCGGGTGCCGAGGCGCCCTGCGCGGCGAGGTCCTCTACGACGACGCGCCCTACGGCGTCGGCTATTTCGTCGCCCGCTGGACGGAGTGATCCCGCAGGGAAGTGGCTGTACCGTGGCGGACGGGGATGGCGCCAGAGGCGTCGGTGACGACGATCTCGCGAAGGGGAGACGAGGCCGATGGCGGGGACCGTGGCGTTCGGGAGCGTTCCGACGCGGCTGGGGGACATGGCCGTCGCCGTGACCGAGGACGGCGTGGTGAGCGTCGGCTGGGAGGATCCGTCCCGGTTCAGGGCACGCCTGCTCGAACGGCTGGGGTTGGAGGAGACGGACGATCCCGGCATGACGGCGGCCGTGCTCGGCGAGCTGGGCGACTACTACGCGGGCAGGCTGAAGGTCTTCGGGGTGCCGTTGGACTGGCGGCTGACCTCGCCGGTGCAGCGCAGGGTGCTCGGCACGCTGTACGAGACGGTCCCGTACGGCAAGGCGGTGACCTACGGGGAGCTGGCGGCCCGCAGCGGGACGGGTGTTCCCGCGCGGGCCATCGGGTCGATCATGGGAGCCAACCCGATCCCCGTCATCGTGCCGTGCCACCGGGTGGTCGCGGGCAACGGGCTCGGCGGGTTCAGCGGTGGCGACGGGGTGGAGTCGAAGCGCTGGCTGCTGACCCTGGAGGGCTACCTGCAGCCGATGCTCGACTGGGACTGACGCCGGGGACCGGAATCGGCCCGGCAAATCGTCGACGGATCGTCTAGGGCCCTGAGGGCGGCGGTGTTGTGCCGGGACCGGACGCGGTGTCTCCCCGCCCGGAAGGTCCGGGAGGTGTGGTGCGTCCGGGCGCGGGTGTCGTACCCGGCGGTGTGGTGCGGTCCGGCTCGTCGATCTTGTCGGCCATCTCCCTGGCCTTCTGAGCGGCGGTGTCGACCTGCTGGGCGTGCTTCGGCCCCAGCTTCTTCTTGGCGAACCGTTCCGCCTTGTCGATGCCCTTTTTGGCGAGTTCTTCGGTCTTGGCGCCGCCACCCAGCATGTGCTTGACCTTGTCGAGGATCGACATGGTGAATCCCCCAATTCCGATGTGAGGACACATCGCCTCTCATCCATACCCGGGGAGTTGGCAGACTTACCTCGTGCCTCAGCTACCCGTCATCGCCGTCGTCGGCCCGACCGCGGCCGGAAAGTCCGACCTGGCCGTGGATCTCGCCCTCGAACTGGGGGGCGAGGTGATCAACACCGACTCCATGCAGCTTTACCAAGGAATGGACATCGGAACGGCGAAACTGTCCGTGGCGGAGCGCAGGGGAGTGCCCCACCACCTGCTGGACATCTGGGACGTGACCACGACCGCGAGCGTGGCCGAGTACCAGTCGCTGGTCCGGCCGCTCATCGACGACCTGCGGGCGAAGGAGGTCGTGCCCATCCTGGTGGGCGGATCAGGGTTGTACGTGCGGGCCGCTCTGGACGACCTGGAGTTCCCCGGTACCGATCCGGAGGTCCGCGCCCGGCTGGAGGCCGAACTCGACCTGCGAGGCCCCGGCCCGCTGTACGAGCGGCTCCGCGAGCGTGATCCGAAGGCCGCCGAGACCATCCTCCCCGGCAACGGGCGCAGGATCGTCCGCGCGCTGGAGGTCATCGAGATCTCCGGGCGGCCGTTCTCGGCCACGATGCCGTCGTACGACGCCGTCTACGAGAGCGTCCAGCTGGGGGTGGAGGTGCCCAGGGCGACGCTGGACGCCCGGGTCGAGGCGCGGGTCGACCACATGTGGCGGGCCGGGCTGGTGGACGAGGTCAGGGAGCTGGCCGCGCGCGGGCTCGCCGGAGGCCGTACGGCGAGCCGTGCCCTCGGGTACGCGCAGGTGCTGCGCTTCCTCGGCGGGGAGTGCACCGAGGAGGAGGCGAAGCAGGAGACGGTGCGGGCGACGCGGAGGTTCGTCCGCCGCCAGGAGTCGTGGTTCCGCCGCGATCCTCGCGTGATCTGGCTTCCTCAGCAGGAGCCCGACCTTCTGGGGCGCGCGCTCGCCGCGATTCGCGGCTGACCGCTCCGGGTGACCGGCCGGGGAGCGGATACGGGCGTGGGTGACCGGCCGGGGTGCGGACGGAGGCGCGGGTGACCGGCCGGGGTGATGAGGGCGGAAGCGTGCCCGGATAGGGTTGGTGAATGCGATTCGTGAAGGGACACGGCACCGAGAACGACTTTGTCATCCTCCCCGACCCGGACGGTGAGCTGGAGTTGTCCGCGACGACCGTGGCGGCGCTGTGCGACCGGCGCGCGGGGATCGGCGCGGACGGCGTGTTGCGCGTGACGCGGACGAAGCTCAGCCCGGAGGTGTCCGGCCAGGCGGGCGAGGCCGAGTGGTTCATGGACTACCGCAACGCCGACGGCGGCGTCGCCGAGATGTGCGGCAACGGGGTGCGGGTCTTCGCCCGCTACCTGGTCGACGCGGGACTCGCCGCGCCCGGGGAGTTCGGTGTCGCGACCAGGGCGGGCGTCAAGCGGGTGCGGCTGGCGGAGACGGGTGACGTGACCGTCGAGATGGGCCCGCCCAGGGTGCTGGGATCGAGTCGCACGACCGTCGCGGGCCACGAGTACGAGGGTCTGCACGTCGACATGGGCAACCCCCACCTGGCCTGCGTCATCGGCGACCCGGTGGCCCAACTCGACCTGAGTCACCAGCCCGCGTTCGACCCCGAGACCTTCCCCGGCGGGGTCAACATCGAGCTGCTCAATCCGGTGGGCCCGCGCCGGGTCGTCATGCGGGTCTTCGAGCGCGGTTCGGGTGAGACGAGGTCCTGCGGCACCGGCGCCGTCGCCTCGGCGGTGGCGGCCGCGCGGCTGGCCGGTGAGAGCGGCGGCACCTGGGCGGTGGAGGTGCTCGGAGGCACGGTCACCGTCACTCTCGACGAACACACCAGTTACCTGGCGGGTCCCGCCGTCCTGGTCGCCTCCGGTGTGGTCACGCTCTGAGCGGTGCGCGTCCTGGGTCGTGTCCGGTGTGGGTCACGCGCCGAACGGCACGTTCCCTCGGCCGTGTCCTGTGTGGTCGCGTTCGGAGTGGTACGTGTCCCGGTCGCGTTCCGAGCGGTGCGCATGACGTCGCCGCCTTCGCCGCCCGCGCTGTCGCGCGGGCGCGTCGTGCCCGCCGGGGACACGCTCCGGGGCGCGGAGGTGAATCTTTCGTGACCCTCGTGGCGTCGCCGCGGGCCCCGCGCCCGGCGGGGACACGCTCATCCGCACGTGCGGGGCCATACCGTGAGGCCTCGGAGGTGCACGGGATCGCCAAGCCGTTTGGGGCATGCTCCCCGACCTGGCAGACTGACGTCCCATGGACGTGGACATCTGGGCCTGGGTGGGCGACACCCAGCGGCAACTGCATGAGGCAGGCAACACCGGTCTGGCTATGGCGATCGGAGACGTGCCCGCGCAGGCGTTGGAAGGCCGGTACGGGCAGCTCGACGTGCTCGCGCCCGCCATCGCGCAGCAGGCGGAGAACCTGCGACTGCCCTGGTTGGAGTTCTACGCCCGCTACTGGCACCTGATCGGCCGCGTCGGCGACCGCGCGCAGGGGACGGTCGCGATCGCCGACGCCGAGACGCTGGTGGAGTTCACCAAGCGGGAGGACGTCCGCGAGTGCCCGTCCGTGCCCGGTGCCGTCGTGGCGCTGGTCATCGCGCAGGCGAACGCGGACGGTCCCGGTTACGCCGCCGAGCGGCTGGCCGCGCTCTCGGCCCTGGACGTCGAGCCCGGCTCGCTGGCCTTCGCCTCCGTCGCCGAGCAGTACGTCGCGGCGCTCGTCGACGCGGGGCGCGTCGACGAGGCCGTCTCCCACGCCGAGACCGCGGTGGCGGCGCTCGGCGGTGCCGACCGTGAGGCGAGCTGGGAGCTGGGGGCCGCCTCGGCCCGCGCGCTGCTCGCCGCCGGACGAGCCGAGGACGCGCTCACCGCGCTCGACGCCGCGACCGGGTTCAAGCCCGACGACCCGGTGGCCAAGGAGCACCGCGAGGGAGTGCTCCGCTCACTCGTGCTCGCCACCCTCGGCAGGGTTCAGGAGTCCGTCGACGCCCTGCCCGACCTCGACGTGGTCGGCGACCACCCTCGCGTCTGGGTCGAGTGGTCGCACGCCATCCACGCGCTCACCGGAGCGACGCAGATCACCAACACCTGGCAGCTGGGCCGGGTGCTCAAGCAGTGGATCGACTACTTCGCGATGATGGGCGGCTACCGCGCCCGGGTCGAACTGGCGCTCGTCGCGGGGCACCTGGCGGTCGCGCGCCAGGGAATCTGGCAGGCGCGGCTGTTGGCCGACCTGGCGGAGTCCGCGGCGGGGGAGCTCAGGAGCCCCGGTGACATCGCCGAGCGGATCACCGAGCTGCGCGCCGCCGCGGACTCCGCCACCGCGCTTCCTGCCCCGGGTCCCACGGACGAGCTGGTCGGCTACTTCGACGCAGCAGACGGCTTCAACGCCGACCCGGAGCGCTGGGTGGGCTGGCTGGCCCCGCTGTCCGGCCGTGACGTGGAGGCCACCCGGCGCCACACCACCACGCTGGGCTTCCTCGGCTACCCGGCCAAGGGCGCCGACATCTACTGGACCATGCTGGTCGAGTCCGGTGACATCGAGACCGCGGACCCGCAGGACGCCTCGTATCTCAGCGGCCTGCTGATCGAGGCCCGCCAGGACGAGCGCCTGGAGCAGGTGGCGGAGCGGCTGCCGGCCGCGCAGCGCCACATGGCCCTGGGCCGCCTGTACACCTCGCGGGAGCGCTGGGAGCAGGCGGCGGCCGAGGGCGAGGCGGCGGTCGCCGCGGGCGGCGGCATCGAGGCGGTCCGCCTGTGGTCGGCCGCGGCGCAGCAGCTCGGCGACAACGCCAAGGGCGCCGGCGTGCTGCGTGATCTCCTCGACTCGGAGGAGATCGAGCAGCAGGACGTCTGGCGAATGATCGTCATGGCGACGGCCGCGGAGGACTGGGAGACCGTCCGTCTGGGCACCGCCAAGATCGGGATGCCGCTGCAGTCGACCGAGGGGCCGATCGAGGAGGAGATGGGCCTGGTGCGCATCATCCTTCCCGCCCCGGACGGCAGCCAGCGGCAGGTCCTGAGCGTGCGCACCGGCCCCGCGACGGCGCGTCTGGCCATCCCCCAGCCTCCCGGTATGGAGTACAACGCCGGTGACCTGGTCGTCTTCGAGCCGCAGTTGCTTGAGCCGATCCCGGAGAGTGCAGAGGAGCAGGAGAGTTTCGTCCCGCCCTTCGCCGCGGTCAGCATGCTCCGTCCGGGTGGCTACACCAGCTGGTTCTTCGACGGCGCCGCTCCCAGCCAGGCCGACTGGACGGAGTTCAACGACGTCATGGTCGAGCGCGGCTGGCCGATGTGGGTCTACAGCGACGACAACTACACCGTGACCCACCCGACCTCGGGCGAGCCGCTGCCCGGCGTTTTCGGCTGGATCGCGGTCCCGCCGGATGTCAGCCCGGTCGAGCTCGACGCGCTTCTGGACGACGCCACCGAGCGCTGGGTGCACCCGCTGGCCTGGCTCGACCTGGCCAAGGCCGTCGACGTCGAGGTGGAGCGGCACGAGCGGATCACCAAGGAGTACGGCCTGTAGGACGGCTCGCCACGGCCGTGCCCGGCGGTCCGTGGCGCCGCCCGCTCTTCGGGAGGTGTGGTCCGCGCGCCGCCTCAGGAAGGGAGGGGCGCGGTCATTCGTGACCCACTCGGAGCCCGTATCGCCGGTGACCCGCCAGGATCACCGGCGAGCACAGGACACCGCGTCGCCCGCGAGTGGACCGACCCCTCGCGGGCGGTTTCCGGCACGGTCACTAGAATCTCATTCGGCATGTTGGACGGATGAGGGAGGACCCCGATGCTGGAACGATTCCGGCTGGACGGCAAGGTCGCGATCGTCACCGGCGCGTCCTCGGGGCTGGGTGTCGCGTTCGCGAGAGGGCTGGCCGAGGCGGGCGCGGACATCGTGATCGGTGCCCGTAGGAAGGACCGCCTTGAGGAGACCCGCGCACTGGTCGAGGAGACCGGCAGGCGGTGCGTGGCCCTCGCCACCGACGTGACCAGGCCGGAGGACTGCCGGGCACTGGCCGAGACGGCGGTGGCCGAACTCGGCGCGGTGGACATCCTGATCAACAACGCGGGTGTGGGCTCGGCGGTCCCGGCGCTGAAGGAGACGCCCGAGCAGTTCCGGCAGGTCGTGGACATCAACCTGCACGGTACCTACTGGATGGCGCAGGCCTGTGCCAGGGTGATGAGGCCCGGCTCCTCGATCGTCAACATCGGGAGCATTCTGGGCGAGACGACCGCCGGTCTGCCGCAGGCCGCCTACAGCGCCTCCAAGGCGGGGGTCGTCGGCCTCACGCGCGATCTCGCCCAGCAGTGGACGGAGCGGCGCGGCATCCGGGTCAACTGCGTCGAGCCGGGGTTCTTCGCCTCGGAGATGACCGAGCAGTACGCCGAGGGTTATCTGGCCAGGCAGCTTGAGCAGCGGGTGCTGATGAAGCGCGCGGGAGACCCGGCCGAGCTCGTCGCCGCCGCGATCTTCCTCGCCTCGGACGCCGCCTCGTACGTCACCGGTGCGGTGATCCCTGTCGACGGCGGGATCCTGATCACCTGATCCGGCTGCTCCGAGAGGAGTGTCTTTGGTAGCTTTTGTCCGTATCGAGCGAGAAAGATGCTGGTAAGGCATGGATTGATGGGTCAGAAATTCTCTCGTTCTCCCAAAGGCTTCTTAAGGCTTTTAAGATTGAGGGCGGCATCTGAGGTAATTTGCCGCTTCAGTTGGTGAGCACGTGAGAGGTGGCAGGGTGCGGACGGCACTGGTACGAGGCGTGGTCGTCGCGACGATCGCGTTCACGGTGGCGGGCTGCGGCCCGTTTCCCGACGGAGGCGTGGACGAGGGGACGCGGTCCTCAGGAGGGGCTTCCGGGGACAGGAACTCCGCCTCCGAGGCGCTCAAGGACCTGAGGAAACTCGAGGTCAAGGGGCGCGCCCCGATGACGGGATTCAACCGCGACAAGTTCGGTCCCGCGTGGTCGGACGTCGACAAGAACGGCTGTGACACCCGCAACGACATTCTCATTCGCGACCTCAAGGAGGAGGTCTTCAAGAAGGGCGAGGAGGGCTGCATCGTGCAGTCCGGAATTCTTGAGGACCCCTACAGCGGCAAGACCATCAAGTTCGAGCGCGGGACACGGACCAGCATGGCGGTGCAGATCGACCATGTGATCGCGCTCGCCGACGCCTGGCAGAAGGGCGCCCAGCAGTGGCCCGCTTCCAAGCGGAAGGAACTCGCCAACGACCCGCTGAACCTGCTGGCGGTGGACGGGCCGCTGAACAGCCAGAAGGGCGCCGGAGACGCGGCGACCTGGCTGCCGCCGAACCGCGCCTACCGGTGCCCCTATGTGGAACGTCAGATCAAGGTGAAGGTCAAGTACGAGATGTGGGTGACGCAGGGGGAGAAGGACGCCATGGAGGACGTCCTCAAATCCTGCTGATCAGTCGTCGTAGTCGCGCTTCAACTTGATGATCTTTCCGGTCTTCGCGGACACGTAGACGTCGTACTCCCAGGCCCCCTTGTGCAGTTCGACCTTCCAGGCGCGCCGGCCGTGCTCCCACTCGCGCTCGACCTTGCTCACGCGCGCGCCGGGGACTCGCTTCTTGGCGATCTTCACGGCCTGGCCGGAGGAGATGTACGCCGAGGTGGTGACGGGGGCGGTGGCGGCACCCGTGGTGCCGACCGCGGTCACGCCGGTCGTGCCGGTCGTGGCCGCGGTGGCGGTGATCGCCGCACCGTCCGTCTGGTGCGCGGCGAGGGCGATGCCGCCTCCACCGGTGAGGAGGGCGGCGGTTGCGAGGGCTCCGACGGTGATTCTGGTGATTCGTGTCATGGGTCAAGATTTGCGGAGACTTTGCTAGGGGCACGCTAAGAGATCGTTAACCGACGGTGAGTACGGCCCGCCACCGGATTCCGGCGTGCTCCCCAGCGCCGTTTCCGGCGGTCCGATCAGTGACCGGCGGCCGCGGCCTGCTCCCGGGCCAGCCGCTCCTCGCCCGACAGCGTGTTGAGCGGCTTCTCCTTGATGAACAGGACCGCCACCAGCGCGAGCGCGGTGAGCGGCACGCCGATGAGGAAAAGTTCGGCGGTTGCCGTCGCGTACACGTCCTGGACGATGCGGACGACGGGAGCGGGCAGCTTGGAGATGTCGGGTACGGCCCCGCTTTCGCCACCCGCGCCGCCGGCGGCCATCGGGCCGAGCCTCTCCGTCATGAGCGCGGTGATCCGGTTGGCCAGCACCGCGCCCAGGGCGCTGACGCCGACGGCGCCGCCCATGCTGCGGAAGAAGGTCAGCACCGAGGTGGTGACCCCCAGGTCGTGGGCGGGTACGTCGTTCTGGGCGGCGAGGACCAGGTTCTGCATGAGCATGCCGACACCGATGCCGAGCACCGCCATGTAGATCCCGAGCAGCACCATGCCGGTCTGACCGTCGATGGTGCTGAGCAGGCCCATCCCGGCGAGCATGACGACGCCGCCGGCCACCAGGAAGCCCTTCCAGCGGCCCCACTTGGTGATGAGCTGGCCTGCCACGGTGGAGGAGACGAGCAGGCCGAACACCATCGGCAGGCTCAGCAGGCCGGCGACCGTCGGCGACTTGCCGAGCGCCACCTGGAAGTACTGCGACAGGAAGACCGTGCCGCCGAACATGGCCACGCCGACCAGCACACTCGCCACGGTGGCGAGGGTGACGGTGCGGTTCCTGAAGATGGTCAGGGGGATGATCGGCTCGGCCGCCCTCGACTCCACCCAGATGGCGAGCGCGAGGGTGACCAGGGCGCCGCTCACCAGGGCGACGGTCCACCAGGAGCCCCACTCGAACTGGTTGCCCGCCAGGGACGACCAGATCAGCAGCGTGGACACACCCAGTGTGATCAGCAGGGCGCCCAGGTAGTCGACCTTGACGTCCCTGCGCACCACCGGCAGGTCGAGCGTGCGCTGCAGCAGGACGATGGCCAGGATCGTGAACGGCACGCCGATGAGGAAGCACCAGCGCCAGCCGAGCCAGGAGGTGTCCACGAGCACGCCGCCGATGAGCGGGCCCGCCACGGTGCCGACGCCGAACACGGCGCCGAAGACGCCGGCGTAGCGGCCGAGCTCACGCGGCGGGATCATGGCCGCCATCACGATCATCGCGAGCGCGGTCATGCCGCCGGCGCCGATGCCCTGCACTACGCGGCTGACGATGAGGATCTCCACGTTCGGTGTGAGACCCGCGATCAGCGAGCCCACCACGAACAGCCCCAGTGAGAGCTGGATCAGCAACTTCTTGTTGTAGAGGTCGGCCATCTTGCCCCAGAGCGGCACCGTGGCCGTCATGGCCAGCAGCTCCGAGGTGACGATCCAGGTGTAGACGGTCTGCGTGCCCTGCAGGTCGGTGATGATGCGGGGCAGGGCGTTGGCCACGACGGTCGAGGCCAGGATGGACACGAACATGCCCACCATCAGTCCCGACAGCGCCTGCAGCACCTTTCTCCTGGAGGTGGGCGCCGCGGCCACGGACTCGGGCTGCGCGCTGGTGGATGTCATCTTTCCTCGATTTCTCGGGCGGGGGACCGGCGCTCCGCGTGACTCGCGCGGACGCCTTCCGAACGGGAACGTGTTCGGGGGGTGATCGAAGGAGAACGGTGACCGGGACGGTCACGGATTGGGCAGGCCGGCGGCGAGCTGGGAGAAGGCCTCGTCGACCAGGTCGGCCAGCGCCGGCCGGCCGTCCGCGGCGCTCCAGCGCATCATCGCCGCCCGGAAGGCCGCCATGGCCACCGCGGTGGCCAGCTCGGGATAGCCGCTCGTACCAGGTTCGACGCCGATTCTGCGCGCGACGACGGCGGACACGGCGCGCTCGGTCTCGGTGCCGTTGGCGACCAGCCGCGGCAGGAGTGACGGGTTCTGCTCGAACACCTTCAACCGCAGCAGCCACTGCTCGCGGCGCTGCTGGACGTGTTCGGCCTCGACCCGTGACATCAGGCGCAGCGCCTCCAGAACCGGCACCTCGGCCGGCACGGCCTCCAGCCTCTCGCGCAGCTCGGCGACGGACGCCGGGCTCGCTCCGACAAGGGCGTCCTCCTTGGACGGGAAGTAGTTGAAGAACGTGCGCGAAGAGAGGTCCACCGCCGTGGCGATGTCCTCCACCGTGACACCCGCCAGGCCGTGTTCGGCCACCAGCGTCAGGGCGGCGTGCTCCAGCGCCGCACGGGTCTCGAGCTTCTTTCGATCTCTCCGGCCGAGCTCGTCCACGCTCTCCACACTGGTCACGACGTCAACAGTAGGGAGAAACTTTCAGATTGTGCAACATTTCATTGTCTGAAGTGCGGCAGATCACAGGTGGGACGAGCACGCGGGCGTCGCGGGGATGGGCGGGGGCTTCCTCATCGGTTCCGTGAACTCCCCGGCCACCGCGTCCACCTCCGGCCACCGCGGGGGCGAGGGTTCCGGGGTCAGGACGTGACGGCGGGCAGGAACAGGATCACGCTCGCCCCACCGGAGGGGGAGGTGCGCAGGGACAGCGAGCCACCCGCCGACTCCGCCGTGCGGCGGGCGATGTCGAGGCCGAGACCGGTCGATCCGGCCCCGCTCTCGCCACGCTGCAGCGGATCGGGCGTGGCGAAGCCGGGACCCGCGTCGGCGACGGTCAGCAGCGCGCCGTCGCCGGTCGCCTCCAGCCGTACGGAGAACGAGACCCCCTCCGGGGTGTGCGCGAACACGTTGCCGAGCAGGGCGTCCACACAGGCGGCCAGGTCGTCCGCGGCGACCCCGACCGGCAGCGGTCCCGGGGCGAGATCCAGGGTGAAGTCTCGTGACTGGTCCTCGGCGAGCACCGACCAGAACGCGACCCGCGCCTCGGTCACCGCCGCCGCGTCGCACTCGGCCCGCTCACGCACCCGCCGCCTCGCCTCGGTGATCACCGAGGTGACGGCGCGTTCCAGGGCGTCCACCCTCGCCTCGATCCTGGCCGACTCCTCGGGATCGGCCAGTGACTCCGCCTCCAGCCTCAGCCCGGTGAGCGGGGTGCGCAGCCGGTGGGACAGGTCGGCGGCGCTCTCCCGCTCCTCTGCGAGCAGGCCGGTGATGCGCTCGGCCAAGTGGTTGAGGGCGAGACCGACCGCGTGCACCTCGGGAGGGCCGTCGGGCACCGTCCTGGCGGACAGGTCGCCCGCCGCGAGCCGGTGCGACACCTTCGCCAGCGCGGTGATCGGCCTGATCACCGCGCGGGCCAGCCGGTCGCCGACCAGCACGCCCAGTCCGACCAGGGCCAGGCCGAGCGCCGCCAGCCCGGCCCAGACCTGGGGCACGCCCCTGGTCAGGTCGGCGTCGTCCAGGAAGACCCGGACCACCGCCGTGCCCCCGGGCGCCCCCTGGACCGCGACCAGGATCTCCCGCCCGCCGGGCGCGGCGGCGGTGACGCTGCGGCCGCGGGAGGCCAGCTCCACGGCGGTGGAGCGCGGCGCGGGATCGCCGATCACCTCCCCGCCGGGGAGGAAGACCGTCACCGGATGCCTGGCCTGTTCCGCGGTGAGCCGCAGGGTCTCGGTGTCCACCGCGCCGACCACGACCGCCACCGACTCGGCCTCGCTCTCCGCCTCACTGACCGCTCCGCTCACCGCGACCGTGCGGACCAGCAGGGCGAGCGGGACCAGCAGGGCGATCAGTACGAGGGAGGTGGTCGCCGCGACCAGCAGGGTCAGCCAGCGCCTCATGCCGGGGCGGCCAGTCGCACGCCGACACCCCGGACGGTCTGCAGGTAGCGGGGCTCCTGGGATGTCTCGCCCAGCTTGCGGCGGAGCCAGGAGAGGTGGACGTCCACCGTCTTGTCGGCTCCGCCGTAGGGGATCTGCCAGACGTGGGTGAGCAGTTCCCGCTTGGTGACCACCTCGCCGGGCCTGGCCGCCAGGTAGTGCAGCAGGTCGAACTCGCGAGGACTCAGATCCAGCGGCGTCCCGTCCAGGGTCGCCTCCCGGGTACGGGGGTCGATGCGCAGGCCACCGACGGTGACCGCGCTGTCGGCGCGGCTCTCGCCCGCCACCCGCCGGAGCACGGCCCGGATCCGCGCGTCGAGCTGGGCCGCGCTGAACGGCTTGACCACGTAGTCGTCGGCACCCGCGTCCAGCAGCCTGACCATCTCCGTGTCGCCGTCTCGCGCGGTCGCCACGATCACCGGGACCCGGCTCACCGCGCGGAGCATCCGCAGCAGGTCCAGGCCGTCCATGTCGGGCAGGCCGAGGTCGAGGACGACCAGCTCGGGGTGTTCCTCGACGGCCAGCCGCAGGCCTTCGAGAGCGGT
Source organism: Streptosporangium sp. NPDC000563 (assembly GCF_040299985.1). Classification (NCBI taxonomy): domain Bacteria; kingdom Bacillati; phylum Actinomycetota; class Actinomycetes; order Streptosporangiales; family Streptosporangiaceae; genus Streptosporangium; species Streptosporangium sp. NPDC000563. The sequence continues at coordinate 282,623 of NZ_JBEPDA010000003.1, read as the reverse complement.
GGGGGCGGACGACACGGCGTGGCCGCGATCGCGCAGGCCCCGGGTGAGGGAGGTGCGGATCGCGGCGTCGTCCTCGATGAGCAGCACATTCGACATTTGCCGCCACGTTAGCCTTCTCCGGCACCGCGTCAAAAGCGGGTTAGCCGCTCCTTAGCGTTGTCTTATCGTTCCAGGTGGCACAGTGAGGACATGCGCAAGCGTCTTCCCCTGGTCGTGGCCGGATGGCTGATCACCGGGCTTCTCGCGATCGGAGCGGGTGTGGCGGTGATCGATCGTCTCAGCGAGCCGCTGACGGACACCGGTCTTCGGCCGCTCTCCGCCGCCGAGGTGGATGAGGCGCTCGCCCTCGCCTCGTCCCTTCCCAGTGCCCCGCCCACCGCTCCCTCCCCTTCCGAAAGTGCCCCTTCCGAGACCGACGGCGTCGAGGAGTCCGGTGAGGCCACCCCCGAGCCCGCCACCACCGCCGCGGAGCCCGGCGAGAGCCGGCTGATCATCACGAAGGGCGGCAGGGTGATCGCCCGGTGCGAGGGCGGCCTCGTCACCCTGCGGTCGTGGAGTCCGGCCCAGGGCTTCCAGGCCGACGACGTCGAGCGCGGACCCGCCGACCGGGCCCGCGTCGAGTTCGAGTCCGAGGAGGACGAGGTCAAGGTCGAGGTCCGCTGCGCGGCCGACGGATCACCCGTCCACCGCCTGCACAGCTGATCCGGGCCCTCATCCCTCACCCCTCCCGGATGCTGACCTCGGCCCCCACCCTCCGGCACCCGGCAGCCGCCCAGTCTTCTGGAACCCTCGTCCGGCGGCCGTCCCCGGTGATCCCACGGTCGCCGCACGCCGTCCCCTGCCGGGACGGTGATCGGCTCACGAGACGCGCTCGGCTCCGCCGGGCGTGATCGGGCCCAGTTCGGCGCCGAAGTCGTGCGCGATCCTGCGCATGCCCTCGGCGAGGTCCCGCCGGTCGAGCGCGGCGATGCGCTCGGCCGGCCCGGACACCGACAGCGCGGCGATCGTCCGCGCCCCGTCCCGTACGCCCACCGCCAGGCAGTGCACGCCCAGCTCCTCCTCGCCCAGGTCCATCGCGTACCCGTGTTCTCGCACCCGCTCCAGCTCGGCGAGCATCCCGGGCAGGTCGGTGATCGTGTTGGCGGTCCTGCGGGGCATGCCGGTCCGCTCGACCAGCGACGCCACCTCGCTGTCCGCCCTGTCGGCCATCAGGACCTTCCCCACGGCGGTGCTGTGCGGCAGCACCCGCCTGCCGACCTCCGCGAACATCCGCAGCCGCCTCGGCGAGGGCACCTGGGCGACGTAGACCACGAAGTCACCCTCCAGCACCGCCAGGTTGGCCGTCTCACCCGACAGTTCGACGAGCCTCGTCAGGTACGGTTGCGCCCACACGCCCACCATGCGCTCGGCCACCCCGCCGAGCCGCACCAGAGCGCCCCCCAGGGCGTAGCGGCGGTCGGACTCCTGGCGCACGTAGCCCCGGGCGAGCAGCGTGCGCAGCAGCCGGTGGATCGTCCCGTACGGCAGGCCGGTCCTCGCCGCGATCTCCGAGAGGCCGGCCTCCCCGCCCCGTTCGGCCAGCGCCTCCAGCACGTCCAGCGCCCGGTCGACCGACTGCACCGCGCTCATGTGCCCTCCCCACGGGACGGCCCCCGACCTCGGCGCGTCCCGTACCGGCGGGACGGGCCGCTCACGAGATCCCCACCCGCCCTCACGGCACCCTCGCGAGTCCGCGCAGCGAGGCGTCGAGAACCTGCGCGGTGTGCGCCACGGGGACGGGTTCGGCGCCCCGGCGGCGGATCGCCGAGGCGATCTGCATGGTGCAGCCGGGGTTGGCCGAGACCAGCAGGTCGGCGCCGGTGGCGAGCACCCGTTCCGCCTTGCGGTCACCGAGGTCCTTCGCGGTCTCGGGCTGGAACAGGTTGTAGGTTCCCGCCGAGCCGCAGCAGATCGCCGACTCGGCGATCTCCTTCAGCTTCAGGCCGGGCACGCCGCCCAGGAGCTCGCGGGGCTGGGACCGTACTCCCTGGGCGTGGGCGAGGTGACAGGCGTCGTGGTAGGCCACGGTGAGCGGCAGCGGATGGCGCTCGGCCGCCGGGCCGAGCGCGACGAGATACTCCGCCAGGTCGACGGTCCTGATCGCCCGGGCCCTCTCGACCCACTCGCCGCCCTCGCCCTCGAGGATCTCCGCGTAGTCCTTCATCGTCGATCCGCATCCGGCGGCGTTGACGACGATCGTGTCGACGCCCGCCCGCTCGAAGGTGGCGATCGTCCGCTTCGCGAACCGCAGGGCCTGCCTCTCCTGGCCGGAGTGCAGCGACAGCGCCCCGCAGCAGCCCTGCGAGGGCGGGATCACCACGTCGCAGCCCTCCATCGCGAGCACCCGGGCCGTGGCCTCGTTGACCTGGGGGAAGAACTCCCCCTGCACGCAGCCGGTGAGCATGCCGACCGTGGCCCGGTGCGGGCCCCGCGCCGCGATCCTTCGCGGCAGCCGCGTCCGGTCGGCGGCCGGGGGAGCGAGGTCGGCCATCGCCGCCAGGGACGGGTTGATCCGCTCCAGCCTCGGCGCGACCGCGCGGCGCAGCCCGGCGCTGAGCCGCAGCGGCAGCCGCATCGCCCGCAGCCGCCGGGGATAGGGGAACAGCTGGAAGACCAGCGCCCGCAGCGCCCTGTCGTCAGGCTCTCTCACGTGCACCCGCTCCACCTCGGCCCGGGTCTGCTCGATCAGCCGGTCGTACCTCACCCCGGACGGGCAGGCGGGCACGCATGCCATGCACCCCAGGCACGCGTCGAAGTGCCCGGCCATCTCGGGCGTGAGCGGTGTGCCCTCGACGTGCTGTTTCATCAGGTGGATCCGGCCGCGCGGGGAGTCCATCTCCTCGCCCCACAGGACGTACGTCGGGCACGAGGGCAGGCAGAACCCGCAGTGCACGCAGTCGTTGATCAGCTCAGGGTCCATGTCAGATCCCTCCCGCGAACCGGCCGGGGGACATCCTCCGGCCGGGGTCGAACCGTTCCTTGACCCGCCGCATCAGAGGCAGGGCGCCGGAGGGACCCCAGCGGTCGATCCCGCGGGCGAGAGCGGAGGGCACGGCGAGCACCGTGAGCGCGCCGCCGAGCCGCCGCAGGTCGTCGCGTACGCCCGTCACGAACCCGGAGAACTCCGCCTCGCCGACGTCCCCCGGCAGGGCGGCCAGCAGGACCGCTGAGGCCACCGACCCGCGCACCCGAGCGGGCAGCCCGCGTGCGGCGACCGCGCGCAGCGCCGGGCAGGCCGCGGCGGGCGGGACCCGCAGTTCCAGCAGCACCTCCTCGCCGGGCGGCACCGACCACCAGGCGGGCGCCTCGGCGGTGATCCGCGCGCTCCCGTACTCGTCCATCGAGGTGCGCACGGCCTCCGCGCGGACATCGGCCGCCACTCCCTCGACGAGCGCGCAGACGGTGGCCTCGCCGGTGATGTCCGGCCACTCCAGTTCGACGGCGCTCGGCTCGGCCTGCGAGGCCGCGAGCTCGGCGACCAGTGCGTCCAGCGCGTCCAGTCCGTCCCTCGCGGGGGAACCGGCGGAACCCGGTCCGCCGGCGGGCAGGTCCACGGTGACCCACCGGCGGTCGGCGGGGATCGGGTGGAGGCGGAAGGTGGCCTCGGTGATGACGCCGAGCGTGCCGTAGGAGCCGGTGAAGAGCTTGCCCAGGTCATAGCCCGCGACGTTCTTGACGACGTTGCCGCCCGAGGTGGCGATCGTGCCGTCGGCCAGCACGACCGTGATGCCGATCAGCAGGTCGCGGGCGGTGCCGTAGCGGAACCTGCGGGGGCCGGCGACCGCGGTGGCGAGCGTGCCGCCGACCGTGCCGGCGCCCAGGGGCGTGTCCAGGGCGAGTTCCTGCCGCGACCGCGAGAGCGTGGCGTTGAGGACGTTGAGGGGGAGTCCCGCGCCGACCCGCGTCACGAGATCGCCCGAGGAGTGCTCGACCGCGGTTCCGTCCCCGAGGAGCAGACAGCAGGTGTCGATCAGCAGGTCGCACCGTTCGGGGGGATTGCCCCAGCCGAGCTTGGTGCCGTCTCCCACCGGGACCACGGCCAGGTCGTGGGCGGCCGAGACGCGCATCAGCGCGGCGACCTCCCCGGTGTTCTCCGGCAGGGCCACCCAGCGTGGCGAGACCCCGCCCACCGCGTCGTCGGAGGTCGCCTCCCGGATCGTCACGCCCGTCGCGCGCAGCGCCTTCTGCGCTTCCTGTGCCTGCTGTGCCGTCAACGGTGCCTCCAGCGGTGCTCCCATCAGAAGTGCTCCGCCTGTCCCGACTCGACCAGCGGGTGCGCGCCCTTGCGGACCCCGGGGACCTCGCCGCACAGCCGGGGGGTCGGGAAGATCTTTCCCGGGTTCGACAGGCCGCGGGGGTCGAAGGCGCAGCGCACCAGCTGCATGGTGTTGAGATCGTCGTCAGAGAACATTTTCGGCATATATCGTGACTTGTCCACACCGACGCCATGTTCGCCGGTGATGGAACCGCCGTGCTCGATGCACAGGTCGAGAATCCTCCCCGACACGATCTCCGCCCTCTCCTCCGCACCCGGCTCGGCGTCGTCGAACAGCACCAGCGGGTGCAGGTTGCCGTCACCGGCGTGGAAGACGTTCGCCACCCTGATGCCGTACTCGCGGGAGAGGGCGTCGATGCTCGCCAGCACCCCGCCCAGCGCGGTGCGGGGGACGACACCGTCCTGGACGATGTAGGCGGGGCTGATCCGGCCCACCGCGGCGAACGCAGACTTGCGGCCCCGCCAGATCGCGGCCCGCTCCGCCGGGTCGTCGGCGACCCGTATCTCGAACGCGCCGCTCTCCCGGCAGAGCCGTGTCACCTCGCCGAACTGGTGCGCGACCTCCTCCGCGGGGCCGTCCAGCTCCACGATGAGCACCGCCCCCGCGCCCTCCGGGTAGGCGCACGCCACGGCCGCCTCGGCCGCCTCGACGGCGAGGGCGTCCATCATCTCGATCGCGGCGGGCACGATGCCTCCGCCGATGATCGCCGACACCGCCTGCCCGCCCCGCTCGATGTCCTCGAACGCCGCGAGCAGCGTCGTCACGGCCTCCGGCAGCCTGCTCAGCCGTACGACGACCTTGGTCGCGATACCGAGGGTGCCCTCGGAGCCGATGAACGCGCCCAGCAGGTCGTATCCGGGATCGGTGTCCGACAGCTCGACGATGTCACCGTCAGGGGTGACGATCTCCAGGCCGACCACGTGGTTGACGGTGAAGCCGTACTTCAGGCAGTGGGCGCCGCCGGAGTTCTCGGCCACGTTGCCGCCGATCGTGCAGACCTGCTGGCTGGAAGGGTCGGGCGCGTAGTAGCGGCCCAGGTCGCGGACGGCCTCGGTGATCGCCAGGTTGGTGACCCCAGGCTCCACGGTCGCCCTCCGGTTCGGCAGGTCGACGGAGAGGATCCGCCGCATCTTCGAGGTCACGACCAGCACCCCGTCGGCCCGTGGCAGGGCACCGCCCGACAGTCCGGTCCCGGCGCCCCTGGCCACGAACGGCAGGTCGTACTCGTTGCAGATCCTCACCACGGCCGCGACCTGCTCGGTGCTCTCCGGCAGCACCACGACTCCGGGGGTGACCCGGTGGTGGGTCAGCCCGTCGCACTCGTAGGTGCGCAGCCGCACGGGATCGGTGATGACCGACCCGGGTCCGAGGAGTTCCTCGAACCTGCGGGCCGGCTCGTCCAGGGTCTTCGTCGACATCGCTCCTCCTCCGGCGTGCCCGGCGTCCCGGCGCTGTCGCCGGTGCCCGCCGGCCTCCATCGGCCGATCGAGGACGCCGTTCTTGTCATCCTCGTCTCGAATTCTCACTCAGCGCGGCGGCGCCGGCGTTCCTGCCGTGTCTGGGGCCGTCGTCCACGAGGCCGGAGAAGCAGGGCTCTCCGGGCGCCCGCTGCGGGGTACGGCGGTCGGGGGAGGGCGGCGTGTGGACGGGGCCCGGCGGGGAGTGCCGGACGCGCAGGTGGAGCCGTCCTTTGATCATCGTGATCAGGACGCCCCTAGCCCACCCCTCGTCCGCGGTCTTGCGCGCGTAGAACTCCCTGGTCGCCCTGTTGTCGAGCATGTCGAGCAGGACGATGTGATGGCCCCAGGGGATCGGCCGGGTCGTCCTCGGGATGGAGTCCGGCCAGGCGGCCGCGAAGGCCCTCATGTAGAGGAGGTTGGTCCGCGAGTACCCCATCGCCTCGGGGAACGCGCCGCGCAGGTCGGTCGAGAGCCGGGGCACCGCTCTTCTGCCCCAGTCGTCGTCCGGCTGCCGATCGAGGATGTGGCGGCCGATCCGCCAGTACTGCCGGATCAGCTCGGTGTCGGTGGTGAGCAGCGCCACCCGTCCCCTGCTGCCGATGATCTCGCGTTTGACGGCGTCGAGCAGCGCCGCGTACTCGCCCTGGTCGGCTCCTTCGCCGTTCCTGTCATCGCTCATGCACGCAAAGTATCCACTGAGCCCGGCGTCCGCATCCGTCCGCGAGGACCGCCCGGAGTGAGGAATCCCCGCCGGGGGATGAGGATTTCGCACTGTCGGGCCGGCCATGTCACGGCATACGCGCATAGGCCGGGAGGGTAAGGAACTCCGCGAAGTCGTCGTCGAGGGCGACCTCCTTGAACAGGGCGGTGGCCTGACCGTAGCGGGCCTCGTCGTAGCCGGGCTCCGCCTTGATCTTGGCGAGTTCCTCGTCGATGATCTTTTCGACCAGCTCTCTGGTCACCACGGCACCGGTGTCGGCGAGCTCGATGCCGTTGTGGATCCACTGCCAGATCTGGGAACGGGAGATCTCGGCGGTCGCCGCGTCCTCCATCAGGTTGTGGATCGCCACCGCGCCCAGCCCGCCCATCCAGGCGGCCAGGTAGCGCAGCGCCACGTCCACGTTGTTGCGCAGCCCCGCCTCGGTGATGTCGCCGGGGGTCTTGGAGACCGCCAGCAGGTCGGCGGCGGAGACGGAGACGTCCTCGCGCAGGCGGTGGAGCTGGTTCGGCCGGTCCTCCAGGACGGCGTCGAAGACGTCGCGGCAGATCGGCACGAGGTCGGGGTGCGCCACCCACGAGCCGTCGAAACCGTCGCCGGACTCGCGGGTCTTGTCGGCGGTGACCTTCTCCAGGGCGACCTTGTTGACCTCGGGGTCGCGGCGGGAGGGGATGAACGCGGCCATCCCGCCGATGGCGTGGGCCCCGCGCCGGTGGCAGGTGCGGACCAGCAGCTCGGTGTAGGCCCGCATGAACGGAGCGGTCATCGTCACGGCGTTGCGCTCGGGCAGCAGGAACTCGCGGCCCCGGGTGCGGAACTTCTTGATCACGCTGAAGAGGTAGTCCCAGCGGCCGGCGTTGAGCCCCGCGGAGTGGTCGCGGAGCTCGTAGAGGATCTCGTCCATCTCGAACGCGGCAGGGTAGGTCTCGATGAGCACCGTCGCCCGGATCGTGCCGTGGGGGATGCCGAGCAGCTCCTGGGCCCTGACGAAGACGTCGTTCCAGAGGCGGGCCTCCAGGTGTGACTCGATCTTCGGCAGGTAGAAGTACGGGCCCCTGCCCTTGGCCATCTGCCGCTGCGCCGAGTGGAAGAGGTAGAGGCCGAAGTCGACGAGGGAGGCGGAGAACGGCCTGCCGTCACAGGTGAGGTGCTTCTCGTTCAGGTGCCATCCGCGGGGCCGGACCACGATGGTGGCGAGCTCGGTGTCCGGTTTGAGGGCGTAGCTCTTCTCCCCGGCGGAGAAGTCCAGGGTCCGATCGAGCGCGTCGCGCAGGTTGAGCTGGCCGTTGACGGTGTTCTCCCAGGTGGGAGCGTTGGCGTCCTCGAAGTCCGCGAGCCACACCTTGGCGCCGGAGTTCAGCGCGTTGATCGTCATCTTCCGGTCGACGGGGCCGGTGATCTCCACGCGGCGGTCCACCAGGCCGGGGGCGGGCGGGGCGACGTGCCACTCGGACTCACGCACGTGCCGGGTCTCGGGCAGGAAGTCGAGGGTGCCTCCCGCCGACAGCTCCGCCTGGCGGGTCTGGCGGGCCTCCAGCAGCTCCAGACGCCGGCCGTCGAACTCGCGCTGGAGGGTGGCCAGGAAGGCCAGTGCCTCCGGCGTGAGGATCTCCTCGAAGCGGTCCTGGAGGGGGCCGCCGATCTCAACGCCGTCCATGGGTCCTCTTTTCCTCGCGGATTTCCATATGGTGGAAAAGTAATTCTGAATTGTGGAATCGACGCTACTTCAGGGCCGGTCACCGGTCAAAGGCAGGGTCCCCCTCAGGGGTCGATCCGGGCGTTCCCCGATGATCTGGGAGGCGGGCTCGGCCAGAGTTGGGTCAGCGCCCTCGGCAGGTCGGCAGAGGGAGAGGACGAACCCGTCGCACGTCGGTTGGGAAGCGAAGGTTTCCCGGAAGGTCGAGGACTGAGCACATGAAGAGGAACATGGTCGTCGCAGGGGCGATCCTGGGGTCGGTGTTCGTGCTCTCGGGGTGCGGCGCACTCGACTTCCGCGACCGGCAGCAGGAGGTCGTCTCCTACGACGTCACCGGCGAGCTGAAGGCCCTGGACGTCGCCACCGGCTCCGGGGACATCGTGGTCGCCGAGTCGGACCGGGAGGCCGTCCGGGTGACCGAGACCATCCACTGGCGTGGTGACAAGCCCACCCTCCGGCACCCGGTGGACGGCGGCACGCTCACCCTGCGCTACGAATGCCGCGGGAACTGCTCGGTCGACTACAAGGTCGAGATCCCGCGGGGCCTCACGGCCAAACTCGACACCGGCTCGGGCACCATCACGATGCGCGGGCTCACCGGGGAGGTTGAGGCCACGAGCGGCTCCGGCGAGATCGAGGCCGGCGCCCTGACCTCCAAGCGGTTCGTCGCCGACACCGGCTCCGGCGACGTCGAGGCGAGGTTCTCCGCCGCGCCCGAGGAGGTGCGGATCGAGACCGGCTCCGGCGACGTCGTCGCCTACCTTCCCAAGGGCGGCTACGACGTCACCACCGACACCGGTTCGGGGCAGGAGACCGTGGAGGTGGTCAGGGACCCCTCCTCGCCCCGCAAGGTCACGCTGCGGACCGGCTCGGGCGACGCCTCGGTCCGGCTTCCCTGAGGCCGCGTGTCCGACCCGTTCCCGGCGCCCCGACCAGGGGCGTTCGCGGCACGCCGGGGCGAGGCGGTGATAACCAGGTGATGGCGAGAGGTTCCCGTGGCACCATCAAGGGGAAGAGACCCGGGGTGTCGGGGCGTTCTCTCCTGTGAGAAGAACGCATACGCACCAACCATCTGAATGGAGCGACGACATAGACACTCGTGAGCCGCTGGACATCGACCGATTCGACGACCTGCTCGACAACGGCGAGATGGACCTGGCCGAGCGCCAGGCACTCCGCCGGGTGGCGGGCCTCTCCACTGAGCTGGAAGACGTCACCGAGGTCGAATACCGCCAGCTGCGGCTTGAGCGGGTCGTCCTCGTCGGCGTCTGGACCTCCGGTACGTCGACCGACGCGGAAAACTCCCTCCTTGAGCTGAAGCTCCTCGCCGAGACCGCGGGCTCGGAGGTCCTGGAAGGTCTGATCCAGCGCAGGCAGAAGCCCGACACCGCGACCTACATCGGCTCCGGCAAGGCGCAGGAGCTCGCCGACATCGTCTCCGCCACCGGTGCCGACACCGTGGTCTGCGACGGAGAGCTGAGCCCCGGCCAGCTCCGCCAGCTTGAGGAGATCGTCAAGGTCAAGGTCATCGACCGGACCATGTTGATCCTCGACATCTTCGCCCAGCACGCCAAGAGCCGCGAGGGCAAGGCGCAGGTCGAGCTCGCGCAGCTCAACTACCTGCTGCCGCGCCTGCGAGGCTGGGGTGGAAACCTGTCACGCCAGGTCGGCGGTCGCGCCGCGGGCGGCGTCGGCATGGGAGGCCGCGGACCCGGTGAGACCAAGATCGAGCTGGACCGCCGCCGGATCCGTGAGCGGATGGCCAAGCTGCGCCGCCAGATCGGCGAGATGACCACCGCCCGCGTGACCAAGCGCTCGCGGCGCCTGCAGCGCGAGGTTCCCGCCGTGGCCATCGCCGGATACACCAACGCGGGCAAGTCCTCGCTGCTGAACCGGCTGACCGGCGCGGGGGTGCTGGTCGAGGACGCCCTGTTCGCCACGCTCGATCCGACGGTCCGCAAGGCGCACACGCCCGACGGCCGCCTGTTCACGCTCGCCGACACCGTCGGATTCGTCCGGCACCTGCCGCACCAGCTCGTCGAGGCGTTCCGCTCCACGCTGGAGGAGGTCGGCGACGCCGACCTGATCCTGCACGTGGTCGACGGCTCGCACCCCGACCCCGAGTCGCAGCTCGCCGCGGTACGCGAGGTGATCGGCGACATCGAGGGCGCCCGCGACATCCCCGAGATCGTGGTCGTGAACAAGGCCGACGCCGCCGACCCGGTGGTGCTGGCCCGGCTGACCGCGAAGGAGAAGCACACCGTCGTGGTCTCGGCCCGCACCGGCGCCGGACTCGACGAGCTGAGGGCCGCGATCGAGCGGGAGCTGCCCCGCTTCGACCAGGAGGTCAGGCTTCTCGTGCCGTACGAGCGCGGCGACCTGATCTCCAGGGCGCACAAGGAGGGCGAGGTCCTCGGCGTCGAGCACACCGGAGACGGCACGGTGCTGCACGCCAGGGTCCTGCCCGGCCTCTTCGCCGAGCTGGAGAAGACCGCCAAACCGGTCGAGACCGCAGTCTGACGCCAGTGCGCCGTACCGTCCTCTCCGAGGCGGTACGGCGCATCTAGCACATCCGGGCGCGTCCGCCGTCTCCCGGACGTCGTTCAGCGCTTCTCGCGCCGGAACATCACCAGCGCCACGTCGTCCTCCCTGGCACCGAACCGCTCGATCAGCCGGTCGCAGAAGGCCTCCTGGTCTCCCTCCAGGCTCTCCGCCAGGTGCCGTACGATCTCCAGGCTCTCGTCGAGCAGCTTGTCGCGGTCCTCGATGAGCCCGTCGGTGAACAGCAGCACCGAGGCTCCCTCGGGGACGTTCACCCGGTCGACCCGGTAGGTCTCCTCGGCCACCCCCAGCAGGAGGTTGCCCAGAGCGTGGTAGCGGGCGTGGCCGTCCGCGATGACGAGAGGCGGGATGTGCCCCGCGTTCGAGATCTCCATCTCCCCGGTCACCGGATCGATCAGGAACAGGGCCACGGTGGCGGTCATGCCGGGGTGGTAGCGCCGCAGCACGTTGTTGAGCAGCGCCATCGACGCGCCGAGATCCTGGGCGCCGATGACGGAGGCACGCAGCGCGTGGCGCAACTCCGCCATGACGGTGGCGGCGAGCAGCGAGTGCCCTTGGACGTCGCCGATGGCGATGAGCACCCGGTGGTCCATCCGCAGGACCTCGTAGAAGTCGCCGCCGACCTCGACGTTGTCGACCGCGGGCTGGTACCGCCAGCTGATCGCGATTCCGGGGATCTCGGGGATCCGCGCCGGCAGCAGGCTGCGCTGCAGGGTGAGGGCGATCGCGTGCTCCTCGGCGTACGCGCGCAGCGCGTCCACGGCGAGGGCGAGGGCCTGGCCGAGCTGGCGCAGCACGTTGGACTCGTCGGGGTCGAGCGGCGGCGTCTCCACCACCCCGAGATAGACGGGGGGCCTGCCCAGCTTGGTGCGGCAGATCACCGCCGAGACGGCACCGTCGAGCGTCGCGTCGGGCATCAACTTCATCCACTCGGCGGCCGGCACCGTGAGGACCTGGGTGCCCGCGGCGGCACCCAGGGACATCGCGCTCAGCCTGGGCAGCGTGTCCGGCGCCGCGACCTTGGCCTGGGCGACGTTCTCCGAAGGAGTCGCGGCGAACCTGCGGGTCCGGCCGTCGGGGGGCAGGGCGAGCGCGCCCGCGTGCCGCCCCAGGATCCGTGAGGTTCCCTCGACGGCGGTGGCGAGGAGCTCGTCGAACGTCTCGGCGGAGTTCATGGAGAGCGTGACCTCGGTGAGGGCGGCGAGCCGTCCGGCCATCAGCTCGGCCCGCTGCCGGGCGCGGTAGTAGCGCAGCGTGGCCTCGACCGTCGCGGCGAACTCGTCCGGCTCGACCGGCTCCGCCAGGTAGGCGTCCGCCCCGCGTTCGAGCCCCTGGGCCCGGTCGGCGGGGGCGATCGCGGCACCGGAGATCTGGATGACCGGGATGGAGGACGTCGCCGGGTCCGCCTTGATCTGCTCGCAGACCTCGTAGCCGCTGATGTCGGGCAGCCGTACGTCCAGGATGACGAGGTCGGGGAGGAGCTCCCGCACCTTGGCGAGTGCCTCCATGCCGCCGGTGGCCTGCACGACCTGGTGCCCCGAGCGCCGCAGCCAGCTCGACAGGATGTACAGCTTGGTCGGGGTGTCGTCCACGACCAGTACGGTCGCCTCCTTCCTCGCGGCGTTCCTAGTCATCGACGTGTCCCAGGGCGCTCTCGATCGCCTCCAGCAGGGTGTCACGGCGGAGGCCGTGCTTGGGGACCATCATGTGCGCCCCCTCGGGGATCTGGCGCGCCGTGGCGACGGTCACGACGATCACCGGCACCTGGCGCAGCCGCTCGTCGTCGGACATCCGCAGCATCAGCGCGGTGCCGTCGAGCCGGGGCATCAGCAGGTCCACCAGGGCGACGTCCGGCGGGTTCTCCTCCATCAACTCCAGTGCCCTCAGGCCGTCGGAGGCCTCGTCGATGTGGGCGGCGAATCCGGTGAGCATCCGGCGCACGACGGCGCGGAACTCCTCGTCGTCGTCCACGACGAGCAACCGGTCGACCACGGGGGCACCGTCGTGCCGGTAGGGCAGCCTCAGGGTGGCCGTGGTGCCTGAGCCCGCGACGCTGGTCAGGTGCAGCCAGCCGCCCATCGCCTCCGCCAGCCGACGTGCGTACGGCAGGCCGAGCCCGGTCCCCTTGCTTCGCACCTGGATCGGCCCGGGAACCTGGAAGAACTCCTCGAAGACGCGCTCCAGATGCTCCTCGGGCACGCCTATCCCCGTGTCGGTCACGGTGAAGACCAGATCCTGGGTGGCCTCCTCCAGCCTCGCCTCCAGCTTGACCTCGCCCTGCTCGGTGAACTTCAGTCCGTTGGTGAGCAGGTTGCGCAGGATCCGGGTGAGCATCACCTCGTCCACCAGCATTTCCGTCGGTGCCTGCGAGACCTCCACGGTGAGCCGCACCCCGTCGTGGCCGGTGGTGGGGCGCAGCGTCATGCGCAGCCGTTCGGCCAGGGCCGTCAGGTCGACCATGGACGGCTGAGGGTCGAGCCTGCCCGCCTCGGCCTTCGCCATGTCGAGCAACTCGCTCACCAGTGAAAGGAGCGTCTCCGCGGAGGAGCCGATGAGGTTGATCTGGTGGAGCTGCTCGTCGGCCAAGGGCTCCCCGCCGGGGCCCACCAGAAGGCGGACCAGGCCGATGACCGAGTTGAGGGGGGTGCGCAGCTCGTGGCTGACGGTGGCCCAGAACCTGTTCTTCGCGTCGCTCGCCGCCCGGAGCTGCGCGGACTTCTCGTCCAGCTCCGCGTAGAGCGCCACGACGCCGCGGTTGGTCTCCTCCAGCTCCTCCGACAGCTGGTTGTAGAGCGCGAGCACTCCCTGGTTGGTCTCCTGCAGTTCGGTGTTGAGCTGCAGGACCTCCTCCAGGGTCTCGGCGAGTTCGCGGTTCTGCCTGCGCAGCTCGTCGAGGGCCGTCGTGGGCGCGACCGCGGCGAGCTTGGCGCGGATCTCCTCCGCCGAGAATCTCGGCTTGCGGCCCTGCGGGAGCCGTTTGACCATGCTTATTCTTCCCTCGGCGGAATCGAGCTCGATGCGGTCGACGAGACGCCCCGCCAGGGTCATGCCGTCGGAAGGACGGAAGTCGGCCTTCGAGAAGTCGACCGCGATGAGCAGGGCGTCCCGCTCCAGCCGGAAGGCGACGAAGGCGTCGCTCCCCGCCTCCACGAGTTCCCTGCCGATCTCGCTCAGCGCGGTGGCAACCCGTATCTGGTCCTGGGCCTCCATCCCGACGTTCTCCGCCACCTCACGGCCCAGCTTTCGCATGGCGAAGACATCCTGGTCGTCCCGGATCTGGATCTGGATCAGCTCGTCCCCGGTCATGTGCCCGGCCTGACGGCGACCACGCAGGCGTCGTCCCTGCGGGTCCCGGCCTCGCGCAGCAGCGTGCCGGCGACGACGGAGGGGAGGCGCGTGACGAGACCGGGGTAGGAGGTGATGTTCCACCGCTCGGACAGACCGTCGGAGTGGAGCAGGACGACGCTGTGCGGTGGCAGGACGTACTCGTACTGGCGCAGGGTCCTGGCCTTGTGACCGGCGATGCCGGGAACCGAGATCATCCCCTGACGGCCGTCGTTGTGGGCGATCCACGCGGAGACGTTGCCGAGGCCGGCGAAGCTCACCGTGCCCGCGGCGCCGTCGACGCGGGCCACGGCGACCGCGCCGCCCCTGGTGTGGCCGAGACCGGCGTGGATGCGTTCCAGGGCGGTGACCGGAGTGAGGTCGGCGTGCCGCAGGAACAGCCGTGCCGCCTCCTGGGAGGCATGGGCGGCCGCGGGGCCGTGGCCGAGGCCGTCACAGAGCATCACGGTCGTCACGGAGCCCTCATCGTTGATCACGAACGCGTCGCCGCAGACGGTCTCGTCGCCGATCGGGCGGGTGAGGCCGCTCACCCGGGACGGGGGCCGCGGGGCGTCCTTCGCGACGAAGTACATACCGAGCACGGTGCCCCGGCCCGGCATGGAGTGAACCTCGTATCCACTCGCCATCCTGGCGATGCCGCCCAGGCCGATGCCGAGCGTGCCGGTGGTGGAGTAGCCGTCGCGCAGGGCGCGGGAGACGTCCCGCATTCCCGGCCCCTGGTCGATCGCGAGGACCTCCACCGCCGACTCCAGCTCCAGATGAGGACGAATCAGCATGACCCCGTCGGTCGCGTGCTTGACCAGGTTCGAGGCGGCCTCGCTCACCGCTACGGCGACTCGTCCGCTGTCCTCCTCGCTGAATCCCTTCGCCTCGGCGAGTGTCACGGCGGTACGGCGAAGGGCGCCGATCGCGCTGGCGTCCTCGGCCCTCACCCAGGTGTCACGCTGGGAGTGGATCAGCGCGCCCATTTCGTCACCGTGATCAACGTCCCCTCACCGGGAGTCGATTCGAGGTCGAACTCGTCGACCAGGCGACGCGAACCACTGAGGCCGAGCCCCAGGCCACCGCCGGTGGTCCACCCGTCGGTCAGCGCCTGCTCGATGTCCGGGATGCCGGGGCCGTTGTCGCTGAAGACCATCCGCAGGCCCCGCCGCATGCCCTTGTGGACGACCTCGACCCGTACCTGCCCGCCTCCCGCGTAGACCAGGGCGTTGCGGGCCAGCTCACTGGCCGCGGTCACCACCTTGGTCTGGTCGACCAGGGAGAGGCCCACGTCCACCGCGACGGTCCTGACGTGCTGGCGGACCAGCACGACATCGCCGTTGACGTTGATGGGCAGTTCCTTCGCGGTTGTCACCGGGAGGCCTCGAAGTGCTGGGATTCTTCGATCTGGTTCAGCAGGGCGACGCCCTTCTCAAGGTTGAGCGCCGTGCGTACGCCGCCGAGGGAGAGGCCGAGCTCGACGAGGGTGATCGCCACCGCCGGTCGCATGCCGACGACGATCGTCTCGGCGTCGAGCATGCGGGAGATCGCCGCGATGGTGGCGAGCATCCGGCCGATGAAGGAGTCGACGATCTCCACGGCGGTGATGTCGATGATCACCCCTCGTGCTCCGGTCTCGACGACCTTCTCCGACAGGTCCTCCTGCAGGGCGAGCACGCTCATGTCCTGCAGGTCGATCTGGATGGAGACGATCAGGATGTCGCCGAGTTTGAGGATGGGAACGCGATCCATCAGCCCTCCACCGTCCGCACGGCGATGCGGGACGCCCCGCCCTTGACGAATTTGACGCCGCTCGCCCGCAGCGTGTGGGCCAGCGCGTCGGCGAGGGTGGCCTTGGTCACGATGTCACCGAACTCGATGCCCAGGGTGACGATGGTGTGGGCGATCTGCGGGCGGATACCGGAGATCACGCACTCGGCACCCATCAGCCGGGCCGCCACCACGGTCTTGAGCAGGTGCTGGGCGACCTCGGTGTCGACGGCGGGGACCCCCGTGATGTCGATGACCGCGTGCTCGGAGCCGGTGTCGACGAGCGTCTGGAGCAGCTTCTCCATCACGACCTGGGTCCTGGCGGAGTCGAGCGTGCCGACCAACGGCACCGCGACGATGCCCTCCCAGAGCTTGACCACCGGGGTGGACAGCTCCAGCAGTTGCTCCGCCTGGTCAATGATGATCTTCTCCCTGGCCGCCGCGTAGCTCTCCATGGTGAAGAGGCCGAGGTCGTCGATTACCCGGGAGAACCAGATGAAACCACGAATGGCCTCGGGGGAGCCGTCATCCTCGACGACCTCGTAGAGGGCCTCCTTCAGACCGAAGACCAGGGTCGCGGTCTCGGTCGGGGTGAACCCCTGGCGGGCACGGTCCCGGGAGAGTTCGGAGAGCAGGCCGCGCAGGTCACTGAGGTCTCCGGAGTCCCCGAAGGACTGACGCAGCGCCTGGGAGAGCTCGCGCAACTGATCGGCGAGCTTTCCGCTCTCCGCATGGTCCCCGATGGACGAACGGGCGATCTCAAGCCAGCGCTTGAAGACGCGTGCCTCGTGCTCCTGGAAAAGTTCTTCGATGCGACGCCGACCGGCGTCCGCGTGGACGGACAAGGCAACTCCCATGCGTACGACCTGAAGACAACTCGCACGAAAGGCTACATGGAACGTCCTGCTTACGACCTTTTTTGGGGGTTTGGTGGGCCGCTTGTGGTCAGATCTTCGAGGGGGAGCGACCAGGTTGGACGGCCTGTGCGTTGTATCACATCGCGAGGTCCCGCGAGCTGCTCGGGCGTCATCCTGGGGTGTGTCCCCATCGAGGGCGCGTGCCCACCGGGAGCGTT
This sequence comes from Streptosporangium sp. NPDC000563, assembly GCF_040299985.1. Taxonomy (NCBI): domain Bacteria; kingdom Bacillati; phylum Actinomycetota; class Actinomycetes; order Streptosporangiales; family Streptosporangiaceae; genus Streptosporangium; species Streptosporangium sp. NPDC000563. The sequence continues at coordinate 265,699 of NZ_JBEPDA010000003.1, read as the reverse complement.
GGAGGCGAGGGCGTCGGAGCTCGCGAGTGACCGTGGGATCGCCGTCACGCCCGCGGTGCAGGCCCGCGGGCAGGTGGGGCGGGTCGCCGGGAGGGCGCGTTTTGAGACTTCCGAGTTCCAGCCTAGAGTGGTGGCGAACCGCGTTTCAATGGCGGAACTTGCGTCCGACGGCCTGCGGTGGCTGCACTGTGAGAGTGCGAAAGCGTACAAAAGCCTCAAAAGTTGCAGTGGTCGCCCAAGGTTTAGATTGCTACCATAAGGCAAATCTAGCGAGATGTTATGACGCAAGTTGCTCTGGTGACTACTGTTACGAGCGATGAAGAAGTAGTCTGAGCTGTGGAAAGTTGTTCGACGCCACGCGTGACCGTCGAGCCGGCGGGTGAGGTGCGGTCGCGGAGGGGCGGCGTTCTTCCCAATTAGCCTGTACAGCGGGCCGACTTGTGAAATAACGTAACTGAACTGAAATCGCCCGATCATGATCCCGGCGATACTGTCGCCGCACAACAGACACGCGGATGAGAGCAGGAGACCCCCGATGCCGTCCGGACTCACAGCGGGCTCGAAGGGTGCGGTGCTCGGCGCCGCGCGGAGCGGCCCGCCCCGTCCGGGTGTGGTCCTCCTCCAGGTGTCTTCCCCTGAACACAAGGCGGTGATGCGATGACGGTCCGCCTCCTGACCAACATCGGCCGGCTCTGGACCGGAAACGACGTGTTCAGCAACGCGGCGATTCTCGTCCACAACGACCGGATCGCCTGGGTCGGTCGCGCCGCGGATCTTCCGCAGAGCGTGCCCGGTGTCGTCGACGACATCGTCGACGTCGACCACGTCGAGAACCTGGGCGGCGCGCTGGTCACCCCCGGTCTGATCGACGCGCACACCCACCCGGTCTACGCGGGAAACCGCTACGCCGAGATGGCGATGCGCTCCAGCGGTTCCACCCCCTCCGCGATCACCGCGGCGGGCGGCGGCATCGGCTCCACCGTGACGGTCACCCGAGGCACCGACCCCTGGACGCTCTGCAACGGCGTCCGTGAGCGACTCCGTGAATGGCTGCTCAGCGGCACCACCACCATCGAGGCCAAGACCGGCTATCACCTCACCCGTGACGGTGAGCTGGCCGACGTACGGCTCCTGCGCGAGCTGGAGAAAGAGCCGATGATGCCGCGGGTCCACGTGACCTTCATGGCCGCGCACGTCGTCCCGCCCGAATACTTCGGCCGCCAGCGCGACTACGTCGAGGCGGTGGGTTCCTGGTGCGCCGACGCCGCCGCGGCGGGAGCCGACGGTGTCGACGTCTACTGCGACGAGGGCCACTTCACCGCGGAGGAGGCCCGCTGGGTCCTCGCCTCCGGGCGCAACGTCGGCCTGCTGCCGCGCGTGCACGCCGGCGCCTACAGTCGACGCGGCGCCGTTCAGCTCGCCGCCGAACTCGGTTGCGCCTCCGCCGACCTGCTCCACCACACCACCGACGAGGACATCGCGATCCTGGCCCGCTACGGTGTCCCCGCCGTGGTCTGCCCCGGGACCGCCCTCCAGCGTGGCAGCCTGCCCCCGGTCCGCCGGATGCTCGCCCAGGGGGTCACCGTGGCTCTCGGCAGTGACCACAATCCGGGCCACTGCGGCATCACCTCGATGTCCCTGGTCATCAGCCTCGCCGTCGCGGCCTTCGGCATGAGTGTCGGCGACGCCCTCCGAGCCGCCACCCTCGGTGGCGCCACGGTCCTCGGCGCTCCCGACCGCGGTGTCCTCGCTCCCGGACGCCTGGCCGACATCGTCCAGTGGGACGCCGACCACGAGGGCGCCTTCGCCTGGTCCTTCGGCCTCAAGCCTCGCCGGGTCTGGCGCGGCGGCACCCCCGTCCAGTAGAGCCCTCCCTCCTCCGGCGGGTCCGCACTCGAAACCCTCACCCGCCGGATCCCTCCTGGGCATCGACCCCGTCTCCTTCGCGTGATCTCCTCCACGTAGCCTCTGGACATGCCCGCACCGGTCGCCGTCATCACGGACTCCACCGCCTACCTCCCGCAGGAGGAGGTCTCCCGCCTGGGAGTCGTCGTGGTGCCCCTCCAGGTGGTCGTCGGCGGCAGGTCGTTCGACGACATGGCGTGGACCGACGGCGCGGGCGGCGAGGACGTGCTGAGGGAACGAGGCCGGGTGACGACCTCCAGGCCCGCCCCGCGACGTTTCACCGATGTCTACCGCGAAGCGGCGGCCCGGGGCGCGAGCGGTATCGTCTCCGTCCACCTGTCGGCGGAGTTGTCCGGTACGGTCGAGGCCGCCCGCGCGGGAGCCGAGGACTCTCCCGTTCCCGTCGACGTCGTCGACAGCAGGTCCATCGCCATGGGTCTCGGATTCCCCGTCCTCGCGGCCGCGAGCGCCGCCGCGCGGGGCGCGCCCCGGACAGAGGTGGCGGACGTCGCCCGTCGCCGGGCGGAGTCGGCCCGCAGCCTCTTCTACGTCGACACCCTGGAGCATCTCCGCAGGGGAGGTCGGATCGGCGCCGCGGAGACCCTCCTCGGCTCGGCGCTGATGATCAAACCGATCCTGCACATATCCGACGGGACGATCGTCCCGTTGGAGAAGGTCCGTACGGCGAGTCGTGCCATCTCCCGTCTCGAAGACCTCGCGGTCGAGGCCGCGGGCACGGGCCCGGTGGAGATCGCCGTCCAGCATCTCGGCGCACGGTCCCGCGCGGAAGCCCTGGCCGCACGCCTGCAGGGACGTATTTCCGCACTCACCGAGGTCGTCGTCGTCGAGGTCGGCTCGGTCATCGGCGCCCATGTCGGCCCCGGCATGCTGGGCATCACCGTCTCCTCTCGTGAGCCTCTGACGTCTTCGGAGCCCTGACGTCTCCGATTCGGAGCCGACGTCTCCGAATTCGTGACAGCGACAGCGGGGACACACGGGACGCCCGCGGATGTCTTGCGTCCGTGGCTCTCTGCGCTTGCACGTCTTTGCGCTCGCACATTTCTGCACTCGCAGGTCTCCGGGCCTTCGGTGTCCCACACGCCGATCAGATGACCGGCGTCCACCCCCTCCGTCGCGCGATCTTCCGGTTATCCACAGAACCAGATTCGGTGAAAGTTCGCTCGCCGCCGCCACCGTAACGTCCTGCGGGTGCGGACCACAGGCCAGAACATCGAGCGGTTCCAAGCCGAGTCGCGGCTGAGGATCCTGACGGGGTGCGGATCATCCGCCCCCGACCCCCTGCTCTCGCCACGCCGTCCGGGCGGCATACCGCGCCGGGGCCGGCACGCGCGGCCCGGCGTTCATGACGGGATGGAGGATGTCGTCCACGACAGCCCCGCCTCGCGCTTGCGTTCGGCACCGATCCCCCCGTCCTTCGAGGCGCTTCGCAAGGTCGTGGCCATCCAGAGCCCCGCGCTCGTGCCCGGCCGTCCCGGGCTGCGTCTCCTGCTGCTCGTCGCCCTGATCGCCCTCGTCATGGGAGGCGTGTACGCCTGGCGGTCCCAACCGGAGCCCGAGCCCCTGGCACCACCTGTGCCGGTCTCCGGGCCACCGCTGTCGGCGCCCGCCATCGCTCCACGCCGGCAGTCCGAGCCGCTCACCGGACTCACCGTTCACGTGACGGGTAAGGTCCGGCGTCCCGGAGTGCTCACGTTGCCGGACGGTTCCCGGGTCGCCGACGCGGTCAAGGCGGCCGGGGGCATCCGTGGGGCGGCCGCCACGGGATCCCTCAACCTCGCGCGCAGGCTCGTCGACGGCGAACAGATCGTCGTCGGACCCTCCGGCGCGGCCGTCGTCGCGGCGGCGCCCAACCCGGTGAATCCCGTGGATCCCGCCACCGCCGTCGTCGACCTCAACACGGCCACCCCCGAGCAGCTTGAGCGGTTACCGGGCGTTGGTGAGGTGCTCGCCCGGCGCATCGCCGAATATCGCGACGCCCACGGTGGTTTCCGCACCGTCGAGGAGCTTCGCGACGTGAGCGGGATAGGCGACCGTAAGTACGCCGAGATGCGCGACAAGGTCCGTGTCTGACGCGCCGACGGCGAGGGAGGTCGTGACACGGCTCGTCACGGTCATCACGGCAGCCGGCTCCGGTGGCCCTCCTCGCCGCGATGTCGCCGCTCTTCGGAGTCTCGGGGGGCCGCGCGGACCGGAGGAGTCCATCGGCTCCGGCGGTCCCCGATGGTCCGCCGACCCCGGTCATTCCCGAGGTGCGGCAGGCTCGGGCGGGCAGGGAGGCCCGGAGGGTTCCGGCAAGGGAAGGCGCGCACATGCCGCTCAGCTGGTGCTGCCGGCGGCGGCCTCATGGATCACCGCCCTCGTCCTGCTGGGCTGCTCGGCTGTGACCGGTGCCGTGACGGCCGGTCTCATGGCCGCAGGTGCCCTGGCGATGGCCGTCCTGCCCCGGCCACCGGGAGTGGCGGGCCGGCGAAACGCGATGATCGCGGTCCTTGGGTGCGCGGCCGCGGTGGCGGGATCGGTGGCCTTCCGGGTGCACGCGGTCGGTACTGGACCGGTCGCCGAGCTCGCGGGAGGAAACGCCCTGGCGGTGGCCGAGGTGGTGGTGACCGACGACCCGCGGGAGACGGGCAGGAGGGGAGGGCCTTCCCTCCGGGAGAGCTTCGTGGTGCCCGCCCGGGTCGAGTCGGTCGGTACGGGAGCGGGCAGGGTGGTGCTGCGGGCTCCGGTGGTGCTGTTCGTCTCGGGCGCCGAGTGGCGCTTCCTGCTGCCCAGCCAGCGAGTGGAGGTCACCGGTCGCTTCGGCAGGGCTGGCCCCGGAGAGTTGCTCGCGGCGGTGGTGCTGGTCAGAGGGGCACCGCGAGTGTTGAGCGGGCCGTCCTGGGAGCAGCGCGCGGCCGGGGCGCTCAGGTCGGGATTGCGGGAGGCGGCCGACGTGTTGCCTCCGGCGCGGCGCGGACTGCTGCCCGGCCTGGTGGTCGGTGACGTGTCCCGGATGGACGAGCAGGTCAAGGCCGACTTCAAGGCGGCAGGCCTCAGCCATCTGCTCGCGGTCTCCGGCGCGAACCTCGCCGTCGTGGCGGGGGCGGTGGTCGCGCTGGCCAGAATGGCCGGGTTGCCCCTCGCGGCGCGGGCGGTGCTGGCGATGTCGGCCATGGTCGCCTTCGCGGTCGTCGCCCGGCCCTCGCCGAGCGTGCTCAGAGCACTCCTGATGGGTGGAGTCGCCGCCCTCGCCCTCGGCACGGGCCGCTCGCGTGACGGTGTCGCCGCCCTGTCGGTGACGGCCCTGGGGTTGATCTTCTTCGTTCCCGGTCTCGCGCGTTCCTACGGTTTCGCCCTGTCGGTCGCGGCCACCGCGGGCATCCTGGTCCTCGCTCCCGGCTGGCGCGACCGGCTCTCGGCCCGCATGCCCCGATGGCTCGCGGAGGCGACCGCGGTGGCTGCCGCGGCTCAGGCCGCTGTGACCCCCGTCCTGGTTCTGATGTCGGGGCAGCTCGCGCCGGTGGCGATTCCCGCCAACCTGCTCGCGGGACCGGCCGTCGCCCCCGCCACCCTGCTCGGCTTCGCGGTGGCCTTGATCGCCCCGCTGCACATGGGGCTCGCCCGGTTGCTGGTCCGGCCGGCGGGGCTGGCCACCGGATGGATCATCGAGGTGGCCGCGCACGCCGCCGGGCTCCCGCTGGGCGTGATCCCGTGGCCGGGCGGCGTCACCGGCCTGCTCCTGCTGGCCGCCGCCGTCCCGCTCGCGGTGCTGGTGCTGCGACACCGGCGGTCACGCCTGATCGCCCTCGCGGCCATGGCCGGGCTGGTTCTCGCAGTGACGGTGGCCGCGCCGATCGTGGCACGCTGGCCGCCTCGCGGATGGTTGCTCCTGGCCTGTGACGTCGGTCAGGGAGACGCGTTGCTCGTCGCGGCGGGACCGGGGCGGGCCGTGGTGGTGGACGCGGGCCCCGACCCGGTGCGGATGGACCGCTGCCTGCGCTCCATGGGGATCAAAGAGGTGCCGCTGGTCATTCTCACCCATCCGCATCTCGACCATGTGGGAGGGCTCGACGGGGTCTTTCGCGGACGCGTCGTGGGGGCGGTGGTGGTGACCCCGCACGATGCCGGAGGGCACGAGGGGAGGAGGCTGAGCGACGCCCTCGCCCGTCGCCATGTGGTCGAGTGGGCGGCGAGGCCCGGTGTGAGCTGGCGCTTCGGGCCCTCTGAACTCACCGTCATCGGCCCGGTGGCCGAGGCGTCCCCGCCCGGCGCGGGGGAGGGGGCGGCCGTCAACAACGCCAGCGTCGTGGTGCACGTCCGCTGGGCGGCGGGGGCGGCCCTGCTCAGTGGCGACATCGAGACCGAGGCCCAGGCGGAGCTGCTCCGGCGCGGCCTGCCGTCCGCCGAGATCCTCAAGGTTCCGCACCACGGATCGGGCAGGCACGATCCGGGCTTCCTCGCCGCCTCCGGTGTCCGCGCCGCTCTGATCAGCGTGGGGACGGACAACGGCTACGGCCACCCCGCCCCGTCGACCCTGGCCGCGCTGCGCCGGCTCGGCGCCCGCGTCTATCGAACGGATCTGTCGGGAGACCTCGCCGTGGTGGTCCGCGAGGGGGCTCTGGCCGTCATCGCGAGGGGGGCGGAGACTCGTTCGCGGGCGGCTCGGGGAGTCCGGGTCGAGGTGGGCAGGCTTCCGGGTCCGGTCGCGCCGGTGCGGATCAGTTCCCGCTTCCGGCCTGGCGGCGGAACTCGGTGTCCACATCGGCGGCGTAGACCGACCGGCTGCAGCGCGCGCAACGGTACATGATCGGGCCCTCGTCGAGGGATGTTCCGCAGCGAGGGCAGGCGTGCCGGCGAATGGTGGAGTTTGTCATGGTTCTCACCTCCTCTGATGTTTCCCAGGGTGCCCGGTGGCACCTGCATTTCGATTGCGAACGGCTTGCCGACGGCCCAGCCGGTCACCGGGACGTGGCATGCTGCTCGACATGGCGGCAATCGATCCGGCACCCGTGATCCTGATCCTCGGCGACGAGGAACTCCTGGCCGACCGCGCGGTGAGCGAGGTGACCTCGGCGGCGAAGGCGGCCGATCCGACCGCCGAGGTGCACGACCTTCCCGGCTCGAAGATGGAGCTCGGGGAGCTCACCCGCATGACGTCGCCCTCGCTGTTCGGCGAGAGGTCCGTGGTGGTCGTCCGCTCGGCCCAGGACCTCGGCAAGGACGTCATCGCCGAGGTCGTCTCCTACGCGGCACACCCGGCGGACGAGACCGTGCTCGTCCTCGTCCATCCGGGAGGAGTGAAGGGCAAGGCCCTGGTCGACGGGGTCAAGAAGGCCGGTGCCCAGGTGGTCTCCGTCACCAAGGTGACCAAACCGGCCGAGCGTCTCGCGTTCGTCAAGGCGGAGCTGAAACGGGCCGGGCGCACCATCGGGGCCGACGCCGCCTCCGCCCTCCTCGACGCCGTGGGCAACGACCTGCGCGAGCTGGCCGCCGCGTGCAGCCAGCTCGCCTTCGACACCCCCGGCAAGACGATCGACGAGGCCGCCGTCGCGCGCTACCACCGGGGCAGGGCCGAGGTGAGCGGTTTCACCGTGGCGGACTCGGCGGTCGAGGGGCGGCTGGGCGACGCCCTGGAGCAGCTGCGCTGGGCGCTCTCGACCGGTACGGCCCCCGTCCTGCTGGTGAGCGCGCTCGCCGGGGGCCTGCGCTCGCTGGCCAAGGTGGGAGGCGCTCCCCGCAACCTCCGGGGTGGTCAGCTCGCCAGCCATCTCGGCATGCCGCCCTGGAAGATCGACCGGGTCCAGCGGCAGCTGAACGGCTGGGGGCCCGAAGGGCTCGCCCGTGCCATCCAGGCGGCCGCCACAGCCGATGCGCAGGTGAAGGGCGGCGGGGCCGACCCCGCGTACGCGCTGGAGCACATGGTCCAGACCGTGGTCGCCAGTCGCACGGGGCGTTAGGCGGATACGGGGGAGAGGAGCCCCTCACGGGACCGCCGGGAACCGAAGCCGCCGGGGCGGGACGGCGGGAAACGCAGAAACGCCGCATCCCAAAGGGATGCGGCGTTCGCGGAACCTGGGACTACTTGGCGACCGACAGGGCGGCGGTGCGCTGGGCGATCGCCGACTTGCGGTTGGCGGCCTGGTTCTTGTGGATCACGCCCTTGCTGGCAGCCTTGTCCAGCTGGCGGGAGGCGGCGCGCTGCAGCGCGACAGCCTCTTCGACGTTACCCTGGTCGGCGGCCTCGCGGAACTTGCGGATGGCCGTCTTCAGGGAAGACTTGACAGCCTTGTTGCGCAGCCGGGCCTTCTCGTTCTGCCGGTTGCGCTTGATCTGGGACTTGATGTTCGCCACGAAGAAGCCTCGGTGAATGTCGTTGGATGGGGCGCGCGGGCAGAGAGGGCGCGCCACACGCAGTTGACTAGGCTACCAACTGCCGTGGTCGACACTCAAATCGACAGGCCGGGCAGAGGGATGCCTGATCAGTCTAGCGTGTGGTCCCGATGGCTCGGGCCGGAATCCTCATGGCTTGAACCAGAACTTCTCGTACTCCGCCCAGTCCTCCTTGGTCGCGGCGAAGTCGACGTAGAGCGCCAGGCCGAACCGCTCGCGCGGCTTGCCGTACGAGGTCAGTGCCAGCCGGGCGCCCGTCGCCGCCTTCTCGACGCTCTCGGCCTCGTCGGCCCAGGAGACGCCGTGGTCGTGATAGGCCGGGGCGCCGATCAGCACCGTCTTCTCCTCGGGGACGATCTCCAGCGCGAGCGAGGTCTGCCGTACGACGTAGCCGCCGTAGACGGTGGGGAAGGGGAGGTAGGAGTCGTAGGTCATGATCGCCACCTGGTCGGTGAGCTTCGCGACCTCGCGGAAGTAGGCGGGCGACCAGTACTTGTCGTGGCCGAGGGCCGCGCGGACGGCCGGCCGGACGAGCGGGAACGGCTCGATCTGCGGGGTCGAGGTGGAGAGCAGGCCGTCGCCCACGATCGCCCGGGTCTGGGTGAGCAGGTCGAGGAAGTCGGTGTCGCCGTCGCCGATCGGCTCGAAGTTGTAGTGGACGCCGTCGAAGCCGAGCTCCGTGATCGCGCGGGCCCCCTCCAGTACACGCTGCCTGGAGGCGGCGTCGTCGAGATCCAGGACGCCGTCGACCTTCTGGCCGAGCCAGGCGGACACCCTGACCTTGGGGAGTTCCTCGCGCCACCACTTCAGGAAGTCGGCCGCCTTCGGATACGCGCCGGCGGGCAGTGTCCCGTCCGAGTCGAACGGGCCGGAATGGACGTACACGTCCTTGATCCCGGTCTTTCGCAGCCGGGCGGCGAGGGTCCGCACGTCGTCGGCCGTCTTGCGGCCGTCGACCCACGCGTGGCCCAGCCACAGGGCGTCGTGGCCGGTCGTCTTCGCCCATGGGGCGGGTGTCCCGGTAAACTGCAGGGTGAGGATGGCCACGGCCACCCCTGGAAGCGCGAGGAGCAGGGCCGCCACCGTAGCGAGGAACCGCAGGCCGCGCCGTGCTCTGGTCCGGGCAATCACCCGGACATGTCACCATGGAAGACGGCTGGCATGCCAGCCGTATGATCGTCATCAATCTGTTGAAACGGATCCCGGTGCGCATTCAGCCTGGCCAGACCGACCCCGCTGTGCTCCGCAACTTCTGCATCATCGCGCATATCGACCATGGCAAGTCGACGCTCGCCGATCGCATGCTGCAGATCACCGGAGTGGTCGACGACCGTTCCATGCGTGCCCAGTATCTCGACCGCATGGACATCGAGCGCGAGCGCGGCATCACGATCAAGTCGCAGGCGGTCAGGCTTCCCTGGAAGGTCGGCGACACCGACTACGTCCTCAACATGATCGACACCCCCGGGCACGTCGACTTCACCTACGAGGTCTCCCGGTCGCTCCAGGCGTGCGAGGGCGCGATCCTGCTGGTCGACGCCGCGCAGGGCATCGAGGCGCAGACGCTGGCCAATCTCTACCTGGCGATGAACAACGACATGACGATCATCCCGGTGCTCAACAAGATTGACCTGCCCGCCGCCCAGCCGGAGAAGTACGCCGCGGAGATCGCCCACCTCATCGGCTGCGAGCCGGAGGACGTGCTGAGGGTCTCCGGCAAGACCGGCGTCGGCGTCCGCGAGCTGCTGGACCACGTGGTCTCGAACGTTCCGGCCCCGGTCGGCGACGCCGACGCGCCCGCCCGTGCGCTGATCTTCGACTCGGTGTACGACACCTACCGCGGCGTGATCACGTACGTCCGGGTGATGGACGGCCACCTGGGCAAGCGTGAGCGCATCCTGATGATGTCCACCACCGCGGCGCACGAGACGCTGGAGATCGGTGTCATCTCGCCCGAGCCGAAGATCGCCGACAAGGGGCTGGGCGTCGGCGAGGTGGGTTACCTGATCACCGGGGTGAAGGACGTCCGCCAGTCGCGGGTCGGCGACACGGTGACCTCCGTGACGCGTCCGGCCCTCCAGGCGCTCAGTGGTTACGAGCACCCCAAGCCCATGGTCTTCTCGGGTCTCTATCCGATCGACGGGGACGACTACCCCGACCTGCGCGAGGCCCTGGACAAGCTCCAGCTCAACGACGCCGCCCTGGACTACGAGCCGGAGACCTCCGCGGCGCTCGGCTTCGGATTCCGCTGCGGCTTCCTCGGCCTGCTCCACATGGAGATCGTCCGCGAGCGGCTGGAGCGCGAGTTCAACCTCTCGCTCATCTCGACCGCGCCCAACGTGGTCTATCGGGTGATCATGGAGGACGGCAAGGAGGTCGTCGTCACCAACCCCTCGGAGTTCCCCACCGGCAAGGTGGAGAAGGTCTTCGAGCCGATGGTCAAGACGACCGTGCTCGTCCCCTCGGAGTTCATCGGCGCGATCATGGAGCTCTGCCAGAACCGCCGGGGCAACCTGCAGGGCATGGACTACTTGTCCGAGGACCGCGTCGAGATCCGCTACACCATGCCGCTCGGTGAGATCATCTTCGACTTCTTCGACCAGCTCAAGTCCCGTACGCGCGGCTACGCCTCGCTGGACTACGAGCCCTCGGGCGAGCAGGAGTCGGATCTGGTCAAGGTCGACATCCTGCTCCAGGGCGAGGCCGTGGACGCCTTCAGCGCCATCGTCCACCGGGAGAAGTCGTACGCCTACGGGGTCGAGATGGCCAAGAAGCTGCGCGAGCTCATCCCCAGGCAGCAGTTCGAGGTGCCGATCCAGGCGGCGATCGGCGCCCGGGTCATCGCCCGTGAGAACATCCGCGCCATCCGCAAGGACGTCCTCGCCAAGTGCTACGGCGGCGACATCTCCAGGAAGCGCAAGCTGCTGGAGAAGCAGAAGGAGGGCAAGAAGCGGATGAAGATGGTCGGCCGGGTCGAGGTGCCCCAGGAGGCGTTCGTCGCCGCGCTGTCCACCGAGTCCTCCACGGACAAGGCCAAGAAATAGCTGAAACGTGCGGGCGAGGCCGCTGGTGATCCAGATCCTGCGGCCTCGCCCGGTATGAGGGGGATCGCTCAGCGCAGGACGCTGTAGAGCGCCGAGGTGAGCGACGCCCGGGTGTCGTCCTGGTCGATGGACCACATCATCGAACCGCCGAGGCCCTTCAGGCGGATGTAGGCCGCCTTCTGCAGTAGCGTGGCCGGGTCGTCGTAGGACCAGAACTCGTTGCCGTCGTAGAGCCACACGGTCCCGGTCAGCAGGTCGCGGTGGCGCTTGCCCGGCTTCTTCACGAGGATCTTGTAGTCCTCGCTTCCGGCGGCGTAGGTGGCGGGAGCGGGGCCGGTGGCGGTGCCGTACAGGCCGTTCTTCCCGCCGGTGACGCCGGTCCAGCCCTGGCCGTACGCCGGTACGCCCACCACGAGCTTCTTGGCGGGTGCGCCGCGCGTGAGGTAGTCGCGGACCGTCTGGTCCACGCTGTACTTCACCGGGTGGGGGTCGCGCCGGTCGTTGAACAGGTTGCCGTTGTGGCCGGTGACGGTCTCCCACGAGCCGTGCAGGTCATAGCCCTGGATGGTGGCGAAGGTGAGCTGCTTGAAGACGTCGCGGACCTCGAAGCCCGCGTCGATCTTCGCGGCGGCGGCGGGCAGGAAGGCGGTCAGCTCGGTGCGCTGGTCGAACTGGTTCATCTGGCGGCGGATCTCGGCGACGAACAGGGTGAAGTTCCGCTTGTCCTCGGGGCGGATGATGTTGCCGACCTCCCCTGAGGAGCCGGGCCACTCCCAGTCGAGGTCGATGCCGTCGAACACGCCGGCCCCGGTGCCGGGGGCGGTACCGGGCAGGTTGCCCTTCAGCCACAGGTCGATGCAGGAGGAGGCCAGCTTGGCGCGGCCCTGGGGGGTCAGCACCGCGTCGGAGAAGTACTTCGAGCCGGTCCAGCCGCCGAGGGAGATCAGGGCCTTGAGCCCGGGGTGCTTGGCCTTGAGCTTCTTCAGCTGGTTCAGGTTGCCGTTCAGCGCCTGCCCTTCGACGTCGGCGACGCCGTCCACGCTCTGCTCGGCGGGCACCGGGCGCTGCCAGTCGGCCCACGGGTCGGGGGAGTAGCAGGAGCCCTCGGCGTTGACGAAGCCGAAGGCGTAGTTGATGTGGGTGAGCTTGGCCGCGGCGCCGCTGGTGTCCATGTCCTTGACGTGGTAGTTGCGACCGTAGATGCCCCACTGGACGAAGTAGGCGACCCGCTTGTAGCGGTCACCGTGTCCCTGGAGTCCCTGAGATGCCTGAGCCTGGGCGGGGGCCGGCGCGGCCACCGCCACGAGACCCGCGGCGAGGGCTGTCGCGATCACTTTACGGAGGAGTCTCTGCACGGGCTTCTCCACTGCTTGGAATAGTAACTTATAGGAAACTTTCCTTTAAGTTTTCCCGGATCGTAGACCTGCGCGATCTGGCCGTCAACGGCCATCGGCGTTTTGACCGGTGGGCGGCAGGATGCTTCGACTACCTTGGTAAGGCATGGAGCAGCAGGCGTTCTGCAACCGATGTGGCACCCCTGTGCGCGGGCTGTCGCGATGTCCCGGGTGTGGGGCGTCCACGGGGGGCCTGCCCTCGGCGAGCCGGTCCTCGCCGGCCGGGTTCCCGCCGCTCCAGGCCCCGTCGGCTCAGACCCCTTCGGTGCGGCCTTCCGGGGGCGTCCCTCCGGGCGGGAGCAGGATCCCGCCCGAAGAGTGGCGGCAGGATCCCGCCGACTGGCAGCAGCATCTTCCACCGGACGAGCGCCCCCGGCCGCCCGCGCCGGACGACCCGGCCCCGAGGGGCCGTGCCCGGTCGCCTCGCCAGGACCGCAAGGTCTGGCCCCCGCCTCCGCCGGCCACGGTCCTCGCCGACGGCGGCGACTCCGGTCGATAGGCGAGAGCCGAGGCTCGAAGCCGACGGCCCTGGCTTCGAGCCGGTCGGTGTCCCTGAGCATCGGATCTTCGGCGTACCGGGCATCGCGGGGAAAGCGGCAGACTTGGGGCGTGCCATCCACACTTCCCGACGGGGATCCCGTACCCGCCTCCGGCGAGCTCCCGGAGAGCGCGCTCGCCGGACTCGGCGAGCGGCCCTTCGGCTTCTACGTCCACGTCCCCTTCTGCGTGACCCGGTGCGGTTACTGCGACTTCAACACCTACACGGCGTCCGAGCTCGGCCCCGGCGCCTCGCAGAAGGACTACGCGGACACCGCCGTCGAGGAGGTGCGGCGGGCGCGGGCCAACCTCGGCGCCGCGCGTCTCCCGGTCGAGACCGTGTTCTTCGGCGGAGGAACCCCCACCCTGCTCCCCGCCGGGGATCTGGTACGGATCCTGAAGGCGATCGAGGAGGAGTTCGGGCTCGCCCCCGGCGCCGAGGTGAGCACCGAGGCCAACCCCGAGTCGGTGGATCCCGCCTACCTGGCGGAGCTGCGCGCGGGCGGGTTCAACCGGATGAGCTTCGGGATGCAGAGCGCCCGCGAGCACGTGCTCCAGGTGCTGGACCGCCGCCACACCCCCGGCCGCCCCGCGCGGGCGGTACGGGAGGCGAGGGAGGCGGGGTTCGACCACGTCAACCTCGACCTGATCTACAGCACGCCGGGGGAGAGCGACGACGACTGGCGCGCGTCGCTGGCCGCGGCGATCGAGGCGGGGCCGGACCACGTCTCCGCGTACTCGCTGATCGTCGAGGACGGAACGAAGCTGGCCGCCAGGATCAGGCGCGGCGAGCTCCCGATGCCCGACGACGACGTGGCCGCCGATCGTTACCTGATCGCCGACGCCATGCTGGCCGAGGCGGGGTTCGAGTGGTACGAGGTGTCCAACTGGGCGACCTCGGAGGCCGGGCGCTGCCGGCACAATCTGCTCTACTGGACCGGCGGCGACTGGTGGGGCGTCGGTCCCGGGGCGCACAGCCACGTCGGCGGCACTCGCTGGTGGAACGTGAAGCACCCCGCCGCCTACGCCCGGCGTCTGGCCGAGGGCACCTCGCCCGCGCACGCGCGCGAGGTGCTGGACCCTCAGGACCGGGCGGTGGAGCGGCTGATGCTGGAACTGCGGCTCGCCCGGGGTTTCCCGCTCGGCGAGCTGGAACGCCCGCTCGTGGTCGCCCGCGCGCTCGCCGACGGCCTGCTGGAGGTGGAGCCGTTCAAGGCGGGCCGTGCGGTGCTCACCCTGCGCGGTCGTCTCCTGGCGGACGCCCTGGTCCGGGATCTCACCTGAGAGCTCCGGGGCACCGGCCGGTCCGCCGGGCGGGTCAGTCGACGAAGCGGATGTTTATCGGATAGCGGTAGGTCTCTCCCCGGTTGGCCGCCAGCGCGGCGACGATCGCCATGACGATCGATCCGACCCAGAGGAAGAACATCAGCAGGAAACCGATGAACACGAACGCCAGGACCCAGCAGACGGCGTAGGCGATCAGCACCGTGAGCTGGAAGTTGAGCGCCTCGGCGGCCTGGTCGCGCGCGTAGGGCGACTCGTCCTTCTTCGCCAGATAGAGCACCAGCGGCCCGACGAAGGAGGTGAGCAGGCCCAGCAGGTGGGCGAGCATCGCCATGGTGGTGTCGTCGCTGCCCGGTCGCGGGCCGTACGTTCCAGGGGGCGCCTGGTGGCCGTATCTCGGCGGGGGGCCGTACGCCCCGTATTCGGGGTATCCGTGCTGGTAACCACCCGGGTAGCCGTCGGAGGCGTACGGGGAGGTGTAGGGCGGGTAGCCCCCGTACCGCTGGTCCGGTTGCCCGTGGGATCCGTATTCCTGGCCCGGTGGGGGGTGACCCTGGCCGCCGGGCCCGTATCCCTGGTCCGGGGGTGGGGTGCTCTGCCCCGGCCAGGAGTGGTCCGGCGGAGGGTTGCCGACCCGCCGCGTCGGGTCGTCGGCCGATGGGCCTTCGGGGTTCTCGCTCATGTCCCCTCCTGATGGGTTGACGGCCTATCCGTCCTCGTCCGGAACCGTCACGAAGTCGATCAGCTCCTCGACGGGGCCGAGGAGCTCTGGCTCCAGATCGGCATATGTCGTGACCGATCCGAGAATGCGGCGCCATGCGGCGGCAGGCTCCACATTCCAGCCCAGCGCGGCGATGACACCCTCCTTCCAGGGCACCCCGCGGGGCACCGACGGCCAGGAGGGGATCCTGAGCGCGTGCGGTCTGACCGCCTGCCAGACGTCCACGAAAGGGTGCCCGACGATCAGTACGTGCGGTGAGGAGATCCGCGCGGCGATCCGGCTCTCCTTGGAACCGGGGACGAGGTGGTCGACGAGCACACCCAGCCGCCGCCCCGGCCCCGGGCCGAACTCCTCGACGATCGAGGGCAGGTGGTCGACCCCCTCCAGATACTCCACGACCACGCCCTCGACCCGCAGGTCGTGCCCCCAGACCTTCTCCACGAGCGCGGCGTCGTGCACGCCCTCCACGTAGATCCGGCTCTCCTTCGCGACCTGGGCCCTCAGGCCCTCGACCGCGATGGAACCCGACGCGCTCCGCCTCGGGCCACGCGACGCGGCGGCGGGTCGTACGAGTGTCACGACCCTGCCCTCCAGAAGGAAGGCGGCCGGCTCCAGCGGGAAGACCCGCCGGCGCCCGAAGCGGTCCTCCAGGGTGACGGCCTCCTTGTCGCAGGCCACCACGGCGCCACAGAAGCCGCCGTCGGCGTCCTCGACGACCAGGTCGAGTTCCGCGGGCACCTGGGGGATCGTCCCCCTGCGCGGGCGCCGCCAGTCTCCCGCCAGAACGTCACGCTCGTACATCACCGACCGCCACCCTCTCTCGCCGGGGATCAGGTGGGACGCTAGCAAACACCGGTGTCACCTGCCGTAGGGTCCCGGCTGTCCCCACTGCCCCATCGACGACGCGGCGGCGGCCTGGCGCTTGCGGGCGCCGCTGCGCTTCACCAGCACGACGATCGTCACGACGATGGCGAGCAGGATCCCGATACCGGGGATCAAGAACAGGGCGGCCACCCCGCCCACCAGCGAGTCGGCGGACAGCTCCCTGCCCACGCCGAAGGTCGTGCCGTCGGCGGGGTCGGCGGAGCACTGGACCTGGTAGTCGCCCGCCTGGTCCACGCCGACCCGAAGGCCCATCTCCCAGGTGACGCCGTCGGATCCCGCGACGGTCTGCTGGATGTCCGGCTTCTGCAGGCGGGGCGTGCTCGTACCGCCGGTGAGCGTGCACTCGAACTTGGTGGGCCCGCCGGTGGCGACGTAGATCGCCGGCTTGTCCGCCGGGTCGAGCGCGACCGTCGCGGTCTCGCCGGGGGCGAACGTCCGCGTCGGGGCCGCGTCGGTGACCGCGCCGAGGATGCCACCGGCGAAGCCGCCGATGCCGACGACGATGCTGACCAGGGCGAGCAACCAGACCCCGACGATCCACCCGATGCCAGGCTTGATCTTTCCGCTGGGGGGCGGTCCCTGCGGGGCGCCGTAACCGGGAGGGGCGTAACCGTACGAGGGGGGCTGCTGGCCGTACGGCTGCTGACCGTATTGCTGGCCGGGCTGCTGCTGGCCGTACTGCTGACCATACGGCTGCTGAGGGCCGCCGTGACCGGGGCCGCGGGAGGCGTCGCCCGGATAAGAACCGAAATCGTTGGACATGTGCAAATTGTGGTGGGTACCGCTTGGATCGCGATAGCAGTTGACTTGACAAAGGCTTGCCGTCATCATCCACCGCTTTCGCTTATCGCGCCTTCCGTGCGGGGGCCGTACACTTGGCACTCGGGAACACAGAGTGCCAAGCCTCGTGTTTCCCTCTGAACGCAGGCAGGGAGGTGACCACGTTGGTCGACGACCGCAAGCTCGCCGTGCTCCGCGCCATCGTCGAGGACTACGTGTCCACCAACGAACCGGTGGGGTCGAAGGCTCTCGCGGACCGGCACAACCTGGGGGTGTCCCCGGCGACGATCCGCAACGACATGGCGATGCTGGAGGAGCAGGGCTACATCGCCCAACCCCACACCAGCGCCGGCCGGGTGCCCACCGACAAGGGCTACCGGCTCTTCGTCGACAGGCTCTCGCAGGTGAAGCCCCTGTCGAGCGCGGAACGCAAGGCGATCGAGAGTTTCCTCGCGGGCGCCGTGGACATCGACGACGTCGTCATGCGGACGGTGCGGTTGCTGGCCCAGCTCACCCGGCAGGTCGCCGTGGTGCAGTATCCGACGCTGACCCACTCGACGGTCAGGCACGTCGAGCTGGTGCCGCTGAGCGAGCGCCGGCTGATGTTCGTGCTGATCACCAACACCGGCAGGGTCGAGCAGCGCGTGATCGAGGTGCCCGACGTCGTCGACGAGCAGCGCGTGGCACACCTGCGCGCGATGCTCAACGCCTCCCTCGACGGATGCGGGCTCACCAGCGTTCCCGACCGGGTCGCCGATCTGCCGGAGCGGTTGCCCGCGGAGGATCGACCGCTCGCGGCGACTATCCTGTCCGTACTGCTCGAGTCCCTGGTGGACAGGCATGATGAGAAGATCGTTTTTGCCGGGGCCGCCAACCTCGCGGGAGCCGACTTCACCGTCGGGCTCCGCGACGTGCTGGAGGCCCTGGAAGAGCAGGTCGTGCTCATGCGACTGCTCGGTGAGACCTCGGACCTTTCCGCGCTGACCGTGCGGATCGGCTCGGAGAACCCCTACACCGGACTCCAGGGCACATCCATCGTCGCCGCTGGATACGGTTCCGGGGACAAGCAACTCGCCCGGCTCGGTGTGCTGGGCCCGACGCGAATGGACTACCCGGTCACGATGGGCGCGGTGCGCGCGGTGGCACGCTACGTCAGCCAGATTCTGGCTGCATCATAAGAGGTCAACGAAAAGTGGCTAAGAGCGACTACTACGGCACCCTCGGGGTGCGCCGTGACGCCAGTGCGGAAGAGATCAAGAAGGCGTACCGCCGCCTGGCACGCGAGTTGCATCCCGACGTCAACCCCGATCCTGAGACTCAGGAGCGCTTCAAGGAGATCACACAGGCCTACGAGGTCCTGTCCGACTCCGGCAAGCGGCAGATGTACGACATGGGTGCCGACCCGTTCGCCGCGGGCGGTGGTGCGGGCGCCGGGGGCTTCGGCGCTGGCTTCCCGTTCAGCGACATCATGGACGCCTTCTTCGGCGCGGCCGGTGGAGGCGGTGGCCGAGGCCCCCGCTCCCGTGCCCGCCGCGGGCGCAACGCGACCATCAGGGTCGAGCTCGACCTGCGCGAGTCGGGCTTCGGCACCACCCGCGAGCTGGTCGTCGACACCGCCGTGGTCTGTGAGGTCTGCACGGGCTCAGGGGCCGCGGCCGGCACCCACCCCGACACCTGTGACATGTGTCACGGCCGGGGAGAGGTGTCCCAGGTCACCCGGTCCTTCCTCGGCCAGGTCATGACCTCCCGCCCCTGCCCCCAGTGCGGCGGCTTCGGATCGATCATCCGCAACCCCTGCCAGGAGTGCTCGGGTGACGGCCGGGTTCGCACCCGCCGGACCATCAAGGTCCGCATCCCGGCCGGTGTCGAGGACGGCACCCACATCCAGCTCGCCGGCGAAGGCGAGATCGGCCCGGGCGGGGGTCCGCCCGGAGACCTGTTCCTGGAGATCGTCGAGCGTCCCCACGAGATCTTCGAGAGGCGCGGCGACGACCTGCACTGCACCGTGCAGATCCCGATGACCGCGGCCGCGCTCGGCACCATCCTGACCATGGAGACGCTCGACGGCGCCGAGGAGCTCGACATCCGTCCCGGCACGCAGTCCGGGCAGACGATCCCCCTCTACGGGCGGGGCGTGCAACGGCTGAACGAGACGGGCCGAGGCGACCTGCTGATCCATGTGAACGTGGAGACCCCCGCCCGCCTCGACGCTGAGCAGGAGGCGCTCCTGAAGGAGCTCGCCAGGCTCCGCGGCGAGGAGCGCCCGCCCGGTAAGTTCGCCCCCGGTCAGCAGAGCTTCTTCTCCCGCCTGCGGGACGCTTTCAATGGCCGCTGACCAGGTCTCAACGGCCGCTCCGCCCCGCTTCCGGTCGCGTCGTCACGGTCCGGCCCGCACCCTGCCCGGTGCGGGTTCCCGGCCGGGGCGTCGGGTCCGTCCCGAGGCGTCGTCCCGGTCGCGTTGCCGGGGGCACCTCGGGGCGGTCCGCCCGGACGGCCCATGACCGTCCCGGTCTTCCTGGCGGACCCGGCCGACCTGGCCAGGCCGGAGTTCGTCTTCGGCGGTCCCGAAGGGCGCCACGCGGCGGCCGTACGGCGGCTGCGGGCGGGTGAGCGGCTCGACCTGACCGACGGGGCGGGCTCCGTCGCCGAGTGTGTGGTGACCGAGGCGGGCAGGGACTCGCTCCGGGTCGAGGTGCTGCGCCGCCACGACGTGCCCGTGCCGTCGCCGCGCCTGGTCGTGGTCCAGGGCCTGCCCAAGGGCGACCGGGGCGAGCTGGCCGTGGAGATGATGACCGAGGCGGGGGTCGACGTGATCGTCCCCTGGGCCGCGGCGAGGTGCGTCACCCAGTGGAAGGGCGAGCGGGCGGCCAAGGCGCTGGCCCGCTGGCGCTCCACGGCGCGCGAGGCGGGCAAGCAGTCGCGCCGCTTTCACCTGCCGGAGGTGACGGAGCTCGCGTCCACCGCGAAGGTGGCCGGCCTGTTGTCGGCGGCGGCGTTGGGCGTCGTACTGCACGAGGAGGCCACCTCCCCGCTGTCCGGCCTGCCTCTCCCCGCGGGCGGCGACATCGTCGTGGTGGTCGGACCCGAGGGCGGGGTGTCGGGGGAGGAGATCGCCGCGTTCCGCGAGGCCAAGGCGGTGCCCGCGCTGCTCGGGCCGACGGTGCTGCGCACCTCGACGGCCGGCGTCGTCGCGGCGGCGGTGCTCCAGACGCGCAGTGGCCGCTGGTAGGACGCCCCTGCCGGCGCGCCACCGATCGCACGGCGACCACGGGGCCCGGGGGATCCGCGCCGTGAGGTTCTCGGCAGCCGTGAGACAAAAACCGGTCACGGCTCGCCGTGACCGGTTACCGCGCTAGTTCTGGATGGGGGCCGGAGCCAGGGTGTTCGCCTCCGTCGGCATGGGGGGCGACACGTCGCTCGAGGGGGCGCACTCGTCGGGCGAGCACGGGCTCTCCGAGGGGGCCGGTGGCCTCGATCGCGACGGCGTCGGGGTCGCCTCGATCTCCTCGCACTTGCTGATGATCCCGCTGGGCTCGACCTCAGGGCTGTCGGGGGGAGTGGGGCAGGTCGGCGTCGGCGTCGGCGCAGCCCGGGGCGTCGGCGCCGAGTCGGTCCTGGACGGCCGGGTGCTGGACGCCGCGCTCCTGGACGGTGTGGGCGTCGGCGGGAGCATGGTGGCGCCGGGGCCGCCCGACCTGTCGAGAGTCGGAAGCGGGGCGTGGGCGGACGGTGGCTGCGAGGAGGCCGCAGGGGGGCGCGAGGTGGCGGACCCGTCGACGGGAGGAGTCGACTCGGCGTACTTGACCCCTTCGGTGCTCACTTGAGGGATCACCTGTTCGCGGAACTGGGGAACCACCATGACGACGGTCGCCGCGACGAGGACCGCACCGGCGACGGAGGCTCCGGCACGCCACCACATCAGCCCGCGGAGTCCGCGCCGCTCGATGCGGCCGCGGATTATCTCCAGCCCGTCCGGGGAGGGGACGACCGAGTTCGCCTCCGCGCTGAGCGCGCGGCGAAGCAGCTCGCCGTACTCATCCGGGGAGTCGGTCATGACAGTTGCTCCAGTGAGGTTCGTAGGGCGGCCATGCCACGAGCCGTGTGGCTCTTGACCGCGCCTTTGCTGATGCCCATCGCGTGGGCGATCTGCGCCTCGGACAGGTCTCCGTAGTAACGCAGGACCAGGGCCTCCCGCTGGCGTGCGGGCAACCCGCGCAGCGCTTCGATGACGGCGGAACGCTCGAACTCGCCGATCGCGCCGTTCTCGGCGCTCGGCGCGTCGGGCATGCCCTTGGGCGCGTACTTCTCGACGACCGCTCGATGCCGAAGCACCGAACGTGATCGGTTGACGACCGACTGTCGCAGGTAGGCCAGTGCCTTGTCGGTGTCGCGCAGTCGGCGCCAGGCGCCATGGATGGCGACGAACGCGTCCTGCACGACCTCCTCCGCGGTTGCCATATCGCGGACGAGCAAGACGGCGAGACGGACAAGTGACCGATAGTGCGCGCTGTAGAGCGCGGTAACGGCCATGTCGGCGTCCCATCCGACGGGCACCGCCCCGAGCGACCTGTCGGCCACGAGGGTCTCGGTGGTCACATCAGTGGGACGCTTGGCCTTCCCAGAGGGTTTACGCTCTTCCGGTTCATTAGGGGGCATGACCCAGTCGTGTCCTCGCCAGGCGGCCATATATTGCTGTGCGCAAAGGGCTGTCGTGGTTGAAGTTTTGCACACCCACCATATCCGGGCGGATCTTTGTTTGCGGACGGGAACCATCACCGATTCACAACGTCCTCAGCGGTATGGTGCCTGTCATGGTGAGCGAAGCCGACTGCCTGTTCTGCAGGATCGTGGCCAAGGAGATTCCCGCGGAGATCGTCTACGAGACCGATCGCGCGCTGGCCTTCCGCGATGTCAATCCCCAGGCGCCGACCCACGTGCTGGTGATCCCCAAGGACCATTACCGGGACGCGGCGGCCCTCGCCGCGGCCGACCACGGCCTGGCCGACGAGGTGATCAAGGCCGCGCACGAGGTCGCCCTGCTGGAGGGGGTCGCCGAGTCGGGCTACCGGCTGGTGTTCAACACCGGGCCCGGTGCCGGCCAGACCGTCTTCCACGTGCACGGACACGTGATCGGCGGGCGGGGCCTGCAGTGGCCGCCCGGCTGAAAACCGGTAGGCGTGATCTTGACGATCGCGGATAGCATGGCGTTGAAGTTCCGCGCCTATATCTGGAGGCGAACAGGCCGTAAGGCCCGCTCATGTCCGAGACAAACGATTCCAGCAGAACGCCGCCGAGGTCCCGGGGTGCCAGCCGGACCCAGGCGAAGGTGGTTATTCCGGACGATCAGTCGATGGTCAGCCTGCTGGGCTCGCGCGACGAGTTGTTGCGCGTCATCGAGGGCGCCTTCCGCGCCGACATCCACGTCCGGGGCAACGAGATCACCGTCACCGGCAGCCCCGAGGAGAGCAGCACCGTGGTGCGGCTCTTCGAGGAGATGTCCGAACTCGTCCGCGGGGGCGCGCAGCTCACGGCCGACGCGGTCGAGCGCAGCATCGCGATGCTGCGGATGACCTCCGACAGGCCCGCCGAGGTGCTCTCCCTGGACATCATCTCCTCGCGGGGCCGGACCATCCGCCCGAAGACCGTGAACCAGAAGCGTTACGTCGACGCGATCGACAAGTTCACCATCGTCTTCGGCATCGGTCCGGCAGGCACGGGCAAGACCTACCTCGCCATGGCGAAGGCCGTGAAGGCCCTCCAGGAGAAGAAGGTCAACCGGATCATCCTCACCCGCCCCGCCGTCGAGGCGGGCGAGAGGCTGGGCTTCCTGCCGGGCACGCTCTACGAGAAGATCGACCCCTACCTGCGCCCGCTCTACGACGCGCTGCACGACATGCTCGACCCCGACTCGATCCCCAGGCTGATGGCCGCGGGCACGATCGAGGTCGCCCCCCTGGCCTACATGCGCGGCCGTACGCTCAACGACGCCTACATCATCCTGGACGAGGCGCAGAACACCTCGCCGGAGCAGATGAAGATGTTCCTGACGCGACTGGGCTTCAACTCGAAGATCGTTGTCACCGGTGACGTCACCCAGGTCGACCTGCCGAACGGCACACAGAGCGGCCTCCGGGTCGTCCAGGACATCCTGGACGGCATCTCCGACATTCACTTCAGCCGCCTGACCAGCGCTGACGTGGTGCGGCATAAGCTGGTGGGAGACATCGTGGACGCGTACGGGCGCTACGACGAGACGCAGCGCCAGAGCAGCGCGGTGGAGCAGATCAAGGGCGTGGTCAAGCGTCCCCGAGGGAGATCATGAGAACGGCCGGTCGAGAGGCGATGAGCGTGGAGCGACTCCGGCGCGGGAAACCGATCGGGGCGCGGGGCACGAGCCGGCCGCGTGGCGAGCGGGGAGCGAGGAGCGCCCGATGAGCGTCGAGGTCAACAACGAGTCCGGTGTCGAGATCGACGAGGGGCTCATCGTCTCGCTCGCGGGGCACGTGCTGGAGCGGATGGGCATCAACCCGCTCGCCGAGCTGTCGATCCTGGTCGTCGACGAAGAGGCGATGTCGGTGCTGCACGAGCAGTGGATGGGCGAGCCCGGCCCCACCGACGTGCTCGCCTTCCCGATGGACGAGTTGCGCCCCGGGCCCGGCGCGGGGGCGAGGCAGGAGGGCGACGCGCCCACCGACCCGGCGCTCCTCGGTGACGTGGTGCTCTGCCCGCAGGTGGCCGCCAAGCAGGGGGCCGAGGCCGGGCACGGCACCGAGGCCGAGCTGGAGCTGCTGTGCACGCACGGCATCCTCCACCTGCTCGGATACGACCACGCCGAGCCCGAGGAGCACAAGGAGATGTTCGGCCTTCAGGGCGAGCTTCTGGAGTCGTGGCAGGAGGTGCGCCCCCAGCGGTGAACCTCGCCAACGGGTGGTTGTTCGCGGCCGTCGTCCTCGTCGTGGTCGGCGGGTTGATCGCCAGCGCGGAGACGGCCCTGACCCGCATCTCAAGGGTTCGCGCGGAGGAGTTCTGCCGCGAAGGCCGCCGGGGCGCAGAGCGCCTGCAGGCCATCGTCGCCGACCCGCCGCGCTACCTGAACCTGCTGCTCCTGCTCCGGCTGAGCTGCGAGCTGGTCGCCACGGTGATCGCCACGCTGCTCTTCATCGACTGGCTCGGCGACCGGGGCGGTGCCTACGCCGCCGCCGCGGCCGTCATGATCGTCATCAGCTACGTGATCGTCGGGGTCTCCCCGCGCACGCTGGGGCGTCAGCACGCGGAGCCGATCGCGCTCGCGAGCGCGCCCCTCGTCTACGGGCTGACCCGGATCTTCGGCCCCCTGCCCAAGCTGCTCATCCTGCTCGGCAACGCCGTGACGCCCGGCAAGGGCTTCCGCGAGGGGCCCTTCACCTCGGAGGCCGAGCTGCGCGACCTGGTCGACCTGGCCGAGGAGCGCAGGGTGATCGAGCCCGACGAGCGGGAGATGATCCACTCGGTCTTCGAGCTCGGTGACACCCTGGCCCGCGAGGTCATGGTGCCCCGCACCGACATGGTGTTCATCGAGCGCGGCAAGACGCTGAACCAGGCTCTGTCGCTCGCTCTGCGCAGCGGTTTCTCGCGGATCCCCGTGGTCGGTGAGAACGAGGACGACGTCATCGGTATCGCCTACCTCAAGGACATCGCGCGCCGGGTGCAGGACACCGGTGACGAGGGGCGTGCCGAGCCGGTGGAGTCCCTCATGCGTCCGGCCACCTACGTGCCGGAGAGCAAGCCGATCGACCAGCTTCTCCGTGAGATGCAGGCCCGCCAGATCCACCAGGCCATCGTCATCGACGAGTACGGCGGCACGGCCGGTCTGGTCACCATCGAGGACATTCTGGAGGAGATCGTCGGTGAGATCGCCGACGAGTACGACCAGGAGGCGCCCAGGGTGGAGCCGCTGGAGGGCGGCGCGGTCCGGGTGACCGCGAGGCTCCCGGTGAGCGACCTGGAGGACCTGTTCGGCATCGAGCTTGAGGTCGACGACGTCGAGACCGTCGGAGGGTTGCTGGCGCACGCGCTGGGCCGGGTGCCGATCGCCGGTTCCCACGCGGTGGTGGAGGGTCTCAGCCTGACGGCCGAGAGCCTCGCCGGGCGCCGCAACCGGATCGGCACGGTCCTCGTCACCAGGGCCGTTCCCGCCGAGCCCGACTCGGTCTCGGCCTCCGCCGACCAGTGAGGGGTCCCGGGCCGCCGCGGCGGCCCGGGGAAGCGCCCCATGCGTTTTGGGTGGGTTATCCGTTTACAAGCCATTCGCAAGCCTCTCGCAACCGGGACGCGCGACTCTTCTCTCACGGCACCCGGTCGCGCGGGAGCCGGTGGGGAAGGTCCCGGTGCCCGGAGGGGTTCGCGGTGCGAGGGATCCACCTCAGGGGAGACAGGGTCACGCAGAGCTCCGAGGCTGTTCTGCGTGACTCGCGCAAGGGTGTTCTCGACCGTGAAGTGCGGTTGAGGGCACCCTTAGGCGTTTATTGAATGATTGCCGCTTTTGCCGATGGGGAAGAAAGCGGGTCGGTGGGGACAGGGATGCCTCGCACATGACATCGGGGGAATGGTCATGACACGGGGGATGAGTTTTGTCGTTTTTGTAGTGTTGTGTGGACTTTTATCGGGTGTTTTGGTCGGGTGTGGCGAGCAGGAAAAGGGCGGGGTGCCGGATCGCGCCGCGGAGCGGGACCGGCTGCGGGCGGTACTCGGCGAGGCGCGAGGGCTGCCTGACGGGTTCACGGCACGCCCGCGCGCCGGTTGGCGCGCCCCCTTCAAAGCCGTCGACGAGGACTGCAGACTCGTCCTCGACGCCGCCGGAGGCAGGCCGCCGAAGCGGGCGCTGGAAGCGCGGGCCGCCGTGACCTACCAGGGCGACGGGGTCGGGGAGCTGGCCGGGTTCGGCCTGGCCTCCTACGACGGCGACGACGCCGCACTCCACTTCGGCGAGCTCGCCGAGGCGCTGGGCGGCTGCCCTGTCGTGCGCACGTCCATGGCGGGTCGCGGCACCGCCTTCAGGGTCTCCGACCTGGACCTGGATTTGAGCGGGGTCGGTGACGGGGTGCGGGCGAGGCGGTTGAACGGCAGGCTGGACGGATACCCGTACGAGATCCACCTGGTGTTCGCGCTCAGCGGTCACACCCTGATCTCGCTGGTGCACGCCGGGGTGAGGGAGGTCGACGCCGCGCGTACCGGGCAGCTCGCCCGCCTGCTGGTCGACGAGGCCGGGTCGCGGTGAGGGTCGATGGCTGAATACCCTTGTGCCGTGAGTGACGCGACCCTCGATCCCGAGGACAAGAAGATCATCGTGCTGGCCCGTTCCGCCCGTGCCCGCAACGGCGCCGCGGAGGGGGCCGCCGTGCGGGACGAGACGGGCAGGACCTACTCGGCGACCAACGTGGCGCTGCCGTCACTGACCCTCTCCGCGCTCCAGGTCGCCGTGGCGATGGCCGTCTCCAGCGGAGCGGAGTCACTGGAGGCCGCCGCGCTGGTCACGGCGGGTGAAGGCCCCTCGGATGCCGACACGCGGGCGGTCCGCGACCTGGGCGGTGAGACCGTGCTCGTGGCCGGCCCCGACGGGACACCGCGTCAGAGCTGAGTCCGGTATCGGGGACAATGGTGGACGTGAGTTCCTCAGCTGCTGATTTCCATGCCGGTTTCGCCTGCTTCGTCGGCCGGCCCAACGTCGGCAAGTCCACGCTGATGAACGCGTTGGTCGGCACGAAGGTGGCGATCACCTCCTCCAAGCCCCAGACGACCCGCCGGGCCATCCGTGGCATCGTGCACCGCCCCGACTCCCAGCTCATCATCGTCGACACTCCCGGGCTGCACCGGCCCCGCACGCTCCTGGGCGAGCGGCTGGACAGCCTGGTGCTCTCCACCCTCACCGAGGTCGACGTGATCGGCTTCTGCGTGCCCGCCAACGAGCCCATCGGCAAGGGCGACCGGTTCATCGCGGAGAAGCTCGCGGGCATCAAGAAGACCCCGGTGGTCGCCGTGGTGACCAAGTGCGACCTGGCGACCCGCGAGCAGATCGCCGCGCAGCTGCTCGCGATCTCCCAGCTCGCCGACTTCGACGACATCGTCCCGGTCTCCGCGCAGTCGGGCGAGCAACTCGACGTGCTCGCCGACGTGCTGGTCCGGCACCTGCCACCGAGCCCGCCGCTGTACGAGGGAGGCCGGCTCACCGACGAGCCCGAGCAGGTGCTGGTGGGCGAGCTGATCCGCGAGGCGGCCCTGGAGGGCGTACGCGACGAGTTGCCGCACTCGATCGCGGTCGTCGTCGACGAGATGATGCCCAGGGAGGGCCGCGACGACCTGCTCGACATCTACGCGCACATGTTCGTCGAGCGTCCGTCACAGAAGGCCATCGTGATCGGGCACAAGGGCTCCCGGCTCAAGGACGTCGGCAGCCGTGCCCGCGGGCAGATCGAGGCACTTCTCGGCACCCGCGTCTACCTCGACCTGCGCATCAGCGTCGCCAAGGACTGGCAGCGCGACCCCAAGCAGCTCCGCCGCCTGGGCTTCTACGACTGAGAGCGGCACCGAGGCACCTCGAACCCGGCGAGAGCACGACGGGTGCCGGCCCGTCTTCGAACGTTGACCGGATATCACCACCTGATGACGGCCGGATCCGGTTTTTCCCGCACGCTCGTAGAGACCGGCCCGGTGGCTCCGCCGGCCGGGTCTCTACGAGCGAGGATCCGTCATCGCCGCCTCAAGGGCGGTCGCCTCCTCACCGTGCCCGAGCCGCCGCCGCAGCTCGACGGCGTCCCGGCCCAGCGCGGAGACCAGGGTGGCCGGGCCGGCGAGCGGAAGGACGGCCCAGCCGTCCCCCACCGTCGTCTCCGGCGCCCGTCCGGTGATCAGGGTGCTGCCCACGCAGCGGGCGTCACCGTAGACGGCGGAGCTGCCGTCGATCTCCGGATCGCCGACCACGAACTCCTGCCGCAGCAGCGGCACCCCGCCGAGAACGGCGTCGAAGCGCGAGTGGCAACGCCCGGGCCGCTCGCCGTACCGGCCGAAGACGATCTCCTCGCGCCAGAACACCCGCGCGTCCTCGGCCAGGTCCAGCCGGACGGCCGTCCGGTGCAGGCAGTCCGCCGCGAGCACCGTCGGTTCCGGCGCGAACCGCAGCGAGGCGCCCGCGCCGACCCTGGCCGTGATCGTCATCAGCGACTCGGCCCCCGTGAAACCGGGCAGCACCAGCGTGCTCGCCACCGACCGCACCTCAAGCGCGGTGCCCGGTGCCACCTCGATGTCGAGGGCGAGGTCGTCGCCGCCCAGCGGACCCGCGGCGGTGGACACCAGGTGCACCCGGCCCGGCGCGGTCGCCCGCACCGTGAGCGGCGGTCCGGAACGCATCGTGGCCAGGACGGTCCGGCCGCCGGAGTCCCGCCGGGTGACGATCTCCGCCCGTGCCCTCATCGACCGCCGCCCGGCCCGCCCGGGCTCGGGTCGTAGGGACCGTGCGGGTGCGGTGGTGTTGTCGGCGGGTGCGGGAGCGGAGTCGGTGACGGACATGGGGTCAGACGCCGGAGTGTTCGTGGGCCCAGGACGAGACCAGGCCGGTGACCCATTCCGAGACCGCGTGCGCGCTCGGGTCCTCCCTGATCGAGGTGAACAGCACGGGCCTGCCCTCCCGTACGGCCGCCGCGTCGCGCGACATCACCGTGAGGTCCGCGCCGACCATCGGCGCCAGGTCGGTCTTGTTGACCACGAGCAGGTCGGCCGTCGTCACGCCGGGGCCGCCCTTGCGCGGGACCTTGTCGCCGCCCGACACGTCCAGGACGAAGATCTGCCGGTCGGCCAGGCCCCTGCTGAAGGTGGCGGTGAGGTTGTCCCCGCCACTCTCCACGATCACCAGATCGAGCGGGCCGAACCGCTCCTCCAGGCTCTCCACCGCGTCGAGGTTGGCCGCGATGTCGTCGCGGATGGCGGTGTGCGGGCAGCATCCGGTCTGGACGGCGACGATCCGCTCGGGATGGAGCACGCCCGCTCTGCGCAGGAAGTCGGCGTCCTCGGTGGTGTAGATGTCGTTGGTCACCACCCCCAGGCGCATCGAGGGGCCGAGCGTCCGGCACAGGGCCGCGGTCAGCGCGGTCTTGCCGCTGCCGACCGGGCCTCCGATGCCCAGGCGTAATGCTCGTCCGTGAGGGTCGGCGGCGTGGTGGTGGTCGTCGTGGTTGGCGCCCATGGGGGTCACCGTCCTTCCAGATGGTCGTCAGGAGACGAAGAGCCTCAGATCTGCGCGGATGTGCTGTTCGGCGAGCAGGTCGAGCGCGGGGGCGGCGTGCGCGGGCAGTGACTCCCACGATTCCCACGACTCCCATGACATCCCGGGCCCTCGGGACTTTCCGGTTTCTCCGGACTCCCGCGACTTCTCGGGCTTTCGGGGTTTTCCGGCTCCCCAGGACTCCCGGGATCGGGACGCAGGCCCGGTGGGGACGGCGGCCGCGACCCTTTCCAGGGCCGGGGCGAGTTCGGCGAGCAGGCGGTGGACGGCCACCGGGTCGAGTCCCAGCAGCCGTACCGCCGCCGTGGCGGGTCCGGTGACGGAGGTGTAGGCCGCCGCGAGGGCGGCCTCGGCGGGGGAGCAGCCCGCCACCGCCGCCACCGCGCCGAGCGCGAGAGGGTGGTGGACCCCCGAGGTGACGGCCCCGGCCGGCGCGTCGAGCACCGGGGAGGGCCAGATTCTCCGCGAGGTGCGCAGCAGCAGCCTGCCCTGCGTGCGGCTCGCCTCCCGCTGGGCGGGCGAGGAGATCCTGGCGTCTGCCTCCGCGTCCAGCCGTACCCAGAGCGAACGGCTCGTCTCCGGATCCGGAGACGAGCCGTTCGCGGGCGTGGGAGCCGGACCGTTCGCGAGAGCGGCGCCGTCAGCCGGGGGGAGGCCGTTCGTCCGCGTGGGAACCTCCGCCGGAGGGCCGCCCGCCGGAGGCGAGAGGCTCGCGGAGAGGTGGGCCGTGCCGAGCTCGCAGGCCGCGGCGGCGAGGGCGGCCGTCACGAGACCCGCGGTGGCGAGGCGGCCCCGCAGAAAGGCGGCGAGGCCGGGAAGGTCGTGGATCGCACCGATCCTGACCGCCTCCTCGACGCCTCCGGAGTGACCGTGACCCCCGGCGGGCAACCGGGAGTCGGCCAGGAGCAGCAACGCGGCGTTCATGCGCTACGGGGCCTCACCTTCGCTTGGACGGGACAGCGGGGCGGTCGATCGGGAACCGGTCAGAACAGGAAGTAGCGCTGGGTCATGGGCAGGGTCTCGGCGGGGGCGGGTTCGATCACCTCGCCGTCGACGCTGACGGCGAAGGTGTCGGGATGGACGTCGATCCTGGGCATCGCGTCGTTGAGCGGCATGCTCTCCTTGCCCCTGCGACGCACGTCGGCGACAGGCAGCAGGCGCCTGCGTACGGCGAGCCGGTCGGCGAGGCCGTCCTCGATCGCGAGGGGGGCGACGAAGTGGACCGACGTGGCGGCGGCGGTGAGCGGGGCGGCACCGAACATCGGGCGCGGCATGACCGGTTGCGGGGTCGGGATGGAGGCGTTGGCGTCACCCATCTGGGCGTACGCGATGACACCACCCTTGACCACCAGGTCCGGTTTGACGCCGAAGAAGGCCGGATCCCACAGGACGAGGTCGGCCAGCTTGCCGACCTCCACCGAGCCGACCTCGCCGTCCAGGCCGTGGGCCACGGCCGGGCAGATCGTGTACTTGGCGACGTAGCGCCGGGCGCGGAGGTTGTCCGCGGGGCCGTCGCCGGGAAGCGCGCCCCGGCGGCGCTTCATCACGTGCGCGGTCTGCCAGGTGCGGATGATCGTCTCGCCCACCCGGCCCATCGCCTGGGAGTCCGAGCCGATCATCGAGATCGCACCCATGTCGTGCAGGATGTCCTCGGCCGCCATCGTGGACGGCCGGATCCGGGACTCGGCGAAGGCCAGGTCCTCGGGGATGGACGGGTTGAGGTGGTGGCAGACCATCAGCATGTCGAGGTGCTCGTCGAGCGTGTTGACGGTGTGCGGGCGGGTCGGGTTCGTCGAGGACGGCAGGATGTTGCCGTAGGAGGCGACCCGGATGATGTCCGGCGCGTGACCGCCGCCCGCCCCCTCGGTGTGGTACGCGTGGATCATCCGGTCGCCGATCGCCGCGAGCGTCGACTCCACGAACCCGGCCTCGTTGAGGGTGTCGGTGTGGATCGTGACCTGGGTGCCGGTGTCGTCGGCGACCGAGAGGCAGGCGTCGATCGCGGCGGGGGTGGTGCCCCAGTCCTCGTGCAGCTTGAACCCCGAGGCCCCGGCGCGGAGCTGTTCGAGCAGCCCTTCGCGGCTGACCGTGTTGCCCTTGCCGAGCAGCGCGACGTTGATCGGGTAGGAGTCGAGCGACTCCAGCATCCGGGCGAGATACCAGGTGCCGGTGACGGTGGTGGCCTTGGTGCCCTCGGCGGGCCCCGTGCCGCCGCCCACGATGGTGGTCACCCCCGCGGCGAGGGCCTCGTCGAGGATCTGCGGGCAGATCAGGTGGACGTGGGAGTCGATCGCCCCGGCGGTCAGGATCTTCCCGTTGCCCGCGAGGATCTCGGTCGAGGGGCCGATGACCAGGTCGGGGTGGACGCCGTCCATGGTGTCGGGGTTTCCCGCCTTGCCGATCGCGACGATGCGGCCGTCGCCGATCCCGATGTCGGCCTTCACCACGCCCCAGTGGTCGAGGATCACCGCGCCGGTGATCACCAGGTCGGGTGAACCCTCGGCCCTGGTGGTCCTGGCCTGGCCCATCGACTCCCTGATGACCTTGCCGCCGCCGAAGACGGCCTCGTCACCCGCTCCCGAAGGGCCCATGGACAGGTCCTCGGTGACCTCGATGAGCAGGTCGGTGTCGGCCAGCCTGACCCGGTCGCCGGTGGTGGGGCCGTAGAGCGCGGCATAGCGCGATCGTTCAATGAACACCGGGGCTCCCGTCGAGAGGTCCGGCCCACTCGGGGCGGAGGCCGGGGACGATCCGCAGTCCGCCGATCGGTACGAGGGTGACGTCGCGCTCCACACCGGGCTCGAACCGCACCGCCGTGCCGGCGGGGACGTCGAGCCGGGTGCCCCAGGCCGCCTCGCGGTCGAACTCCAGGCCGGGGTTGCAGGCGGCGAAGTGGTAGTGCGAGCCGACCTGGATCGGCCGGTCGGCGGTGTTGACGACGCGGACGGTGACGCGCTCGCGGCCCGGGTTGAGCGGGATGGGCGCGTCGCCGTACTGGATCTCACCGGGTGTCATCGGCGCTCACCGTTCCTGGGATGTGAGGGGCCGGTGGAAAGTCGTGGGCTCTCATGAGATCGGCCGGGGCTCACGGGATCGGGTGGTGGACGGTGACGAGTTTGGTGCCGTCGGGGAAGGTGGCCTCGATCTGGACCGACGACAGCATCTCGGGCACCCCCTCCATGACGTCGTCGCGGGAGAGCACCTTGCGGCCCGCGTCCATCAGCTCGGCGACGGTGCGCCCGTCTCTGGCGCCCTCCATGAGGAAGGACGCGATGATCGCGGTGGCCTCGGGGTGGTTGAGCCGGAGGCCCCGTGACCTGCGGTCGCGGGCGACACCGGCGGCGACGTGGATGAGCAGGCGTTCCTGCTCGTGTGGTGTGAGCCGCATTCCCGGACCATAGGAACCAGCGGTTTCCATGATGTTGCACGTCGATGTCGTGCCGGTTTCCAGGTGGTGCGGATCGTACGAACGGGGGAGAAGCGGCCATCGGTGTCCCCTTTCCTGCGGGTATACCGACGCGTTCCGAAGTGAATATCACGAAATTTGCTGATTTGTCAGGATAAAAAGTGGCGCGGTGTCCGCACCGCCACGTCCTGTCACAGCGGTGAAATCCCGGTAAAGCGCAATTAACAACTGCGAACTAGTCGGGAAACCTCACTCAGTCACCTTGACGGCAGATAGCTCGGTGCGGGGGCCGTACCGGCAAGGAGGAAAGTCATTGAGGAACACAGTGTGGCGCTCCGGAGTCGTCGCCGTGGCGCTGGCCATGGCACTGACCGCATGTGGAGGCGAAGCCCCTGCGGACAAGAACGCGGCCAGTGCCGGTGGCGGTGAGGACGGCATCAAGGTCGGCATCCTGCACTCGCTCAGCGGGACCATGGCCATCAGCGAGGTGACCGTGCGGGACTCCGAGCTGCTCGCGATCGAGGAGATCAACGCCGCCGGAGGCGTACTCGGCAAGAAGCTGATCCCCGTCGTGGAGGACGGCGCGTCCGACTGGCCGACCTTCGCGGAGAAGGCCACCAAGCTCATCCGCCAGGACAAGGTCGCCACCACCTTCGGTGGATGGACCTCCGCCAGTCGCAAGGCGATGCTGCCGGTGTTCGAGCGGAGCAAGGCCCTGCTGTGGTACCCGGTCCAGTACGAGGGCCTGGAGAGCTCGCCCTACATCTTCTACACCGGCGCCACCACCAACCAGCAGATCATCCCTGGCCTGGACTACCTCAAGGAACAGGGCAAGAAGAAGATATTCCTGGTCGGCAGCGACTACGTCTTCCCCCGCACCGCCAACAAGATCATCAAGGCGTACGCGGCGGCGAACGGGATGGAGATCCTCGGCGAGGAGTACACCCCCCTCGGTCACACCGAGTACAGCACGCTGACCAACAAGGTCGTCCAGGCCAAACCGGACGCGGTCTTCAACACCCTCAACGGTGACAGCAACGTCGCCTTCTTCAAGCAGCTCAACAGCGCGGGGGTCACCGCCGAGAAGATGCCCGTCCTGTCGGTGAGCGTCGCCGAGGAGGAGGTCAAGGGCATCGGCGTCGACAACATCGCCGGCCACCCCGTCGCCTGGAACTACTACCAGACCACGGAGAACCCGGCGAACGAGAAGTTCGTCGCCGCGTTCAAGGCCAAGTACGGCGCCGACAAGGTGACCTCCGACCCGATGGAGGCCGGATACAACGCCGTCTACCTCTGGGCCGAGGCCGCCAAGAAGGCCGGAACCGTCGAGGTCGAAGCCGTCAAGAAGGCCGCCGGGGGCATCGCCCTGGAGCGCCCCGAGGGCCTGGTCACCATCGACGGCGAGAACCAGCACATGTACAAGACGGCGAGGATCGGAGTGATCCAGCCCGACGGCCTCATCAAGGAGGTCTGGAACTCCGGCGAACCGATCAAGCCCGACCCCTACCTCAAGGGCTACCCCTGGGCGAGCGGCCTGGCCAACGGCTGACCCCCTCTCAGACCGGCTCCGGACCGGGCCGTGACCAGATCACGGGCAGCACCGTGGCGCACCCACAATGCGGCACGGCCCGCTCCGGAGCCAGACACTCCTAGGAAGGGGATTCGGTGGAGGCCTTCCTCAACCAGCTCCCGATCGGCCTGTCCATCGGCGCCGTACTGCTCCTCATCGCCCTCGGCCTGACGTTCACGTTCGGCCAGATGGGCGTGATCAACATGGCCCACGGCGAGTTCATCATGGCGGGCGCGTACACCGCCTACCTGCTCCAGGACCTCACCGGCCGGATGGCCGTGATCGTCGCCCTGCCCGTCGCCTTCCTGGTCGCCGGGCTGATGGGGCTCATCCTCGAACGGACCGCGATCCGCCACTTCTACGGCCGCCCGCTCGACACCCTGCTGCTCACCTGGGGCGTGAGCCTCGTGCTGCAGCAGCTCGCCCGCGACCTGTTCGGGGCGCCCAACGTGCAGGTACAGGCACCCACCTGGCTGCAGGGCGGTATCGCGTCCCTGCCCTACAACCGGCTCTTCATCTTCGCCCTCGCCATCGTCACCGTCGTCGGCATCTGGGCCTACATGAACCGCACCGGCCAGGGGCGGCGGATGCAGGCGGTGATGCAGAACCGCCAGCTGGCCGCGGTCAGCGGCATCAACACCGCCCACGTGGACCAGCGCACCTTCTTCATCGGCTCCGGCCTGGCCGGGGTCGCCGGAGTGGCCCTCACCCTCATCGGCCCCGTCGGACCCGCCCTCGGCACCTACTACATCGTCGACGCCTTCCTCGTGGTCGTCGCCGGAGGCCTCGGCCAGCTGCGCGGCGCCGTCATCGCCGCCGCCGGCCTCGGCCTGCTCAACTCCTACGCCGAGTTCTGGAGCGACGCCAGCCTGGCGAAGGTGATCGTGTTCGCCGCGATCATCGCCTTCCTTCAGTTCCGGCCACAGGGCCTGTTCGTACTCCGATCGAGGGCTTTGACATGAATCTCGCACGTCTCAGGGGGCCCGGGGTCTTCGCGGTGGTGGCCGTGCTCGCCCTCGTGGTCGCGCCGCTGCTGCTGGAGCCCTTCCGTCTCGGCCTGCTGGCCAAGTATCTCTGCTTCGCGATCATCGCCCTGGGCATCGGCCTGGCCTGGGGGCAGGGCGGCATGCTCACCCTGGGCCAGGGCGTGTTCTTCGGCCTCGGCGGCTATGCCATGGCGATGCACCTGAAACTGGTGGACGCCCAGGGCGACCTGCCCGACTTCATGGTGTGGAGCGGGGTCGAGCAGCTGCCCGCCCTGTGGAAACCGTTCGCGAACCCGGTGTTCGCGCTCGCCATGGTCGTCGTCGGGCCGATGGCGATCGCCACGGTGCTCGGCCTGCTGGTGTTCAGGCAGCGGGTGCGCGGCGCCTACTTCGCGATCCTCACCCAGGCGCTCGCCGCCGCGTTCGTCATCCTGCTCGTCGGCCAGCAGGGCCTGACCGGCGGCACCAACGGCCTGACCAACTTCTACGACCTGTTCGGCCAGGACCTGGCGGCCGACTCCACCCAGCGCGGGCTGTACTTCGCGGTCGCGATCGTCACGGGACTGCTCTATCTCGGTGCCCGCCAGCTGGTCAAAAGCCGCTTCGGGCGGCTGCTCGTCGCGATCAGGGACGGCGAGGACCGCGTCAGGTTCCTCGGCTACGACCCCGCCAGGATCAAGACCGTCACCTTCGCGCTCTCAGCGGGCATGGCCGGGCTCGCGGGGGCCCTGTTCGTGCCCGTGGTCGGCATCATCTCGCCCGCGCTGCTGGGCGTGGTCCCCTCCCTCGAACTCGTCGTCGCGGTCGCGGTGGGCGGCAGGTTCGCGCTGGCCGGGGCGATCCTCGGCGCGGTCGTGATGGGGTACGCCAAGACGTCCTTCAGCGAGCAGTTCGCCGACGGCTGGCTCTACCTGCAGGGCGCGCTGTTCATCCTCGTCATGACCCTGGCCCCCAAGGGGATCCTCGGCGTGGCGGCGTCGGCGCGCGACGCCTGGGCGCGCAGGTCGAGACGTCGTACGGACCCGGAACCGCCGCCCGCGGACGCCCCCGGAGTGAGAGTCATGGAGGAGGTCGGATGAGCCCGATGATCGAGGTGCGCGGGCTGTCGGTGGTCTTCGACGGCTTCCGCGCCATCGACGGCATCGACCTCACCGTCGAGAAGGGGGAGCTGCGCTTCCTGATCGGCCCCAACGGGGCGGGGAAGACCACGCTCATCGACGTCATCACCGGCCTCACCCGCCCGACCACCGGCGAGGTCGTCTTCGACGGGAAAAGCCTGGTCGGGCAGCGCGAACACAAGATCGTACGGCTCGGCGTCGGGCGGACCTTCCAGACCTCGGTGGTCTTCGAGGAGCTCACCGTCCTGGAGAACCTCGACCTGGCCGCGTCGTTCCGCAGGCCGCTCTGGTCGCTGACCCGGCGCAGGCGGGGCATCTCGGAGGCCGTCGCCGAGGCCCTGGAGACCACCGGTCTCAAAGAGCTGGCCGATCGGCCCGCGGGGGTGCTCTCCCACGGTCAGCGGCAGTGGCTGGAGATCGGCATGCTGCTCACCCAGAGTCCCAAGCTGCTCCTGCTGGACGAGCCGGTGGCCGGTATGTCCAAGGACGAGCGGGAGCGCACCGGCGAGCTTCTCACGTCCGTGGCGAACGACCACACGGTGATCGTGATCGAACATGACATGGAGTTCCTGCGCAGGTACGCCTCGCAGGTCACCGTCCTGCACGAGGGCAAGGTGCTGATCGAGGGGTCGGTCGACGAGGTTCGCGACGATCCGCGCGTGCAGGAGGTCTACATCGGAAGGAAGCGCAGCGATGCTGTCGGTACAGGAACTTGACGCCGGGTACGGCAGGGCCCGGGTGCTGTTCGGAGTCTCCCTGGAGGTGGAGCCTGGGCAGCTGATGTGCGTGATGGGCCGCAACGGGGTCGGCAAGACCACCCTGCTCAACACGGTGATGGGCGTGCTGCCCGCCACCGCGGGATCGGTCACCTTCGAGGGCCGCGACGTGACCCGGATGCCGCCGCACGAGCGGGTCCGGCTCGGCATGGCGTACGTCCCCCAGGGGCACGAGACGTTCCCGCAGCTCAGCGTGCTCGGCAATCTGCAGGTCACGCTGGAGGCCGCCAAGGGGCCGCAGGAGGCGCTGGAGGAGGCCCTGGAGACCTTCCCGCGTCTGAAGCCGCTGCTCAAACGGCGCGCCGGATTCCTGTCCGGCGGGCAGCAACAGCAGCTCGCCATCGCCCGCGCCCTCGTCACCCGTCCCAAGCTGCTCATCCTCGACGAGCCCACCGAGGGCATCCAGCCGTCGATCGTCATCGAGATCGAGGAGGCGATCGAGCGGCTGCACGCCACGGGCCTGTCGGTTCTGCTGGTCGAGCAGTATCTGGATCTGGCGCTCCGCCTCGCCGACCGTTTCCTCATCCTCGACGCCGGGCACGTCGTCCACTCGGGCGCGGCCGAGGAACTGCGCGGGGAGGGAATTCACCGTCTTCTCGCCGTCTGATCCGCAGAAAATCCGAATCGGACTTCCAATATCAAGAAGGGTCCATTTGATCACTTCTTGATGAAGAGCCTCCCGCGGCGGGTGACGACGACATAATCTGCCCAGAAAAGCGGAGTCCGGGGGTGTCATGGCGAAGGAACCTGCGGACGGGGAGACGGGCCCGGAAAAGGCTCCCTCACCTCCCGAGAAGCAGCGCCGGTCTTCCCCGGGAGAGAGTGGCGGCCTGGCCGCGGGCTCGGGGGAGACCGGCCCTCCGGCCGTCGGCGAGCGCGAGACACCGCCCGGCGGGGCGATCGGCGAGCCGGACGGCGCCACCCCCGCCGCCCCCGGCTCGCGAGGCGACGAGGGACGCGACCGGCAGGGTCGTGATCCCGATGACCGCCACGACCGCGATCAGAGGTCTGATGACCGCCGCGAGCGT
This sequence comes from Streptosporangium sp. NPDC000563, assembly GCF_040299985.1. Lineage (NCBI taxonomy): Bacteria > Bacillati > Actinomycetota > Actinomycetes > Streptosporangiales > Streptosporangiaceae > Streptosporangium > Streptosporangium sp. NPDC000563. Next base: position 227,622 of record NZ_JBEPDA010000003.1, on the reverse strand, counting down.
GATCAGAGGTCTGATGACCGCTATGACCGTGACCGGCGGGGTGACGATCGGTATGAGCGTGACCGGCGGGGTGGTGATCCCGATGACCGCTATGACCGGGACCGCTGGAACGATGACGGGTACGGACGCGACCGGCGCGACGGCGGACGATATGAGCGCGGCCGGAGGTCTGACGACCGCTATGACCGGGACCGCCGGGACGATGACGGGTACGGACGCGACCGGCGCTACGACGACCGCTACGATCGCGCTCCGCGATTCGACGACGCGGACGTCAAGGGCTTCCAGCCCGGGCCGCCGACCACCCCGGCCGGAGCGCCGGGGCCGCCCCGCAGGCGCCGTTTCCGCCGTTTCCGGCTGGCCGCCTGGATCGCGCTGGTGCTCGCCGCGGTCGTGGTCGGGGTGTCCATCGCGTGGGTGAACGGGCCTCCCACCGAGGCCGAGCTGCGGGAGAAGGCGGGACTCCTCAACAAGGACAGACTGTTGATCGGGGTGAAGGAGGACACCCCCGGCATCGCCCTGCGGGAGCCGGGCGGGACCGGTTTCACCGGCTTCGACATCGACATCGCCTACATGATCGCGGCGGATCTGGGATTCCGGCCCGACCAGGTCGACTTCCTCGCCATCGAGACCGAGGACAGGGCGCGTATGCAGGCCCGCGACACGGACGGCACGTTCGTCAAGGTCGACCTCGTGGTGGCGACCTTCAGCGTGACGCCGGAACGCAGGGCCGACCCCTCCGTCGGTTTCTCCACGCCCTACCTCTACACCGAGCAGTCGGTGGTGACCAGGGCCGACTACCCCGACGACAACGTCGCCTCGCTGGGTCAGCTTGAGGGCAGGAAGGTCTGCTCACTCGGCACCTCGACCTCCCTGGCCGAACTGAGGAAGGCGATCAAGACCGATCCCATCGCCGAGCTCCTGATCAGCAAGTGCGTGGACCGTCTGGCGGACGGTGTGCCGAGCGACAGGGCGGCCGAGGCGGTGACGACCGACGCGGCACTGCTGGCCGGGTTCGTCGCACAGCCGGAGAGGAAGCTGCGCCACCACGACATCGCGCTGGAGAAGACGGAGATGTGGGCGGTCAACGCGGGTTCCAACCGCGCGCTGCGCACCCTGGTCGACCTCGCGCTCTACCGCTCCTACGCCGATCCGGGCAACAAGATGTGGGAGGAGGCGTACGAGAAGCACATCCGGCCGTTGCTGGCGGCCAACCCGGGGGTGGACGTGGCGCAGGCGCAGCAGCCGTGCGCGCTTCCCCCGGACGTACGCCGCTGGCCCTGGGAGCGGACCCTCCCCGTGCGGGATTGCCCCTCCGCGCCTTGAAGCCCAACGCGCGGTTGAGGGACGCGCCGAGGAACCAGGAGTGGTTCCTCACGCTGCTGCCGGTGTTCCCGATCGTCCTGCTGGTGATGCGGCTGTGGTACGCCAGCAGGCAGGACACCCAGACGCTGCTCCTGCTCGTGCAGACCATCAGCCCGCTGGGCCTGCTGAGCGCGGTCCTGCTGACCACGGTGTGGGTGCTGCCCGTCGTCGTGGTCGGGGGCAGGCTTCTCGGCACCCTCTACTGGATCAGCACCGGCCGCTTCTCGTGGCTGGTGCACAGCGCCCAGCGGCTGCCCGGCTGGGTCGTGGTCCTCGCCGTCGCGATGGGTGTGTGCACCTGGCAGCTGCGCTTCCTGCCGACGCTCGCGATGATGTCACTCGCCCTGCTCGGGCTGACCGTGCGCGAACGGTTCCCGGATCACGAGGAGCTGCGGACGACGTTCTGCTACGCGCTGCCGGTGATCGCCGCCGTACTGTCGTACGTCATGCTGTGGCCGGCGATCGTCTCGGCGTTCACCGCGCGGGACGTGGCGACCGCGATCCTGCTCACGCTTCCCCCGGTGTTCGCGGCGCTGCTGACCGGTCCCGTGCCCGAGGCGCCGGCCAGGGTGCTGACCCACGGCATCGCGATCGGGATGGCGGTGTTCACACCGTTCCTGGTCGGCGTGGTCGTGATGAGGGCGCCGATCCTCCCGCTGATCGCCATACAGATCAGCGTGGAGAGTCCGACCGCGAAGAGGCCCGCCGAGGTGGTCGTGGGCTACATGGTCGCCAGCGACGACCAGATGACCACCGTCCTCAAGCGCGACGGTGCCGTGGAGTTCATCCAGAACGACAGGCTGCAGTCGAAGGTGCTCTGCCCCGATCCCGGTGAGGTGCCCAGGACGTGGGTGAACCTGCACGGCTGGTACGTCGAACAGAGTGTGATCTCCTGGCTCGCCCCGGCGTCACAGCGGACTTCGGCGGACTCGCGCTGCGAGGGCCGTCCGGAGAAGGCGACCGGCCCGCTGCCACCGTCCTCCGACCGGTCCCCGGATCCGTCTCCACATCCGTCCCCGAGTGCGGAGAAGTCTCCGACCCCCGCCAGGTCTCCGACTTCCGCCGAGTCTCCGTCCGTGACCGAGCCGCGCGCCGGGTGAGTGCGGCGGAGCGGCAGGGGCGGGCGAGCGGGAGTGACGGGTCAGCTCGCGGGGCGGCCGACGCACTCCCTGTGACGACTTTCCGGGTGAACGGTCACTGACGGTAGTCTTCGACCTCGTCGATCGGGCGGGGGGCCGCCGAGTCGGGGTCCTCGCCGAACTCGCGGAGCGCCCGGCGCTGCCTGAGTAGGTCCCAAGCCTGGTCGAGAGCCTCCTCCAGCTGCTTGATCCGGTTGTTCTCCTCGTGTGAGGAGATCGAGTGCGAGCCCAGCTTCGCCCGGAGCTCCCGCTCCTCGGCGATCAGCTCGTTGATGTGGGCGAGGATGTCGCCGTCCTTCATGGCCGTTCCCCCTGTCAGAGTATTTCTGGACTGTATCCGATCAGTGGATCGTCGCACCGGGGGAATCGGGCGGCCTCGCGCGGCGGCCGTCGCGGGCGGCGCCTCCCGTACGGACGGGATCTGGAAGATCTTCGAAGTCCCGCGATGTGAGACCGGGGCACGGGGATCCTGAGACGTCTGCTAACGTGCTAGGCATGCTGCGCGGTCTGCTTCTTAGCTGCCGCGACGAGGGCCTGTAGAGGCCGGCTCCCTCGTCGCGGAGCGAGCCATGCGCGTCGGCCACGATTGTTTTCCCAGTCGAGGAGCCTTGCATGTATCCGCAGCAGCAACCCAGTCCCATGCCCTTCACGCGTTACCAGTCCTTCGCGCCGATCCGGCTGGACGACCGCACCTGGCCCGGCAAGGTCATCGACCGAGCCCCCCGATGGTGCGCCGTCGACCTGCGTGACGGTAACCAGGCACTGATCGATCCCATGGACTCCCACCGCAAGCTCAAGATGTTCGAGCTGCTGGTGAAGATGGGATACAAGGAGATCGAGGTGGGCTTTCCCGCCGCCTCCCAGACCGACTTCGACTTCGTACGGCAGATCATCGAAGAGGACCTGATCCCCGACGACGTGGTGATCCAGGTCCTCACCCAGGCGCGGGCCGAGCTGATCGAGCGGACCTTCGAGTCGGTGCGCGGGGCCAAGCAGGCGATCGTCCACCTGTACAACTCCACCTCCACCCTCCAGCGGCGGGTCGTCTTCGGCCAGGACCGCGAGGGCATCACCGCGATCGCGGTCGAGGGCGCCAAGCTCTGCAAGAAGCTCGCCGCCCAGATGGACGACACGGAGATCTACTTCCAGTACTCCCCCGAGTCCTTCACCGGCACCGAGCTGGAGTACGCGGTGGAGGTCTGCGACGCCGTCAACGACGTCTGGCAGCCGACTCCCGACCGCAAGGTCATCATCAACCTGCCCGCCACCGTCGAGATGGCCACGCCCAACGTCTACGCCGACCAGATCGAGTGGATGCACCGCAACCTCGCCCACCGCGACTCGATCGTGCTGTCCCTGCACCCCCACAACGACCGAGGCACCGCCGTCGCCGCCGCCGAACTGGGCTACATGGCGGGGGCCGACCGGATCGAGGGCTGCCTGTTCGGCAACGGTGAGCGCACCGGCAACGTCTGCCTGGTCACGTTGGGCATGAACCTGTTCTCGCAGGGCGTCGACCCCGAGGTCGACATCTCCGACATCGACGAGATCCGCCGGGTCACCGAATACTGCAACCAGCTGCCCGTCCACCCGCGCCACCCGTGGGGCGGCGAACTCGTCTACACCGCCTTCTCCGGCTCCCACCAGGACGCCATCAAGAAGGGCTTCGAGCACCTGGAGCGTGACGCGGCCGCCGCGGGCGTTCCGGTCGAGGAGTTCACCTGGGCGGTCCCGTACCTGCCGATCGACCCCAAGGACATCGGCCGCACCTACGAGGCGGTCATCCGGGTCAACAGCCAGTCCGGCAAGGGCGGCGTCGCCTACATCATGAAGGCCGACCACCACCTGGACCTGCCGCGCCGCCTGCAGATCGAGTTCTCCCGCGCGGTCCAGGCCCACACCGACACCGTCGGCGGCGAGGTGAACGCCACCCGGATGTGGGAGGTCTTCACCGACGAATACCTGCCCAACCCGGCCAGCCCGTGGGGCCGTCTGGGTCTGCTGGCCCACCGCACCACCTCCAGGGGTGACGGCAAGGACGCCATCAGCGCCGACCTGCGCCTCGACGGTGAGATCCGCGAGGTCGAGGGGGTCGGCAACGGTCCCATCTCCGCCTTCTGCGACGCCCTGGCGAGGGTCGGCGTCCAGGTGCGCGTCCTCGACTACGCCGAGCACGCCATGAGCGCGGGGACCGACGCCAAGGCCGCCTCCTACATCGAGTGCGAGATCGCCGGCCGCACCCTGTGGGGTGTCGGCATCGACTCCAACACCACCACCGCCTCGCTCAAGGCCGTCATCTCCGCGGTCAACCGCGCCGGCCGCTAGCGAAGGACCGGCCGCTAGCGAAGGACCGTACGGCACGATCTGCCGTAGGAGGTTTCGACAGAGGCCCACAAGGCATCGACGTCGCTCACCCGACCGCGCCCACCGCGAAATCCGCCCGGGCGCGGTCGAGTCGTCTCCGCTCGCCTTCCGGTGCCGGAGACGCTCGTGACCTCAGGGCGAAGACGGTGTCGCGGTCGTCCTGGGTGGCTCCGAACAGCTGGCCGTGTGTGGTGGGTGACTATCCGCCTTCATGGTGTTCGAGGGGCTTCTGGCATGTCGGCCACGTCAGGCGCACTGCCTCGGTACCACCGGCCTGAGCGGGCGACGGGGCCGGCCGTGGTCCTGGTGAATCGGCGGGCGAGGTGTTCGAAGGCGCCGGCGAGTTCGTCGGGACCGACGACTTCGAAGTCGGCGTCGTAACGGGCGATGGCGGCGGCAAGGCTGGGCCAGGACCAGGATCCGAGGGTGAGCCGGCAGCGGTAGGGGCCGATCTCCTCGACGACTCCGTCGCGGGTGTAGAGGGCCACGGTGGCGGCGGGCAGGTCGAGGATCACCGTGCCTTGGCAGGGCCAGTTGCCCGAGGAGTCGCCGGAGCCGCGGAACGTGCCGGTGACGAAGGCGGCGACGTCTCCTCCGGGCAGTACGCGTGGGGTGAACCGGGGCCCGTTGGGGGTGTGCGGGGTGATCCGGTCGGCGCGGAAGGTGCGCCAGTCGTCGCGGTCGAGGTCCCAGGCGATGAGGTACCAGCGTCCGTCCCAGGTGATGACGTGGTGGGGTTCGACGCGGCGCGGGGGTTCGTCCGCGCCCCCGCCGGCGTAGTCGAAGCGCAGGATCTCGCGGGCGTGGACGGCGGCGCTGACAGTCAGGAGTACGTCGCCGTCGACCGGGGCGGCCGGTCGGGTGGCAGGGGGTTCGACGGCGGTGACGCGCACCGCGTCGACGCGGTGCCGGAGCCGGGAGGGCATGACCTGCCGGATGGTGTTCAGTGCCCGTTCGGCGGGTTCGGCGAGGCCGTTGCCGGGGGTGGTGGCGGCGATCTGGAGGGCGATGGTGAGGGCGACGGCCTGTTCGTCGTCGAACAGCAGCGGGGGTAGTTCGGTGCCGGCGCCGAGCCGGTAACCGCCGTCGGGACCTTTGACGGCGGCGATGGGGTAGCCGAGCTCGCGGAGCCGGTCGACATCGCGGCGCACGGTGCGCAGGCTGATGTCCAGGCGATCGGCCAGCACCGTGCCGGACCAGTCCCGGCGGGTCTGCAGCAGCGACAGCAGGGCCAGCAGTCGGGCGGAAGTCTTCGGCATGAACCTGATTCTGTCCGAAGTAGGTGCCACATCCTGTCACCTACCCCTGCGAATCTTCGTTTCGAGCCGGTCGGCCACCGCGACCCGGCCGCCCTCTTTCCCCGGTGCTCTCACATGAGATTCACCACCCCATACCGGCCGTACCGCGCCTGGAAAATCAACAAGGAGTCACCCACATGGCCATTTCCACCACCACCCACCTGAACTTCCGCGGCGACGCCCGCGCGGCGCTGGAGTTCTACCGGACCGTGTTCGGCGGCCACCTCACCACCATCACCTACGGCGACTTCGGCATGCCGAAGGACATGCCCGACGCCGACAAGATCGTCTTCGGCCAGGTCGCGGCCGACAACGGTTTCGCCGTCATGGCCTACGACGTGCCCGGCCAGGCGCCGGCCCCCGCCGTGCCCGCCGCCACCACTCGTGAGCACGGCATGACGCTGACCGGCGAGCGGTTCTTCGTGTCCGTCCGCGGCGAAACCGCCGAGGAGGTCGGCGCGTTGTGGGACAGGCTCGCCGACGGCGCCGACCTCATCGAGAAGTACGGTCCCTCGCAGTGGGCGCCGGGCTTCGGGATGCTGACCGACCGCTTCGGCGTCACCTGGATCCTCGATGTCGCCGCCCCCTACGCCGGCTGACCACCACCGCACTCATCCGGTCCGAGTCCGGTCCGAGGCGGCCTTCCCCGACCGCCTCGGACCACCCGGCCTTCAGCCCTGGGCCCCGGCCTTCGTCATCAGCCGGCCCGCGGTCACCTCGGCGATCATCGGAAACCCGCGCCCTCACCGCGGACGGCGCCATCTGCGGTGTGATCGATCATGCTCGCGGACCTTTGCCCCGAGCGGCCGTGCGGAGACGCCCTCGACCGGTGAATTCATGGCATTCCGTGGCGAGTCACTGCGAGACATCCCCGCGTTATCGACGTAGCCTCTTCGCAGCTCAGGGTACGACTCGCTCCCCCCAAATCAACCGAAAACGACTTATCGGTTATATGCGAAATTCGTATTTATCGGGGGAAACTATGCGATGTATTCTCGGCCTGGCCACCGCCGGGCTCGTCATCCTCAGCGGCACCGCCACCGCGGACACGCAGTCACCGCCGAACCACATACCCGACCCGCCCGTGGCCCAGTCGGTCACCGATCCGCCCCCGTGGCCACCCAGGCCCATCCCGACCCCGCCCGTTCCGCCCAGGCCCATCCCGATCCCGATCCCGACACAGCCCATCGCGACCCCGCCCGTTCCGGTGCCGCCCTGGCCCACTTCGATCCCGCGCCCGCCGTGGGGTCAGCCCATCCCGCCTCCGCCGATTCCGGCCCCGATGCCGCCCCGCCCGCCGTGGCCGACGGCCGGAGGCCCGTACGCCAAGCACCTCACGCTGACCGTCTCGCGCATAGGCAGGACGCGGACCATCCGCCTCGGATGCACGCCGCTCTACGGCCCGCATCCCGAGGGAAGCCAGGCATGCTCGCTGCTGCTCAGGGCGCAGGGCGACCCCGCACGCATCAGGCTGCCCTGGAGGGCCTGCCCGCAGTACTACGAGCCCATCACCGTCACCGCGACAGGCACCTGGAACGGCCGCTTCATCAGATACCAGCGGACCTTCAGCAACCAGTGCGAGCTGCGCACCGCGACAGGGCCGATCTTCTCCTTCTGACACCCGCTCCGTGGAACACGCCGCTCCGGGCACGGGGCGGCGTCCGGGACACGGGAGGGCCCGCTGATCGGTGCCGGAGAGGATCGAGCGTGCCTGCCGTGGAACGGCGGGCCCGATTCCCGGTCCCCGTTCCCGCGAAAGGCTCCTACGGCGGCGAGGGTGCCCACGTCGCCGTACGGGCCGTTCCCCCTCACGCGCCCTGAACCGAGGGAAAGACACAGGTCGGTGGTCTCATGACATGGGTCGACGATGCTCATGGCCAGGAGCGGATCCGCGACAGGACGGGGGAGACGGCGATGGGCGAGCGGCCCGGGAAAACCGTGCTGTCCTCCTCCCAGCGGGCGGCGATGCGAGATCTGCTCGCCGAGGACCGCGAGAGGACGGTGGCCCAGATCGCGGCGCTGACACGTGACTGGGACGACCTCGTCGAGGCGTCGGCGCTGGTGGGCAATGACGACGAGCACGACCCGGAGGGGGCGACGATCGCCTTCGAACGGTCCCATCTCCAGGCCCTGCTCGACAGGGCGCGAGCCCATCTCGACGATCTCGACGAGGTGGCGGGGCGACTTCGGCGGGGCACCTACGGCGTGTGCGACGACTGCGGGCGCCCCATCGCCCTGGAGCGCCTGAAGGCACGCCCGATCGCCAGGACCTGCATCGAGTGCGCGGCCCGCGGCCGGTGAAGGCCCCCGGTGATGTTCGGACATTTCTCAACTAACCTGGGGGCGGCAATGCCCGCCGTCGCGTCTCGCGCGATCACCGGTCATGAGCCGTGCTCGCGCACGGCCACGACCGCGACCGCCCGGCCGCGATCCGTGCCCCCGCCCGGTCACCCGAGTGAGTCCGTGTCCCGGCACGATCACCGCGTGTGGCGCGCATCCGCCGCGTACGGCCTGGCGTGAGGCGTGGAGAGGGCACATCGTGACCAGAGGGTTGCTGAACTGGGCGGGCAACATCACCTACGGCGCCGCGCGGATCCACCGCCCCGGCGACGTCGAGGAGCTCCAGGAGGTGGTCGCGGGCAGCGCCGCCATCGGGGCGCTCGGCACCCGCCACTCCTTCAACGAGATCGCCGACCGTCCCGGCGGTGACCTCGTCTCGCTGGAGGGCCTGCCCGCCGCCTTCGAACTCGACCCGGAGCGGGGCACGGTCACGGTCGGCGGCGGGGTGCGCTACGGCGAGCTGAGCCGGTGGCTGTACGGCGAGGGCTACGCACTGCCCAACCTCGGCTCCCTGCCGCACATCTCGGTCGCCGGCGCCTGCGCCACGGCCACGCACGGCTCCGGCGTCGCCAACGGCAACCTGGCCACCGCGGTCTCCGGCCTCGAACTCGTCACCGCGGACGGCGAGATCACCGTCCTCAGCCGCGAGAAGGACGGCGACCGCTTCGCCGGGGCGGTCGTCGGCCTCGGCGCGCTGGGCGTCGTCACCAGGGTCGTCCTCGATGTCGTCCCGGCCTTCGAGGTACGGCAGTACGTCTACGAGAACCTGCCGTGGGCGCGTCTGGAGGAGCACTTCGAGGAGGTCCTCTCCGCCGCGTACAGCGTGAGTTTGTTCACCGGCTGGAGCGGCCCCCGGATCGACCAGGTGTGGGTGAAGCGCCGCGAGGACGAGCCCGGTCCGTGGGAGGCGGCGCCGCGCTGGCTGGACGCCACGGCGGCCACGGCCGACCGGCACCCGCTGCCGGGGATCTCCGCCGTCAACTGCACCGCGCAGATGGGCGTCCCCGGCCCCTGGTACGACCGGCTGCCGCACTTCCGTCTGGACTTCACCCCGAGCAGCGGGGAGGAGCTCCAGTCGGAGTATCTGTTGCCGCGCCGCCACGCCCTCGCCGCGCTCCGCGCGCTGGACGCGGTCAGGGACGTCATCGCCCCCGTCCTGCAGATCTCGGAGATCCGTACCGTCGCGGCGGACGACCTGTGGCTGAGCACCGCCTACCGCGAGGACGTCGTCGCCGTCCACTTCACCTGGAAGAAGGACTGGCCCGAGGTGAGCCGGGTGCTCGCCGTGGTCGAGGAGTCGCTGGAGCCCTTCGAGGCCCGCCCGCACTGGGGCAAACTCTTCCTCATGGGACCCGATCGCCTGAACTCCCTGTACGACCGGCTCCCGGACTTCCGGCGCCTGGCCGCCGACCTCGATCCCACGGGCAAGTTCCGTACCCCGTTCCTCGACGCCCGTGTCTTCGCTTCCTGACTGTTCCCAGCCTCAACCTTGATCCGGACATCAGCTCACAAGCGGATCTTACGATCGGATCAGGGTAGTCAACTCCCATCACAGCGATAACAGTGCGATATCCACCGTTAGAGCTCGTGAATCCAGCGCTGGTGATGAGGGGGAGAGCATGGAACGCAATACGGTCGTGCGCGCGATGCACGATGTCGGGCTGGCCGCCTGGTTCGGGGGGTCGTTGATGGGCGCGATCGGCCTCAACGGTGCAACCGCCGCGGTGAGCGACAGGAGCGAGCGCCTGCGGGTCGCGAACGTGGGATGGGGCAGGTGGGCGCCGGTCAGCGCGGCGAGCGTCGGCGCCTTTCTCGTCGGCTCGCTCGGTCTGCTGTCCGCCAACAGGCGGCGGGTGGCGTACCAGCGCGGGGTGGGGGCGAGCACCGCGGCCAAGGCCGTGCTGACCGCCGGGGCGCTCGCCGCGACCGCCTACACCGGGGTGCTCGGTGCCAAACTCGCGGACGCGGGCGACGTGCCGGTGGAAGGTGCCGTGAAACCGGAGAAGGAGACTCCGGAGGACGTAGCCAAGACACAACAGCAGCTGCGTCTCATGCAGTGGGTCGTCCCCGCCGTCACCGGGTTGCTCGTCGTGCTCACCTCCCTGCACGGAGAGCAGCAGCGGCCGGGGCAGGTCATCCGGGGAGCCGCGCGCAAGAAGTTCTCCCGGTAGAGGGCCTGCGGCCCTTCACACGGTCTCACGTGGACCGTCGTCCCACGGCCCCTCGGGGCCGTGGATCGCCGGGTGACCGTCTAGCCGGCGCCTGACTCTTTACGCCGTGGACGTTTCAGCCGTTGAGGAAGTCGATCGCGCGCTCGTCCAGGTCCTGGGCGCATCGCAGCCCGCGGGCGCGAAACGGTGTAAGGCTGCGGCGCATGACCATGACAGCCTTACGTGTGCGAACGGAGTGCACTCCGTCCATGGCGTCCATCGCCCGGCCCCAGGTCGCGCACGCCTGCTCGACACCGCCCTGTGCTGCCTGCATCTCGGCCTGGGCGACCAGGTCGAGGGCGACGATCCGCGCGTACGTTCCCGGAGATCGGCTCGCCGTCGCGATGGCGTACTGTTCGGCGGCTCCACGCCGGTCGCCGAGTGTCTCGAAGACCTTGGCGGTGCGCGAATGGACGGTCGCGGTGGCCGGCCCCCATGCCAGGGCCCAGAACGGCATCTCGTCCCCCTGCTCGGCGGCCAGGTAGGCGCGCGCTCGTTCTACCTCCTGGATGGCCGATCGGCGCTTACCCGTCTTCGCCAAGCCGTGCGCGTGCGTGATCGCGAAGAGTGCCTCGGTCTGCGTGTCGACTTTTCCGTGAATCCGTGAAAGGCCGTTCTCGGCGAGAGCCAGGCAGTGTTCCGGCTGATGTAGTTTCATCCCTTGCCGAGCCATGCTCCGCATCACGAAGACAGCAGTTGGGGACGGCGGCCGTCGGCTGCTGCCGCGGGCAATTGATCCCGTGGTGTTGCCGCTCTCGATCGGGCTGATCAGCGATGATAAGGCCACGGGCACGGCTTCCTCCCGGATCGATTGGGTGTGAGAACCCCGATCTTCGGGAGCCGTGTCCGTTTCCGTGCCCGAATTGGGTCATTTATTACCAGCGGCGAAGGCGCAGCCATTCGCGCACGAGGAATCAAACCCGGTCAAAACCTCGAGATGCCGGGGCCGTGGGTCTTTGATCTTCATTCGCCTTCTTCTGCTGAGGAACGGCGCCGCCCGCCCCCGTCACCCGTTCGCGGCAGAAAGACTCGGATGTCCCGCCCTGGGCCTTGATTGTTTCGGGGGTCACCCTGATCTCGCACGCTCAGATTCAACGATGGCTACCGGAAAGGGTTTCGTCCCGTGGCGGTCAGGTAGAGCGGAAAGAAGACAACCCACAGGATCAGGGATCCCAGGAACCACGCCTGGGGGGTCTCTACCTTGAAAGACCAGAACGAGAAAGCAGCAGGATTGCCCTGCTTCAGCCGCTCCTTGGCATCTGCATAAATCCAGATGTCAATTCCTAACACCAAGAGTAGGACAAGGATCGGCGCCAACGCGGCTGGGAGTAGTCCTGTCATGCACCCTGCTTTCGATCGGCAAGGTCAAGTGGCTTTGAGGGCATTGTACACATCTCGGACCTCTGGGTTTCGTCACCACCGACCCCACCCATGAGGGGAGCGGGTTTGCCCCGAGCTCATCTGGCCCGCTGAGAAGATCGGCTGGATCTTGAGAGGTGGTTCGGCGCCTCGTACTGCGATGTGCATCGCAACGGAGCCACCCCAGCCACCCACCTCCACGCCCGTTCACACTTCTGGAAGTCGCGCCGTGGAGCGGCCAGCCGTACAACCCGGCCAACCCCAAGGTCGCACGTTCGGCGAGCGAGGGCTCGCGAGGTACATGGTGCTGGACGAGCGACGTGAGGTGTACATCATTCGTGTTGAGTGGCCATGATCCCGTCCGATACGGCGACGATACGGCGACGCCCGATGCGTACCAACGGTTTCAGCATCCGAACCTCGGCCGAAGAGCGGACCTCTGAGTGACCAACTGAGTGACGATGACCACGGACTAGGCCGGACGACAGTGGATCATTGTTGGCCATAGCCCGGGTGGGAGCGGATATCGTCCCTGGGTTCCGCTCCCACCTGAGTTGCCTTTGCAAGCAGGATGTCAGGAGTTCGAATCTGCCGGACTCCAACCTCTTTGGGTATACGAAGCCCAGGTCAGGCACTGTCACCGTGAGCTGGAGCCCTGCCGCACGATCCGCGGCGGTCGGTTGCCCTCGTCATCATCGATCTCGAGTACGTGAACTCGCTCAGCCATGTCCGCGTTCCGAAGTGATCACGCCTGACGACGACCTCGTGGCGGGTCCAGGTGTACTCCCGCTGGTAGTAGTCCAGTGCGAAGGAATTCCGCTCGAACAGCGTGCGGACTGTCACGCCTTCGCCGTGAATAGGACTTTCCACCATGAAGTCGGGTGCGCCTTTCGCCCATCGAGGAGACGGCTCATCGGAGAGCCTTTCTTCTCGTTTATCACGTGGGCCATACGGGTGTTACTCGTCGCGGCCAACTCGTGACGTATCAGATAGACAGCCCGAGGGTGCGGGCCTGGCAGCGCATGGCGTGGTCGAAGGCCGACACGGGATCGAGGATCGCGTTGTCGAACTGGCCGAACACCTCGAAGTTGATCCAGCCGAACAGGCCGGTCCAGGCGATCAGGCCGCGGACGACCACGTCGTCGGGGACGTCGGGGATGAGTTCGCGCACGCGTGCGGCGTCCTCGTGGAAGGACGGCGGGACGGGCGGGTGGGTGGTGTCGGGTGGGTTCAGCGCTCCGGCGCGGTGGGCGTCGGAGACGATCCGGCCGTAGACGGCGGTGTCGCGGACCGCGGCGGGGACGGTGTCCTGGGGGGCGCGGTAGCCGGGGACGGGTGAGCCGTACAGCAGGGCGTACTCGTGCGGGTGGGCGAGTGCCCAGTCCCGCACGGCGTGGCAGACCGCCATCCACCTCCCCCCGTGGTCTTCCGGCGGGACGGCCGCGTCGGCGTTCTCCACAGCCTCGCCGACGGCGTTGTAGCCGTCGATGATCAGGGTCGTGAGCAGGTCGTCCCTGGACGGGAAGTAGCGGTAGATCGCCGAGGAGGCCATGCCCATCTCGCGGGCGATGGCGCGCAGGGACAGGCCGCTCGCGCCGTCGACGGCGAGCTGCCTGCGGGCGACGTCGGTGATCTCGCGGGTCAGCTCGGCCCTGACCCTCTCGCGTGCGGTGAGGCTCGAACTCATGTCGCGACCATATCAGAGCGCCGACAAAAAACGAGAGCACTGCTCTTGACGAGCAGTGCTCTCTAGCGAGAGCATTGCTCTCAGAACGGAACGGGTAAGCCACCGCACAGGAAGAGGAATCATGGCCAAGCACGTCATCGCCGGAGCCGGACAGGTCGGCTCGGAGGTCGCCAGGCTGCTGACCGGGCAGGGGCACGAGGTCGTCCTCATCAGTCGCTCGGGCTCGGGCCCCGACCTGCCGGGCGTCCGCAGGGTCGCCGCCGACGTGAGCGACCGCGAGAAGCTGACCGCCCTGACCCGGGGCGCCGCCGTCCTCTACAACTGCGTCAACCCGCGCTACCACGAGTGGGCGCGCGACTGGCCGCCGCTCGCCGCGTCCCTGCTGGGAGCCGCCGAGACCACCGGCGCCGGATACGTCATCCTCGGCAACCTGTACGTCTACGCGGCGCCCGACCGGCCGATGAGGGAGAACGACCCCCTCGACCCGCCCAGCGCCAAGGGTGCGATCCGGGTGAAGGTGTGGCGGGACGCCCTGGCCGCGCACGAGGCGGGCCGGGTCAGGGTGACCGAGGTGCGCGGATCCGACTACTTCGGCCCCGGCTGCCTGGACCAGTCGCACCTCGGGGAGAGGTTCGTCCCCGCACTGCTCGCCGGCAGGACCGTCCGCTTCGCCGGAGACCCCGACCAGCCGCACAGCTGGACCTATGTGCCCGACGTCGCGCGGACCCTGGTCGCGGCGGGCGAGGGCGAGGACGCCTGGGGTCGCGCGTGGCACGTCCCCACGAACGAGCCGAGGTCGGTGCGCGAGGTCGCCGAGCGCCTGTGCGCGCTCGCGGGAGTGCCCAACCCGGGGGTGAAGGCCCTGCCCCACTGGATGCTGCGCACCGGCGGGGTCTTCTCACCGATGCTCAGGGAGCTGGAGGAGTTGCGTTACCAGTTCGTCCGTCCCTTCGTCCTCGACTCCGACGTCTCCCAGGCGGCCCTCGGTCTCGCGCCGACCCCGATGGACGAGGCGCTGGCCGCGACGCTCGCGTGGTGGCGCGGCCGCCTGGCCGTGGCGGCGTGAGACGGCGCGCCTTCGTACACGGGGACGGGTGCCACGACGCTCTGAAGGCGGGCGCGGACCATCGGGCACACCCGGTACGCGGGACGGGGGAACGCCGGTTCCCGCCGCCGGGGAGGGCCGGTATGTCCGGGCCGGTGTGCGGCACGTCCCCGACGGTCTCAGGGGTGCGGCGCGCGTGCCCGGTGGGCGTCGGCGACCCGGCCGACACCGATCACATGGGCGGCCTCGCGCAGGGTGATCCCGCACTCGGCGGAGACCGCCGCGGTCGTGTCGAACGCGTCCCGCACGATGCCGCGAAGCCTCGCGTCGACCTCGCGCGCGCTCCAGCGACGCGCCTGCATGTCCTGCAGCCACTCCAGGTAGGAGACGATCACGCCGCCGGCGTTGGCCAGGATGTCGGGGACCACGGTGACGCCCGCGTCGGCGAGGACGCGGTCCGCACCGGGCGTGGTGGGGGAGCTGGCGCCCTCCACGACCAGGCCGGCCCTGATCCGGGTGGCGTTCTCCTCGGTGATCGCCCCCTGCATGGCGGCGGGGACGAGCACGTCCACGTCGAGCTCCAGCAGTTCCTCCGCCGGCAGCGCGTCCGCCCGGCGGTAGCCGCGTACCCCGCCGGTCTCCTCCGACCAGGCCCGCAGGTCGTCGATGTCCAGGCCGGAGCGGTCGATCACGGCCCCGGTGCGGTCGGAGACCGCGATCACGAGGCAGCCCGCGTCGGCGAGGTAGCGCGCGGCGGGGGCGCCGACCTTGCCGAAGCCCTGGATCGCGACGGTACGGCCCTCGGGGGAGCCGCCCAGAGCCCTGAGCGCGGCGATCCGCACGCCGCGGGCGGTCGCGGTCCCGGCCGTGTCGGGCACGCCGCCGGGGGAGACGGGGCCGCCGATCGTCACGCCGGGCACCGGGTAGCCCGCGTTCACCGAGTAGGTGTCCATGATCCAGGCCATGGTGCGCTCGTCGGTGCCGACGTCGGGGGCCGGGATGTCCCGCTCGGGACCGATGACGGGCAGGACCTCGTTGACGTAGCGCCGGGTGACCCGTTCCAGCTCGCGGGCGCTCAGCGAGGCCGGGTCCAGGGAGACGCCGCCCTTGGCGCCCCCGTAGGGGATGCCGGCCAGCGCGCACTTCCACGTCATGCCCATGGCCAGGGCGGTGACCTCGTGGACGTCGGTGCGGGGGTGGAAGCGGATGCCTCCCTTCGCCGGGCCGCGGGTAGTGTTGTGCTGCACCCGGAAACCCTGCACGACGTCCATCCGGCCGTCCTCGCGGCGGACCGGGACCGAGACGGTGAGCGAGCGGCGGGGGGTGGCGAGCATGGTGCGCAGGCTGTCGTCCAGGTCCAGCCGGTCCGCGGCCCGGTCGAGCTGGAAGAGCGCGGAGTCGAGGGCCTGTCGGCCGGGACTGACGGGAGCGGTGGCGGCCGGCGTCGTCGACGGCACCGTGAGCGTTCTCAAGGGATACCTCCGTACGGTGAGCGAAGCGCCCTTGCTCCGCTCGGGGCACATGGTCACGATCAGACTAGGCGCGGTTTTTTGCCCGCAGGGTCGGGCCGTGTTTCGTTCTCATGACTGATCCGCGGATCGGGTCGCGAGCCTGCGAGCAGGAGGTGTGTTGTTATCTGCCTGCTCCCCTGGGCAATCTGGGAGTAAAACATAGATTTTCCAGAATCCGGTCAGGATTCCTACCGTTGTGCAGCCGAGGGGATGAAAGTGCCGGAACTTGTGGTCGGGCCGATGTTGCGTTACGTGGACGAGACGAGCGCGTCGGTGTGGATGGAGACGAGCGAGCCGTGCGAGGTGACGGTCGAGGTCGGTGGCGTGCGCTCGGAGGCGAGGACGTTCACCGTCCACGGTCACCACTACGCGATCGTGGACGTGGAGGGCGGAGGCGCCTACGAGGTGCGCCTGGGCGGGGAGACCGTGTGGCCCCTGCCCGATCAGCCGCCGAGCCGCATCCGCCTGCTCGGCCCCGACGGTCCGAATCGCGTCATGTTCGGCTCCTGCCGGACCAGCGTGCCGCACGACCTCGTGTACACGATCTCCCACGGGGTGGACGTGTTGCGCGCGTACGGTGGCACGCTGCCCGAGACGCCCGACGAGCGCTGGCCCGACCTGCTGCTGCTGCTCGGTGACCAGGTCTACGCCGACGAGCCGTCCGCGGAGATGCTGGAGTTCATCGCGGGCCGCAGGGACACCGAGCCGAAGAAGGAGATCGCCGACTTCGAGGAGTACGCCGAGCTGTACCGCCTGGCGTGGACCGACCCGGAGATCCGCTGGCTCCTCTCCACGGTGCCCAGCGCGATGATCTTCGATGACCACGACCTGCGCGACGACTTCAACACCTCCATCTCCTGGCGTACGTCGATGGAGGAGGTGCCGTGGTGGCGGCACCGGGTGATCTCCGGGATCGGCGCCTACTGGGTCTACCAGCACCTGGGCAACCTGTCGCCGGCGGAACGCGCCTCGGACGAGCTGCTCAGCAAGGTGTGCGCGGCCGAGGGGGACGGCGCCGAGGTCCTCGACGCCTTCGCCGAGCACGCCTACGACGTTCCCGCCGACAGCCGGTGGAGTTACGCCCGTGACCTCGGCGACACTCGCCTGATCATGCTCGACTCCCGCTGTTCCCGCCAGCTCGACCCCGATGACCGGCGCATGATCGACCCGGTGGAGTGGGAGTGGCTCACCGAGCAGCTGCACAAGGGGGGCGCGAAGCGCTTCGTGATCGGCTCCTCGGTGCCGTTCCTGCTCCCCGCGGGCATCCACCACATCCAGAACTGGAACGAGGCCCTCGCCCAGGGGGCCTGGGGCAAGACCGTGGCGCGCTGGGCCGAGGCCCTGCGCCAGGCCGTCGACCTGGAGCACTGGGCGGCCTTCCGCCGCTCGTTCGAGGACCTGTCCAAGCTGCTGGCCGGGCTGGGAAAGCCGGTGATCATGCTCTCCGGCGACGTGCACTACTCCTACGTGGCCAAGGCGCGCGACCTTCCTGTCTACCAGCTGGTCTGCTCCCCGATCCGCAACCCGCTGAGCCGCACCCTCCGCCTGGCCAACATCGTCGCCCAGTTCGGCATCGCGAGCCTGGTCGGCCGCACACTCTCCCGCACGGCGAGGATTCCCAAGCCGCCCTTCAAGTGGCGGATCACCGACGGCCCGTGGTTCTCCAACGCGGTCGCGACCCTCTCCCTGGACACGGCCCCCACGTCGGTCCGCTGGGACACCGCCGCGGGAACCGAGGTATCGGAGATCACCGTCGTGAAGCTGGAGGAGGGCTAGCGAAGCGCCCTCCGTTCCCCCGCGCGCCGAAGAGGGCCGGGGGCCGGTCGGCGGGCCGCGGCGCTCTTCTCGCGCGCCGGGAAGTATGTGAGGCGTGCTCACCTGGGCGGATGCGGAAATCGCTTACCGGGGGCCGTGGGCGTGCTCGTTTTGATCATAAAAAACGTTGACATCGAACGTTACTCGGTTTTACATAGTGATCATCAGCGCTGATTTGCCCCTTTTCTACCAGGTGACACAGCTTTGTGCTGCCGTCATCTCTTTTTCTGGTGAGGCGCATGTCAACGTTACGGGGCCTGGCGGCCGTACTGGCCGCCGGGGTTATCGCTACGGGGTCAACGGTCGCGATCGACGTTCATGGAGGGGCTCCGAGAGCCGTCGCCTCCTCGGCGGAGCCGGTGGCTCCGACGGATGAGCAGGCCGGCAGGATCGCCCGCGAGACGGGCCGCAGTACGGAAATCCTCGCCAAGCGAGGTGAGAGCAGGGAGGTCTTCGCCAATCCCGACGGTTCCTTCACCGCGGTGGAGCACCTTCGCCCTGTCAGGGTCCGGCAGGACAGTTCCTGGGTGGCGCCGGACGTCACCCTGATCCGCAGGCCCGACGGGTCCATCGGGCCCAAGGCCTCCACCGTCGACCTGACCCTCTCCGGGGGAGGGGACGAGCCCATGGTGCGGATGGCGCGCGCCGGCCGGGAGATGTCGCTGAAGTGGCCGGAAAAGCTGCCGGAGCCGGAACTGCAGGGCGACTCGGCCGTCTACCGCTCGGTGCTCAAGGACATCGACCTGGTCGTTCGGGCCGACACCGACGGGTTCGCGCACACGCTCGTCGTGAAGACCAGGGAGGCGGCGGAGAACGGAGCCCTCGCCCGGCTCGGCTTCGACCTGGGCGAAACCGAGCTGGCGGTGCGCGCCGAGCCGGACGGGCGACTGCGTGCCGTCGACACCGAGGGAGGGGGCGCGGTCTTCGAGGCCCCGTCGGCGATCATGTGGGATTCCGGCACGCAGGCCGGGAGCACGCCCGCTGAGACGGCGCCTGCTGAGACGGCGCCCGCAGAGACGCCCGCAGAGTCGGCGCCCGCTGAGACGGCGAGGCGCACGTCGGCCGAGCCGGAGGAGGACCTCGCCAGGGGCCCCGCCCCGACCTCGAAGGTGGCCGACGTCGGGACCGCCGTCGAGGACGGTTCGCTCACCCTCACCCCCGAGACCACGCTGCTGACCGCCCCCGACACCCGGTTCCCCGTCTACATCGACCCGGTGTGGAAGACGGTCAAGGCGTCCGCCTGGGGATATGTCTCGCGTACCTACCCGAGCACGTCGTACTACAAGTTCAGCGGCAAGGCCGACTCCGGCATGGGCTACTGCTCGGGTGACGCCAGGTGCGCGCCCTCGGACGTGAAGCGCATCTTCTACCGGATGCCTACCAGCGCGTACGCGGGCAAGCACATCATCTCCGCGGAGTTCGTCGCCAAGGAGACCTGGTCCTACTCCTGCGACGGCCGTACCGTCCAGCTCTGGCGGACCAAGGGGTTCGTCGAGGGCTCGACCTGGAACTCCACCAAGGACAACTGGCTCGAACACCTCGCCACCCGGGACGTGGCGAAGGGCTGGTCCTCCGACTGCCCGGGTGGCGACGTGGAGTTCAACGCGACCGCGGCGGTGAAGGACGCCGCGGCGGGCAAGTGGTCGACCACCACGTTCGGACTCAGGGCCGGGTACGAGACCGACCCGAAGGGGTGGAAGCGGTTCGCCGACGACGCCTGGCTCCGGGTCAACTACAACACCCCGCCGCCCCAGCCGAAGATGTCCAACCTGACGATGGACCCGGGCGGCAAGTGCGTCTACTCCCCGGCCCCGGCGGTGCGGGTGCCCCCGACGCTCTCGGCGGTGCTGCACGACTCCGACTCCGGCGACGCCAAGAAGGTGTACGCCGAGTTCCAGGCCAGCTGGGACGGCGCGACGAAGTGGACCTCCGGCAGGATCGGCCCCAAGACCACCGGATCGACGTTCCAGGTCAAGATGCCCTCGACGATCCCCGAGAAGAAGACGATCGCCTGGTCGGTACGCACCTGGGACGGCTACCAGTACAGTCCGTGGAGCTACGCGGGCGACGCGACCGGCTGCTACTACACCTATGACAAGAGCGTGCCGGCCGCCCCCGCGCTGGCCTCGACCGCCTATCCCAAATCGGATCCCGAGGACGAGCTCGACCCGTGGTACGACGGGGTGGGCCGCTACGGACGCTTCACCGCCACCTCCACCTCCACCGACGTCGTCAAGTACTGGTTCGGGATCAACGGCAACCCCACGCAGGCCAACGAGCGCAAGCCCGCCACCAACGGCGGGCCGGTGACGATCGACATCGCGCCCGAGCACGCGGGACTGAACTACGTCACGGTCCAGGCCTTCGACGCGGCCGGCAACGTCAGCGAGATCGGCCGTCACGCCTTCAGGGTCAAGACCGGGGCGCCGGCGAAGGCGGAGTGGCCGCTGGACGAGCCCATCGACTCCCCGCAGGTCACGGATGTCGGGGGAACCTTCCCCGCCACCGTCACCGGCGGCGTCACGCTGGGGGTGGACGGCGTCTCGAAGAGCGCCGCGCAGTTCAACGGCTCCACCGGGTACGCCAGGACGACGGCCCCGGTGGTGAACACCACCACGAGTTTCTCGGTGTCGGCGTGGGCGAGGCTTCCCGAGGTCAAACCCACCCACGCCGGAGTGATCGCCACCCAGGCGGGCACGGCTCGACCGGGCTTCGAGCTGTACTACTCCTCCTCCTACGACCGGTGGATCTTCAACAGGTTCAGCACCGACAGCACGAGCGCCACGATCGTGCGGGCGATAGGGGCCACCGCGCCGCAGGGCGGGGAGTGGGCGCACCTGGTCGGCGTGTACGACTCGGTCGCCAAGCACATCAGGCTCTACGTCAACGGCAAGCTCGCCTCGACCACGGCGTTCACCACGCCGTGGAACGCCACCGGACCGGTACAACTCGGCGCGAGCCTGTACAGCACGGTCCCGGACGCGTTCTTCCCCGGTGAGATCGACGACCTGCGGATCTTCGACCGGATCGTCACCGCGGAGGAGGTCGGCAACCTCTTCAGCCAGCACCCGGTGGTGAACGCCCGCTGGAAGCTGAACGACTCGGCCTCGGCGGTCCGGGCGAGCAAGGCGTACTGGAAGCTGGACGAGGCGGCGGGCGCGACCCGCGCCGAGGAGGCGGGCGGCGTCCACCCGGCGAGCAAGGTCGGCACCGTCACCTTCGGGACGACCGGGAAGTCCGGCAAGGCCGTCACCCTCAACGGCACGAACGGGTACCTGAAGACCACCGGGGCCGTGCTCGACACCACCAAGAGCTTCTCGGTGTCGGCGTGGGCGAGGCTCCCCGCCACCAAACCCACCCACGCGGGGATCATCGCCACCCAGACCGCGTCGGTGAAACCGGCGTTCGAGCTGTACTACTCCTCCTCCTACGACCGGTGGATCTTCAACCGTTTCAGCGCGAACAACGCCTCCGCCACGATCATCCGGGCGCAGTCCACCTCGGTGCCGCAGGGCGGGGTGTGGACGCATCTGACCGGGACCTACGACGCGGCGGCCAAGCAGATCAGGCTCTACGTCAACGGCAAGCTCGCCTCGACCACGGCGTTCACCACGCCGTGGAACGCCACCGGACCCGTGCAGCTGGGCGCGGGTTCCTACGACGGCGCGGCCGGGTCGTTCTTCCCCGGCGAGATCGACGACCTGCGGATCTTCGACCAGGTCGTCACCGACTCCGAGATCGCCACGCTGGCGTCGGGATCCCCGCTGACCATCGCGGCCGACGACGGCACCGCCGGCCGGCACGTCACCCTGTACGGCAACGCCCGCATCGACCAGGGCGCGGGCTGGGTCGGCACCCCGCCCGGCGCGCTGGTCCTGGACGGTGACGGCGACTACGCGGCCAGCGCCGGTCCCGTGGTGCGCACGGACGACAGCTTCACCGTCGCCGGCTGGGTGACCAGCGCGGGCCGTCCCGGCCGGCCGGCGACGGTCTTCAGCCAGGAGGGCGCGGTCAACAGCGCCTTCACCCTCCGCTACCGGCCGGACCCGGCGGATCCGGTCAACGCGGGCGGCTACCAGATCGAGATGCCGGACTCCGACGCCACCGGAGCCACCCGCCCCACCTCGGAGCACTCCGCCTTCCAGTCGGGCTTCGAGTGGGACCACGTGGCGATCGCCTACGACGCGCTCCAGGACGAGATGCGGCTCTACGTGAACGGGGAGCTGGAACAGACCGAGGAGCAGGTGTCGTGGCGGTTCAACGTGCTGGGCTTCAACGCCACGAAGGGGTTGCAGCTCGGCCGGACCAAGGGCGACGGCGCCTGGGGCGAGTACTGGCCCGGCGTGATCGACGACGTGTGGGCCTTCCAGGGAGTCGCCACACAGGAGCAGATCCAGATGCTGGCCGCGGGCAACGAGCTCGACACCGAGACCGGCCCCTGACCTGAGGAGCGGATCGCGGGCCACGGCCCGCGATCCCCTTCCCATCCCCATTTCCCGAGGTGCCCCGGCCGCCGCGTACGGCGGCCGGTGGCCTGCGCCTGTGCGGAGGATTTTCATGAAGGGGTTATACGAATCGGGTACCCGGCGTTGGCTGGCCGTGTTCACGGCACTGGTCACCGCCGCGGGCCTGCTGGTGGCGCCACCGGCGCACGCCGGGGCCGGGCCGGACGGAGAGCGTCCCGAGGTCGAGAGCGCCGAGCGCGTGGTGCCCGGCAGGGCGGAGACGGTGAGGCCGCGCAAGCCCGACCCCGCGGCCGCCGAGCCAGACCCGGCCCCGGCGGGCTGGCCGGAGCCGGGAGTGACCGAGGCGAAGGTGCCGGCGAGCGGGGAGGCGGTCCGCGCCGGGAAGCTGCCGGTCCGGGTACGAGCTCCCCAGTCGCGGGCCAGGGGGGCGGCGCCCCCCGTGGAGGAGGTGAAGGTCCAGGTCCTGGAACGGGCGGCGGCCCGGCGGGCCGGCGTGGACGGGGTCGTGCTGACCGTGGGCGGTCCCGGGACCGGCCAGGTCGGTGTCGAGCTGGACTACTCCGGGTTCGCCGGAGGTTTCGGCGGGTCCTACGGCAGCCGGCTGCGCCTGGTCCGGCTGCCGGCCTGCGCGCTGACCACCCCTGACGCGCCGCAGTGCCGTACCGGCACCGAGATCCCCTCGCGCAACGACACCGAGGCGAGAACGCTGTCGGCCGAGGTGACGGCCGCACCGCAGGCGACGGTGCTCGCCGCGGTGGCGGGGGAGTCCAGTGAGAAGGGCGACTACAAGGCGACGGCGCTGTCGGCCTCGTCGACCTGGGCGGTCTCCGAGCAGTCGGGCGACTTCGCCTGGTCGTACCCGATGCGGGTGCCGCCCGTCCCCGGTGAGCTCGCGCCCAAGGTGGAGATCGGCTACTCCTCGGGCGCGATGGACGGCCGCACGTCCAACACCAACAACCAGCCGTCCTGGGTTGGAGAGGGATTCGACTACTGGCCCGGCTACATCCAGCGCGGCTACAAGCCGTGTGCCGACGACGGGGCTCCCAAGGACCAGTGGGGCACCCCGCCGGGCGACCAGTGCTGGGCCTACGACAACGCCACGCTCAGCTGGAACGGCAAGGGCGGCGAGCTGGTCCAGGCCGCGGACGGCACCTGGCGGATGAAGAACGACGACGGCACGCGCATCGAGCGGGTCAAGGACACCGGGAAGGCCAACGGCGACAACGACGGCGAGTACTGGAAGCTGACCACCACCGAGGGCGTGCAGTACTTCTTCGGCATGAACCGCCTGCCCGGCTGGAGCACCGGCAAGGAGGAGACGAAGTCGACGTGGACCCACCCGGTCTTCGGCGACGACGCCGACGAGCCCTGTCACGGTTCCACGTTCGCCACCTCCTGGTGCCAGCAGGCCTACCGGTGGAACCTCGACTACGTCGTGGACCCACGGGGCAACGCCATCTCCTACTTCTACACGCAGGAGGGCAACCGCTACGGCCGCAACCTCAAGCCCGCCGACGACACCCCCTACGTGCGGGGCGGCTGGCTGGACCGGATCGACTACGGCCAGCGCGCCGCCACCCTGTTCTCGGCGAAGCCGTCGGCCAGGGTGGTCTTCGGCCTCTCGGAGCGCTGCCTGTCGGCGACCGCCGCCGACTGCGCGGAGGACAAGATCGGTGACCATCCGACCAGGTGGCCGGACGTGCCCTGGGACCTGAACTGCGCCGCCGGCACCGAGTGCAAGGGCACCAAGGGCACACTGGCGCCCACCTTCTGGTCACGCAAGCGGCTGACCAAGGTCACCACCCAGGTGCTGAAGGCGGACGGAGCCTACCGGGACGTCGACTCCTGGAAGCTGGACCACCTCTGGGGCGACGCCGACATCGACCGGGCCCTGCTGGTCAAGTCGATCCAGCACACCGGTCATGCGGCGTCCCCGGCCGTCACGCTGCCCCCGGTGACGTTCAACCACGTCCAGTTGCCGAACCGGGTCGACAAACTGGGCGACGACATCGCGCCGTTCGTCAAGTACAGGGTCGGGGCGATCTACGACGAGTCCGGTGGCCAGATCGACGTCAACTACTCCGACGCCGACTGCACGCTGTCCTCGCTGCCGACGCCGGAGACCAACACCCGGCGCTGCTTCCCGGTCAAGTGGACACCGGCCGGCTACGCCGACCCGATCCGGGACTGGTTCCACAAGTACGTGGTCACCCAGGTCGTGCAGAGCGACAGGACCGGCAAGGCGCCGGACATGCTCACCACCTACGAATACCTCGACGGCGCCGCCTGGCACTACGACGACGACGACGGCATGACCAAGGAGAAGTACAAGACCTGGTCGCAGTGGCGCGGTTACGGCCGGGTGCGGATCAAGACGGGAGGCTGGAACGACCTGCGCTCCCAGAGCGAGCGCCTGTTCCTGCGGGGCATGGACGGTGACCGGCTCGACGCCGACGGCGGCACCAAGAAGGTCTCCGTCGCCGACGGCGAGGGCGGAACGCACGTCGACCACGAGGCGCTGCAGGGTTTCGAGCTGAAGCGGACGGAGTACGAGGGGGTCGGCGGCGCGGTGGCCGTCAAGACGGTCAACACCCCGTGGCGCGAGCAGACCGCCAGCCGTACCAGGAGCTGGGGGAAGGTCACCGCGAACCTGACGGACGTCGCCAAGAGCCACACCTGGACCGCGATGGACGGAGGGAAGTGGCGGGAGACCGAGATCGTGACCTCCTACGACCCGGCCACGGGTCTCGCCACCCAGGTCGACGACAAGGGCGACCTGGCCACGGCGGCCGACGACCGGTGCGTCAGGACCACGTACGCGCAGGACAAGACCGCCTGGATGCTGAAGTTCCCCTCGCGGGTGGAGAGCCTCTCGGTGGCCTGCTCGGTCACGCCCGACCGGTCCAAACACGTGATCGAGGACGGGCGCTCCTTCTACGACGGCAAAGCCTTCGGCGCGGCGCCGGACAGGGGAGAGGTCACCAGGGTCGAGAAGATAGCGAGCCACAACGGCACCGCCGCGACGTACGTCCCCACCGAGATCTCCACCTACGACTCCTACGGCCGTGAGCTCACCACCAAGGACGCCGCGGGCAACGTCACCACCGTCGCCTACACCGACACCGCGGGCCTGGCCACGCTGGTGAAGACCACCGGGCCACCGGTCGTCCCCGGCGACCCCGGTACGGCCCACGTCACGAGCGAGGAACTCGACCCGGCCTTCGGCTTCGAGACGGTCAAGGTGGACGCCGGAGGCAAGCGGACCGACCTGGAGTACGACGCGCTGGGCCGTCTGCTCAAGGTGTGGATGGCAGACCGCTCCAAGGCGGCCAAGCAGACACCGAACCTGGAGTTCAGCTACCGGGTGACCGACGGTCAGATCATCGCGATCGGCACGAAACGGCTGACCGCCGAGGGCGGCCAGACCGAGCCCACCTACGAGCTGTACGACGGCAGGTTGCGGCTGCGTCAGACCCAGGACCCGGGGCCGGACGGCGGGCGGCTGATCTCCGACAAGCTCTACGACTCCCGGGGCAACGTCGCGCGCGAGTACGGGCAGTACTACTCGACCGGGGCGCCCTCGACCACCCTTTTCGGGGCCTTCGACGGCAATGTCGAGTCGCAGAAGGTCTTCGAGTTCGACGGCCGCAATCGGGTGACCGTCGAGCGGTTCCTCGTCGGCAACGGCGAGACCCAGGAGAAGTGGCGCACGATCACCTCGTACGCCGGAGGCCGGGTCACGGTCGACCCGCCGACCGGGGACACGCCGGTCACCACCTTCACCGACGCGCGCGACCACATCGTCGAGCTGCGCCAGTACCGGGGGGACTCTCCGACCGGTGACTTCGACCGGACCCGCTACACCTACACCCCGCTGGGCAAGCTCGCCACGGTCGAGGACGCGGCGGGCAACACCTGGACCCATCACTACGACCTGCGCGGCAGGGAGATCCGGGTGGACGACCCGGACAAGGGCACGACCAGGTCCGCCTACGACGACCTGGACCGGGTGACCTCCACCGAGGACGCCAGGGGCGCCAAGCTGTTCACCACCTATGACGCGCTCGGCCGCAAGACCGAGGTCCGCGAGGGGTCCGCGACCGGCAACGTCCTGACGGCGTGGACCTACGACACGGTCCGCAAGGGGCAGCTCTCCAGCTCCACCAGGAACGCGGGCGGCCAGGCGTACACGACGACCGTCAACGCCTACGACAACCTGGACCGGGCGATCCGGACCACGATCACCGTCCCGGAGACCGAGAAGGAACTGGGGGGCAGCTACCAGTTCGACACCCGCTACAAGCTGGACGGCACGGTGCAGTCCGCCACCTTCCCCGCCTCGGGGGGCCTGGCGGCCGAGACCGTCGTCTACTCCTACGACGAGCTGCGGCGGCCCACGGCCACCTCCGGTCTCACCTCCTACGTGACCAGGTCGATCCACAGCCTCACCGGAAAACCCGAGCAGTACGAGCTCTCCACCGGAGGCAAGAAGGTCTGGCTCACCAACTCCTACGAGTACGGCACACAGCGGCTGAAGTCGGCGCGGGTCGACCGTGAGGACGTCGCCGGTGTGGACCGCCACGCCACCTACACCTACGACGCGGCGGGCAACGTCACCGCGGTCTCCGACGTCTCCCGGTCCGGCACGGACACCCAGTGCTTCTCCTACGACCACCTGCGCAGGATGACCGAGGCGTGGACGCAGGGCACCCAGAGCTGCGCCACCACGCCCGCGGCGAACCTCGTCGGAGGGGTGGCACCGTACTGGCAGTCGTTCGGCTATGACGCGACGGGCAACAGGACGAAGGAGGTCGAGCACGGCGTCGGCGGGGCCGCCGACACCCAGCGTGTCTACGGCTACCCGGCCGCGGGTTCCCCACAGCCGCACGCGCTGGCCTCGGTGACCCAGACCGGGGCCGCGGGTGCTCGCGTGGAGAGCTACGGCTACGACGCCACCGGCAACACGACCAGCCGTAAGATCGGCGCCGTCGACCAGAAGCTGGACTGGGACGTCGAGGGACGGCTGAGCAAGGTCACCGACGGGGCCAAGGTCACCTCCTATCTCTACGACGCCGACGGCAACCGGCTGATCCGCAGGGAGCCGACCGCCACGACCCTGTACCTGCCGGGCATGGAGCTCCGGCTGGACACCGCGACCGCGAAGGTCGCCGCGACCAGGTACTACGTCCACGACACGGTCGCGGTCGCGGTCAGG
The DNA here is from genome assembly GCF_040299985.1 of Streptosporangium sp. NPDC000563. Lineage (NCBI taxonomy): Bacteria > Bacillati > Actinomycetota > Actinomycetes > Streptosporangiales > Streptosporangiaceae > Streptosporangium > Streptosporangium sp. NPDC000563. Next base: position 199,808 of record NZ_JBEPDA010000003.1, on the reverse strand, counting down.
ACCACGGCGGGGGTGACCTTCGTCGCCAACGACCACAACGGCACCGGTGAGCTCGCGGTCAACGCCGCCACCCAGGCGGTCTCCCAGCGCCGCTTCAAGCCCTTCGGCCAGCTTCGGGGGGCACCGCCAGGGGCATGGCCCTCGGAGAAGGGGTTCGTCGGCGGCACCGTCGACTCCTCCACCGGCCTGACCCATCTGGGCGCCCGCGAGTACGACCCGGCGACCGGCCGCTTCATCAGCGTCGACCCGATCATCGACCCGCAGGACCCCCAGCAGATGAACGGGTACGCCTACGCGAACAACAACCCGGTCACCTTCACCGACCCGGACGGCAAGTTCTGGGGAAGCTGGATCGCCGCCCTGCTGGCGATCATCCGGGCGCTGGCGGCGCTGCTCAACGGCGGCGGCGGTGGCGGCCACAAGGGCGGCGGCGGCAACGGTGGCGGTGGTGGTGGCGGTGCGCCGCACCGCCCGGCGCCGAGCGGCGGCGTGAGCACCTCCTACGGCAAGACCGTCAAGACCAACACCCTCAGCAGCGTCGATCCCCGCAAGTTCACCGCGCTCGGCTGGCTCGCCTACGGCTTCGGCGGCCCGTCCGACATGCTCAACACCTGGGGAACCAACGTCGCCGAGAAGGGGCGGGTGATGGGCGGCATCTACGCCCTCAAGGCGGCGAGCTACCCGCAGGGAAACTGGAAGTCCAGCTGGTTCTGGAACGGGCTGCGCAAGTGGTACGACGCCAAGTCGGTCAGGGTCGAGGCGCGCGGCATCAAGTGGGGCGGACGCCTGGCCAAGGCAGGGAAGTTCCTGGGCCGGTTCGGACTGGTGACCACCTTCGCCGACGGCGCGCTGACCCAGTGGAACTCCGACAAGGGAAAGGACATCAACAAGGGCGAGAAAGCCCTGCGAGCCGGTATCCGCGGCGCCGCGGTGGCCGGCGGCGCCTACGCGGGTGCCACCATCGGGGCCGCGGCGTGCAGCCCCGGAGTGGTCCTCGCGGCGGTCTGCGGTGCGGCCGGCGCCTACATCGGAGGTATGGTCGGCGGAGTCGTCGGTGACACCGCCATCGCCGCCTACGACAAGGCGCGAGATCCGGTGGTGAACACCGCCAAGTCCATCGGTTCCGGGATCAAGAAGGGATGGAACAAGCTCTTTGGATGAGACAGCCGTGCTGACGGGGTACCCGCACGCGCCGGTGTGGGCGGTGCTCGCCACCGCCCTCATGGCGGTCCTCGGGTTCGTCAACCATCGCCGGTTCCGTGGAGCGGACGCGCAGAGCGTGTGGGCCGAGCGCTACTTCGACGAGGCCAAGCCGAAGGAGTGGCGCAACCTGCCCTTCGCCCAGGTCCCGGGGGCGATCATGTTCTCCCTCTGGGCGGTGCTGCTGGCCTACACCTGGGTGTCCGGGCAGGAGATCCTCGACGCGCTCGTCGGGCTCGGCTTTCTCGGGTCCTTCGTCTTCGGCGGGATCGCCGTCAAGCGGCTCTACCGGCCTCCGGCCAAGGCGAGGCCGGCCTGGCTGGTGGCGGAGGAGGAACGGCGCAGACGGCTGGGCCTGACCACCCGCGACGGCTGGACGACGTAGGAGTCGTCTCCCGGTGCCCGCTCGGGGACCGGGAGACGGAAACGTGAGGAGCCGGTGCGGCTCCCCCGTCCAGGACGGGGGAGCCGCACCGGCTCCGTCATGCCCGGGCTCGGCCGGGGTGGTTCACTTCGCCAGTTCGGCGAGGGCCGCGCCGAGCTGGTCGACCGCCCAGAGGAGGTCCTCCTCGGAGACGACGATCGGCGGGGCGAGGCGGACGGTCGAGCCGTGGGTGTCCTTGGCCAGCACGCCATGGGCCATGAGCGCCTTGGAGACCTCACGCCCGCTCGCCAGCGACGGGTCGATGTCGACCCCCGCCCACAGGCCGCGCCCGCGCACGGTGACCACGCCGTGGCCGATCAGCCCGCGCAGCCTCTCGTGCATGACCTCGCCGAGCTCCCTGGCCCGCGCCTGGTACTCGCCGGTGCCGAGCATCTCGATGACCGCGTTCGCGACCGCGCAGGCGAGCGGGTTGCCACCGAAGGTGGAGCCGTGCTGCCCCGGCCTGATCACACCGAGCACGTCCTCGTTCGCGGTGATCGCCGAGACCGGGACGACGCCGCCGCCCAGGGCCTTGCCCAGCACGTAGATGTCGGGGACGACGCCCTCGTGGTCGCAGGCGAAGGTCTCGCCGGTGCGGCCGAGACCCGACTGGATCTCGTCGGCGATCATCAGGATGTTCTCCGCGGTGCACAGTTCGCGGACCTGGGTGAGGTAGCCGTCCGGCGGTACCAGCACCCCGGCCTCGCCCTGGATGGGCTCGAGCAGCACCGCGACCGTGTTGGCGTCGACGGCCTCGCGGATCGCCTCGACGGAGCCGTACTTCACGATCCTGAAGCCGGGAGGGTAGGGACCGAAGCCGCCCCGGGCGTCGGGGTCGGTGGAGAAACCGACGATCGTGGTGGTCCGGCCGTGGAAGTTGTCCTCCATCACGATGATGTTGGCCTGATCGGCGGCCACGCCCTTGACCTCGTAGCCCCACTTGCGGGCCACCTTGATCGCGGTCTCCACGGCCTCGGCGCCGGTGTTCATCGGCAGGACCATGTCCTTGCCGGTGAGGTCGCCCAGCCCGGCGGCGAAGGAGGCGAACTGGTCGTGGAAGAAGGCGCGGCTGGTCAGGGTGAGCCGCGACAGCTGCTCCTGCGCCGCTGCGATGATCTTCGGGTTGCCGTGCCCGAAGTTCAGGGAGGAGTAGCCGGACAGGCAGTCGAGGAACCGCCTGCCCTCCACGTCGACGACCCAGGCGCCCCGCGCCTCGTGGATCACGATGGGCAGGGGGTGGTAGTTGTGCGCGCTGCGGCGCTCGCTCAGCTCGATGAACTCGTCGGTGCCGGTCATCCGATGATCCGCCCCTCCCCGATATGCCCGGTCCGCCCGGTACGTCTGGTCTGTGGTTGTCATGCCCCGCCCTGTCCCCGGATCTCCAGCGTGCAGCACTTGGGGCCGCCGCCCGCCTTGCGAAGCTCCGACAGGTCCACCGCGATGACCTCGAAACCCCGGCGCTTGAGTTCGAGCTGCAGGTCGGAGGCCTCGGCGTTGATCACCACGTTGACGCCGTCGCTGACGGCGTTGAGGCCCAGCACGGCCGCGTCGTCCTCGTTCGCGATGACGGCCTCGGGGAAGAGGGTGCGGAGCACCTCCTGGCTTCCAGGAGAGAAAGCCTCCGGGAAGTATGCCACGTTATGTCCGTTAAGCGGGAAGAGCGCGGTGTCCAGGTGGTAGAAGCGGGGGTCCACCAGCTGCAGCGTCACCACCGGGCGGCCGAGGAACTCCTGGGCCTCCTTGTGCGCGGTGATGTCGGTACGGAACCCGGTCCCGGCCAGCACCAGGTGGTCGAGCGTGAGGAAGTCCCCCTCGCCCTCGTTGGTGAAGGCCGCCTCACGGACCCGCCGGTAGCCGTTGTCGACGAACCAGCGCAGGTACGCGGGTCCCTCGGCCGCGCGCTGCGGGTGGGTGAACCGCGCACCGTACACGCGGCCGTCCACGACCAGCGCGCCGTTGGCGGCGAAGACCATGTCCGGCAGGCCCTCCACCGGGTCGATGAGGCTGACGCGGTGCCCGAGCTCCTCGTAGACGCTCTTGAGCGCCTCCCACTGGCGGATCGCCACCTCGCGGTCGGCCCCGGCCTCGGGGTGCATCCACGGGTTGATCGCGTACTCGACCGCGAAGTGGTCGGGCCGACACATGAGGTAGTGCCTGGTCATGGATAACCCCCGCGTGTGAAAGGTCGTGGTGACAGCCGCCCATCACGGTCCCGATGGCGGCGTCATCAGCCTAGGAAGCGCGTTCTCGCAGGCCAAGAGCCTGCTTTTGCGCGTCGGCGCGGGTTTCCCGCGTGCTTCAGGTCAGAAACGTCGATTCGTTGTGCGGGGCGATGAAGGGCTCGCTGCGCGAGGTCACCAGGGGTGCCTCGATCAGCCGGGAGAGCACGATGGAGCTCTTGGTCCGCACCACGAACGACTCGGAGGCGATCCGCTCGATCACCCTCTCCACGTGCCGCACGTCGGTGGCCCTGATGTGCAGCAGCGCGTCGGCCTCACCGGTGATGGTGCACGCCGAGACCACCTCCGGATGGCGGCCGATGGCCACCCCGATCTCCGACGGCGAGGTCTTGCCCGCGCAGAACAACTCCACGTAGGCCTCGGTGGTCCAGCCGAGCGCCGCGGGCTCCACCCGGGCGGTGAACCCGGTGATGGCGCCGGTCTCGCGCAGCCGGTCCACCCGGCGTTTCACCGCCGACGCCGACAGGCCGACCCGCTGTCCGATCTCCGCGTACGTGGCGCGGGCGTCCTCGACGAGCGCCCCGATGATGTCGCGATCCAGCCTGTCCAGTTCCACGAAGACCTGTATACCGCTTCGGACGGGCGCGGGTTCGCGACGGGCGCCGGCGGCCCGCGCCCGGAAGACACGAACGCCGCCGGACGGATGATCCGTCCGGCGGCGTTCGCCGTTCGTGAAGCCCTGACCAGCCCTGATCAGCACCGATCGATCTTGATCGAGCCCGGTCAGGTCAGGCCGGGCCGGAGCCGCTCAGGTCTGGTCGGCCTCGCCGGTGGCCTGCTCCTGGGCCTCCTCGGGGGAGGTCTCCAGGTCGTCGCTCGCCTGCGCGGCGTTCGCCGTCTGCTTGTCCAGGCCGACCCAGCTCGTCACGCTCTCCACCGCGAACAACACGCCGAGATAGAGCGTGAGCGCGGCCAGCACCCACGTCATCACGCCCAGCACGGCGCCGACGCTGATGATCAGCAGCCGGAGCTCCCAGCCGAGCCCCGCCCTGAACACCCAGGGGGCGGGCCAGATGCTCTGCCGCGTCCGGTACACCGTGTCGTAGGTGTGGTAGCCGATCACGTAGATCAGCACGTAGAGCAGCCACTTGGGCGCGTCGACCGCGAGGCCGACGAGGATGATCGTGAGGAACTCGGTCCCCCGGATCAGCGGCGGCGCGAGCCAGTCGAGCTTGCCGAGGTGGTCGCGGGCCGCGGTGGGCAGCACCAGGACGATCATGACCAGTGCCGGGACGAGCAGGATCGGCCCCTCCACCAGTAGCCCGGTCACGGCCATCGCGATGATCGCCAGCAGCGCGGCGAGCGTGGCGGGAACCGGGGGCAGCCCCGGCCCCACCTTGTCGCGGAGCAGCGTCACCAGCGGGCCGTCGTCGCGGTAGGCGAGCAGCCGCGCGGTCTGCACGCGCAACCGCTCCTCGTACGGATCCGGAACGGGGGTGGTCTGCGGCTGGGTGATCATGCGAGAGACCTCATCAGGCGTCCGGTGAGCGAGTAGGCGGCACCGATGCCGCCCCAGATGATCAGAGTGAGGAAGGTGATCCTGGCGTCGAACAGGGCGCTGACGATCGCGATGGCGGCGAAACGCTCGCCGATGGGGAACACGATCATCTTGCGGGCCCAGTGCACGGCGCGGTATCTGCCGGCCCTGCCCCACATCTTCAGCAGGCTGCGGATCCCGCCGGTCACCGCGTTCTTGCGCTCCTCCAGCGCCTGGCGCAGCCCGGTGTCGGCGCTCACCGTGAGCGGGACCGACGGCAGCGGCGACGGGGGCTTGCGCCGGTTCGCCGCGCCGTAGGAGAAGTCGAGGAGGTGCCTGATGGACTGCACGCCGAGCGCGATCAGCGCGAGCGTCCAGACGTCGCCCACCCCGGAGACCGCCGCGCCGACCGCCAGGCCCGCGAAGACCACGTATTCCTTGAACCGGTCGAACGTGGCGTCCAGCCACGCCCCGAGCACGCCGAACTTACGGGCGTATCGTGCGACCTGGCCGTCCACGCAGTCGAACACGAACGCGAAGTAGATCAGCACGCCGCCCGCGACCATCCCGGCCCGCTCACCGGTGGCGAAGCACAGCGCCGCCGCCACGCCCAGCGCGATGGAGATCAACGTGACCTGGTTGGGGGTGAGACCCCGCCTCGCCGCCCATCGGGCGATGAACCGGGAGTAGGTGCTGACGAAGTACGTGGTGAAGAAGCCGTCGGCGCCCTTCACCGCGTTGTCCAGCCGCGCCCTGTCCTCGTTGAACGTGGACATCTCGGCCAGCGCCTCCGCGGCCTGCTCGGGAGTGGACACCCGGCGGAAGAACAGGTCCCGGCGGCCGCGGATGCCGACGGAGACGCCCTTGCGCACCAGCCCCAGCACCAGCAGCTGGACCAGGTCGTCCTCGGGCCCCAGCAGGTGGGCCATGTCGGCCAGCTCGCGGGCGGCCTCCGCGAGGACGGGCGCGTGCTTGTGGTGCAGGTGCAGCGGGCCGAGCAGGACCGAGTTGGGCCTGGTCACCCCATGGAAGGCCGAGCCCACCGAGATGACCCGGGACCTGCGGGCGCGCACCCTGACGGGCAGACCCTCCAGCGTCCGCTCGCCGATCTCCGGCAGCGCCTCCTCGATCGGGACGTCCGGGACGACGACGTCGCCGTTCTCGTCCTCCTCGCGCGGCTCCTTGACGATCAGCGCGAGGGCTCCGCGCTTCGACTTGGTGATCTGGTAGATCAGCTCGTCGTGGATCAGCGAGTTGGCCGGAAGGAGAAGCAGGTTCTCGGTGGCGTACTCGACCGCGTCGGCCACGGCGCGCAGGTCACCGGCGAGGTCGGAGGTCTCGACAAGGCTGCCGGGGAAGCCCCGGTGGGCGGCGGCGTCGCCCGAGCGGACGATGGTCACCGGCTCGGAGTCGAGTGAGGCGAGCTGGCCGTGCAGCTTGCCGATCACCGTGGGGCAGCCGGGAAGCGCGGGCAGGGGCAACGCGGCGGGCGTCACCTGGCCGGGAGCGGCATCGGGGCCGGGCGATGAGCCCAGCAGGACCACGCGGGGCATGGCACCCTTTCGTGCGGAGACGGTGTGAGGCGGTGTAACCGGGGGCGGCATTTCGCCAGGGGCCAAAGTTTAGTGAGTTTTAGGTGAACAACACGCACCAGTGATCTATCCGTGTCGTTTGATCATGGTTCCACCTCTGCCAAGTGGACCGTCCCACTACACTGTGCGGGTGAGTCTGTACCGTGACGACGGCATCGTGCTGCGCACCCACAAGCTGGGAGAGGCCGACCGTATCGTCACCGTGCTGACCCGCCGGATGGGCAAGATCCGGGGCGTCGCCAAGGGGGTCCGGCGGACAACATCACGATTTGGCGGACGGCTGGAGCCGTTCACCCACGTCGATCTCCAGCTCCACACCGGCCGTACGCTCGACATGATCACCCAGGCCGAGACCATCAGGCCGTACGGCGAGTCGCTCGTCTCCGACTACCCGCGCTACACGGCGGGCACCGCGATGCTGGAGACCGCCGACCGCCTGGTCATGGGGGAGAAAGAGCCGGCGCTGCGCCAGTTCCTGCTGCTCGTCGGCGGTCTGCGCACGCTCGGCTCAGGTGATCACGAGGCCAGGCTCGTCCTGGACGCCTACTTCCTGCGCTCCCTCGCGGTGGCCGGTTACGCCCCCGCCCTGGAGGCATGCGCCCGCTGCAAGGCCGTCTCGGTACGGGCCTTCGCCATCGTGGCCGGTGGCGTCGTGTGCGGCGCCTGCCGCCCCGCGGGAGCGGCGGTGCCCGAGGGAGAGACGCTCGCCCTGATGGTGGCGCTGCTCAAGGGCGACTGGTCCACCGCGGACGCCTCCGTCGCCCGGCACCGCGCCGAGTGCAGCGGCCTGGTCGCCGCGTATCTCCAGTGGCACCTCGAACACGGCATACGCTCTCTTCGACACGTAGAAAGGGAGCACGCCACGTGAACGTCCGCCCACCCGTCCCGCATCCCTCCGGTGCCACCCCGCCCCCGATCCCGCGCGACCTCGTGCCCCGGCACGTGGCGATCGTGATGGACGGCAACGGACGGTGGGCCAAGCAGCGCGGCCTGCCCCGCACCGAGGGCCACAAGGCGGGTGAGGCGTCGCTCTTCGACGTGATCGAGGGCGCGATCGAGCTCGGCGTCCCCTACCTGTCGGCCTACGCCTTCTCCACGGAGAACTGGAAGCGCTCCCCCGACGAGGTCCGCTTCCTGATGGGTTTCAACCGCGACGTCATCCGCCGCCGCAGGGACCAGCTTCACGCGATGGGCGTGCGGGTCCGCTGGGCCGGTCGTCCGGGACGGCTGTGGAGGAGCGTCATCCAGGAGTTGCGCGACGCCGAGGAGATGACCAAGGACAACTCCACGCTGACCCTGCAGTTCTGCGTCAACTACGGAGGCCGGGCCGAGATCGTGGACGCCGCCCTGCGTCTCGCGCAGGACATCGCCGACGGACGGGTCAAGCCGGGCCGGGTGAAGGAGGAGACCTTCGCCCGCTATCTGGACGAGCCGCAGATTCCCGACGTCGATCTGTTCGTGCGGTCCTCGGGGGAGCAGCGCATCTCCAACTTCCTGATCTGGCAGACGGCGTACGCCGAGATGGTCTTCCTCAACCGCCTCTGGCCCGACTTCGACCGCCGCGATCTGTGGGAGGCATGCGAGACGTACGCCAAGCGCGACAGGAGATACGGGGGAGCGGTGCCGAACGTGGTCGCGCCCGCACGGGACGCCTCGGGCGGCGCCGCGGGATGAGGCGGGTACCGGCCCGCGCGGCCCGGCTCAGGGTGTCACCTGGCCGGGCCTCGGACCTCGCGGGGCCGGCACCCCGGTCGTCAGGCTCGGCGTCGTGCGCGGTAGGCGGCGACGTGCATCCGGTTTCCACAGGTGCGGCTGTCGCAGTAGACCCGCGAGCGGTTGCGTGACTCGTCCACGAAGACGTGGTCGCAGTCGGGGGCCGAGCAGGTGCGCAGGCGCTCCCACTCGTCCTCGACGAGCAGGTGGGCGAGCGCGACCCCGATGTCGGCCGCGAGGTGGTCGTGGAGCGAGGCGTCCGGCGCGAAGTAGTGGACGTGCAGGGGGTGGCCGTCGTGCTCGGTCAGGCGCGGGGTGATGCGGGTCCCGCTCAGCAGGGTGTTCAGCCGGATGACCGCGGTGGGCTGGTCGGGGGCGGTGAAGACCTTGTGGAAGGACTCGCGCAGCGCGCGCACCTGGGCCAGGTCGGCGGCGTTCAGCTCGCCGATCCCGCTGACCTCCCAGCGTGCCACGAAGTCGCTGAGTTTCCGCAGGTCGGTCAGGGTGTCTTCGCCTCCGGTGGAGGGGGAGGTGTTGACCAGGTCGACCGCGGTGGCGAGTGAGTGCACCATGTCATGTCCGAATGGCATGTTGACTCCCGTATAAGCGATTGCAGCGTGAGGGCGCGTACGGCGGCTCGCCGTGTCGGAAGCGTATCTCTCCGGTGAACCTCCGGTGCCCTCTCGCGCACGCCCGTCGCGGCGGCGTGCCCTGTGTTATAAGGCATTCTATGCAATTATGTCCTGCTATTGCATGATATGTCCGATGGGTTAAGAATCGCTTTCCTCGCACGCGCGGCCTCCCGGGCCGTCCGCTCAGGCGCGGCTCGGCGTGCGCAGCGGTTTGGCGGCGGTGGAGCAGGAGGCGCAGGTGCCGAAGACCTCCACCGTGTGGGTGATCTCGGTGAAACCGTGCTCGGAGCCGATGGCCTCGGCCCACCGCTCCACCGCGGGCCCGGCCACCTCCACCGTACGGCCGCACCTGCGGCAGACCAGGTGGTGGTGGTGGTCGCCGCTGGCGCACGCCCGGTACACCGACTCGCCGTCGTCGGTTCTCAGCACGTCGACGTGGCCGGTGTCGGAGAGCGCCTGGAGCGCCCGGTAGACGGTGGTCAGTCCGATCTTGGCGCCTTCCGCGCGCATCTCCGCGTAGACGTCCTGCGCGCTGCGGAAACCCTCGCTCTGCCGGAGGATCGCGTGGACGGCATCACGCCTGTTGCTCATGACTGAACTCCTGAGATCGGCTTCGACGTACGAATCTACCGAGCCCGAGGGCGAGGACGAACCCCGCGAGAGCGACGACGACGATGATCGCGCCCGGTGGGACCTCGACGTAGAAGGAGGAGGTCAGACCACCGACCGTGGAGATCATTCCGAACAGCATGGAAAGAAGCATCGTGCTCACGAACCCCCGGGTGAGCTGCTGACTGGTCGCCACCGGCACCACCATCAACGCGCTCACCAGAAGCAATCCTACGACGCGCATGGCGATGACCACGGTGAGCGCGGCGGTCACCGCGATCAGCAGGCTGAGGAAGCGGACCGGCAGGCCACCGGCCTTGGCGACCTCCTCGTCCTGGCACAGCACGTAGAGCTCCCGCCCGAAGACGGTCACCACACCGAGCACCGCCACCGCCAGCAGGCCGATCACCCACACGTCCTCGACGGTGACGCTGCTGATCGAGCCGAACAGGTAGGACATCAGCGTGGCGTTGCTGCCACCGGGAGCCAGTGAGATGAGCAGCACGCCTCCGGCGATACCGCCGTAGAACAGCAGCGCGAGCGCCACGTCCCCGCTGGTCCTGCCGCGCGCGCGAACCAGCTCGATCGCCACGGCGCCCAGGATCGAGACCACCACGGCCGTCAGCACCGGGGCGGTTCCGGTCAGGAAGCCCAGCGCCACCCCGGTCAGCGCGACGTGCCCGATGCCGTCACCCAGCAGGGCGAGGCGGCGCTGCACCATGAACGTGCCGATGGCGGGGGCGGCCAGGCCGACCAGGAGGGCGGCGATCAGTGCCCGCTGCATGAAGTCGAACCGCAGAAGCTCGATCACGGGATCGGCCTCCAGTCGAGCGGGCTCACGGGCTCCTCCTCGCCGTGCGGATGCACATGGTCGTGGCCGGGCAGCGCGTGCGTGCCGACCGCCCGGGGCGGCGGGCCGTCGTGGCACACGTACCCGTCCCTGAGGACCACCGCGCGGGTGATCAGGGGTTCCAGCGGGCCCAGCTCGTGCGCGACCAGCAGGACCGTCTTGCCCTGGTCGACGAGCGTGGACAGGGTCTCCGCGAGGAGCCGCTGGCTCTCGGCGTCGACGCCCGCGGTGGGCTCGTCCATGACGAAGGTGTCCGGCTCCCCGGCGAGGGCACGGGCGATCAGCACCCGCTGCTGCTGCCCGCCGGACAGCGCCTGCACCGGGTCGGAGGCGCGGTGGGCCATTCCGACGGCCGCCAGGGCCCTGCCGGTCGCCTCGCGGTCGGCCGCGCCGGTCGGACGCAGGCGTCGCTGCCTCGCGATCCTGCCGGAGGCGACGACCTCGCGGATCGTGGTCGGCACGCCCCCGCCCACCGAGAGCCGCTGGGGCACGTAGCCGATCCGCCACCAGTCGCGGAACCGGGCGGGGGTTTTGTCGTAGAGGAAGGTCTCGCCGCCGGACAGGGGGACGAGGCCGAGCAGGGCGCGGATGAGGGTGGACTTCCCCGATCCGTTCGCACCGAGCACCGCCACCGCCTCACCTGGCTCGACGGACAGGTCGATGCCGCGAAGCACCGGACGGCGGTCCAGGTTGACCTGGCCGCCGTTCATGGTGAAGACCGTTTTAGTGGATGTCACGTGTGACCTTTACGAGCAGCTGAGTGCTTCCTGGAGTGTGGAGAGGTTCTGGCGCATGGCGGACAGGTAGTCGCCGTTCGCCGGCTGGCTTTCCACGGGGTCGAGGACCGCGGTCTTCGCACCGACCTCCTGGGCGAGGATCTCCGCGACCTTCGGGCTGACGAGGGTTTCGGTGAAAATCGTAGTTACTTTCTCCTGCTTGGCCACTTTTGCCACTTCGGCGAGGCGGGCGGGAGAGGGCTCGGCATCGGGATCGAGGCCGCTGATGCCGATCTGGTGCAGCTTGTAGCGATCGGCGAGATAGCTGAACGCGGCGTGGGCGGTGACGATCGCGTCCGAGGAACAGGTCGCCAGGCCCTTGGCCAGCTCCTGGTCCAGGGCGGTGAGTTCGCCGGCGGTGGCGGCGGCGCGGTCCCGGTAGCCCTGCGCGTGCGCGGGGTCGGCGGCGGCCAGCCTCTCGCCGAGCTTGGTGGCGACCGTCGCGAAGCGGGCCGGGTCGAGCCAGAGATGGGGGTCGTGGCCGACATCCCCGTGCTCGTGTCCCTCCTCGTCGTGGTGTTCCTCCTCCGCGACCGCGGGAAGGGGGGTGATCGCGGTGGCCGCGTCGAAGGCCCGGTCGGCGGCGTGCTGCTCGACGGCCTCGTCCACCGCGGGCTGGATCCCCTTGATGTAGACGACGAGTCCCGTCTTCTCCAGCCCGCCCACCTGCACCGGGGACAGCTCCAGGTCGTGCGGCTCGACGCCGGGTTTGGTCAGGCCCGTGACGGCCGCGTCGGGGCCGCCCACCCGCTCGGCGAGCCACTGCAAGGGATACATGGCCGCGGTGACGGTGGGTTTCCCGTCCGCGGAATCACTTGAGGCCCCCCCGGGTGAGCCGCTGGCCGGACCGGCTTCCGTGCCGCAGGCGGCGGTGGCGGCGAGGAGGACGGCGGAGGCAGCCAGGCTGACATTACGTATGCGGATACGTCGGGAGGACTCGGACATCATGCCATCTAGTATGCGCGCAAATGAAAACGATTGTCAAAATCGAGCGCGAAGGAGTTCGCGGAAGGAGTCGGCACATGTCCCGGGGGAGTCGCCGCGCGACGGCCGAGAGGGCCACCTCCGGCAGGGAAGGACTCCGCTGCCCGGCGTTGCCCGGCTCGTTTCGGATGCCCCCGCGTGTCCGGCACCGGATAACGATGCCGTACGTCGCGGCGGTAACCGGGGAGAGGGGGCGGGGAACGGGTGACGGCCTCGGCGAGGTGCCGGCCAGGCCGTCCTGTACGCGTCCCGCCGTAGCCCCCTGCGAAGACCCTGGAGACCGAGGACCCTGCGAGGACCCTGCGAGGACCCTGGAGACCGAAGAGTTGGTAAGGGTTCCGGAAGAGGCGAAGGCGGCGTCAGAAGGCGCCGAAGCGGTCGGCGGCGAGCAGGATCAGGAAGGTGAGCAGCGCGACGCGCAGGAGACGCCCCCCGGCCCCCAGAGACGGCCACGACATGTAGGCGAGCCAGCCGACGAACCCGATCACCGGAAGCACGGCGAGACCGCCCCAGAAGGACGGCACCGCGAAACCGGCCAGCAGGAGGGCCACCAGGACCACGGGGACGATCCAGCGGGGGAGCTGGAACAGGAAGACCAGCGGGGCCGCGCTGTGCCGCTCGACCTTCCGCCTCAGCCCGGTCGCCCCCGGCGTGAAGAACTGCTCACCCGGGGGCAGCGGGCGCCTGCCCTGCCTGGGGCGGGGCTGTGCCAGCGGGTGTGCGGGCCGTTCCTCACGCTTTTCTGCCACGGGTCGAGCCTAACGCCACCACGCCCGCCATGACATGCCCCGCCCCCGACCTCTGCCCCCGCTCTCGGACCCGCTCACCACGCTCGGACCTCGGGCCCGCCGGCCGTGCTCGCCTCTCGAACCCCGGACGGATCTCGGGTTCCGGACCCGCCCACCGTGCGCGGCCCCGGGAGGCGTCCGCCGGGCCGGGAGCCGGCTCTGGCATGCTGGGCGGGTGCTTGCTCTCATCCGCTACTCGGTGCCACCCGGCCAGACCGAGGAGTTCACGCTCCGGGCCCACGAGATCGTCGACACCCTGGCCGGGCAGCCGGGCTACGTGAGCGGCCGGGTGTCGAGGTCGGTGGACGAGCCGGAGCTGTGGGCGCTGGTCAGCGAGTGGGAGGGCGCGGGCTTCTACCGCAGGGCGCTGGGCGCGGCGCGGATGGCGATGTATCCGCTGATGACACTCATGATCAACGAGCCGAGCGCGTTCGAGGACGTCGAGCGTCCCTGACCTTTCGCCCGGCGTCCAGGTGAGGCTTTGCCGGGGGTGAAGCGGGCGGCGTGGTTCATCCGCACGTTCCGTGAGCCCGTCTCCCCTAAGCTGGAGGCTCAATCAATTCCTCGCCGACCTCCAGCCGGATGGAGATTCTCCCTTATGGCACGCCGCACGGACATCATGGACACCATCGTCAGCCTCGCCAAACGGCGTGGTCTTGTGTATCCCTCCAGCGAGATCTACGGCGGCCTGCGCGCGTCGTGGGACTATGGTCCGCTGGGCGTGGAGCTCAAGAACAACGTGAAGCGGCAGTGGTGGAAGACCGTGGTGCAGGGGCGTGACGACGTGGTCGGCCTCGACTCCTCGGTGATCCTCGCCCGAGAGGTGTGGCAGGCCAGTGGTCACGTGGAGACCTTCACGGATCCGTTGACCGAGTGCCAGTCGTGTCACAAGCGCTACCGGGCCGACCACCTCGAAGAGGCGTACACCGAAAAACACGGGAAGCACCCCGTCAACGGCCTGGCCGACATCGCCTGCCCCAACTGCGGCACCAAGGGCGCCTTCACCTCGCCGAAGCAGTTCAGCGGCCTGCTGAAGACCTACCTCGGCGCGGTCGAGGACGAGTCGGGCCTCGCCTACCTGCGTCCCGAGACCGCCCAGGGCATCTTCATCAACTACCTCAACGTGCAGCAGTCGGCGCGCAGGAAGATCCCGTTCGGCATCGGCCAGATCGGCAAGTCGTTCCGCAACGAGATCACCCCGGGCAACTTCATCTTCCGCACCCGCGAGTTCGAGCAGATGGAGATGGAGTTCTTCGTCAAGCCGGGCAGCGACGAGGAGTGGCACCAGTACTGGATCGACGAGCGCTTCCGCTGGTACACCGACCTGGGCATCAACAAGGACAACCTGCGCATCTACGAGCACCCGCAGGAGAAGCTCTCCCACTACTCCAAGCGGACCGTCGACATCGAGTACCGCTTCAACTTCACCGGCACCGAGTGGGGCGAGCTCGAGGGCATCGCCAACCGCACCGACTTCGACCTGACCGCGCACAGCAAGGCCTCCGGCACCGACCTCAGCTTCTTCGAGCAGGACACCGGTGAGCGCTACGTCCCGTACGTGATCGAGCCGGCCGCCGGTGTCGACCGCGCCACGCTCACCTTCCTGATCGACGCCTACACCGAGGACGAGGCGCCCAACGCCAAGGGCGTGATGGAGAAGCGCACGGTCATGCGCCTCGACCACCGGCTCGCGCCGGTCAAGGTCGCGGTGCTCCCGCTGTCGCGCAACGCCGACCTGTCGCCCAAGGCCAAGGATCTGGCGGCCCAGCTCCGCCGCCGGTGGAACGTCGAGTTCGACGACGCGGGGGCGATCGGCCGCCGCTACCGCCGCCAGGACGAGATCGGCACGCCGTTCTGCATCACCGTCGACTTCGACACCCTCGACGACCAGGCGGTGACCATCCGCGAGCGCGACTCGATGGCCCAGGAGCGCGTGGCTCTCGACCAGGTCGACTCCTACCTTCGTCAGCACCTCAACGACTAAGGCCCACCCGACCGGTCACGGCCGGCGACCCCGTTCGCGGGGTCGCCGGCCGTCGTCGTTCCCGCGCGGCGCGGTTCTCCCCGCGAGGCTTCCCGGTGCGGCTCTCCTCCCGCCCTTTCTCCTCCCACTCGTCTCCGAGCTCTCCTCCCACTCGTCTCCGAACGGCCCGCCTCCCCCTCGCCTCCGCCCCGGTGGCTCCCGGCAGGGGCTTTTCCCAGGGTGAGCCGGGCGAAAGACGAGATAAAAAGCGGGCTTACGGCGGTTTTCGGGTCTTTTTGATGACATCAGGGTGATCGTTCGTTCAATGAAGGGGGAGAACGATGGCGCACGTATCACCCTGGAAAGCCGTTCCCGGGGTCGTGGCCCTCGCCGGGGTCGTCTTCCTGCTCACCGGAAGTGCCGCTCACGCCGACCCGCGACCCACGCACGACGCGGTCGAGTTGCGGCTGCTCGTCGACGACTGTCCCGCCTCGACCTCCGCGACCGCCCGGTGACCGGGTACGCGGAGCACGTGCGGGAGATCCCGTCCGGCATGGACGGCGGAGCGGAAAGGGCGCCGGAGAGCACCGTGCTCGGACGGGCGTTGTTCGAGGTCAAGCGGGTGATCGTCGGACAGGACCGGATGGTCGAGCGCCTGCTCGTCGCGGTCCTCGCCAGGGGGCACTGCCTGCTGGAGGGGGTTCCCGGCATCGCCAAGACGCTGGCGGCCGAGACGCTCGCGGGCGTCGTGGGCGGCTCGTTCGCCCGGATCCAGTTCACTCCCGACCTGGTGCCCGCCGATATCGTCGGCACCCGTATCTACCGGCCGTCCACGGAGAGCTTCGACACCGAGCTGGGCCCCGTGATGGCCAACTTCGTGCTCGCCGACGAGATCAACAGGGCTCCGGCCAAGGTCCAGTCGGCGTTGCTCGAGGTGATGGCCGAGCGCCAGGTGAGCATCGGCGGTCGCACCCACCCGGTGCCCGCCCCGTTCCTGGTCCTGGCGACCCAGAACCCGATCGAGTCCGAGGGGGTCTACCACCTGCCGGAAGCCCAGCGGGACCGCTTCCTGATGAAGATCGACGTGGGATACCCGAGCGAGTCGGAGGAACTCGCGATCCTCTACCGGATGAGCATCGGCCGGCCGGTCTCCCGGCAGGTGCTCGATTCGGAGCGACTGCTTGAGCTCCAGAGGGCCGTGGACGACGTCTTCGTCCACCACGCCGTCGCCGAGTACGCGGTCCGGCTGGTGTACGCGACCCGGGAGCCCGCGCGGTTCGGGCTGGCGGACGTCGCACCGCTGCTGGCCTACGGCGCGAGCCCTCGGGCGACGCTCGGCCTGGTGGCCGCGGCCCGCGCGCTGGCGCTGCTGCGCGGCCGTGACTACGTCCTGCCCGAGGACATCGCGGACCTGGCCGGCGACGTGATCGCGCATCGGCTGGTGCCGTCGTTCGACGCGCTGGCCGACGACGTCCCCCCGCGCCGGATCGTGGACCGGGTGGTCACGGCGATCCCGATGCCCAGGATCGCCCCCGGGCAGGGAGAGGCGGCCTGATGCGGCACCTGCTGTCCGAGCGGGTGCTCAGGCGGCTGGAGCTGACGGTCGTCAGGCGTCTCGACGGGCTGCTCCAGGGAGATCACCGGGGGCTCACCCTCGGACCCGGTGGCGATCTCGCCGAGGCGAGAGCGTACGCGCCGGGCGACGACGTGCGCCGGATGGACTGGAACGTCACCGCCCGCACGGCGGAGCCGCACGTACGCGACATGATCGCCGACCGTGAGCTGGAGACCTGGGTGTTGCTCGACGCCAGCGCCAGCATGGACTTCGGCACCGCGCTGATGGAGAAACGGGAACTCGCGCTCGCCGCCCTCGCGGCGATCGGTTTCCTCACCGAGCGGACGGGCAACCGCGTCGGGGCGCACATCCTGCACGGCGGCGAGGTGCGGCGGTTCCCCGCCAGGAGCGGGCGCCCGCATCTCATGGCGCTGCTCGGCGCCGTGTTCTCGCTGCCGCGCACCGAGCCGGGCATCCCGGCGCCGCGCCTCGGACCGGCCGCCGACGATCTCCGCCGCGTGGTGCGCCGCCGCGGGCTCGTGGTCGTCGTCTCGGACTTCCTCGACCCTCCGGAGACCTGGGAGAGGGCGTTGCGCCATCTCGCGCTGCGCCACCAGCTCCTCGCGGTGGAGGTCGTGGATCCCAGGGAGCTGACGCTGCCCGACGTGGGGGTGCTCACCCTCGTCGACCCGGAGACCGGCCGCCGCAGGGAGGTCTCCACGGCCGGTGGTCGTCTGCGCGAGCGCTACGCCGAGGCCGCCGCGAGTCAGCGGGCGGCGATCGCGACCGCGCTGCGCCGGTCGGGGGCCGCGCACCTGCGGCTGGACACCGATCGGGACTGGGTCCGCGACCTGGTCCGTCATGTCGTGCTCCAGCGCCGCCTGGCGCGGGCCCGTGGGGCGAGTGGTGCGAACGGTGCGAGAGGTGGTGCGGCATGACCTTTCTGTCCCCTGTCTGGTTGTGGCTGCTGGTGCCCGCGCTGATGATCGCGGTCCTCTACGTGGTCATGTATCTGCGGCGCAGCCGCTACGCCCTGCGGTTCACGAATCTGGACCTGCTGGACAAGCTGGCGCCCAGGAGGCCCGGGTGGCGCAGGCACGTGCCCGCCACGGCGTTCATGGCGATGCTGGTGCTCCTCGTCGTCGGGTTCGCGCGGCCGACGGCCGAGGTGCGGGTCCCGAGAGAGGAGGCGACGATCGTCGTGGCGTTCGACGTCTCGGCGTCGATGCAGGCCACCGATGTGGCGCCCGACCGGTTCACCGCGGCGCGGGAGGCCGCGCGGCGGTTCGTCGAGGACCTGCCCTCCCGGTTCAACCTCGGCCTGGTCACCTTCTCGTCCTCGGCCTCGGTGAGCGTGCCGCCCACCGACGACAGGGCGGCGGTGCTGTCCGCGATCGACCGGCTCACCACGGACGCCGGTACGGCGATCGGCGAGGCGGTGTTCTCGTCCCTGGACGCGATCGACGCCCTGGAGGCCCAGGAACGGCCGCCCGCCCACATCGTGCTGATGTCCGACGGGTCGAGCACCATGGGGCGGTCACCGGAGCTGGCGGCACAGGAGGCGACCTCCAGGGGCGTGCCGGTCTCGACCATCGCGTACGGCACCTCCAAGGGCACGATCCAGCTGGGCGGCAGGGAGACCCTGGTGCCGGTGGACGGCCCCGCGCTGCGCGAGCTGGCGGAAGGCACCGGCGGGGGTTTCTACGAGGCGGCCTCCGGTGACGAGTTGCGGGCGGTCTACGACGACATCGGCAGCTCGGTGGGCTACCGGACCGAGAGGCAGGAGATCTGGCCGTGGTTCGTCGGGGTGGCCCTGCTGGGGGCGGTCGTGGCGGCCGGAACCTCCCTGTTCTGGTTCTCAAGGATCCTGTGAGGAGTCGGCCATGGTGACATCGCACGATCGGCTCTCGGGTCTCGGACGGCCTCGCGGACCGGGTTTCACACCGGGGGACCCGCCCCTGGCCGCGCCACCGGAGGAGCCGGGGCCGCGCCCCGGTCCGGCGGCCACCGCGCGGAAGGCGGGGGCCGCACGCGTCCTGGTCGCCGCGGCGCTCGTCGCCGCGGTCACCGGCGGCGCGGCGGGCGTCGCGGGGGCCCGGCTGGCGGGAGACGGGCAGGCGGCCCCGGCGGCGCTGCCCCGGTCCACCGCGGGCCCGGTCGGCTCGTCCGGCCCCGCGGGGGCCGCGGGCGGCCTCAGCGGTACGGCGGCCAAGGTGTTGCCGAGTGTCGTGTCGGTCGAGTCGGGGCGGGGCTCGGGATCGGGCTTCGTGATCGACGGCTCGGGGCACCTGCTCACCAACGCGCACGTCCTCACCGGTGGCGCGGGCGTCACCGTGGTGCTCAACGACGGGCGGCGCCTGCCCGCCACCGTCGTGGGCACCGACGCGGCGTACGACCTGGCGGTGCTCAGGGTGAACGACACCCGCGCTCTGGTCCCGGCGGAGCTGGGGAGGTCCGCGGACGTCGCGGTGGGCGACCAGGTGCTGGCCATCGGCTCCCCGCTGGGCCTGGCGGGTACGGTCACCGGCGGCATCGTCAGCGCTCTCGACCGCCAGGTGAGGCTGGGCGGGAACGGGAGCGGGGGCGGGCAGACCGCTCTGCAGACCGACGCCTCCATCAATCCCGGCAACTCCGGAGGCCCGCTGGTCAACGCCAGGGGCGAGGTGATCGGGATCAACACCGCGATCGCGACGCTCTCGCGGCGGGGGAGCGGGTCGATCGGCATCGGTTTCGCCATCCCGATCGACCGGGCGGCCCCCGTCGCCGAGCGGATCATCCGGGGGTGACGGGGTGACGGGGTGACGGGGCGACGGGGCGAACAGAGGCGGACGAAAGCGAAGGGAAGGGAATGCGAGGGAAGAGAAGCGCGGTATGGCGGTGGCATCCGCGTTTCCGGCCGCGCACGACCTAGGTTCGTACCATGCGACTGCTCGTTGTCGAAGATGAGGAAGATCTGGTCGACGCCCTGCGGGTGGGGCTCGTCCGGGCCGGATACGCGGTCGACGTCGCCTACGACGTGGCCCAGGCGCGGGAGAAGCTCCAGGTCAACTCGTACGACCTGGTCCTTCTCGACCTCAACCTGCCCGGAGGGGACGGCTTCGAGGTGTGCAGGGCGCTGCGCGGCACCGACCAGGGCCAGGCCGTGCGGATCATCATGGTGACCGCGCGGGACCGGCTGGACGACCGGGTCAGAGGGCTGGACGAGGGCGCCGACGACTACCTGGTCAAGCCGTTCGCCTTCCCCGAACTCCTGGCCCGCGTCCGCGCGCTGCTGCGCAGGGAGCCCGGCGGCGGGACGGCGATCCTGCAGGTGGGCTCGCTGCGGCTGGACACCTCCCGGGTGGAGGCTCACTCGGCCGGACGCGAGCTGGGACTCACCCCCAAGGAGTTCGGTGTCCTGCACTATCTGATGACCCGTCCCGGGCACGTCGTCTCCGCCGAGGAGCTCCTGGAACACGTCTGGGACGAGCACACCGACCCGTTCACCAACACCGTACGGGTGACGGTGGGAAACCTGCGGCGCAAGCTCGGAGCCGACGCCGTGATCGAGACCGTGGTCAGCAAGGGCTACCGGCTGAGGGAGGACACGTGAGGTTCTCCTTCGTGCAGACGATCCGCTTCCGGCTCACCGTGCTCTACTCCAGCCTGCTGTTCCTGCTCTGCGCCCTGGTCATCGGCGTGCTGTACGTCGCCGTGGCCAGGAGCGCGGAGGAGCGGCCCTACACCGTCCAGCAGGCCAAGCTCTACAGCGTCGACACCGAGCGCTACGTGGGCAAGGCCCCCGTCGTCGAACTCGCCGAGGTGGAGAACGCGGTCAACCTGCTCACCCTGCGGACCCTGCGCGACTACTCGTTCCTCACCCTGGGCGGGCTCTTCCTGGTGAGCTTCGGCATCGGCTGGGTGCTGTCGGGCCGGGTGTTGCGTCCGGTGCGCTCGATCACCAGGGCCGCCGCCGAGATCCAGGGCACCGACCTGTCGCGGCGGATCCTGCTCACCGGTCCGAAGGACGAGCTCCGCGACCTCGCAGACACCGTCGACACCATGCTCGGCCGCCTTGAGGGCGCCTTCCTGGCGCAGCGGCGGCTGATCGACGACGCCTCCCACGAACTGCGCAGCCCGCTGGCCATCATCCGGGCGAACGTGGACGCCGTCCTCGCCTCGCCCGACAGCACCGAGGAGGAGCGGATGCGGGCGGTGGCCATCGTGGACCGGGCCACCACCCGGATGACCCGCCTGGTCGAGGATCTGCTCGCGACCGCGCGCCGGTCCGCGCCCGCGCTCGCCGACGCCGAGGTGGACGTGGGCGCGCTCGCCGCCGAGGCGGCCGAGGAGTTCACCGCGCTCGCCGCGGGGCGCGGGCTGTCGATCCGCAAGGCGCTGCCCGCAGGACTGCGCGGGGTGGGGGACCACGACGCCCTGCGCCGGGCGGTGGGCAACCTGCTCTCCAACGCGGTACGGCTCGCGCCGGGCGGGAGCGAGGTCGTCGTGGCGGCCGGCCGTAGGGAGGGCTGGATCTGGGTCGCGGTGCGCGACGCCGGCCCGGGGGTGCCCGAGGACGACCAGACGCGGGTGTTCGACCGTTTCTGGCGCGGCCAGACCAGCCGCCGCGACCGGCACAGCGGGCTGGGCCTGGCGATCGTCCGCCAGATCGTGGAGTCGCACGGCGGGCACGTGCGGTTGTTCTCCCGGCTGGGCGAGGGGAGCGTGTTCGTGCTGTGGCTCCCGTCGGGAGAGGGCCCCGCGGAAGGCGATGTCCCCGACCTGAACCCTCTCGCGGAAGTGGACCTGGCGGGTCGCTGAACCGGTCGTGAACGGGGTTGAATGCCGGAAAAATTGGTTTATACCAATTGGTGTAAACCAATTTCCCAGGTGATCGATATCCTTACGCATTTGGCCGTGATTTGAATTGGATTAGACCGGTGCACGTGCTCTGAGCTGCGATAATGCTGTTTCACGTGGTGGGTGCCGTTTCGTTGCCTTGTTCGTCGGTAGAGTCCGGATGGAGGCGGAACCAGACATCGTTCTGAAGTCGCAGAAGGAGCAACCGTGCCGAAGTACGTTTACGACTTCACCGAGGGCAACAAAGATCTAAGGGATCTGCTCGGAGGTAAGGGAGCGAACCTCGCCGAGATGACCAACCTCGGGCTGCCGGTTCCCCCCGGCTTCACCATCACCACCGAGGCGTGCCGGAGCTTCCTCGCGAACGGGACCCTGCCCGAGGGGATGCAGGAGGAGGTCTCCGCGCACCTGGCCGCCCTGGAGGCCGCGATGGGCCGCCGCCTCGGCCAGGCCGACGACCCGCTCCTGGTGAGCGTGCGCTCGGGGGCCGCCTTCTCCATGCCCGGCATGATGGAGACCGTTCTCAACATCGGGCTCAACGACGACTCGGTTCACGGACTGGTCAAGCAGGCGGGCGGCAACGAGCGCTTCGCCTGGGACTCCTACCGGCGCCTCATCCAGATGTTCGGCAAGACCGTCCAGGGCATCGACGGCGAGCTCTTCGACGGCGCCCTGGAGGAGCTCAAGGACGGCCGCGACGACCTGGAGCTGGAGGCGGCCGACTTCAGGCGCCTGGTCGCGACGTACAAGGAGATCGTCTACGCCAAGACCGGCGAGGACTTCCCCGCCGACCCCCACCGGCAGATGCGCATGGCGGTGGAGGCCGTGTTCGCGTCGTGGAACGCCCCCCGCGCGGTGCTGTACCGCCGCCAGGAACGCATCCCCGCCGACCTGGGCACCGCGGTCAGCGTCTGCTCGATGGTCTTCGGCAACTGCGGCATGGACTCGGGCACCGGGGTGGCCTTCACCCGCGACCCCGGCAGCGGCCAGCAGGGCGTGTACGGCGACTACCTGCAGAACGCCCAGGGCGAGGACGTGGTCGCGGGCATCCGCAACACCATGCGGCTGCAGGAGCTGGAGAGCCTCGACAAGCCCGTCTACGACGAGCTCATGCGGACCATGGAGACGCTGGAGAACCACTACCGCGACCTGTGCGACATCGAGTTCACGGTCGAGCGCGGCAAGCTCTGGATGCTCCAGACCCGCGTGGGCAAGCGGACCCCGGGCGCCGCGTTCCGCATCGCCGTCCAGCTCGTCGACCAGGGCGTCATCGACCTGGACGAGGCCGTGACCCGCGTGTCCGGCGACCAGCTCGCCCAGCTCATGTTCCCCCGCTTCGCCGACGACGCCGGCACCAAGATGATCGCGAGGGGGATGAACGCCTCGCCGGGCGCGGCGGTCGGCAAGGCCGTCTTCTCCACGGCCAGGGCCGTCGAGCTCGCCGGGCGCGGAGAGGCCGTCATCCTGGTCCGCCGCGAGACCAACCCCGACGACCTCGCCGGGATGATCGCCGCCCAGGGCGTGCTGACGAGCCGCGGGGGCAAGACCTCGCACGCCGCCGTGGTCGCGAGGGGCATGGGCAGGACCTGCGTCTGCGGCGCCGAGGAGCTGGAGGTCTCCGCCAGGGACCGCACGTTCACCACGGCCTCCGGCCTCGTGGTCTCCGAGGGAGAGGTGATCTCCATCGACGGCACCAGCGGGGCCGTCTACCTCGGCGAGGTGCCCGTGGTCCCCTCCCCGGTCGTGGAGTACTTCGAGGGCTCGGGCGACCGGGGCGACGAGCTCGTCCGCGCCGTGCACCGGATCATGTCCCACGCCGACGAGGTACGCAGGATGGCCGTACGCGCCAACGCCGACACCGGCGAGGACTCCGCGAGGGCTCGCAGGTTCGGCGCCCAGGGCATCGGCCTCTGCCGCACCGAGCACATGTTCCTCGGCGACCGTCGAGCCCTGGTCGAGGACCTGGTGCTGGCCGTCTCCGACGAGGAGCGCGAGCGGGCGCTGGCCGCGCTGGAGCCGCTGCAGCGGGCGGACTTCACGGAGATCTTCCAGGCGATGGAGGGCATGCCCGTCACGATCCGCCTGATCGACCCGCCGCTGCACGAGTTCCTGCCCGACTACACCGAACTGTCGGTGCGGGTCGCCCTCGCCGGTGACGCGGCGGAGGAGAAGGACCGTAAGCTCCTCGCCGCGCTCAAGCGGCTCCACGAGGAGAACCCGATGCTGGGCCTGCGCGGCGTGCGGCTCGGCCTGGTCATCCCCGGCGTGTTCGCCATGCAGGTCCGGGCGATCGCGGCGGCGGCCAAGGCCGTGCCGGGCAGCCGCCCGGAGATCATGATCCCGCTGGTGGCCGCCGTCCAGGAGCTGGAACACGTGCGGGACGAGGCGCGGCGGATCCTCGCGGAGGCCGGGGTCGAGGCGCTGATCGGCACGATGATCGAGGTGCCCCGCGCGGCGCTCACCGCCGGGCAGATCGCCGAAGCCGCCGAGTTCTTCTCGTTCGGCACCAACGACCTGACCCAGATGACGTGGGGCTTCTCCCGGGACGACGTCGAGGCCGCCTTCTTCTCCAAGTATCTGGAGCTGGGCGTCTTCGGGGTCTCCCCGTTCGAGACCCTGGACCGCGACGGCGTCGGCAGGCTCGTGGAGATCGCCGTCGAGCAGGGCCGCGCGACCCGGCCCGACCTGAAGCTGGGCATCTGCGGCGAGCACGGCGGTGACCCGGACTCGATCCACTTCTGCCACCAGGCCGGTCTCGACTACGTGTCCTGCTCGCCGTTCCGCATCCCGGTCGCCCGCCTGGAGGCCGCCCGCGCCACCCTGGTGTGCGAGGGCTCGGACACTCGCTGACACCCGCTGACCCTCGCGGTCGGCACCCCGACTTCGCGGGAAGTCGCCTCCGGCGCCGCCGGGGCGACTCTCCGCGGAGCCGGTCCCCGCGGCCCGTCCCACCCTCACCCGGGGCGGCCGCGGGGACCGGTACACCTCGCCCGCGACGCCCGCGCTCCCGGCGGGCGGGAACGGTGGCCGCGGGCCGGTACGCGGGGCGCGCTCCCTCGGTAGCGCTCCCGTAAGAGCACGCGAACGGGCGGGGAACGGCGCCGCATACCCGATAACCTGGTGTTTTCTCGCCGTTCCGCATAGCAGGTGCCTTTCGCGGATAAAATCAGTGCACTTATGCATGGTTATGACGAGCACGATCAGGTCAGGTGGGTGCCGGAACCACCCGGCAACCCGGAAAGAAGCCCGTTCGAGCGCGATCGGGCGCGGGTGCTGCACAGCGCCGGGCTTCGGCGGCTGGCCGCCAAGACCCAGGTCGTCGGCCCGGGAGAGACCTTCGGCAGCGGCCAGCACATCCCCCGCACCCGGCTGACCCACTCCCTGGAGTGCGCGCAGATCGGCCGTGAGATGGGGGAGACCCTCGGCCGCGACCCGGACCTGGTGGAGACCGCGTGCCTCGCCCACGACCTCGGCCACCCGCCGTTCGGCCACAACGGGGAGACGGCGCTCAACGACCTCGCCGCGGGGTGCGGCGGCTTCGAGGGCAACGCGCAGAGCCTGCGCCTGCTGACCCGGTTGGAGGCGAAGGTCGTCACCGAGGACGGCCGCAGCGCCGGGCTCAACCTCACCAGGGCCTCCCTGGACGCCGCCGTCAAATACCCGTGGACCCGCGAGAGAAGCGCCAAGTACTGCGTCTACGACGACGACATGCCGGTCTTCGAATGGATCAGGGAGGGCGCTCCGGAGGGGCAGGTGAGTTTCGAGGCGCAGATCATGGACTGGGCCGACGACGTCGCCTACTCCGTGCACGACCTGGAGGACGCCCTGCACTCCGGCGGCGTGCTGCTGGAGGCGATGCGCGATCCGGCGGAGCGCCGCGAGGTCTGCGCGACCACCCGCGAGTGGTACGCCCCCGACGCCGAGCCGGGCGAGCTGGAGGACCTCTTCCACCGTCTCATCACCCAGCCGCTCTGGCCCCGTCACTTCGACAGCTCGTTCGCCGACCTCGCCGCGATCAAGGGGCTCACCAGCTCGCTCATCGGCCGCTTCTGCAGGTCCGCCGAGGTCGCCACCCGCGAGGCGTACGGACCGGCGGCCGGACGCTACAGCGCCGACCTGATCGTGCCCAGGGCCACCCGTCTGGAGTGCGCGCTGCTCAAGGGGGTCACGGCCCACTACGTGATGAGCAGTGACGCGCACAGCGCCAACCAGGTCAGGCAGCGCGAGCTGATCCACGACCTGGCCCACCACATCATGCTGGGCGCCCCGGGGACCCTGGAGCCCGCCTTCAGACCCGCCTTCACCAGGGCCGCCGGCGACGCCGGCCGGCTTCGCGTGGTCGTCGACCAGATCGCCTCGCTCACCGACACCTCCGCGGTCGCCTGGCACCGCGCCCTCGCCGGCCGCTGACCGGGCACTGTCGCGTTCCCGGCGCGCCTTCCGGCGACGGGGACGACCCTCCTTCGTCAGTGGCCGACTGCCAGGGGCCGACCGGTGGACGGGCGAGCCCGCCCTGTCACGTTCCCGGTGTCAGGTGCCGCCGTTCAGCGGGATCTGCACCGGCTCCTGCGACGGCTCCGACCTCCTCTTGGTGGGCTTCTTCGTCGGCGTGGGCTGCGGTTTCGACGCGCACAGGGTGAAGCAGCGGGGAGCCGCCCCGGTCTGCTTCATCACGGCGAGCATCTCCTCCCTGGGGGAGAGTGTGGGATTGCCCTTCAGCCAGGCGTCCAGGTAGTCCCAGGGCTTGACCATGCCCCGGCGTACCCACCACATCGAGGGCGAGGTCTTCCAGGAGATCGCGAAGTAGAGGTTGCTCGCGGTCGAGCGGGCGTTGCCCGAGTTGCCGACCTGGCCCAGGACCTGACCGGCTCTGACGCGCAGTCCCGGCCGTACCCCCAGGGCGATCTTGTCCAGGTGGCCGCCGAGGTAGCGGACGCCGTCGTCGCCGATCACCGTGACGAACCGGCCCTCACGGTCGGCGCCGCGATCGGTGGAGGGTTTCCACCGGTTCTTGGTGTTGACCTCGTCGACCACGCCGTTCACCGGGGAGACGAACGAGCAGCCCTTGCCCGCCCAGATCGTGGTCTTGGGCAGAACCAGGAGCCTGCTCTCGTAGGTGACCGAGCAGCCCTTCACCGGGAAGACGTAGGTGTGCTCGGAGACCTTCGGTGGCGGTACCTGCACCGGGGAGTCGGCCTTGGGGCGGTCGACGGCCGTGGGAGGGGGAGCGGAGGTGGGAGTCGCCTGGGGCATGGTCGCGGTGACCGACGAGGCCGGCGCTCCGGCCGCGGACTCCGCTCCGGGGGTCGGGGCCGCCGTACCGATGCCCGCCACCCCGCCCGGCGGCGCACAGGCCGCGGTGACGAGCGCCGCGCCGGTCACGGCGGCCAATCGTGCTATATGCCCCGATCGCATGATCTCCACCCGCGTACATTATCGAGAATCCGCCTTTACCTTTGTAACCGACGTCCTGGTTGGTCAGGACCAATTCGGGAAAGTCATCGTTCCTCCTGTCCCTTCCGTCCCGGTGGTCCCCCTGGCCTGCCGGAAGATCGGAGCGGGGGCGGGCCCGGCTCCCCGCCCCGATCTGTCGGGAGGCCGGACTAGACTCGCGGCGTGGCAAGCCGGATCAGTGATGAGGACATCGCGCTCGTACGGGAGCGCTCGCCGATCGCCGACATCGTGGGTGAGCACATCCAGCTCCGCAACGCCGGCGGCGGCAACCTGAAGGGGCTCTGTCCCTTTCACGAGGAGAAGAGCCCGTCCTTCAACGTGACCCCCACCCGGGGTTACTGGTACTGCTTCGGTTGCGCCGAGGGCGGTGACGTCATCACCTTCGTCCGGCGTCTGGAGCACCTGTCGTTCGGCGAGGCGGTCGAGCGGCTCGCCAACCGGGCGGGCGTCCAGCTCCGCTACGAGCAGGGCGGCTACGTCCCCGGGCGCGAGCAGGGCGAGCGCATCCGCCTGATCGAGGCGCACCGGGCGGCGGCCGAGTTCTACGCCTCCAAGCTCTCGGCCCCCGACGCCGCGATCGGGCGCAGGTTCCTGTCGGAGCGCGGGTTCGAGCGGGTCGACGCCGAGCGTTTCGGCGTCGGATACGCCCCCGCCGAGTGGGAGGCCCTCTCACGGCACCTGATGGCGAAGGGCTTCACCACCGCGGAGCTGATCAAGGGCGGCCTGGCGAAGGAGGGGCGGCGTGGCCCGATCGACCGTTTCAGGGGACGGCTGGTCTGGCCTATCCGCGACATAACCGGAGACGTCATCGGTTTTGGCGCACGGAAATTGAACGATGCCGAAGACGGGCCGAAATACCTGAACACCCCGGAAAGCCCGCTTTACAAGAAGAGCGAGGTCCTCTACGGGGTCGACCTGGCCAAGCGCGAGATCTCCAAGCGCTCCCAGGCCGTGATCGTCGAGGGCTACACCGACGTGATGGCCTGTCACCTGTCGGGCGTGCCGACGGCGGTGGCCACCTGCGGCACCGCGTTCGGCGAGGAGCACATCAAGGTGCTCCGGCGGCTGCTGCTCGACCAGTCGGGGTCGCGGGGTGAGGTGATCTTCACTTTCGACGGCGACGCGGCCGGCCAGAAGGCGGCCCTGCGCGCCTTCGCCGACGAGCAGAAGTTCGTCACCCAGACCTTCGTCGCCGTGCAGGCCGACGGCCTCGACCCGTGCGACCTGCGTGTCAGGCAGGGCGACGCGGCCGTGCGCGACCTGATCGCCGGGCGCGAGCCGCTGTTCGCCTTCGCCATCCGCAGCGTGATCTCCCGCTACGACGGGAGCACCAACGAGGGGCGGCTCTCCGCCCTCGACGCCGCCGCCCCGATCGTGGCCGGCATCAAGGACAGGTCGCTGCGCCGGCTGTACGCCGTCGACCTCGACCGGTGGCTGGGCTTCAACAACGAGCAGTTCGTCCTCGACCGGATCGCCGAGGTCTCCGCGGCGGCCCAGCCGCGCGCCCAGCGCCCCGCGGGACCCCGCAAGGTCGCCGACCTCACCGACCCCGGGGTGCGGACCGAGGCGGAGGTGCTGCGGCTGGCCGTGCAGCGTCCCGCGCTGCTCGGCCCCGGCTTCGAGGCGCTGGGAGCGGAGGCGTTCACACTCGCCGAGCACACGGCCCTCTACCGGCTGATCGTCGACTCCGGCGGCACCGCCGCCGCGGGGCAGGGCGGACGCGAGTGGGTCGACCTGTTGCTGCGCGGGGCCGAAGATTCCCTGCGCGGGGTCGTCACCCGGTTCGCCGTCGAGGAGCTGCGGGCCGACCTGGCGAGCGAGGAGCGCTACGCCTCGGCGATGCTGGCGGCCCTGGAGCTCGTCTCGGTGACGCGGGCCATCGAGCGGCTCAAGTCGAGGATGGAGCGGACGAACCCGGTCGACGAGCAGCAGGAGTACAACCGGCTGTTCGGAGAGCTGGTCGCGCTGGAGCACCAGCGGCGCGTGCTCAGGGAGCGCGCGGCCGGGAGCTGACGGCCGGGAGCTGACGGCATAAATGGCATTAATATCCGCGCACTGATTACACCAAACCCGAATAAGGTCTCGATCCGATAATGATCGTCGCCTTACCTTCGGTGACAAAAATAGGTCTGCCATTTAGGGGACCCAATACAGCAGACTGTCTCCCGTGGGTGCATCGGTGCTGCCAAGTGGGCCGCCATCGGTAGACCAGGTGGCCGACCTCGTCACGAAGGGAAGAGAGCGCGGAAGCGTCACGGTCGATGACGTGGCCGCCGCTCTCGACAAGTCCGAGTTGCCGTCCGACGCGCTCGAACGCGTCGTCCGGATGCTCGCCGAGAACGGAGTGGAGGTTCTTGAGCCCCAGGGCGATGAGGAGCCCGCCCGGGCCGATGAGGAGGACGTCGGAAAAAGGGCCCCGACCAGCGATCTTGTCCGCATATACCTGCGGGAGATCGGTCGCGTCCCCCTGCTCACGGCAGAGGAGGAGGTGGAGCTCGCCAAGTCCATCGAGGCGGGCCTGTTCGCCGAGGACAAGCTGACCAGCGTCGTCTCACGCATGGTCTTCCCGGAGTTCAAGGAGCTCGCCTGGCAGGGCACGCGGGCCAAGCAGCGGCTGATCGAGGCCAATCTGCGGCTGGTCGTGTCAATCGCCAAAAGATATGTGGGACGCGGGATGCTGTTCCTGGATCTCATCCAGGAGGGCAACCTCGGGCTCATCCGGGCGGTCGAGAAATTCGACTACACCAAGGGCTACAAGTTCTCCACATACGCCACCTGGTGGATTCGCCAGGCGATCACCAGGGCCATCGCGGACCAGGCGCGCACCATTCGGATTCCGGTGCACATGGTCGAGACGATCAACAAGCTGGTACGGGTCCAGCGCCAGCTCCACCAGGATCTCGGCCGCGAGCCCGCGCCCGAGGAGATCGCCCTGGAGATGGACCTGCCGATCGACCGGGTGATCGAGATCCAGCGGATCGCCCAGGAGCCGGTCTCGCTCCAGTCGCCGATCGGCGAGGAGGACTCCGACCTCGGAGACTTCATCGAGGACGCCGACGCGGTCGTGCCGATGGAGGCCGCGGCCTTCATCATGCTGCAGGACCAGCTCGACGACATCCTCGCGACCCTCTCCGATCGTGAGCAGCGCATCATCCAGCTGCGCTTCGGGCTCGCGGACGGACATCCCCGCACCTTGGAGGAGGTCGGCAGGGAGTTCGGCGTGACGCGCGAGCGCATCCGGCAGATCGAGTCGAAGACCCTCGCGAAGCTCAGGCACCCGACGAGGGCGCAGACGCTTCGCGACTACCTCGACTGAGGAGCCACACGGCGCGGGCCCCGGGAACCTCCGTTCCCGGGGCCCGCGCCGTTCGGCCGACCTCGCCACCGTGACCGTCAGGGCGCCCTCTCTCCGGGCCGGTGCCGCTCTCGCCGATCACCTGGAGTCCCTGTTTCCCTGAGGGTTCCCCGGGGGCGACCTTTCCAGTGGTCCGGTACCGGTCACCTGGAGTTCTCGCCTTGCCGAGGGAATCCTTCCGGTGGTCCGGCGCGGATCATCCGGGCTCCCCGCTTCCCCGCTTCCCCGGTTCGTGCCGGTGCGGTGGTCCGGCGCCGATCACCAGGGATTCCTGTCGTGGTGATCACTCCAAAAGCCCCGGTTTTCCGGGGCGTACGGCGTTCCTGTTCGGCGCGTTCGGGGGGCCGGGCTGTTCTCCTGGGCGATACAGGCGCAGACTGGGCGGATGGAGTCGCGAGCGGCGGTCGACGACGCCGCGCTCGGGCGCGAGGCGTGGTCCGTGCTCGACGCGAACTGGACGGGGTCCGCGACCGTCCCCGCGCCCGGCCTCTACCCCCACCAGTGGAACTGGGACTCCACCTTCGTCGCGATCGGCCTGGCCCGCTGGGACACCCGCAGGGCGGGGACCGAGCTGATCAGCCTGCTGGCGGGGCAGTGGGCGACCGGAATGGTGCCGCACATCGTCTTCCACCCCGTCCACGCGGACGGATACTTCCCCGGCCCCTCGGTCTGGCGATCCCGGGAGCACCCGGCCTCCCCCCGCGCCGTGTGCACCTCGGGGCTGACGCAGCCGCCGCTGCACGCGCTCGCCCTGTGGTGGATATGGCGGCACGCGGCCGACCGCGACACGGCCGTGGCCCTGGTGCGGCGGCTCTATCCGATGCTGGTCGCCCAGCACGACTACCTCGCCACCCGCAGGGACCTCGGCGGGGGAGGGCTCGCCGCGATCGTGCACCCGTGGGAGTCGGGGATGGACGACAGCCCCGCCTGGGACGCGCCCCTGGAGGCGCTGCCCCCGGTCCGTCCCGCCTACCGGCGGCGCGAGGAGCCCTCCGAGCGGCGCATCGACAGTCGTCAGGACCGCTACATGGCGCTCGCCCTGGGCTGCCGGGACTCCGGCTACGACCCGGCCTATCTGCGGGACGAGCACCCGTTCGCGGTCGAGGACCCGATGTTCAACGGGATCTGGCTCGCCTCCTGCCAGGCCCTCACCGAGCTGGCCCCGGTCGCGGGCGCGGACGCGGGCCCGCACCGGGAGGCGGTGGAGCGGATCCGCGCGGCGCTGCTGGAACGCCTCTGGGACGGCGGGGTCTTCCGCGCCCGCGACCTGCGCGGCGACCGGCTCAGTCCCGTGTGCACGGTCGGTGGCTTCGGGCCGATGCTCGACGAGGGGATGCCCGGCGAGCGGGTCGCGGATCTGGTGAGCGTGCTGGAGTCGGCCCGTTTCATGGGGGCCGCCGGATATCCGGTGCCGAGCTGCGAGATCCGCGCACCGCAGTTCGACCGGTCCTGCTACTGGCGCGGGCCGTCCTGGGTGAACACCAACTGGCTGCTGCGCCGGGCGGCGGCCGTGCACGGCCTGGAAGGGCTGGTGCGGGTGCTCGGCTCGGGCACCCTGCGCCTCGTACGGCAGGCCGGTTTTCGCGAGTGCTTCGACCCCTTCGACGGCAGCGGGCGGGGCAGCCGGGACTTCTCCTGGTCGGCGGCGCTCACCCTCGACCTGCTGGCGGATACCGTGGAGCGGTGAAGCTCTTCAATCGCATGCCCCCCGAGGTCCGCGCGGCCGCCGTCCCCGGCGACCGGGTGCTCGCCTACGCCGAGGGTCCCGACGGCTACGTGATCGCCGCGGACAAGGCCCTCTACCTGGGCGGCGAGCGCGTGCCCTGGTTCCAGGTGGATCGCGGGGTGTGGGACGAGGAGGGGCTGACGGTCACCACCACCGACGGGCGCTCGCACCGGGCGCTGCTGCCCGAGCCGGGCCGGATCCCCGAGGCCGTGCGGGAGCGGGTGATCGCCTCGATCGTGGTCAACCACTACGTTCCGCTGGACGCGCGCGGGGGAGTGCGACTGGTGGCGAGGAAGGCCGACGCCGACCGGCTGATCTGGGAGTTCGTCTTCGACGCCGGCCTCGACCCGGACGATCCCGGCCTGCGTGCCCTCGCGGAGCAGGCGCTTGAGGAGACACGCCGAAGCTTCGGCGTCTGAGACATCGGCCTCCGGACACGCGAAAGGCCCCCGTAGGGGCCCTTCGCACCGACGGGCCGTGCTCGGCCCGTGGCCGCCGACGGAGCGGCGGCAGGAAGATCAGTAGGGTGCGTTGGTCTTCTGGTTCTCCGGCCAGCCGGTGCCCGTGTCGTCGTGCCGGTCGCTGTGCCAGCCGTTGGCCGAGCGCAGGAACGGCAGCCGGTTCTTGGCCACGTCGCTCACCTTGGCCCTCGCCACATCCGTCGCCTGGGAGACCTTGGCGCCCATCAGGCCGGCCGTCTCCTGCACGGCGGGGTTGTCGGAGACGCGCTGGGCCAGTCGCTTGATCTGCTCGTAACGTTCCCGGCCGGCGCGGCTCCCCAGGATGTAGCCGACCGCGAATCCCACTCCGAGCATCAGTCGATAACGCATGTCCACCTCCACAAACATGTTCCGCGGACCCTGTCCTGTGATCACTCGCGGATCGCCTCGTCTCGCCCCTACCCCGGAGTATCGATGCGACACACACCCACGGAGTGCGCTAATCTATTCCTGCGCCGCAAGGAACGGGGGACACCCGGTCCGACCAGCGCGAAGCGCAATCCCGTGTAGCTCAATCGGCAGAGCAGCCGGCTGTTAACCGGCAGGTTATAGGTTCGAGTCCTATCGCGGGAGCCAGTTGAAAGGCCCCGGAAGCCCAGCTTCCGGGGCCTTTGCCGTCTTCTGTCCTGATTCAGTCGGCCTCCCGCGTTCCAGTTCGCCGGACAAACCACTGTGAATCCCAGAAAATAGGGAACGCCACGCCCGGCGCCGCCATGATCTTGGCGGGCGGACCGGTGCGCGGCTGCCGCGGACAACAGCGATCGCAGCGGGGAAGGGCCGCCGCGTCGAGGGCACCGCGCCGCCCGGAACGGTCGCCGTGCCCGTGAGCCACAATGGGTGGTTTTTCTGTGCTGACCTGGCGAAGGTCCCGGCGGAGTACGCCGGATTCGATGCGCGACGTCCCCGGTGTACTCGGGCCCGTGGGCATTTCCGACGGTGTTCCCGGCGGTGTTCCCGACGGTGTTCCCGACGGTGTTTCCAGGGGCGTTCCCGAGGTGCCCCCGGTCGACGTGGCAGCGGCCGAGGATTACCTCAGGCTTTTCCACGCCGAGAACCCCGGGGCGGGAACCCTGCGGGAACGCCTGCGTGAGGTCCGGCAGGAGATCGCCGGGACCGGAACGTACACGCACACTCCCGGCGAGCTGATCTTCGGCGCCAGGGTGGCCTGGCGCAACAGCGGCAGGTGCATCGGGCGCCTGTACTGGCGCTCGCTGCGGGTGCGCGACCGGCGACACGTCACCACGGCCGAGGGGGTCGCCGTCGAGTGCGTGAACCACCTGCGGGACGCGGCGCCGAACCGCAGGATCCGCCCGACGATCACGGTGTTCCCTCCCGATCGGCCGGGGGCTCCGGGGCCGAGGATCTGGAACGAGCAGCTCATCCGCTACGCCGGATACGCGATGAAGGACGGTTCGGTCGTCGGTGATCCACGCTACACCGATTTCACCGCGATGCTGCGCGAGCTGGGCTGGGCAGGGGGGCCGGGAAGTCCCTTCGACGTCCTCCCGCTGGCGATCTCGATGGGGGACGGGCCTCCGCTGCTGTCCACGATCCCCGGCGACGCCGTGCTGGAGGTCGCGCTCTCACACCCCGCCTACCCGTGGTTCGAGCAGCTGGGACTGCGCTGGCACGCCGTGCCGGTCATCTCGAACATGTGCCTGGAGATCGGCGGGATCTGTTACCGGGCGGCCCCGTTCAACGGCTGGTACATGGGGACCGAGATCGGCGCCCGCAACCTGGCCGACGCCGACCGCTACGACCTGATGCCGGTCATCGCCCGGCGGATGGGCCTGGATGTCGAGAGCGACCGCTCGCTCTGGCGGGACTACGCGCTGGTGGAGCTGAACGTGGCGGTCCTGCACTCCTTCGAACGGGCCGGGGTGACGATGACCGACCACCACACCGAGTCCAGACATTTCCTGATGCATCTGGAACGCGAGGAGAAGGAAGGACGGGTCTGCCCAGCAGACTGGTCCTGGATCGTGCCCCCCATCTCGGCCTCGGCCACCCCGGTCTTCCACCGCTACTACGAGGACCGGCAGCTGTCACCGAACTTCGTCCACCACCCGGACTCCCTGGAGCGTGCACTCGGTCACCGGACTGCAACGGGGGGTTAATCCGGGGGAAACGTACCGGCGATGCACTTGCAGTGACCCACCTCATGGTGGGGCGCACCTAGGGTTCCGCCGCCGCCGACGCCGGATGTCACGACCGTGAGGCCGTACGGCGTCGGCGCGGGACTGGTCCGAGAGGTGCAGGCGGCCGCGTGGCCGTTCCACGGCGGGACAAAAGCCCGGGAGGCCGGCCGACCCCGGCTGCCCTCCGGCCGGGTTCCGAGCTGATCGGAGCTCCATGCACTGGCACCCGTCCGCTTCCGACCCCGCCCGCCAGGGCCCCTCGTCCGCGGCACCCTCGGCACCCTCGGCACCCTCGGCGCCCTCGGCGCCCGACAGGTACGGCCCCGAGGCCCGCTTCGCCGTCGACCGCGAGGCCGAACTGCCCACCACCAACTGGGAACGCGAGGTCGCCTGGGCCCTGGAGGTGGGCCTGCAGGGCGCCGACTCCATCGTCGACCGGCGCATCCCGACCTTCTCCCGGGGAGAACTCCCGCACTTCGCCGGGATCAACACCTTCCTCAAGGCCCCGTACGTCGAGGACGTGCGGCGCTGCGGGGAGTACGACGTGGCGATCCTGGGGGCGCCGTTCGACGGCGGCACCACCTACCGCTCGGGCACCCGCTTCGGACCGCAGGGCATCAGGAAGATCTCCGCCCTGTACGGCCCCTACAGCTTCGAGCTGGGAGTGGACCTGCGCGAGTCGATCACGATGGCCGATCTCGGGGACGTGTTCACCATCCCCGGCAACATCGAGAAGACCTTCGACCAGATCTCCAAGGCCGTCTCGCACGTCTACTCCAGCGGGGCCTTCCCCGTCGTCCTGGGCGGCGACCACTCCATCGGGTACCCGACCGTGCGCGGCGTGGCCGAGCACCTCTCGGGAAACCTCGGGATCATCCACTTCGACCGGCACGTGGACACCCAGGAGACCGACCTCGACGAGCGCATGCACACCACGCCGTGGTTCCACGCGACCGACATCCCCAACGTGCCGCCGCAGAACCTGGTGCAGATCGGCATCGGCGGCTGGCAGGCGCCCCGGCCGGGGGTGAAGGTCGGCCGCGAGCGCGGCACCACGATCATGACGGTCACCGACTGCGTGGACATGGGCATCGAGGCGGCGGCCGAGCGCGCGCTGGAGGTCGCCTGGAAGGACGCCGAGGCCGTGTGGCTCTCCTTCGACGTCGACTGCCTGGACGCCGCGTTCGTCCCCGGCACCGGCTGGCCGGAACCCGGTGGCTTCCTGCCGCGCGAGGTCCTGAAATTCATCCAGATCATCGCCGACGCGGCGCCGCTCGCCGGGATCGAGGTCGTGGAGTGCTCGCCGCCCTACGACAACGCGGAGATCACCTCGTTGATCGCCACCCGCGTCATCTGCGACACCCTCGGCTGCCTGGTCCGTTCCGGGCACCTGCCCACGAGGAAGGGAGCCTCCTGATGCTCCGCCGCCCGCCTCTCACCCTCCGCCGGCCTGTTTCGTCCAGGCCGCCCGGCCGGACCGGGTCGCTCGGGGCGTTTCGTTCGTCCCGCGCTCCGTTCTCGCTTCGCCTGCTCGTCTCTCTCTTCCTCCTCGCCGCCTGCGCGGCGTGCGCCTCCACCCCGGGCGGTGCCGCCGAGCCCGCCGCCTCCGGCGGCGAGAAGACCCTCACACTGGGCTTCTCCGCCTGGCCCGGCTGGTTCCCCTGGCAGGTCGCCCAGGAGAAGGGGCTGTTCGCCAAGAACGGCCTCGACGTCGAACTGAAGTACTTCGACAGCTACACCGACAGCCTGACGGCGCTCGCCACCGGCAACGTCGACGCCAACAGTCAGACGCTCAACGACACCATCGCCTCGGTGTCCGGCGGGGCGAAGCAGACGATCGTGCTGGTCAACGACAACTCCACCGGCAACGACCAGATCATCGCCAGGTCCGGCATCTCGACGGTGGCCGACCTGAAGGGCAAGACCGTCGCGGCCGAGCAGGGAACGGTCGACCACTACCTGCTGCTGCTCGCGCTGCGGAAGGCGGGGCTCACCGAGAAGGACGTCACCTTCAAGCCGCTGCCGACCGATGCCGCCGCCGCGGCCTTCAAGGCCGGCCAGGTGGACGCGGTCGGGGTCTTCGCCCCTTTCACCACCACCGCGCTGGAACTGCCGGGTTCCACGGCCATCGCCACCTCCAAGGACTTCCCCGGCGCCATCCCCGACCACCTGGTGGTGGCCGCCTCGCTCGTCGCCGAACGGCCGCAGGAGGTGCAGGCACTGGTGAAGACCTGGTTCGAGACCCTGGAGTGGATCGCCGCCAACAGGGCCGACGCCACCGCGATCATGGCCAAGCGGGCGGGGGTGAGCGAGGCCGACTACACGAGCTACGACGCGGGGACCACGATCTTCTCCCTGGAGGACAACCTCGCCGCCTTCGAACCCGGCGACACCGGCGACCACCTCGACAACCAGGCATCCCTGATCGCGAAGTTCCTCGTCGACTCGGGCCTGGCCGACACCGAGCCGTCGCTGGACGGCCTGTTCGAACCGAAATTCGTCAGAAGTCTCAAGCCGTGAGAACCGTGAGAGCAGTGAGGGTTGTCAGAGCGGTGAGAGCGGTGGAAGCCGGCAGAGCGGGAGCACCGACATGGAGACAACGCCGGGTGACGACCGGCTGTGGCCGGGGCGGGTCCAGTTCGCCCTGCTCGCCACCCGGAAGGTCGAGGCCCTCATGAGCGCGCGGACCGCCGAGCCCGCCGCCGCGCCCCCCGACGAGGAACGGCGGGCCTGGGAGCCGCTGCCCCGGCGCTCGGACCGCCCCGGACGGCTGAGAAGACGCCCTCCCGGCTCCGGCGCCTCCATCGGCAAGAACCGCTCCGGAGCGGGAGGTCCGTCTCTCCGGGCCCGCTGGGGCCTGCGGGCGGCCTCCGTGCTCGTCCCGCTCGCCCTCTGGGCGGCCGTCAGCACGGCGGGGCTGGTCGACCCCACCTTCCTGCCCTCCCCGCTGGCCGTCCTGGAGGCGTTCGCGGAGATGCTGGGCAGCGGGCAGCTGCTCGACGACACCCTCGCCAGTCTCGGCAGGGTCGGGACCGGTTTCGGGCTGGCGGTGCTGATCTCGGTGCCGCTGGGCGTCGCGATGGGCACCTCGGCCGTGGCGCTGGCCCTGCTGGAACCGGCCGTCGGCCTGCTCCGATACATGCCGGCCGCCGCGTTCATCCCCCTGCTCATCATCTGGCTCGGCCTCGGCGAACCCTCCAAGATCGCGATTCTCGTGCTGGGCGTGGTGTTCTTCAACACGCTGATGGTCGCCGACGCCGTACGGCGGGTGCCCGGTGAGCTGGGCCAGGCCGCGGCGACCCTCGGTGCCAGGCGCGGCGAGATCCTCAGGAAGGTGACCTGGCCGTACGCGCTCCCGGCGGTCGTGGACGCGGCGCGGATCAACGCCGCCGCCGCGTGGAACTTCGTGGTGGTGGCCGAGCTCATCGCCGCCGAGTCGGGGCTCGGCTACCGGATCGTCCGGGCGCAGCGGTTCCTGCAGACCGACAAGATCTTCGCGGTGCTCGTCGTGATCGGGATCGTCGGCCTGCTGATCGACGTCGCGCTGCGCCTGCTGCGCGATCGTCTCGGGAGGTGGGTGGCGTGAGGCCGGAGTCACGAGTCCTGGGCGACCGCTTCGGGAGGTGGACGGCATGACCCTCGTACTGCGCGGCGTGGCCAAGGACTACGGCGCCACGCGCGTCCTGGACGGCATCGACCTGTCGATGGAGCCGGGCGAGTTCGTGTGCGTGGTCGGGGCGAGCGGCTCTGGCAAGTCGACGCTGCTTTCTCTGATCGCCGGGCTCACCCCGGCGAGCGCGGGATCCGTCTCGCTCGCCGGAGCGCCCGTCACCGGTCCCGGTCCCGAGCGCGGGCTTGTCTTCCAGTCGGGCGCGCTGTTCCCCTTCCTCACCGTCGCGGAGAACGTGGCCTTCGGGTTGCGACTGCTGCCGATCTCCAGGGCGGACCGGGAGCGGCGGGTCCGCTGGTATCTCGGCGAGGTGGGACTGTCGTCCCTGGCGGGCGCGCTGCCCCGGCAGCTGTCCGGCGGGCAGCGCCAGCGGGTGGCGATCGCGAGGGCACTCGCGTGCGAGCCGGCCGTGCTGCTGCTCGACGAGCCGTTCGGGGCGCTGGACGTACAGACCAAGGAGGACATGCAACTCTTCCTGCGCCAGGTGTGGCGCGACACGGGCACGACCGTGCTGATGGTCACCCACGACGTGGAGGAGGCCGTCCTGCTCGCCCAGCGGGTGCTCGTCTTCGCCTGCGGTCCCGGCAGGGTCGCCGCCGAGGTGCCGATCGACCTGCCCGCCTACCGGGCGCTCACCGTCAAGCGCAC
Source organism: Streptosporangium sp. NPDC000563 (assembly GCF_040299985.1). NCBI lineage: Bacteria > Bacillati > Actinomycetota > Actinomycetes > Streptosporangiales > Streptosporangiaceae > Streptosporangium > Streptosporangium sp. NPDC000563. The sequence goes on along the minus strand of NZ_JBEPDA010000003.1, from coordinate 160,675 downwards.
CTCCTCCTTCCTCGGCCTGCGCGCGACGGTCGAGGATCTGGTCCGCTCGCACATGCTGACGCCGGAGAGGGAGAAGGTGTAGAACGATATTCTGTGACTCTCCGGGCGGGGAGTCCCCGGCGGGCTGTCGAGGGGGATGCGCAATGGTCGATCCGGTGCTGTCGTCGATCGAGCGGGGCGTGCTGACGCTGACCCTCAACCGCCCGGACCGGCTCAACGCCTGGACCGACGAGATGGGCCGCCGCTACTTCGACCAGCTGGCCGAGGCCGAGAAGAACCCCGAGGTCCGGGTGATCGTGGTCACCGGCGCGGGGCGGGGATTCTGCGCCGGTGCGGACTTCCAGACGCTCACCGCCCTCCAGGACGGCTCCTACGCGGGGCAGCCCGACCCGCGTCCCACCACCTTCCCGACCACGATCCGCAAACCGGTGATCGCCGCCGTCAACGGCGCCTGCGCCGGGCTCGGCATGGTCCACGCCCTGCTCTGCGACCTGGTCTTCACGGCCGCCGAGGCGAAGTGGACCACCGCCTTCGCCCGGCGCGGCCTCATCGCCGAGTACGGCATGTCGTGGGTCCTGCCCCGCCTGACCGGTCAGGCGAGGGCGATGGACCTGCTGCTGTCTGGCCGCACCTTCACCGGCGCCGAGGCGTACGAGCTGGGCCTGGCCGGCCGGTCGGTGCCGGGGGAGAGGCTGATGGAGGAGACGCTGGCCTACGCCCGCGAGCTCGCGACGCACAGCTCCCCGGCCTCGATGGCGGTGATCAAGCGTCAGGTCTGGGGTGACTGGCAGCAGAGCCTAGAGGCGTCGGAGTCGGCCGCGAAGCACCTGATGGCCGAGTCCTTCGCCAGGCCGGACTTCGTCGAGGGTGTCGCCAGCTTCGTCGAACGCCGCGCCCCTGACTTCCCGCCCCTGTAGTCCTGCGGCCTCGTAGGCCCGGCCGTCATCATGTCTTCACCCTGAACCAGACCGCGCGCCCCATCTCCTTGTCGTGATCGGACCCCCAGCCATCCGACAGGCCGTCCACCCAGTCCAGGCCCCGCCCGCTGAGACTTTCCGCATCGGTCGGCCGCATCTTCGGCACGTTGACCGCCGAACCCCGGTCGATCACCTCGATGTGGACCGCGCCGTTGCCCAGCCCCACGACGACTATGATCACCCCATCGGGATCGCTGCCCGAGTCGCTGTGCAGGATGCTGTTCGTGACGACCTCGCTGACGAGCAGCGTCACGGTGTCCAGGACATCCCCCCAGACGCGATGAGCGCTCAGCAGGTCCCTCACCCACGCACGAGCCCGCCCCGCCGACTGCCTCTCGCCCGCGAAGTTGCGACTGCCCACGATGCACAGCCCGTCCCAGCGCCGGAACATCGCCTCCACCGCGCTGTAGACGCCCTCCCGGCTCACAGGGCCGCCTTAAGAAGGATGATCTGCGCCGCCTTCTCGTTGAGGACGTCGACCCGCCCGGCCTTGCCGCGACCCCAGCGAAAGACCCAGCCCCTCTCCGTGAGGATGACCACGCGCAGCTCTCGCTTCGCGCCCAGCACGAGCAGGTACGGCTCGATCTGCTGCGGGACCTCCAGCCTTGCCCCCAGGCCCAGGCAGCGGAGATCCCACGCCATGCGGACGAGGTGGATGTACCGCTGCTCCAGGTGATTTCGTGCCGTACTCCGAGCGGTCATAGAGTTACCCATGGATCGTGCACCTCCAGATGTGCGATCAAGACCCGTCAAGCACGTCCACAGCGGCTTGACGGGTCGCTTTTTTGAGCAGGGGAAACTGACGCAGTCACCCCCGCGTTCCGGATGACTCGCTAACCTGATCGTGCCCTCGGCACAACGCGTTGTAAACCGTTCCGGCGGAACTGTTCCGAAACTCGATGTTCCCTGGGAATGTATATCGTCATACATGGAGGCAAGGGTGACGAGCAGGACGAGTCCGACCATTCGCCGTAGACGGCTCGCCGCTGAATTAAGAGAACTACGCCGCAAATCCGGCAAAAGTCGAGACGAAGTCGCCGCGTATGTTGGCGTGGCACCGAGCACCATCACGAAGATCGAAAATGCCTCAGCCGCCGCACGTCCCGCAGACGTGGCGATGATGCTGACTCTTTACGGTGTCGAGGAGCCACGACGCGAGGTACTTATGACGCTGGCCCGTGACGCCCGCCGACGGGGATGGTGGCAGGCATACAGCGGAGCCATCCCCCAGTGGTTCGAGGTCTACGTGGGACTGGAGGAAGAAGCATCCAAGATCTGCACCTGGGAAAATGAGCAGATTGACGGGCTGCTGCAAACCGAGGATTACATGCGGGCGCTCTTCCAAGCCGAACTGATCGTGCCGTCCGACGAGGAGATCGACCGGCGGGTCGCGGTTCGCCTCAAGCGCCAGGAACGACTTTTGGCAAGCGATGCGCCGGAGCTATGGACTGTGATCGGAGAAGGGGCTTTGCGTAGGATGGTGGGAGGAGTTGAGACCATGCGCGAACAACTCGATAGGCTCACCCAGGCATCGCGGCTCAACAACATCACGCTTCAGGTGCTTCCCTTCAGCGCTGGGGCTCATCCAGCCATGCACGGGGCCTATCACCTGCTGGCTTTCGCCGGTGATCCAAGCGTCGTGTACGTTGAGTACCGGCGAGGCTCTCTCTACCTGGAGCAAGCGCCAGACGTTGACACCTACGTCAGTCTTTTCGATCACCTTCGTGCCCGAGCGCTCAGCCCAGATGATTCACGAGCCTTGCTTGCGCGAGTGGTGAACGAAATTTCTTAGCACGAAGTAGGAGGTGCCCCCGAGATGGACCTCTCATCGGCTCGATGGGTGAAATCTTCCGCCAGCGGCGACGGCGGGGCTAGCTGTGTCGAAGTGGCGGTAATCCCAGGTGACACGACCCTGTCCGACCATAAGACGGGCGAGACGGAACTGTTCGTTGTCCGCGACTCCAAAGACCCGCATGGCCCGGTACTTGCCTTTACTCCAGACGAATGGCAAGCGTTTATCATTGGCATGCAGCAAGGTGAGTTCACTCCGAAAAAGCTACGAGGTTAACTGTTTCGGGGCTAGGACAAAAGACGGTGAGTTCAACGATCTGTCCTGACAGTCCACACGGCGGTACCTTGCAAGCGGCTCCAATCTCGATCAAGGCTCTCTCATTCGGGAGGGCCTTTTTCGTTGCCTAGAGACGCTTAATGGCTGAGGTTGCGGGGGGCGGAAGTCCAGGCCGGTCTTGGCGAGGAAGCCTATGACGAGGGCGAGGCGATACTGCATCCGTTTGAGCTGGTTCTTCGCCAGAGTGATCAGCTGATCGACGGTGCGCATGGCGAGGTTGGCCAGGCTCTTCTTCATATGCGCCCACACGCCCTCGACCGGGTTGAGCTCGGGGGCGTAGGCAGGCAGGTAGAACACCGTCAGCCACGGGCGGGCGGTGATCAGGCGTCGCATCTGGGCGGAGGTGTGAGCGTTGAGGTTGTCCCACACCACCACGAGCGGTCCGCCGAGCTGCTGGTGAGCGGCGTCGAACAGGGCGGCGTAGTCGGCCTCGGAGAACCCCCGGCGTTCGCCCTTGCGTCCCCGGTGAGTCCGGAGCCGGTAGACCAGCCGCGGCCGCGCCTTTGGTGAACCGGTCGGCTGCTTGCATCCTCACCTGCTCGCGGCATAATCGCTGCTCGGCGGTCAAGCCACCGCCATCGGGATACCTCATGCACCCCAGGTGGCACCGCGATGACCAGCTGCCAGCCCACGCCGAGGCCAGGCCATATAACCCTCACCATTGAAGGCCTCTAGGCATTCGCGGCTCTCACCGCACTGGCGATGACCGGCTGGCTCGGTGGCTGCAAGAAGGAGTCATCAATGAATGATGGGCCGAACGTCACCGAAGCCCAAGCCACCGCCCGGGTGGAAGATCTCATCCGCGTCATCCTGCTGGGAGTGACCCCGCGACTCCCGGCATGGACCTCGTCCCGACAAACCTCGACAGCGAGACCTGTCTTCCCGACGAAGGAAACATCCCCACAGGAAAGTTCTATATCATTAGGAAGTATTACCTCGCCGGAATTCCCGAGAAGAGCATCGTCGAGGCAGTCCGGCATATTAAAACGGACCGGGAGAAGAGTGGAAACGCAATTACCAGAGAGTATGCCTTCGACATAGGAAAACCTCGACCATCCGGGTGGACCGGCGATGACTTCCGTCTCGCCCTCGACACCGTCGAGCGAGATTCCACCCACAGATCCTGCTCTCGGTGGGCTCTCCGCGCTTCCGCCCCGATGCCCTCTCCCTCTCGTCCTCACTCTGACAGCCCCTCATCTTTCCTCTCAGAGTTCCGCGAAAGGGCGGCGGGGCAACAGGAACAATGGTACGACTTCCATATGACCTCAAGCTATCGCACGAAAGACGGTCACACCGTGGGCCTCGGCAGCACGGTGTGGGCGATAAACGGACAAGGCCCCTTCAAACTCACGAAACCCGATTCCGCCCCGCCCGGGTGGGTCTACATGGTGAGCGCCGACGGCGAGGATATGCGCCTGCACGCCCCAGAGGACGTCGCGATCTACTACAACCGAAACCGGCGGGTAGAAAGCTGAGCGGATTCTCTGCTCCGCAGCGTGTGTGAGCGGTTGATCGAGGACGTGACCGCGGACCACGTCCACCGTGGTGCGGCGACGCACGAGGGCGGAAGCGCGGGATCGGGGCGATGACCGTCGCATAATGGCCGTGATCGGCCTCCTGACATTTCCGTGAGCCCGGTCGTTGGCCTGATCGATGTCATCGTGTAGCACCAAGGCGGCGATGGACGTCATGCCCGGCCGACCGGCTGAAGATGCTCACGGGACGAATGCCTGCGTGGAACGCTGGCATATGGACTGAGTGGACCAGCGATCTGGAAGCCCCGATGCCTGAACCGATCTCCCCACAGGAGCCCGAAACCCCCGTGGACGCTGCCGAGGCACCGTTCGAAGTCGTCCTGACGGTCTCCGAGCCGGCCGATGTCGGTCCGTTGTTCCGCCGTCTCAGTACCATCCCGGATGTGATCGTCACCCGAAGGCGCTCCGGCCCGGATGACGGCAAGCTTGGTGTCACCGAGGTGCTGCAGTTGCTCGTGCCCTCTTCGGCGGTGCTCGCTGTCGCGATCCGGACGCTGCCGGTGTTCATCAGGTCCCGGCGGTCGTCCGTGACTGTGACGGCGACCCGGGGAGACCGGTCCGTGACCGTCACCGGCGAGAACCTCGATGACCCCCAGAAGGTCCTTGAGATCACTGACCGCCTGCTCCGCGATGACTGACCTGGCAGGCCGGGACTACTCTCGGTCGCGTGCGGTCCTCATGGGCACCTGGGACTACACGGACTTCGATCAGGTCCCTGCCGTCGATCAGGTGCCTGCCGTCGAACGCAGCTTCAATCGGATGCGGGACCTGCTCCTGGACCCGGTGTGCGGCCCGTGGCCTGAAGAGTCCGTCGTGCGGTTCGCCAACCGCCCCACGCTCGGCAGGATCCATGTCGAGCTCATCGAGGCGTTCATCGCGGCCACGGATGTCGCGTTCTTCTACTACGTCGGGCACGGCATCTACGATCATCGCGAGCGGCTGTGCCTCACCGTGGGCGACACAAGGGCCGATGCGAACTTCGCGGCCGCCACGGGGCTGCCGTTCGAGGCCGTGCGGGACGCGTTCCGCGCCAGCCGGGCCGCGGTCAAGATCGCAGTGCTCGACTGCTGCCACGCGGGGCTCGCCGCGGAAGAGTACGGCCGCCTCTCCGCCGACCGCCTGCCCCCGGTGGCCGGCGCGTACCTGCTGATGAGCAGCAGCGCGTTCGAGTTCTCCTGGCACGAGAAGGAGGACGTCCCCAACGCGCAGACGTACTTCACCAAGACCCTCGTGGACACCGTGTACGAGGGGATCCGCGGCGGACCGGCCGGTCTCACGTTCGATCACATCTTCGGCGTGGTCGCCGACCGGCTCGTCGGGAATGGCTGCCCCGAGCCACGCCGCCGCATCGAAGATTACGCCGCCAACTGGGTGTTCGCCCGTAACAACACCCCCGAAGCACCGCCCGAACCCGGTGCCGACCCGGACACCGTCTACCGTGAGGCGTACCGCAGGGAGACCAAGGAGGGCGTCGAGCGACTGCCTGTGATCACCGCGATGTATCGCGCCGCGGCCGCGGCCGGACACACCCCCTCGATGAACCGGCTCGGGCAGATCGCCGAGGGCCTGGTCCAGGCGAGGATGCAGGGTATCGAGCCAGGCCCTGTCGACGGTGCGGCGCTTTCGGAAGCGACGCAGTGGTACGCGAAAGCCGCTGAGGCTGGCGACCCGGTCGCCCCGCTTCACCTCGGACAGCTCTACGAAGAGCAGTACAAGGACCGGGACCAGGCGTTGTACTGGTACACCCTCGCCGCGCGCCGGGGCAACGGGGCGGCACAGGAACGGCTGACCGGACTGGAGCAACGCATCCGCCTCGGGATCGACGTGTCCCGAGGGTCCGGGGACGAGAGCGGTGAGGAGCCGGAACCGGCGCGTCCGGCGCCCGCGGCCGACGTCACCATCGCCGGTCTCGCCACCGAGGTACAGCGACAACGATGGCTGGCCGACTGGGACGGTAGGGAGGAACTCGCGTTGGCCCAGTGCCTCGACGTCTTCGTCGACGCCTGCGGCGGGCCGTACGGCGAGTGGGCGGCCCTCGACGACGCGGAACGAGAGCGCGTCTTCACCGGCTTCATCGCGCTGCTGCCACGCAAGGCCGAGCTCGCGAGCGTGGCGCGCCGATACTGCGAGGCCGTCGGTCCGGGGAACCTCCGCCTCCGCGCCGCCAGACTCCATCGCCAGACGAAGTGATCCGAACCGAACCTCGAAGAAAGGGGAGTGCATATGGCGATACCGGAAGTCAGCATGGCACTTCGGCAATCCCTCGAACGCCACCGGTTCTCGCTCCGGCCGCAGCCCGAAGTGCGCCCCGGCGAGGAGACCGTCCACGTCGTCCTCGACAACGGTGGGGGGACGCTCCATGTCGGCCATGTGGACCACCACCTGGGGCTTTGGTGCGCCTTCGCCGTAGTGCGGCCGCACGGGCTCTTCCGTTCCGACGAGGTCGGCCAGCATGAGGCGTTCGAGGACGCCGTGCTTGCCGTCCTCATGAGTTTCACCCACGTCGAATAGGGGGCGCCGGAATGCGGGTAGAACCACGATTTCGCGACCAGATCCGCTGCCTCGTCCTCAAGGACCGTAGGGCGAAGGCACTCGACGAAGCCCTATCACCGAGCGACAGAATCGCCTTCAACGATTTCCTCATCTCGGTGGCCGCGGTGCTCCTCGCGCCGCGACTGGGTGATCGGTGCGAGATCGAGGACCTCGCGGCGTTCAGCGACGCGGTCGCTGCCAGACACCGCGGCGAAGGGCGACCGGTCAACGAGTTCGTCGTGGAGGAGATCCTCCGCCAGATATACGGAGTGCCGCGACTCTTCCAAACGGTCTCCGTACCTCCCGCAGCCGTGTCGTCGGCGGGCGCGGCGATCGTGCGGTACCTGAACAACACGAACCCCGGCATCGCCGCCGACATCGACGGCATCCTCGACACGGCTGTGGACCTCCACCAACGCCGCACCCAGCGTTGATGTAGCACGACCGCTACCCCCGAGCCGCCGCCCTACGGCGACGCCCCCGGTTGAGGTCGAGCAGGACCCCCGCGCACCTGCCGCGCACGCCTCCGCGATCGGCGAGTCGCGGCGCTCCGCTGGCTCGCTCTCCACGGCCCACTCCTTGGCGCGGAGGAGCGCATGGTCATAGGAACCGTGGCCGTCCCAACGCCAGGCGGCACCGCTGGACTAGGTGCGTCCCGACTCCCTCTCCGCCAGGCTGGTGTGACACATAGGGACAAATGGATCTTAAGTGAAAGGAGCAGGGAAAGAGTGGGATCTTCTTCGCCGTGACCTTGAGCATGACCGACCCGACCAAGGGCCGGCTCAAACAGATGCCGTATCGCCCCGCCCTCGCCACAGACTTCCTCGCCAAGGCCGGCCTGACTCCCGACCCCGTAACCTCAGCCATTAAGCGTCTCTAGTGTCTCGCGCGCTACAACTGGAACCGTTCTAGCAGAACAAGTCTGGCTGACCAGTTACTAGGGATTCCCTCCTGTCGGAACCTACGCTCTGGGCGTTGGTTAGGTTTCCGTGCCGGTGTGTCGCGGAAGGGCAGGCATAGAGCTTGCCTTCAACGCTCAAGCAGGAGGCATCTTGACGAGATCAAACCTGCTCCGTTTCGCGTGGTGGGAGGTCACCGGCATGTGTCAGCTTGCCTGTGCTCACTGCTACGCCTCATCGGGAACAGACGGAACCCACGGCACCATGACCCTTGCCGACTGGCGACGTGTCATCACACAGACACGCGAGGCGGGCGCGACAATGGGGCAATTCATCGGCGGTGAGCCGACCTTGTACCCCGGCCTGTCGGACCTCGTTCGTCACGCCCTCAGCACAGGCATGGAGGTGGAGATCTACACCAACCTCGTTCACGTCACTCCCGCCATGTGGGAGACCTTCCAACTGCCTGGCGTTCGACTCGCCACCTCCTACTACTCGGACCAGGCCGAGGAGCACGAGGCGGTCACCAAGCGGCCCACGCTCAAGGTCACAACAAAGAACATCGCCCGCGCACAGGACCTCGGCATCCCGCTTCGCGCGGGAGTGATCGGTATCAACGACGGCCAACGCACACAGCAGGGCATCGCCGTACTGGAACGCCTTGGCGTTTCCGAAATCGGCTACGACGACCTCCGGGAAGTCGGACGCGGTGCCCGGCGAGACGGCCCCAGCGTTGCGCAACTCTGCGGCAACTGCGGAGATCGACAGATCGCGATCTCGCCCACCGGCGAAGTCTGGCCGTGCGTGTTCTCGCGCTGGCTCCCGGCGGGCAACGTTCAAGAGGCGTCTCTCGCGAAGATCCTCACCAGTGAGGCGTTCGCGCAGATCACCGACGAGCTACAGAGGGAATTCGGCCAGCGCAAGCCATGCAACCCCGACCCGTGCAGCCCAGACTGTAGCCCCTCATGTAGACCTCAAAGCAACTGCCGCCCGTCCAGCAACTGCGCGCCGAACTACTCATGCGGGCCATGTGCGCCGAAGGATCGAAACTGTAACCCTGTGATGAGCTGCAACCCCAACAAGTGCCGCCCCACGAAGTAGGGACATGGAGAGGAACCGAACGTGAGCAGCCAACACCGCGCCCCCGGATCCGGCCAGCGCGCGTTCCTGCGCCGCATCCTCGCCGAGGGCGCACAAAGACTCGGTGTCTCTCCGGCCGGGGAAACGGTGTTCGGCTGGCATGACCGCACCATCGGATCGCCTGCCCTCACAGACACGGACACACTCTGGCTGCGCGCGACCGGCGAACATCGCGATTGGGCGCACGGCGAGGCATGGACCGGCAATCAGGACGCCTCAGCGATCACCGACGTCCCCAAACCCGCAGTGATCGCCCGCGTGGACTGGGACGAGCCGCCGGTGTCCATGTACGCCGAACTGCTCACCTACGTACCAGACCCACCATGTTCGGCCACTCCCGAACTCACCGCGCCCCCCATCGTGCCCGCCGCCTGGTGGAGCGATCTTCGCACCGCGATGGAAGCGCTCGCCGTATATCCCACCGACCGAGGGGATCACGACCCGTCCGCGCTACCCCAGCGAGTCGAAGCCTTCTACCGCCGACCGCTCGCCTTACCCTCACCCCCGACCACGCGGACCGAACACACCGATCTGCATTGGGCCAACCTGACATACCCCCGCCTGTGGATACTCGACTGGGAGTATTGGGGCAACGCCCCCGCCGGCTACGGGGCAGCCACGCTCTACCTGCACAGCCTCTTGGTTCCCGACACCGCCGCCCACGTTCACGACCTGTTCGCCGACCTCCTTGACACCCCCACCGGCCGCCTGGCGCAACTGTCGGCCGCCGCCCACATTCTCGACCGCGCCGGCCGAAGCGGCGACTATCCAACCCTCGCCGCCCTCGTGCGCGCCCACGCCGCCCGGCTGATCCAACCCGCAGGAAGGCGGTAGCGCGTGCTACTTACCCGACTGAGCACCCACCACCTTCCTACAGGGTGGACCGCTGCCTTGCCGCCCATCCGCCACCTCTCCGAACACGGCCTGAGTCTCACTGCCCCCGTGACATTCCTGATCGGAGAGAACGGCTCAGGGAAGTCCACCCTCATGGAAGCGATCGCCGACGTCTGCGGCATCAATTCCGCAGGCGGCAAGGCAGGCACCCGATACGCCAGCACAGGACCTCCCACACCCCTCGGGGAAGTCATGGACGCCGAACTCACGACGACCGGCCTCCGTCTTCTACGTGGCCCCCGCACCAAGCGCCGAGCATTCTTCCTCCGTGCCGAAACCCTCTTCAACCTCGGACAGAACGTCTCCGGCCGATACGGGTTCTGGGAGGAAGACCTCACCGAGCAATCCCACGGGGAAGGATTCTTCACCGTCCTGGAACGCATGGTGAGCGGGCCAGGGCTCTACCTCATGGACGAACCCGAAGCGGCCCTCTCGTTTCACTCATGCGTGCGCTTGGTCGGTCTCATGGCTCGCGTCGCAGACGAAGGCGGGCAGATCATCTGCGCTACCCACTCGCCGATTCTCGCCAGCCTTCCAGGCGCGCAGATCATCGAGCTCGGCGACTACGGCACCCGCGCCGCAGAGTGGGAAAAGCTCCAACTGGTCGATCACTGGCGACGCTTCCTCGCCAAACCAGACTTCTATCTGCGGTACGCCTTGGGGACGACCACCGACACTGACTAATGCGAAGGCATGACACGGAAGTAGGAGGGGTCAGCTTCTGTCGGTGTGAGGGGCGCCGGAGATCAGGTGGGCGGTTTTTGGGCGACGAGCACCGTGAGGCCGTCGAGGATGCGTTCCATGCCGAAGGCGAACTCGTCGTCCTCGCCGCCAGGCTTGTCGAAGACCCGGGCTTCGAGAAGCTCGTGGATCTCGGGGAAGCGCTGGGCGTCGGTGAGCCTGGCGAGTGACCTGCCGTAGCCGGACAGCGCCTCCTCGTCGGTGACCTGGGAGGTGCGGTGGGCGTCCTGGAGGTCGGCGAGGAGCGCCACCTCGGTCCTGACGAAGCCGTTGACCAGCAACAGCGCCGCGAGCTTCGTGTCCGCGTCCAGTCCGGTGCCGCGCAGGCAGCGCAGCCCGGCCTCCAGCCAGGCGACGTGGTTGGGCATGATCCCCGGCCCGGTGATGGGGATGCGCAATGACCAGGGGTGCCGCTGCAGGGCGACGCGCATGGCGGCGCCCCATCGGTGGACGCCCTGACGCCAGTCGTCGCCCGGCTCGGGGAGCGGGGGAGGCGGGCCGAGCACCGCGTCCGTGATGAGCATGAGCAGGTCGCCCTTGGACGAGACGTAGCGGTAGAGCGCCATCGTGGAGACGTCGAGCTCGGCGGCGATCTTGCTCATCGAGACCGCGGCGAGCCCTTCCGCGGAGCCCACCCGCAGGGCGGCCTCCACGATGTGCTCCAGGCTCAGGCTGCGTTTGGGGCCCTTGCCGGGCCGCTCGCGCAGGCCCCAGGCGATCTCCACGCTCTCCGGCACTTCCATCGCGCTCCCGGGCTTGACCGTCCTTTTCTGCGAGTGTATACCTTACGCAATATCGTGTATGCCATAAACAGTAGAGCGTACGCCATACACAGGAGGGGTAGTGGAAGCAGCGATAGAGGCGGTCGGCCTCACCAAGTCCTACGGCAGGGTCGCCGTCCTGAAGGGCGTCGACCTGCGCGTCGCCAGGGGGAGCGTGTACGCCCTGCTCGGTTCCAACGGGGCGGGCAAGACGACGACCGTACGCACCCTGGCGACGCTGGTCGGGCCGGACGGGGGACGGGCCACGGTCGCCGGGTTCGACGTCGTCCGCGACCGCCGCCGGGTGCGCCGCGCCATCAGCCTGACCGGCCAGCACGCGGCGGTCGACGAACTGCTGACCGGCGAGGAGAATCTCCGGATGATGGGCCGCCTGTCCGGCCTGTCACGCGCGGGGGCCCGCCGCAGGGCGGCCGAGCTCCTGGAGCGGTTCGACCTGGTCGAGGCGGGAAAGCGGCGGGTCGGTACGTACTCGGGTGGTATGTGGCGGCGCCTGGACCTGGCCGCCGGGCTCGTCGGCGCACCATCGGTGATCTTTCTCGACGAGCCGACGACCGGGCTCGACGTGCGGAGCAGGCAGGCGATGTGGGAGGTGATCACCCGCCTCGCCGACTCGGGGACGACGGTCTTCCTCACCACCCAGTACCTGGAGGAGGCCGACAGCCTCGCCGGCAGGATCGCGCTGCTCGACGGCGGACGGGTGGTGGCGGAGGGCACCGCCGACGAGCTCAAGGCGAGGGTCGCCGCCTGGCGGCTGAACCTCGTCCTGGCCGACGCCGGCTCGTTCGCCGAGGTGACGCGCCTGCTCGGGGCGCGGGCCGTGCACGCCGATCCCGCCAGGCTCACCGTCGAGGCGGCCACCGACGGGAGCGCCGCGCAGATCCGCGCCCTGCTGGACGAGGTGGATCCCGGGCGTTCCGCGGTCGAGAGGTTCACCGTGCGAGGCGCCACGCTCGACGACGCGTTCCTCGCCCTGACGGACAACCTGACGGACAATCCGACGGACAGGGAGCGGGCCGGTGTCTGACCTCACGGCGACGGACGTCTCGACAAGCGAGGAGCGGCGAGTGTCCTGCCCCGTCGTCGGGTGCGAGGGGAGGAGGGCCGGTGTCTGAGCTCGTCGCCTGGCCGGTCATGACCGGCCGCGCCGTCCGCCTGTCGCTGCGCAACCTCGACGCGCTGATCACCTCGTTCCTGTTGCCCGTCATGATCATGCTGATGTTCGTCTACCTGTTCGGCGGCGCGATCCAGACCGGCACCGACTACGTCACCTACGCCGTCCCCGGCGTCCTCGTCATGTGCGCCTCCTACGGCGCCTCCCTGACCGCGGTCGCCGTCAGCCAGGACATGAGCCGGGGGATCGTCGACAGGTTCAGGTCGATGGACGTCGGCGGAGGGGCGTTCCTGGGCGGGCACGTGGCCGCCAGTACCGTGCGCAACCTCACCTCGCTCGTCATCGTGTTCGTCGTCGCCTTCCTGCTCGGCTTCCGGGCGGACGCGGACCTGGCGGGCTGGGCCGCGGCGGCGGGCATCCTGGTGGTGTTCGTCCTGGCCGTCTCCGCGGTCTCCGCCGTGGTCGGCCTGCTGGCCAGGACGCCGGAGGCCGCGGGCGGCTTCACCTTCGCGGTGATGTTCCTGCCCTACCCGAGCAGCGCCTTCGTCCCGGTCCACACCATGCCCACGTGGCTGCACGGGTTCGCGGAGAACCAGCCGGCCACGCCGATCATCGAGTCCGTGCGCGGCCTGCTGCTCGACAGGCCCGTGGGGAGCGACCCGTGGAAGGCGCTGGCCTGGTGCGGCGGTTTCCTGCTGGTCTCGGCGCTGCTGTCCGGCAGGTTGTTCCGCGACCGCGCCCGCTGAGGTGGCCGGAGGGGACGCGCTCAGCTGACCAGGGTGAGCCAGTGTGGCGCGTCCCCGAAGGGGGCGGTGCGGGTGGTGACCGCCTCCATCAGCCAGGCGGCCGAGGCGCGGGCGCTCTCGACCACGTCGGGCGGGTAGGCGTACCTGATCCGGTGCTCCTCGAACTCGTCCTCGTCGTCCAGGAAGACCCGGCTCCGGCGGCCCTTCAGCAGGTTCCCGCGGACCCTGATCACGTCGAGGTCGAGGTCGATCATGGTGACCTGACCGTCGCTCCACCGCGGCACCGTGGAGATGTCGCAGTAGATCTCGTGCTTGTGCGGTGCCGTGTTGAACGCGGCCGTCCACCAGGCGTCGCGGGGGAAGAGCATCACGAACGGATGCGGCCAGGCGACCGCGGGGCCGTCGCCCTTGTGGCCGCTGGAGTCGGCCACGCAGCCCGTCCACACCCCGTGCTCGTCCTCGCCGAGCAGCAGGCCGCGGTGGTGCCAGTGCAGTGACCCGTCGTACTTGCGGTAGACCACGTTCACGCTCTCATAGGACATTCCCCGACATTAAGGCTTGACAGAGATCTATGTATTTCCTACCTTCTAAATAGGTTAAGAGTGTCAGTGCGAAGCCCCGGCTGACTGACCGGCAACCCTCGCACCGCGGCGGGGTGCCCCCGGGGGAGACCAGGCGGCACGGTGGGCGTGCCGCAAGCGCGGACCCCTTCACCGGGGTCACCACGACATGTCCGGGAGCGCCAGATGCCGAAGAGCAGCACACTGAACCACGCGAGCCCCGTCGACCTCGACACCCACGGCCACTACCGGCCGGGTGGCAGGTCCGGCCTGCGCTACCCCTTCCAGGGGCGGATCGGCACAACCGCCTTCCCCGCCGAGCCGGGGCGCTACCACCTCTACGTCGCGGCCGTCTGTCCGTACGCTCAGCGCGCCGCCATCGTGCGCTCCCTCAGGGGACTCCAGGACGTGGTCTCGCTCTCCTACGTCGACGACGAGCGCGACGGGCGCGGGTGGGCCTTCCGCGAGCGGCGCGGGGCCGACCCGGTCAACGGCTTCACCACCCTGCGGCAGGCGTACGAGGCGACCGAGCCCGGCTTCGACGGGCACGTCTCCGTACCGGTCCTGTGGGACAGGACGAGCGGCCGCATCGTCAGCAACAACTTCCCCGACATCACGATCGACCTCGCCACCCGGTTCGGCGGCGACCCAGAGGCCGACCTCTACCCCGAGGAGCTCAGGCCGGAGATCGACGAGCTCAACACGAGGATCTACGAGATCGTCAACACGGCGGCGGGCCGCGTGGCGTCGGCCACCACCGAGACCGCGTACACCGAGGCGCGCGCAGAGGTGATCGCCTTCCTGGACGATCTGGACGACCGGCTGGCCGACCGCAGGTACCTGTTCGGCTCGGGGATCACCGAGGCGGACGTACGGCTCTGGCCGACCCTGCTCCGCTTCGACCTGAGCGACAACCCGGCGGCCAGGATCAGCGAGCGCCCGCTGACCGCCTTCACCAACCTGTGGGCCTACGCCAGGGACCTGTACGCCCACCCCGCCTTCCGCGAGAACACCGACTTCACCGTCATCTCCCCCTTCCGCGGCGAGACCGACACCTGGCGTGTCCCGGTCGAGCCGCTGTACGCCGACTGGGACGAGCCGCACCGCAGAGCCGCCGTATGAGCGCCTCGATCGCGGTCGTCGGCGCGGGACCGACGGGCACCTGCCTTGTGGAGCGGATCTGCGCCAACGCCGCCGACCTGCTCGGCTGGCCGTCGCTGGACGTCCACGTGATCGACCCCCACCCGCCGGGCGGCGGGCGCGTCTGGCGGCGCGACCAGCCGGACCTGCTCTGGATGAACTCCACCGCGGCCGACGTGACCCTCTTCACCGACGAGTCGGTGCGGTGCGAGGGACCGATCCGCCCGGGACCCACGCTGGCCGAATGGCTCGGCGGAGACCCCGGCAGGTTCGCCACCCGCCCCGCGCAGAGCGGCTACCTCTCCCACGTCTTCCGCCACGCGGTGGCGACCGCGCCGCGGGGCGTCCGGGTGCACGTGCACGCCACCCGCGCCGTCGACCTCGCCGACGTCCCCGGCGGCCAGGCGGTGAGGCTGGAGAACGGCGGGACGATCGAGGTCGACGCGGTGATCCTCGCCCAGGGACACGGCGACGTGACCCCGACGAGCGAGGAGGGCACGCTGGCCCGCCTCGCCACACGTACGGGGCTGCGCTACCTGCCCACCGGCTACGCGGCGGACCTCGACCTGGACGGCGTCCCCGCGAGGGAGCCGGTGATCGTACGGGGGATGGGGCTCGCCTTCGTCGACCTGATGGTGCTGCTCACCTCGGGCCGGGGCGGCCGGTTCGTCCGCGAGTACGACGGGGAGCTCGTCTACCTGCCCAGCGGGCGGGAGCCCCTCCTGCACGTGGGTTCGCGGCGCGGGGTGCCGTACCACTCCAAGACCGGTTACCCCTTCAAGGGCGCCCGCCCGCCGGTGCCGCGCTTCCTCACCCGCGAGGCGCTGGGCGAGGGGCCGTGGGACTTCCGCAGGGACGTGTGGCCGCTCGTCGCCAAGGAGCTGGCCTTCGCGTACTACCACGAGCTCATCACCGCCCACCCCAAGCGGGTCAAGCTGGGCTGGGAGGAGTTCGAGGAGGGCTTCGCGGCCGAGGAGTGGCGCAGCCTCGGGATGCGCAAGCTGATCCGCCAGGCCGTGCCCCGGCACCCGGACCGGCTCGACTTCGACCGGCTCGACCGGCCGCTGGACGGCATCCGGTTCGGCGACCACGCGGGCCTGCAGAAGTGGATGCACGGCTATCTCGCCGTCGACCTGGAACGGCGCTCCGACCCCGCGCACAGCGCCGACCACGCCATGATCCTCGGACTGCTCTCCGTCTACGGTGTCCTCGCCGAGCTGGGCATCTCCGACCCGTGGTTCGGCGGCTTCTTCAGCTACGTCGCGAGCGGTCCGCCGGGATCCCGGCTGGAGGAGATGCGCGCCCTCGCCAGGGCCGGGGTGGTCACCTTCCTCGGCGCGAACCTCAAGGTCGACCACCATGAAGGACGCTGGCGGGCACAGAGCCCCACCGTGCCCGGTGGCGTCGCGGCCGGCACACTCGTCGAGGCCCGGCTGCCCGCGCCCAGCGTGAGTCGGGCCGTCGACCCGCTCATCGGCGCGCTCCGCGACCGGGGCGAGCTCGACGAGGAGTCGGGCCTGGTGAACGTGCGGACCGCGGACCGCCGCCTGCTCGACAGGTCAGGCAGCCCGCACCCCCGCAGGTTCGCCCTCGGCCCCTGGGTCGTGGGCGGCAGGGCCACCGCCGGCTTCGCCAGGCCCCGCCTCAACGCCCCGCTCTTCCGCCACGCCGACGCCCTCGCCCGGATCGTGCTCTCCGAGGCCGCCGGAACCCAGATCAGACGGCACGTCGCGTGAACCGCCCCGATCGCCATACCCGGCGTGTCGTCGAGCCGGCCGGACGCGCCGTACCGAACAACGCCGCACAACACGCCGTACAGAACAACGCCGTACAGAACGCCGTGCGGAAGCACGTCGCAGAGAAGCACGCCATACAGAAGCACGCCATACAGAAGCACGTCGTACAGAAGCGCAAGGAGAAGAACGTGAAGTTGCGATGGGGCGCCCTGACGCTCGCCGGAGTGCTGGCGCTCGCGGCGTGCGGAGCCGAGAGCGGGGCCCCGAGCGCGAAGGCCGGTGCGGACGGCGGTGGCGGCAGTGGCGACGGCGGGTCGCTCGTGTGGGCGGTGGAGACACAGCCGATCACCTTCAACCCGCACCAGTGGGGCCAGAACAAGGCCCGCCTCCTGGTCCACAACCAGTTCGACGCACTGATCGCCCGGGGCGTGAACGGTGAGTTCCTGCCCTGGCTGGCCACGTCCTGGAAGGTGTCGGAGGACGGCCTGACCTACACCTTCGAACTCCGCGACGACGTCACCTTCCACGACGGCGAGAAGTTCGACGCCGCCTCGGTGAAGGCGAACCTCGACCAGCTCGTCGCACCCGGCTACAACGCCGCGCTCAGCGCCATCCAACTGCGCAACTTCGAGAAGGCCGAGGCGACCGCGCCGTACACCCTGAAGGTCACGCTCAAGGCCCCCGACGGACTGTTCCTCGACTTCCTCTCCTCCCCGTACGCGGGCCAGGTCTCCCCGAAGTCGCTGAAGAACGCGAAGGACCTCAAGGCGGGCGGCGTCGACGTGGTCGGCACCGGGCCGTTCATCCTCGACCGGTTCACCCCCGGCCAGGAGGTCCACTACAAGCGCAACCCCGACTACAAATGGCCGCCCACCGGCGCCGCCCACCAGGGACCGGCGCACCTGGCCGAGATCACCTACCGCTTCCTGTCCGAGGCGGCGGTACGGGTCGGCGCGCTCACCTCCGGGCAGGTGCAGGTGATCGAGGGCGTGCCCGCCACCGAGATCGGCCTCATCAAGAGCGACCCCGAGCTGAAACTGGAGACCAGCCTCAACTCGGGAAGCGCGTTCTCCTACTACTTCAACGTCTCCCGTCCCCCGTTCGACGACAAGCGGGTCCGCGAGGCCTTCCGCGACGCCGTCGACGTGGACGCGGTGCTCAACTCCGTCTACCAGGGCACCGCCAAGCGGGCCTGGAGCGTCATCGGCCAGGGCAGCCCGCAGTTCTACGACCCCTCCCTGGAGAAGACCTTCGGCAACAACCCCGAACGGGCCAACCGGCTGCTCGACGAGGCGGGCTGGAAGGAACGCGACGCCGAGGGCTTCCGGGTCAAGGACGGCAAGCGACTCACCGTGCGCACCGTCAACGCCGCGCCGTTCGTCCGCGACCGCCGCGACGTCCTCGCCCAGGCCGTCCAGGCGGCCGTCAAGCAGAGCGCCGGGATCGACTTCCAGGTCAAGATCGTCGATCAGGGCACCGCGCAGAAGGCCGTCGAGGACAACGAGTACGAGATCTTCGAGAACTCGCGCGGCGACACCGACGCCGGGGCGGCGCTCAACCTGATCCTGGCGAAGGACGCCGCGATCAACCGCACGAAGTTCGGGAGCGCCGAACTGGACGAGCTGCTCGCCGACGCGTCGGCCGCCTCCGACGTCGCCAAGCGCAAGGAGCTCTACGCGAAGGTGCAGAAGACCGTGATCACCGACGAGGCGCTTCTGCTCCCGCTCTACGTTCCCGCCGACCAGGTCGCCTACAGCGCCTCGGTCACCGGGATCACCTTCGAGCCGGTCTCCGGCACCCCCAACAGTGCTTACGACATCCGGATAGGGACGTGAGCACCCTTTCACTCACCCGGCGGCGGGGGCTGGCCGCCGCCGGGTGGCTCGGCCCGGCGGGCCGGCGGCTCGGAGCGGGCGTCGCCGTGCTCTGGGCCGCCGCCACCGCGGCCTACCTCGCCCTGCTGCTCGCCCCCGGCGACACGATCGACGTGCTCATCGGCGACGGCATCGACACCCCCGAGCGGCGGGCGGAGATCATCGCCGAGTGGGGGCTGGACCGCTCCCCGCTCCAGCAGTACGGCGACTATCTGCTCCGCCTGCTCCAGGGAGACCTGGGCCGCTCCTACATCCTGCAGCGCGGCGTCGGCGACATCCTCGCCTCCCAGATCGGGCCGACGATCCGGCTCGCGCTCACCGCAGCCCTCCTCGGGGTCGTCCTCGCCCTGCTGCTCGCCCTGACCACCGCGGGCCGCAGCCCCTGGCTCGGCGGCCTGGTCGGACTGTCGGAGCTGGTCACCGTCTCGGTCCCGCCGTTCCTCATCGGCATCCTGCTGCTCGCCGTCTTCTCCTTCACCCTCGGCTGGTTCCCCGTCTCCGGGGACAGGGGACTCGCCTCCCTGGTACTGCCAGGACTCGCGCTCGGGCTGCCGATCGCGGGGGTGCTCGGCCAGGTGCTCCGCGAAGGGCTGGAACGGGCACTTGAGGAGCCGTTCGCGGTGACCGCCCGCTCGCGCGGCATCACCGAGTGGCGGCTCGTCGCCCGGCACGCCCTGCGTCACGCGCTGCTCCCCGCCGTCACCCTCACCGGCTGGTTCGTCGGCTTCCTGCTCGGCGGAGCGATCATCGTGGAGGCCGTGTTCGGCCGACCCGGGCTCGGCCAGGTCACCGTCGGCGCGGTGAACAGCAAGGACATGCCGCTGGTGATGGCGGTCGTGCTGATATCCGCCCTCGCCTACGTGACGGTCAGCACGATCGTCGACCTCGCCTACCTCGCGATCGACCCCCGCCTGAGGAGGAGCCGATGACGACCCCGTCGCGCGAAGAGCCGGTGACGGTTCCACCGCCGATTCCACCGACGATTTTGCCGAGGTTGGAGCCGACGGTGGCCCCGCCGCGGGAGGCGCCCTCGCCGTACCACCCGAGGAGGAGCCGATGACGACGGTCACGGAGGTCCCGGGTGTCGCGACCGCCGCCCCGGCGCCGGCCAGGCGCGGGTACGGCCTCAGCGCGCCGCCGGTCGCACCGCTGCTGTTCCTGGCGGTCGCCGCCGTCGCCGCCGTGGCGCCGAGCCTGCTCACCGGCGTCGACCCGCTCGCCGCCGACCCGCTGCACGCGCTCGCCGGGCCGAGCGCCGAGCACTGGTTCGGCACCGACCACCTCGGCCGCGACGTGCTGTCGCGCGTCGTCCACGGCGCGGGACACTCGCTGAGCATCGGCGCCGCCGCCGTACTGCTCGCCGCGGGGGCCGGAACCCTGCTGGGCGTCCTGGCGGGACTGTCCCCCCGCTACGTCGACGAACTGCTCAGCCGCCTGTTCGACGTCGTGGCGACCTTCCCAGAACTGCTGCTCGCCCTGCTGGTCATCGCGATCACCGGCCCCGGCACCGGCAACGTGATCCTCGCGATCGGCATCGCGCAGATCCCCAACTACGCCCGGGTGATCCGCGCCCAGACGTTCGTGGTGCGCCGCTCCGGCTACGTCGAACAGGCGGTCACCTTCGGCCTGGCCAGACCGATACTGGTCGCCCGCCACGTACTGCCCAACGTGCTCGGCCCCCTGCCGGTGCTCGCCACGATCGGCATGGGCACCGCCATCATCGCCACCTCGGGGCTCAGCTTCCTCGGCATGGGCCCGCAGCCGCCCAGCCCGGAGTGGGGCTCGATGCTGTCCGAGGCCCGCGACTACCTGCGCGTCGCCTGGTGGAGCGTGCTCTTCCCCGGCCTCGCCGTCACCGGAACCGTCATCAGCCTGACGCTCGTCGGGCGCCGCCTGCAGCGCCGTTTCGAGGGGAGAAACCGATGAGCCTCATCGACGTCGAGGACCTGCGGGCCGGCTTCCCCAAGGCCGGAGTACAGGCCGTACGGGGGGTGAGCCTCTCGATCGAGGCGGGCGAGTGCGTGGCGATCGTCGGGGAGTCCGGCTCGGGCAAGAGCGTCACGGCGAGGACCCTGGTCGGGCTGGCCGGACCCGGCGCCGAGGTCACCGCCTCCCGGTTCGTGGTGAACGGCGGGGACGCGCTCCGCTTCGGCGCCCGCGACTGGCGACGGCTGCGCGGCCGGTTCGCGGGGCTCGTGCTCCAGGACGCGCTCACCTCGCTCGACCCGCTCCGTACCGTCGGCGACGAGATCGCCGAGGTGCTCACCACCCACGACGTCGTCCCCCGCACCGCCCGGAAGGCAAGGGTGATCGAACTGCTGGAGGCGGTCGGGGTCCCCGAACCCGAGGTGCGGGCCCGGCAGTACGCCCACCAGCTGTCCGGAGGGCTGCGCCAGCGCGCCCTGATCGCCTCCGCGATCGCCGCGAGCCCGCCGTTGATCATCGCCGACGAGCCGACGACCGCGCTCGACGTCACCGTGCAGGCCCAGATCCTGCGGCTGCTCGCCGCCCGCAAGGCCGAGGGCACCGCGCTGCTCATGATCAGCCACGACCTCGCCGTGGTCTCCGCCGTCGCCGACCGCGTACTGGTGATGAAGGACGGCGTGATCGTCGAGGAGGGGGCGACGGGACGCGTGCTGTCCGAGCCCCGCCACGACTACACCAAACTGCTGCTCGCCGCCGTCCCCTCCGCGGTCTCGCGAGGCACCCGCCTGTCGGCCATCGCCGCCGGGGGAATCGCGTTGCGCACCCCGCTGCCGGAGCGGACCGTCGACCACGCCGCGCCGATCCTGGCGGTCTCCGGGCTCTCGGCCGCGTACGGCTCGCGCACGGTGGTCGACGACGTCTCCTTCGAGGTCTATCCCGGTGAGACGCTCGGCATCGTGGGGGAGTCGGGGTCGGGCAAGACCACGGTCGCCCGGCTCGTCCTCGGACTGCTCGAACCCGCCTCGGGGGAGGTCCGGCTGGGCGGCGAGCCCTGGTCGGGGATCCGCGAGCGCGCCAGGCGTTCCCGCAGGTCCCGCATCCAGGTGATCTCCCAGAACCCGCTCGACTCCTTCGACCCCCGCTACACGGTCGGCCGCCTGGTCGCGGAACCCCTGCGCGGCGCCTTCCTCGAACGCGGCCCCTCGCGCGCCGTTCCTTTCCGGAACGGTTCCTCGCCCGGTGTCTCTTCCGGGGACGGCTTTCCTCGCGGTCGCTCTTCCCGGAACGGCTCAGCGCGCGGCGTTCCGACCGAGAACAGACCTTCGCGTGGCGTTCCCACTGAGAACGGCTCCCCGCGCGGCGTTCCTTTCCGGCACGGCTCCTCGCGAGAGGCCCTCTTCGACCGGGTGACCGAACTGCTGAGCCGGGTCGGCCTCCCGGCGGACATCGCCGACCGGCACCCCCGGCGCCTGTCCGGAGGCCAGCGCCAGCGGGTGGCCATCGCGAGAGCCCTCGCCACCCGCCCCGACGTGCTCGTCTGCGACGAGCCGGTCTCCGCGCTGGACGTGTCGATCCAGGCCCAGGTGCTCGACCTGCTCGCGGAGATCCAGGCCGCCGACGGGACCGCGCTGATCTTCATCTCCCACGACCTCGGGGTGGTCCACCACGTCGCCGACCGGGTACTGGTCATGCGCGGCGGGCGGGTCGTGGAGGAGGGGCACGTGGATGAGGTGTTCTTCCTGCCCCGGCACGACTACACCCGCGAACTGCTCGGCGCGGTGCCCAAGCTGGTGTCGGCCGAGCCCTGACCCTCGGACCGCAGGCGCGGGGCAGGGCCGGCACCCACCGCGAGCGGGGCGAACCCGACCGATGAAGGTCGCGGACGCCGGGGGCAGGAGCGGCACTCACCGTGAGCCGGGTAGAACCGGCACCCCGGGCGCGACAGGTGATCCGGTACGTCGAGAGGGATCGGATCAGAGCAGCCGACGGGCACCCTGGGCCGGGGTCGCCGGGTAGATGTCCGGTGCGGTCCAGCCGCGCTCGGCGTAGGCCCCGGTCACCGACTCCCGTACCGACTCCACCCGGTCGTCGGCGACCAGCGCGATCGCCGAGCCGCCGAACCCGCCCCCGGTCATCCGAGCCCCTCGTGCCCCGCCCCTGACCGCCGCCTCCACGGCCACGTCCAACTCGGCGCAGGACACCTCGAACTGGTCGCGCAGCGACAGATGAGAGGCGTTCAGCAGCGCACCGATCTCCCGTACCGCCCCGGCGCGCAGCAACCCGATCACCGCCTCCACCCGGTGGTTCTCGGTCACCACGTGCTGGGTGCGCCTGCGCTCGTCGCCGCTCAGCTTCGCGAGGGCGCCCGCCAGATCCGTGACATCGCGCAGCGCGTCGACCCCCAGGCGCTTGGCGGCGTTCTCGCAGTCCTTGCGGCGGCGGGCGTACTGCCCGTCGGCGAGCTCGTGATGCACCCCGGTATTGATGATCAGCAGCTGCATGCCGTGACTCGCCAGGTCGAACGGGATGCTCCTGGTCCCCAGGGTCCGGCAGTCCAGGAACAGCGCCTTCCCCTCCTCGCCGAGGGCGGAGGCCGCCTGGTCCATGATCCCGCACGGCATGCCCACGAAGTCGTTCTCGGCCTTCTGGGCGGCCAGGGCGATCTCCATCCTGGTGAGGCCGAGCCCGTACAGCTCGTTCAGCGCCGTACCGATCACCACCTCCAGCGCCGCGCTCGACGACAGGCCCGCCCCCGGGGGGACGTCCCCGTCGATCACCACATCCGCCCCGCCGACCGGACGCCCCCGCCCTGCCCCCTGTCCCTCGTCTGTTTCCCGCCCCTGCTCCTGACCTCGTCCTTGCTTCCGCTCCGCTTCGCCGAGCGCCCAGAACACCCCGGCCGCGTAGCGTGCCCAGCCCTCGGCCTCGTCGGGCGTCGCCAGCGTCACCGGCTCACCCGCCTGCAGCGACCGCAGCCTGATCACCCCGTCCTCGCGCGGCGACACCGCGGCGGTCACCCCCCACGGCAGCGCGAACGGCAGGACGAACCCGTCGTTGTAGTCGGTGTGCTCCCCGATCAGGTTGACCCGCCCGGGAGCGTGCCACACCCCGGCCGGCTCCATGCCGTACGAGTCCCTGAAAGCCCCAACAACGCGCATGATCCAACACTCCTCAACACGGCTCACCCGTAGGGTATCGATTCCATCGGAGCCGGGTTCCGTGCTCGTTCCCGCCGAAGGTCACATCTTGAACCCGTCCCGCCCGGCAGATGTGCGAACAGCCGCCACGTTTGGTTGAATGCCGCGTACGGCGTGCGCGAGGGGCGGTAGCTCAGCCGGTTAGAGCAGGGGACTCATAATCCCTGGGTCGCGGGTTCGAGTCCCGCCCGCCCTACCCCTTGTGACCATGAAGAAAGCGCCCCTGACCTGCATATTTGCGGTCGAGGGCGCTTTGGTCATGTCCGGCTGTCTACGGCTGTCGCTGATCGTTGGCGGCTGATCCTTCCCAATGCCTTCCCACGGGGCGCGACGTAGGCGTCATTCCTCCCTGAGCGCGTCGGCAATCCGGCGCTTGGCCGTCTCGTCCTGCCCGACGATGCACTTTGCGTAGATCTTCAAGAGCACGTCCACGCTGTGCCCCGCCCATGCGGCGACCTGGGTAGGAGGTACCCCGGCGTTGAGCCAAGTGGACAGGCAGGCATGTCGGAGGTCGTAGATGCGTTTGCCGAGTGGAGAGGCATACTCGGCCCTGGTCAGCACCTCGGCGCGGGCCTTGTCCCATGCCCGCCGGTAGGTGATGGTCGGAAGGCTTCCGCCGTTGACTCCGGTGAACAGGTGACCGCTCTCGCCGGGCGGGAAAGCGGCCAGGTGTGAGCGGAGGAACTTCACCAGTTCGGGCGTGCAGGGGACGGCACGACTATCACCCTCGGCGCGATGCTTGAGCTGGCGCTCTTCCCGCTGAGTGCCCCCATCAGTCCATTCCTTGCCCACGTCGGGCGCTGCCGTACGGAATCGCAGCTCTCCCCACGCATCCGGCGATTCCTCCCACTCCTCTGTTTCCGCGTTCCGTTCCAGAGCGGGCAGGATCACGTTCGCCGT
Organism: Streptosporangium sp. NPDC000563; assembly: GCF_040299985.1. Taxonomy (NCBI): domain Bacteria; kingdom Bacillati; phylum Actinomycetota; class Actinomycetes; order Streptosporangiales; family Streptosporangiaceae; genus Streptosporangium; species Streptosporangium sp. NPDC000563. Next base: position 135,857 of record NZ_JBEPDA010000003.1, on the reverse strand, counting down.
ACGGAGGTCCATCGCCTCTTCAGGACGCAGGCCGGCGAAGTAGAGAACCGCGAAGAAGGCCACCAATCTCGGCCCGCTCCGTTGCTGTGCTGCCACGGCGGTCAAGAGCTTCCGGGCCTGGGCAGGGTTGACGACGCAGTCACGGTTGACCTCGTGTGAACTCTTCGGGGCCTGCCACTTCAGGCCCCGGATCGGGTTCGTGGTGAGCAACTTCAGTTCAACCGCGTAGTCCAGGGCGTTGAAGAGAATCGCTCGGTTCCGGCGCGCGGTGCTCGCTGCAGCGGCCTTGCCGTCGAGTTTGGACGTTGCGATATCCAGCACCTTACGCATGGTCGCGGCGTCTTCAAGCGTCGAAACCATGCAGGTGCTCCGCTTCAACCATCCGAGAACGGGGTCTTCGGCCGAACAACTGTCCCTGTCCTTGGTGTTGAAGGCCCAACGCGTGAGCGCCTTCCGGATCTCCTTGTCAGACGGCTTGCCGCGGTCAGCGGTGAGCATGGCGGGAGATGCCGCTGTGAGGGCTCGCGCGATGTCACGCCTGTATCCGGCAGAGGCACGCTTCCATTTCATGTCCACGTAGGCGGTGGTGAAGTCGTACCAGCTCATGTCCGGCCGTTCGGTGCGGCTCCATGAGACGGGCTCACCGGTGATGAGGCTGAACGCCTCACCGTTGCGTGCGGCGGTGATCAGGGCGCTTCGGTAGGTGTCGGCTTGCGCTTCCTTTGGAAACGGCTTTTTCCAGGGCTTCCCCGCGGTCTGCCATAGCACTCGGTAGGACGTCACCTTGCCGTCTTTGTTCTTGCGGGCCTCGGTCTTGTAGACGCGAACGTTGTAGGTGGTGTTCTTCATCAGGAGGCGTCCTCCAAGCTGGTCAGCCAGCGGTCATAGTCGGTGCGGCGGACGCGGAGATCTCCGTTGGGGAGCTTCATGCACTTGGGGGCGCGGCCCTTCTGGCGCCAGTCGTAGAAGGTGGATCGGCTGATGTCGAGGTCTTCGCAGATGTCGGCGATGGTGAGCTTTTCGCCCTTGGGCATGGGTGTCTCCTGGCGGGGCTACGGGTGGCTGGATCGGTTTGAGCGGGGAAGCCGTACCAGCCGTACCAGCCTCGTTTTTGCTGGTCAGGGCTGGTACGGCTTCCCCGCTGGTACGGCTTGAGCCGTACCAAGATCGGGGGGTGGTACGGCTCAAGCCGTACCGGGGATGTAAGCCTCATCGGCCTGACCTGCGATGTTGAGGCTGGTACGGCTGGTACGGCTTCCCCTGCCGAACGGCAGCACCTCGCCGTTTTCGGGGCTCTGCGGGGTGGGGCAGTAGCGGTTCCAGGCGTCGGTGAAGTCGGCGCGCTGGTAGCCCTTGGCCTGCCCGCTGGGGAATCGGATCGTGGTGGAGCGGATGTCGTACTCCCGCAGGATCACGCCCAGCTTCATCGCGGTCAGCCCGGCAGCTCCCTGCCCGTAATCGGCCCACGGGGCTTCGGTGTCGGCCTTAAGCCGTTCCAGCAGGTTGGCGGTGGGCAAGGCCGGGTCGGTGCCGAACGCGGTGCGGCAGTCGGCCAGCAGCCGAACCCTGGTCGAGGTCTCGCTGTTGTCGTCGGCTTCGGCGGTGAGCGCGAGCACCGCGGCGCGGGCGCGTTCGGGCCAGTGGTTTCCGGCGTGGTCGGCGACGGCGACCAGGGGTTCCCAGGTGTCGGCGGCGCGGTCTTCCACGGGCATCGCCGGTTCGGCCTGCTCCAGGGTGGGCAGGTCGGCGCGCAGCCACGCGGACAGGTCCTCGGCCAGCTGGCGCAGCAGGGGCCGGTCCCTGCGGTGCCGGTAGGGCGCCACCGTCTCACCGGGGGCGCGGCGGCGCATCCGGACCACGACGGCGCGGTCTTCGATGGTGTCGGGCATGGCGCCGATTCCGGCGAGTGCGGCCATGGCGAAGGTCGGGATGGACTCCACGCGGCCGGTGTTGGCGTCGTAGCGCTTGGCCGGCCGGTTGCGCTGATGTCCGGCGTTCAGCAGCCCGCGCAGGTCCTCGTTCCCGTCCGCCTTCGGCCCGAAGATCGTGTCTGCTTCGTCCACAAGCATGGTCGGCGGGTCCTCGCTGATCGAGCGGTAGACCGCGGCGCTACTGCTGTTGACGGTGATGAACGGGTCATGACAGCACGCTTCGACCACGTCCAGCAGCCGGGACTTGCCGCACCGCTTTTCCGGGGCGCGGATCACCAGGCGCGGGGCGTGCGCCCACGCGGGTTGGGCGTGGCTGGCAGCGATCCACAACACCACCGCATCGGCGGCCTGCGGGGTCGGCAGGATCACATAGCGGGTCAGCGCGGCCAGCAGCGCGTCAAGCAACATCGCGCCGTGGCCGGCGGGTTCGGTCGTGCTCATAGATTCGGTTCCCGTGTGGTGGAGTGAGGCGGTCATGCCGCGACCGTCCGGGGCCGCTTGGCACCGGCTTTGAGCCCGGAGGCGATGGTGTGGATGGTCTCGGCGCGGCTCAGCCCGGCATCGACCCCCTGTTGTTCCAGCAGGGTTGTCACCTCGGTCTCGGCCAGTGCGCCACCGGCGACGAGTTGGCCCAGGGCGATGGCGGCCAGGTAGAGCGAGCCGTTGCGCTGGCCGTGCGGGGCGGTGGCGACGCGGTCCAGTTCGCGAGTGATGGCGGCGTGCAGATAGGCGCCGTGCCGGGTGTAGGGCAGGGCCAGGTGCACCGGTTGCGGCGCGGGTCGGGGCGGGGGTGAGAGCTGCTGGAACAACCAGGGGGGCAGCGGGGCCGGGGTCGTGTTGTGAACCACCTCGTAGACGCCAGTGCCGTCAGGAAGGTCCACCAAGCTGCCAGGACCCAGCACATAACCCCCATGGGCACGGGTGTCGATCAGCCAGCCCAGCCCGTTGCCCTTGTCGCTCTCGGTGTTGCGCAGGGCGGAGCCGTCCGGGGCGGTGAAGTACAGGTGCATGCCGCCGCGGCGGGTGCGCACGGTGAAGGTCTCGAACGGCAGGGGTTGTCCGGCGCGTTCGCACAGTACGGCCAGCACGTCGGCGCCCTCGTTGACCCCCGGCAGGTCCCAGGAGGGCGGCGGGCTTTGCCCGTCCTTTCGGGTGTCCAGGTCGATGACGACCAGGTTGGAGGGGCCGCAGGCTATGCCGATGTTGTACGGGGCGCTCGACCAGCAGCGCCGGATCACGTCGGGGTTGGTGGTGGCGTTGGTCTCCCAGTCGGTGAAGCCCTTCAGCGGGGGCTTGTCACCGATGGAGACGGGAAAGACATGCCAACCGCGGGCGGCGGCGGCCAGCGCGTACCGGAGCCGGTCGGTTTCGCTCATGCGGCCTGTTCCGTTCGCGTGGATCGCAGGGCGGTGAGGACGGCGCGGCCGATGTGGTGGGTGTAGGCGGGCGGGATGGCCTCGGCCAGCTCACGACGACTGTCGGTCCAGTCGATGCCCATCGCGCTCTGCCACTCGGTGATCGAGCCTTTGCCGCCGCCGTCGCCGTAGACGGCGACCATGTCGCCGTCGTAGTACCGGCCGTGTCGCCATCCCCTCACCCGGTGTCCGGCGTGGCCGGGATGGGCGGGCTGGGGGACGGTCAGGCCGTGCAGCTCGAACTGTCGGTGGCGAAACACCTTCAGGTCGGAGAACATCAGCCCGCACAGCAGCAGGTCGCGGCGCATCGGCGCCCTGCCGACGGGGTTCTCGATGATCCACGGGCGGCCGGTGGACAGCAGTGCGGCGCGGGTCTCGGCCATCAGGCTGCGGTGGTCGCCGCGGCCCTGGTTGGTGCCGGCCGACAGGGTGCAGTCGGCCTGACAGGGCGGGCAGGCGTTGACGACGTCGTAGGAGCGGCCGTGCTCGCGGACGAACGTGATGGCGTCGCCCTGGTGGAAGGTGAACGGGTAGTTGGGTTGGGGGTTGATGTCGATGCCGGTGACGTCGAATCCGGCAAGGTGGTAGCCCATCGAGGCGCCGCCGGCGCAGCAGAACAGGTCCAACAGCCGTGGCCTGTTGGCCTCTCGCGCCGGGCGGATGGTGGGTGGGGTGGGCATGGCAAGGCTCGCTTTCGCGGCGGGAGTGGGGTGGTGGAGTGGGGTGTCAGCGCGGGTGCCGCGGGGGTGTCAGCGGGTGCGTCAGACGCCGTCTGACACCCCTCGCGGGCGCGCGTTACCTGGGAAAAGGGGGCGGTGGCGTCAGACGGTGTCTGACGTCAGACACCGGCCAGCACTCGCCCGTCCTGCGGGATGATGCGGTAGCGGCCGGGCTTGTCGGTCTCGCGCAGCCGTCCGGTGAGGACCATGGCGGAGACCTGTCCGGAGACCCATCCGCGGCTTCGGCCGAAGCGGTCGCAGTGGTCCATGAAGTCCTTCGGCCCGACTTCGACCCGTCCGGCGGCCTCGAACTCCTCCAGCAGGTCGGCCATGATCTGCCGTGCCTCGTCGGCTCCTACGGCGCGGCGTGGGTTCTGGTCGGGGGTGGCCAGCTGCAGCACGGTCCGGACTGGCGATAGGGGCTGTTCGGGGTCGATGTGCTCGAACTCCTCGGCTTCCTCGGCGTCGTCGTGATCCTGCTCGTCGGCGTCGGCGTCGGCGTTGCGGGCGTGGCGTCCCAAACGGCCGGCGTCGGCAGGCGAAGCGGCGGGAGAGTCGGTGAGGTGGCGGGCGCGGTCGGTGAACAGGCTCCCGGCGGCCTGGCGGGCGGCCTGCTCGGTGACCGCGTCCACCTCGGCGCGCACGTCGGCGAACACGGTGGTGACCTGGGTGAGTTGGTCGCGGTTGGTGAGGTGGGAGCGGGCCGGGGTGGCCCACAGTCCCTCGGGGACGCCGTTGGCGGCCAGGTAGTTGTAGCCGGGCTTCTTGTCGCGCCAGGCGTGCGGTGCGGCCCCGGCGTCCAGCGCCTCATCGGGCAGGGCGAATCCGGCGTCGGTTTCGCTGCGCACCCCGAAGCACCAGGAGGAGCCCAGCGAGGCGCGGGTGTCGGTCGAGATCTGCGTACCGGAGGCGCGCTGCAGGGAGACCACCAGGGAGATCCCGGCGGAGCGGGCTTCTTGGCCGATGCCGGTGAAGACGTCGTCGTCGATCTCGCGGATGGTCTTGGCCGCTTCCTCGAACCAGCACACCAGGTAGGGCATGCCCGGTGAGCCGTCGGCCTGGGTTTCGGCGCACGCCGGTTCCCACTGCTTGTAGCCGTACTTGGCCAGCCACTTGGTACGCGCCGGAATCGCCGCGGTAATGGCCTCGATCATCGCGACCGTGGAGGGCATGTCGAGGGCGGCCCAGTCCAGGGCGGGCAGCAGCGGTCCCAGGGTCTGGTCGGCTTTGGCCGGGTCGGAGGCCCACACCACCACGTCCCGGCGTGAGGCGATCTCGGCCAGCGCGGTCAGCCCGCCCTCGGACTTGCCCGATCCGGTCATGCCCATGATCAGCAGGTGCATGGCGTTACGCGCCTGCTTCGGGTCGCCGGGGAAGTACAGCACCGCCTCCGTGCCGTCCTCATACACTCCGACCACCACCGGTTCCGCGATCGACCCGCCAGGGGCGGACGGGCCGGGCCACGGCGTGGTGTTCTTGAGCATGTCGCGCGGAACGATGGTGACCTGGGCGCGGGCGTGCGAGTCGGGGTCGGGGTGCACCCGCACCGCGGTCGGCGAGACATCCAACGCCGAAGCCAGGCGCGGCGCGGCTTTGGCCACGTCGTCGGCGGTCAGCTCACCGGGCGGCAGCTGCAGCTGGAAGGTGGCCTTGTTCGGTGACACGGTCGAGCCGGTGACCATGGTTTTGGCCAGGCCGACCTTCTCCAGCAGCCCACCGGAGCCCTGCCCCTCGCCCTGGGCGCCGTCCTGGTTGGTGCGCAGCAGGTGGCGGATGTTCCAGGACGCGGCCAAAGCGGGGCCACCGATCAGGTACAGGCCCTGCAGCGGGCCGGTAGCCGGACCGGCGAGCGCCGCGGCGGTCAGCCACGAGGTGGCCAAACCGACGGTGACGGTGGAGTGCAGGCGCCGTTGCGCGGTGGTGGCCTTGCCCGCCCACCACGTGGTGGCGGTCAAAGCCGCAGAGGCCAGGGTCAGCCCGGCGGACGCGGCGGCCGAATCCGCCCACAGCTGGTTGGCGGGCAGCGACACGACGCCGGTCCCGACGCACAACAGCCACGGCGGCAGGTACGGGGTGGCGCGCTGCAGCAGGTACCCGCCCACCCCGCCCCCGATTCCGGAGCGGTAGCGACCGTACTCATACGGCATCATCGGCAGATCACGCTTGGAAGCCATGAGGCTCGTTCTCCCTTCTAAAGGTCAGAGGCCGAAGTCGAAGCGGCGCCGTGCCCGCGTCGGCCGAGAGCGGGCAGTGGCCGACAGTTCCGGGTCGAACTCGCGCTGGAACGCGGCGTAGGTGCGGGCGGCGTTCTTGGCCGCATCCCGGGCCTCGGTCGCGGTGCGCTTGAGGTGGCGAGCCACCCGGCGGGCACGGGCCTGAGAGCCGAACAGACGCGCCTCGGGGTCGGGGATCTCCTTGAGCACGGCCTGCAGCACCTCGGCGGCCATGGCCACCTCGAACGACAGCTTCAAGAACTCCCCGCGCGCCCTCTCGCAGTAGTTGCGGATGTCGGCGTTGGTGAAGAACTCCGGGTCGGCCAGCGGCGAGTAGGAAATGCTGGCGTAGGGGTGGCCACCGGCCTTGCCGTTGGTGTTGTGCTGGCCGGTGCCGGGCCGGGGTGCCCCGGCGAAGGGGTCGGTGCGCTCAGCCATGGAGGTCTCCTGAAACGGTCGTGACGGGCTCGGCGATAGCGGTCGGAGAGTGGGGGCGGTCGGCCGGTCCGGCGGTCGAGGTGGGCGCGGGCGGGGCGGTCGGACCGCCGGAGGCGTCCACCGGACCGACCGCGGTTGGTGCGGGGTCGGCCGGGGGGTCGGTCCGCAGCCGGGCCAGCAGCCGCCCGGCGCGGTCGGTCGAGATCGACTGACCGGCCTGGCGGACCGCGTCCCGCAGCCGGTCGCGGGTCAGCGGAATACCGCGGGACTCGTGCTCAGCGGCGATGCGCCAGCCCAGCGGCATCAGCTCATCGACATCCGCCGCACCGGTAGCCGCCCGGCGCGGTCGAGCAGCCGAAGCGGTCTTGCTCGTGCGGGATTTGGCCGCACCGACCGCTTTAGGGGTGCGGACCGGTGCCGACCGCGCCGGGGCCGGTGAGAGGGCAGGCGCCTCGGACGGGCGGACCGGCGCCGGTCCGGGAGCGGTCGGCGCCGGGGTCGCGGCTTCGTTCATCTGCCGGGTCAGCCGGTCGGTGGTGGCGGCGATGCCGCGCTGCACGGACGCGGCGGCCTCGGCGACGACCAGCAGCAGGACCGGGCCGCAGGAGTGGATCAGTACCCCGACCGCGTCCACCCCACCGGGCGCCAGGGCCGGAGCAGCGGCGTTCAGCGACCAGGTCATCAGCCCGGCGGTCCAGCGCAGCACGGTCAGCCACCGGGCGCGCACCCCGTAGCGGTCCAGTGCCCGACCGCCGACCAACGCGACGATCAAACCCAGGTCCACCATCGGCGAGAGCATCCACGCAATCGCGGCGTGCACGCCGTGAGCGACCAGCAGCCCGGTCACGTTGCCCGCACCGTAGACCATCACCCCGACCGCGACCCCCCACACCGCGCGGTTGACGTTGCGGCTCGTGCGCTGCAACCCCTCCAGCTCAGCGAGGACATCAGCGCGGGTCATCGCGGCGCTCATGCGGCCACCTCGCCCGCGTCGGCGCAGTCCAGGCAGGTGCCCAGATGACGCGGCAGCACGTACCCGGCATCTCGCCCGCAGACGGGGCAGGTACGGCGGGCGGCGTTGGCCTTGTCCAGCGCGACCAGCTGCGCAGGGGTGGCGGTGCGCTTGGGCAGCGCGAACCGCACGTCGTACAGGTAGGCCACCCGCACACCGGGCGCACCATGCCGACGCGAGGCCCACATGATCTGTGCCTGCACGCCCTGCCCACCGGGCCGCAGCCCGGCGGCGGTCAGCTGACGGCGCGTGAGCAGGTGAGCCGGGGCCAGGCGCCACGGGTAGGTAGGGATGGCGTGCTTAACGCCGGCGGGGTCCCAGAAGCGGGCACGGATACGGCTCATCACGCGCTCGCCCCCATGCTGTCCGAACCGGTCAGCCCGCACGCGGTGCAGGAGAAGCCCGGCGCGACGGCCGGAGTCGGGATGCTTTGCCACATCAGCGCCCAGCGCAGACGGCGGGCCGGGCGGCCGGTGGCCAGGGTCCGGCGCCGGGCGCGGGCACTGGGGTGACCGTCGAACGCCCACCCGATCAGCCGATATCCGGGGGGTGCGTCGATCAGATCGGCCAGCGCCGCGGCCATCAGGCGACGGCCGGGCAACCCGACCGCGTCCAGCAGCCGCACCGCGTGGGCGTCGGCGTCGTACTCCTGCAGCCGTTCCCGCCGGGCCTCGACCAGCGCCGCAGCCAGCACGACGCAGGCCAAGACGGCCAGAGCCGGCAGGGGCAGGCGCAACACCAGCCCGCCCAGCAGCGCGGCTTTGGCCAGCCACACCGGGTTGCGCCAGAACATGCGGGGGTGGTCGTGGTCGAGGGCGTGGTGGGCGATCTCGTGGGCCAAGACCCCGTACAGCGAGGATGAATCCGGGTCCTGCAGCAGGTCGGCGCCCAGCCCGACGCGCGGGGTGCGGTCGCAGCGGCTGGCGAAGGCTTCGGCGTTGCCGTCGAGGTCGGGGGTGATGCGGATCAGCAGGCCGGGCAGTTGGGCGCAGTGGCGCAGCGCGCACACCAGCTCAGCCAAGCCCGGCAGGTCGTCGGGGGTGTGGTTGGGGGCGGTGAGAGTGGGGGTGGGGGTGGGGGCGATGGTCATGGTTCACCTCCTGCTAAAGGCCGGACTGGGAGCGGGTGAGGGTGCGGCAGGCGCCGCAACGGCGGATGGGGCGGGCGCCGTGGGAGCGGCAGACCTCGATCTGGGCGCGCGGCGTGCGGCAGCGCGGGCAGGAAACGGCCGTGCCGTGCTCGTGGTCGCAGTCCAGGCACTGGAAGCGGCTCATGTCAGGCCACCTCCTGCTCGACATCGGGCGCGATCCCGAACAGGGACAGGGTGCGGATCTCCTCGACCGACAACGCTGCCCACACGCCCTCGGTGGGGCGGATGTCCAGGGCGTAGGCCAGGCACTGCGGCCGGGCCGGGCAGGTGCGGCAGATCCGCTTGGCCGCGGCCTCGCGCTCCTCGCGGACGGTGTCCGGCTCGGGCTCGAAGACGTCGGGGGCGGTGAACAGGTCGGGGTCGGCGTCGGTGCAGGCCGGTCCGGCGGCGAACATCGCCTCACGCAACTGCTCACGCCGCTTGAGGTAGGCGCGGCGCAGGCTGCTCATCGGCCCGCCTTCGACGCGGCGTTGGGACGGCAGATGGGGCAGGGGTAGGGGCCGGAACCAGGGTTCCAGATCTGACCGTTGCGGCAGTCCGACGTGCACACGTCGGACTTGGCCACGATGGGCAGGCGGGTCATGATGGTTGTGCTCCTTTGCGGGAGTGAAGGGGCGGCCCGTTGTCTTGGCGGATGGGGGTCGCCCCGTTTGCGTGGATGGATCAGCCGAAGCTGGAAGCGAAGGTCACCAGCGAGTCAGCAGCGGCCATCAGGCCATTGACGGCGTGTGTTGCGAGAACCGCAGCCTTGGCCGGTTCCCGGATGACGAAGAACAAGGCGAGAGCCGCGAGCAGGATCAGCAGGAAGCGGCGGGGGGTGCGGTCGGAGTACACGGTGATCCCTTCGAGATGAGTGTCTTGAGACGCTCTATCTGTCTCAAGACGGTAATTGGGAGTGAGTAGCCCGTCAAGCCCTCTGTCGTAAGACGGTTAAGTACGCTTGATCCGTGGAGAAGCAGAGTCCTCGCGAGGACGCGGAACGCCATGCGAGCAAGAAGCTCGCCGCGGTTCTGCGCACTGACATTGCAGAGGGGCGGTTGGCCCCCGGCGCTCGACTGCCCTCCTACCGGCAGCTCGCCGAGAGGTACGGAGTCGTGGTCAACACCGCTCAAGCGGCTGTTCGGCTGCTTCAAGCCGAAGGTCGGGTAACGATCCGGCCGGGTAGCGGCACCGTTGTTCGGTCGGAGCCGGACGCGCTGCCGGAAGATCTGAGGGGTGAGTTGGAAGAGGTACGTGGACAGCTGCGGCAGACTCGGGAAGCTCTGTCCGCAGCCGAGAAGGCTGTGACAACCCTCTTGGAACGACTCCCTGCCGCGGCTTCTGTGGAGACTCGGCGGGAGCCGGGCAATTCCGGCTGATCTGGCGTTTTCTTTCACGCCTCAAGAATTGCTGTGACGTTCGGTAAGCAGTAGACGACGCGAATAGACGCGAAGGGACATCCCCCATGTCCGGAGAGAGCGTACGTGCCGGCAGTAAGCAGTTCGCCCCGAACAACGTCCTGGTAGCCAAACGTCAGGCGCTCGGATGGAGCCGCAACCGGGCGGCGCGAGAGCTTGAACGGGCGGGTAGGGACCGAGGGTTAAGCGTCCCGGAACTTGGGACGATCGAAAAAGCCCTATATCGGCATGAAACGGGCCGCACTGCCTGCCGGGATCCGCTCTATGTCGAGTTGTATTGCCTTGTCTACGAAGCGACGATTCAGGATCTTTTTGGGGAAATCGAACCGGCTTCCCCCGCTAATGGCGAAGCGTTTGGGGTTCGTTCTCATAAGTTCGTTGCGGCTTACATCGGCGCTGAACAGGTTGACGCGCTTATCGCCAGGGGAGTGGTTGCTGAGCATCCTCCCCAATGCGGTCTTGAATGCCATGCGGCAGATATAGCGCATGCTGAGGGGGAACGTCGCCTCTACGTATGGCCATTCGGCGTCGCAATCTTCCACGTCGTCGAGGAACTCGAACTTCCCAACATTGCACGCTTGGCCGTATGGCGCAGGAAGACGTATGCCAGAGAACTGGAATGGGCATCAGGTTATCTTTCCGACCTGACAGGGGCGTTAGTTGAGGCATCCTACGTGCTGAGCACTTATTGGCTTCACCAGCCGTCATGGCCAGGACATGAGATGGACGCAGCGCTCCGTATCATGTGTGCGCCACGCGTGCTCTTGGAAAGAGACTCAGAGGCTACAGAGGCGTCACTGGCACACGCGGAACTAGTTGAACGCTCCTTGCTGGCCGAAGGATACGAGCCAGCGGAAATGATCCCCTTTGGGATCAAAGGGATATCGATCGGATATGCCTCTTGGTCCGGAGTCGTGTACTGCCCTACTGCTCCCAGGCGTGCGCTGGCCGAAGACGAGCTTGTCACCATTGAGCTGGCTACCCAAGCCATGTGGGCGTACTGCGAGCACATCAACCGACAGGTAGAGCAGGGCATGGATCCTGAAGTACCTGAACCGTACAGCTGGCGCTTCCTGCGGGGCGTCCGTTCTCGACTGACGAACGCCCGCCCACAAGAGACCGGGCAACATAGGTCTATGCGTACTGCGATCCTGGACACGAGCGGCCTTATCGGCCACCTTTCCCAAGCGATCGACATTCTCAGAGAAACCAGCGAAAGGTAAGCCCGTGTTCAACAGTTCCGCGGTTCTGGTCGTGGTAGACGTCCAGAACGGATTTGTGCGGGAGCAGTCGGCCCATGTGGTTCCAGTTATCGTGGATGTAGTGAGTCGCTGGCAAGCTGCGGGCGGCGACGTAGTTTTCACTCGGTACTTCAATTACGCGGGAAGCAACTTCGAGCGGCTGTTCAAATGGTCCAAGCTTATGGAATCGCCCGAAACGGATATCGTCCCCGAACTTATCCCATACACGAGCAAGGCGACGGCCGTAGTTGATAAGACTATATATAGCTTCTTCAACGAAGAAGGTATAGCTCTTGTGCGCAGTCACGGATGGAGGGACATCTATGTATGCGGAATAGCTACGGAAAGCTGTGTCCTTAAAACTGCGGTTGATGCATTCGACCACGGCGACCATTTGACGCCGTGGCTTATTGAGGACGCCTCAGCAAGTCATGCAGGCCAAGCGGCTCACGATGCTGGAATTCTAGTGACTTCTCGGTTCATCGGCCCTAGTCAGATCATCAAGGTTGCAGATATTCCGTGGGAAAAACTCGCCGCAACTATGTGAGTTGATAGTTAATCTTCGTGATGCCGAAATAAATCTATTAAGAGGAATAGTCGTGGAGATTCCAGCAGAGCCATACAATCATCTGCGTGTCGAGCTTGAAATACTTGAGCGTTACGGCAACTATGATGATGCGGCAAATGCTATGTGGGGATCGCTCGGCCAGGGGGGGCCTGATCTGCTCTCGCAAGACCCGCTGAATGATTATTGTGAACTTGAGCTGACAAGTGATTCGCGAAATATAAAGCGCCCTTTAGCCGTTCCATGGGATTTGTATGAGACTTGGCTGATGTCCAAGTGGACGGAATTGATTGATTCAGATCCAGATGAGCCGGATGTTCAGGCTTTTTTGGAGCGGCATCCCTCTCTTCTTCCTGCTGCGGCCGATGATGTTGGCCGTGGTCATCATGGAGCTTGTTGGGATGCAGTCATAACTCAACCTCGACTTAAAGGGCTTGGCAGGGACCGTATCCCTGACTTCATGTGGGTAAGGCGCGATACCTCCACCGTCCATATAATTTGCATTGAGATTGAGGCGCCTCGCAAACAATGGTTTACAGAGAGCGGTTGGGCCACGGCTGAGCTTAACCAGGCGCTTGATCAAATTCTGGATTGGAAACTTTGGTTCTCCAACCCTGAAAATATGCTCTCCTTCCGTCATGCATATATACCTGCTGAACTTGGGTACCGGAGGATCGAAGTACAGTACATACTCGTCTATGGGCGAGATGCTGAGTTCCGTATCGGCCGAAGCCGACACAAGAGGCCTGATGTTCTAAGGGCTAAGCGTGATCTTATTCCGCGAGCTTCTGAATTTCTTTATACGTTCGATCAATTGCGTCCTGCAAAGGATGCGAAATATGTCTCTAGCATTTCTGGTATGCGCGGAGATTTTTCGATGCGAGGGGTTCCTCCGACAATAGGTACGGGGGAAGCTACAAAGACTTTAGCTGCGGAGATATCCAACATTGAGTCAGCAATCTCAATGACCCCGCTCATCTCCGATAGGCGACGCGCTTACTTGATCCAAAGATGGCAGTATTGGCGTGATGAGGCATTGCGCAGCGAGAATGGAATGGCGCCTGGTGTTTTGTGGGAAAGTGGTTATTTTGATGAATGACTTACAGTCACCTTAACGCTAACGGCGATGACGGTCACTACGGCTACGGAAAGCTCAGGAGATGTGGCCGATGTCCTTTCCCAGATCAATAATCATTCTTTGCATTATTAAAGATCGGTGACATTGTGCTTGTTCGATACCTGACTCAGGAGCCCGAGTAACCATCGCTGACGATTGGACATGTTAACTTCAACTTCTATGTAATCTCTGGAGGAAGTCCGTGTCGCGCATTAACAGTGAACATAAAAAATGGATCACTCACCAGTACTTTAGAACGTACGACATTGCCGACCGGCTCACCGATATTGCCAGGCACCCCCTTGATTATCTACTCCAGCTAGAAGATCTGACTCTCGACTACGGAGTTTCAGTCTTCGCTCCAAGTTGGCAGAAAAAAACTATGCTCCATAGATTTGCCGAGCGGGTAGCTGACGAAATGTTTGCAACTGACACAGAAGGACCATATGTAACTAAATATGTCATACACGAGCCGCCCCGCTTTGAGGAGAAGCGGTTTCTTCCTGTCGACTTGGCTATGCAGCTTTATGGAATACTTGACGACCCTTTCGAGGTTCCGGTGCCGGACGGAGAGATTGTGCCAGCACCTGAAGTTGGACCAAATGTCAGCAAATGGAAGGACTCGGGAAAGGTTGCCAACGCCTGCTACGAATATTTTCAGTACCTAAAATTGACTCAGCCCTATGAAGATTTGCTCTCCTGTATCGGCGATGAGGTTTTTCATGTGGTTTTCCAAAACCGAGAGGTCCTGGCGGGGCTGAACGACTACATCGCCAAGTATGTCGAAGAAGTCGACCCGGCAATGTTGGATGATCAACCGGATATCGCATGTCTCTTCGCTAGCGAAGGGAAATTAAAACGTGTTGCGATCCCTAAGTGGGTTAAGCGTGCGGTCTTTTTCCGAGAGTACGGTAGGTGTGCTCAATGTGGTATGGATTTAACTAACCTCTTGGACGCTCTGCCGCAAGAACAATTTGATCACATAATCCCACTCGCTCGCGGTGGGCTCAACGATATTACAAATATTCAAATGCTTTGCCAGAAGTGCAACAATGCCAAATCGGATAAGGCGATAGCTCCGAGTCGGCGCTATCGGCGGTTTTTTAGCTAAGAAAACAATGTAATTGCACTCAGGCCTGCACCTGGCGGGTCTTCTCGATGAGTCTGCGTAGCTCGGTTGGTGTTGGCCATGGTGCCGCCCTGTGGATCATTCGGTGGCAGTTGGCACATAGCAAAGCCAGGTCTTCCAGCCGGGTCCGAGTTTCGCCGGAGGCATGGAGCGGAACCACGTGATGGCATTCGATATAGTCCGCTCCTCGGGCACCGTACGTGCGGATAAAGCTGAACCCGCACGATTCGCAGGCCAGGTCTGGATTGGTCTTCCTGGCTTGCTCGATTTTGCGATTGCGCAGTTTACGGTCTCGTTCGCGTACCAGGTGGCGACGGAGAAGTAGACGCCCTTCGGGAGCGCTGATCTCGGCGTCGTCAATCTCCTCGATCAAGCTCGTTGAGGTGAAGGCGCCAGCGGCGAGACCGGCGCGGATGAGGTGTGCGCTTGCCGCCATGTGTTCGGGGTCGGTGATGAAGGCTTTCAAGACTTTCCGATCGGTCTCTCCACCGTTGGTGGGCTTGCCCTGGTAGGCCGGGTGGTGGGTGGCCAGGTCTGCGGTCTTGCGTCGAATGCTGCTGGTGCTGCGAAACCGTTCGTCTCGTACGTCTGTCGGGTGGATGGGGAGCAGCCGCAGGATCCTTGATAGCTCGGCGGCCTCAGGATCGGTGACCTCCAACGGTTTCCAGCTGTTACGCACGAGCGCATCGCAGGCAAGGACGACTTCATCCCATGTCCAGTTCGGATTGCGCCGGCCCGCGGGCTTGGACACCGGCTCCTCAGCATCCCTGGTGATGTCTGGCAGCTCTTGGAGATCGGGAGTGGCCATCTCCATGAACCTTCGCCACTGTTCATCGCTCCACTGGTGGGGGTTGGTGGCGAACGGCTGGGTGATCGGTGTTGAGCCCTCCAGCAGCGGTTCGGCCTTAATGGAATTGCGTGAGACCAAGGGGTTGATCGAGTGGGTGACTGCGATGGGGATGACCCATCGTTCACCGTTCGGCGCTCGACCGGCCGCCCAGTAGGGGGCGTCGACGGTTTCAGCGGTCTGATGAGGTGAACCGGTGACCTCACCGATGGCGGCGGCTCCACCTGACGATCCACTCAGCCAGATGACGAAGGGGTCTCCAGGGCTGATCTTGTCGCGGTGTCTGCCGATGGTCCAGTCTGAGGGCGTCCTGCCGTCCTGGAGCATCTCGTGCAGACGGAAGATCTTCGGGTTGCAGATCAGTACCCAAGCAGGCATCGAACCCTCATCTCTCTGCGCGTCACTCACCCATGTTTATCGGTCCATAACGTCAGAGTGTGGGGAACCGCCGAGTCTCGTATCACATGGCTTGGTAGAGGACTCTGTTTCCATGATCATTCCCAATGCCTTCCCATGCATGAGCTGGCAGGAAGGCGGCAAGAACGTTTCCGCAGGTAGCGAGTACGGTCGGTGTCTGCTGTAGCCGTGTCTCATAATCCCTGGGTCGCGGGTTCGAGTCCCGCCCGCCCTACCCCTCATGGCCGTGACAAGAGCGCCCGTGACCTGTTCTTACGCGGTCCCGGGCGCTCTCTGATCGTCCGGCTGTCAACGGTCGTCGGTTCTCCGCGGTTGATCGCGCCGAATGGGCGCCGAAACTATCGGAACTCTGTCGAAAACTTCCCGGCAAGGCGTAATGCGCGTGACGGCGGCATTCCATGATCACGGTTGGGGTCGTCGTCCTCTGTCCGGTGCGTGATTGACCTACCTCACTACGAAAGTTTCATCCTGTGAGCCGAGGGCGGATGCGAACCTTCCCTGGCCAGCGCGCCCCACGGGCCCGGGCGTCCGGGGCTGCGAAGCAAGTTACTTGACATCCGCAATCGGGTCGTATTTGCTCCCTTGCACTACACCCCCTACGCGTGCAAGCGGCATACCGATGAGTTCTGGTGAACGTTAGCGCTCACAATTCGATTCCGGTTTCACAACTCCAGGAATTGGATGCCGCTGATGGAGAGGAACGCAGAACATGTCTTTATCGTCGGCCCGGTCCCTACAGCCAGAGGGAAGCGCAAATGTTGAAGCATAGGTCCATCCTCGGGGCCGTGGCGCTCGCGGCGGCTGTCGTCCTGATGACGGGGCACGCGGCGATGAGCAGCGGGAGCAGCGCGGGGAGCTCTGCGTCCGCCGCCGCATTCGCGGGAACCGCGGGATGTGGAAAGAACCCGACGCTGAGCAGCGGAACGCACACCATTCAGTCCAGCGGGAAGAATCGCAGCTTCATTCTGCGAATTCCCGCGAACTACAACAACAACAACCCCTATCGCCTGATCTTCGGCATCCACTGGCTGAACGGCACCATGAACGACGTCGACTCCGGTGGAAGCAGCGGGGCCTCCTGGTCCTACTACGGGCAGCGGCAGCTGTCGAACAACACCGCGATCTTCATCGCGCCGCAGGGCCTCAACAACGGCTGGGCCAACTCCAACGGCGAGGACGTCACCCTCTTCGACGACATCATGCGGCGGGTGGAGGCGGACCTCTGTGTCGACCCCTCGCTGCGCTTCGCCATGGGGTTCAGCTACGGCGGCGGCATGAGCTTCTCCCTCGCCTGTAGCCGCGCGAATGTCTTCCGCGCGGTCGCGGTGTTCGCCGGCGCGCAGCTCAGCGGATGCAGCGACGGCTCCCAGCCCATCGCGTACATGGGACTGCACGGCATCACCGACAGCGTCCTCAACATCTCGCAGGGGCGGGCGCTGCGGGACAGGTTCGTCCGCAACAACGGCTGTACCGCCCAGAACCCGCCTGAGCCGGGCTCGGGCAGCCGAGGGCACGTCGTCACCGCCTACTCGGGGTGCCGGGCCGGATACCCCGTCGTCTGGGCCGCGTACGACAACGGTCACACGCCCGCCCCGGTGGACGGGACCTACACCGAGAACGGCGCCCAGACCTGGACCAAGGGGGAGGTGTGGAAGTTCGTCTCCCAGTTCCAGAGCACCTCCACGCCCAACCCGACGCCCACCCCGACCGTCACCCCGACGGTGACGCCGACTCCCACCCCGACCCCCACGACCAGCTTCCGCCTGCGCAACGAGGGCGCCGGACGCTGTGTCGACTCGCCCAACAGCGCCAGCGCCAACGGCACCCAGTTGCAGATCTACGACTGCCACACCAACCCCAACCAGCTCTTCAGCCACGACTCCGGCAGACTCCAGACCCTCGGCAAGTGCCTGGACTCACCCACGAACGCCGGCTCCGGCACCCGCGTGCAACTGTGGGACTGTCACACCAACAGCAACCAGCAGTGGACCTTCAACTCCAACGGCACCGTGACCAGCGGCGCCAACAACCTCTGCCTCAACGTCACCGGCACCGGTAACACCTCCGCCGTGACCGTCGCCACGTGCAACGGCCAGGCCACCCAGAGATGGACCAGGGCATGACCATCCGCTAGCCGATGACGGACGTCGGGTCCAGGCGACTTCGCCTGGACCCGACGCGTTTTGAGTTTCCCTCCAAGGGCGGACATCTCGTCTTATGGGACGTCGCGGGCGATCCGGTCACTCCTTCCGTCCGAGGAACCGCGCGCCTCGCCGTATGTGATGTCCCTTTCCTTGGCAAGCGCGGCATTTACCAAATGCGCCCTTGAAGGTTGTGGAATGCGATTCTTTTGACCTGTTGCAGGTTTTGCATCTCATGTATGGATGAAATGCGCAGGAGATGAGATATCCGATGATCAGGAGGCCTGCGAGGATTATGAGGGGGTGTACGGCCGGCTCGGGGGCTGCTTCGCCGGACGGAACGGCGGCGGGGAGAGTTGTGATTGGATGCACGCGATCAGATTTACACGGAAAAGAGCCTCGCATCAGGCGTTTCCGTGTGCGGGCCCTTCTGGATCGCGTATCCGGCATTGGTATGCCGATCTTTTTGTGGTCGGTACCTGTTGGGGGCGATTCGGCTCGGCCGCCATAATGATCACTCCCCCAGAGGTCGGTCTCGGACAGGGCGCGGTACCGGTCAGGGACGGTCGAGTGAGGGCGTGAAGGAGACGGGGCCGCCGGGGGTGCGGACGGTCACCCTTCCCTCGGAGAGGCTGATCTCCGGATCTTCGGCGCCGGGGACGATCAAGGTCAGCAGGGAGGCGGCGGGGGGAGAGAGCACCGTCACCGTGTCGGCCTTTTTGAGATAGCCGGTCGAGATCGCGCAGGGGCGCACCTCCTGGCCGCCGATCGGCCGGAGGGAGGGCATCGTGAGTTGCAGCAGCGTCACGCGCAGGCTCCCGTCGGCCAGCACCACCCTGCCGTCGCGGCTGGAGACGACCCTGAGCGAGGGACCGAGGTGCCACAGGTTGCGCAGCGCCGACCCGGCGGGGACCGTGTCCAGTACGGCCATCAGATCGGTGCCGTGACAGACCAGGACCGAGCGTGTGCGCCGGACGCCGTACGCGTCGTCGGCGAGCGTGTAGGACTGGCGGGCGCGTTCCACGAACGAGTTCACGAGGCGGGTCGCCGTACCCTCGCGGAAGGTGGCGCCCACGACGACGGGAACGTTGTGCGCCTCGGGGGAGGTCGTCCACTCCCGGTAGGCCGTCCTCTCGTAGGAGTGGAAGCCCGCCTCCACCAGGATGTCCCGGCCGTGGGCGTGGTAGGTGACGCCCAGATGGTCCTCGTGGCCGTGCAGGCGGCGTCCGGGGCCGAACCTGATCGAGTAGTAGGCGGATCGCGGGTCGCCCCACGCCGTCCTGCCGAAGGCGTAGCCGCCGTCGAACACCTTCACCGTGTCCTTCTCGTGCGGGAAACCCTCCGGGCGTGTGTCGGCGGGGCTGTCACCGATCGGCACCAGACGGCCGTCGGGCTGGGTGGCGTGGCTGACGTACGCCTCCAGCGATGTCCGCCGCACGGCGAGGCTCGCGGGGACCGCGGCCCCGCTTCTCCCGATCGCCTCCAGGGCCGCCCCCAGCCGCCGGTGAACGTAGAGGCCGTATCTCGGGGCCTGCTCGTGCAGCGCCCCCTGCGCGTCGATGGAGAGTTCCGCCGACTCGGTCATCCGCCGGACGGCCAGGTCCCTCCATCGTTCCCGCCGGAGACGGCAGCCGACCGCGAGCAGCGCGATGTCCTGGTCCAGACCGTGGTTGTGGCCCTGACGATAGGGCGCGGGGTCGGACAGGATCCCGCCGTGCTCGGCCAGGCTGTCGAACAGCCAGGTGGCGCGTACGTGCGCGCTGAGACAGACCAGCGCCGGTGCGCGCAGTGCGACCGGATGCTCGGCCCAGGCCCAGGGACTGACCCCGATCCCGCCGCGAGGGTTCTTCCTTACCCAGTCGCCGGCGATCTCCGTGGCGCGGGTGAGACACTCCTGCCTGCCCGACCGCTCGTACTCCCCGACCAGGCGGCCCATCCACCTCAGCGCGTGGAGGTTCAGCGCCCAGGAACGGTTGCCGTACGGGTCGGCGCGCCAGTCGATGTCCGAGCCCAGGTCGGCGGGGGGCAGGCCGACGAACGCGACCCGGCCCCGCATGACCTCGTCAACCTTGATCGCTGGGAACCACCCGGCAGGATAGACGACCGGGCCGTCCTGGGGCACGGGGGACAACGGGGCGGGACGCCTCGTGACCAGGCCGAGGGCCCTGCGGGCGCGTTGAAACACGTGATCGCTCCAAAGGGTGAGGTGCGGACGTCCTTACGAGCCCGCGAACGGTCGTACACCGGGATGGCCGGGCCGTTTCCGCGCAGCCCGAAGAGAACCGGTGAGCTGCGGGAGGGCCGGCGCGGCCTGAAGACGGCCGGTGGGTCAAGGAGACGTGACCGGTCGGGCGAGGCCCGGGACGTCCGGTTGGTTACGGGGATGTGGAGACGGTGACCGCCCCGGGGGCGTCCGGTGGGCTGTGGAGGCGGTGATCGGGCGGGTTACGGGAGTGAGGGAGGGGCGGGTTTGTCGTCCGTCCAGCCCGCCTCCAGGACCACCTCGACCTCCTCCTCCCCGGGCCCGCCCGCATCGGTCGAGGACAGCACCCGGGAACTGGCGACATCGATGATCAGCGTCCGCTGGACGAGGGCGGGAGCGGTCGGGGAGGTCCGCACGGTGAAGGAGAACGCGGCACCCTTCCTGCCCCGCTCGTCCCGCGCCGTGCCCAGGTAGCGGACGTTCGGCAGCTCCGCCAGGGCACGATAGGCGGCCGCCCGCACCTCGGGCGACGACGGCTTGCTCCACAGCAGACCGCTGAGCGCGTCCGCCAGGACGCCGCTGTCCGAACCGCGCGGCGCACCTCGCACCATCGAGGAGATCCGGTCCTTCAGCGCGGCGGGGTCGGCCGGAAGCTCCCGGATCTGCTCGAAGGTCATGTCCCGGCCGGCCACGCTGAAGGCCGTCCTGCCGGTGACGGGCTTGAGCAGGCCCTCACCCGGCGACGAGGACAGGGTTTCTCCTCCCGAAGAACTCCAGGACGGGGCCACGCCCGCCCACTCACTGGGAGACCCGTCGCGGCGCCACGCCTCGCTGTCGGCCGCGCTTCCCGGACGCGCCCCCAGCGTCCGCGAACCGGCCCAGATCCTGCCGTCCTCGGTGGCCCACTGCTCGGTGAGCCACGACTCCACCACCCGGTAGCGGTTCTGCCCCTTTCCCAGCGGCTCCGGGTGTGTCCTGCGGTGCGACTTTTTGACGCGCCAGTACGCTCCCGTCGTCGCGGGGTCCGCCTCCGCCTGGGTCGCCGCCGCGAGAAGAACCGACCGCCCGGAGATCTCAGGGGCCCGGTTCGCGGTCGTCGTCGGAACGAGCACGGCCACGATCACGACCACGGTCATGGCGGTGGCGAGGCCGGTCAGCGCGACCGTCCACGGCAACCACCGGCGGCGCCGGGGTTCGGCCTGCAACCGCCCGAACACCCTGGCCTTGAGAAACGGGTCGGGCCGCGGCTCGCCGTACAGTTCGCGAACCTTCTCCAGCTCATCCACGATCGGTCTCCTCGGGTTCGAGCATGGGGTTGGTGCCACCCAGCGCGGCGCGCAGTTTTCTCCTCGCCCGGTTCAGGCGTGACCCGACGGTCCCGTACGGGATGCCGAGGGCGCCGGAGATCTCCTCGTGGCTGAGCCCGGCCAGGGCCACCAGGAGGAGGACGTCGCGGTCTCGCCGGTGGAGCCCGGCCAGCGCCGTCGCCAGGCTCGGCCGCAGGCTCTCCGCGCTGACCCGCGCCGCGACCTGTTCCTCGTGTCCCGGCGAGTCGGGGTCCGGGCCGTGGCGCCCGAGCGCGCGTAGCGTGCGCACCTCGACGCGACGTTGTTTGCCGATGAGGTTGGTCGCGATCCCGTACAGCCAGGCCCGCACGCCGGCGCGCGACGGGTCGTAGAGCGCCCGCTTGCGGAACGCGGTGAGAAACGTCTCCGCCACGACGTCCTCCGCGCTGTCGGCGCCGAGTCGCTGCGCGACGTAGCGGTGGATCTCGTGGAAGTGGAGGTCGAAGATCGCGCTGAACCGCTCGGACTCGACGAGGGAGAGCCGGAGGACCTCGGCGTCGTCCGCTGGACGATCGGTCCAGGACATCGTGGTCACGATGGTCTTCCCGTCATGTGCAACCCTTCGGACGCGATCAGCGGTCATCCCTCATCACCCGATCCGCCGATCTGCTTTCACGTTCTCGGCCCACGTTCTCGGCCCACGTTCTCGGCCCACGGTCCCGACGTACGGTCCCGGCCCACGGACACGGTCAACGGTCCCGGTCAACGGTCAGGGTTTCCCGGTCAGGCGGTGAGGTCTCGGCGGGGCCACTGCGGCGAGGGTGTCGCGCGGCGGTGGCCTGGGTACCCCGTTCAAGGGGAAAACCCCAGCTCACAGCGGTTTGATCAGCTGGGGAAGGACGTGGACGATGCCTCTGAGGCGGCCAGGTCACACCGGGCGTGGAAGCCGGGATCTGGAGATCAATCCGATCTTCAGCCGGGAGCCCCTGCGGGTCCCGCGCCACGCCATGCCGGCAGGGGAGATGGAGCCGGAGACGGCCTACCAGCTGGTTCACGACGAGCTGATGCTGGACGGCAACGCGAGGCTGAACCTCGCGACGTTCGTGAGCACCTGGGCGGAGCCGCAGGCACTGAGGCTGATGGCCGAGTGCGTCGAGAAGAACATGATCGACAAGGACGAGTATCCACAGACCGCGGAGCTGGAGACGCGGTGCGTGGACATCCTCGCCAGGCTCTGGCACGCCGAGGAGCCTCACCGCGCGACGGGCTGCTCGACGACCGGGTCGAGCGAGGCGGCCATGCTGGGCGGCCTGGCGCTCAAACGACGCTGGCGGCAGCGGCGCCGGGCGGAGGGCCGCCCAGACGACCGGCCCAACCTCGTCATGGGCGTCAACGTACAGATCTGCTGGGAAAAGTTCGCCGACTACTTCGACATCGAACCCCGCTACGTGCCGATGGAGGGCGATCGATACCACCTGAGCCCGCAGACCGCCGTCGAGCGGTGCGACGAGAACACCATCGGGGTCGTGGCCATCCTGGGTTCGACCTACGACGGCAGCTACGAGCCCGTCGCCGACATCGCCGCGGCCCTGGACGACCTGCAGGCCCGTACCGGACTCGACGTGCCGATCCACGTGGACGGCGCCTCCGGCGCGATGATCGCGCCCTTCCTCGATCCGGACCTGCACTGGGACTTCCGGGTGCCACGGGTGGCGTCGATCAACACCTCCGGACACAAGTACGGGCTGGTGATGCCGGGGGTGGGCTGGGTGCTGTGGCGCGACTCCCAGGCGCTCCCCGACGATCTGGTCTTCCGCGTCAACTACCTCGGCGGGGACATGCCGACCTTCGCGCTGAACTTCTCCCGGCCGGGCGCCCAGGTGGTCGCGCAGTACTACAACTTCCTGCGGCTGGGCTTCGACGGCTACCGCCGGGTGCAGCGGACCTGCCGGGACGTGGCGACCCGCCTGGCAAGGGAGATCGCCGGGCTGGACCACTTCGAGCTGCTCACCGACGGCGGCGAGGCTCCGGTGTTCGCCTTCCGGGTACGTGAGGGAGTCGCCGGCTTCACGGTCTTCGACGTCTCCGCCGCGCTGCGTGAGCGCGGCTGGCTGGTGCCCGCCTACACCTTTCCCGAGAACCGTACGGACCTGGCGGTGCTGCGCGTCGTCGTCCGCAACGGCTTCAGCCACGACCTGGCCGATCTGTTGATGGAGGACCTGCGCAGGGTCCTGCCCCGCCTGGAGGCGCAAGGCGGGCACCGCACCGCCGATGACGCCGGAGGCTTCGCGCACGGCGCCGGGAAGAGACACCGACACCACGGCTGAGGGTGTGCGCAGGCGCTCGCGTCGGCCGGGGGAGGGCCGGCGCGGGCGAAGGACAAAGTGAGAAGGAGACAGTGAGATGTGCCGTTTGTTCGGTCTGAGCAGCGCGCCTCGGCGTACGCGTGCCACCTTCTGGCTTCTGGACGCGCCGGACAGCCTCAGTAAGCAGAGCCACCGCGATCCCGACGGGACCGGTCTGGGGTACTTCGACGCCGACGGCACCCCGGAGGTGCACAAGGCGCCCATCGCCGCCTACCGGGACCGGTGTTTCGCCGAGGAGGCGAAGGAGGTGGAATCCACCACCTTCGTGGCCCACGTACGTTTCGCCTCCACCGGCGGCCTGGAGAGACGCAACACGCATCCCTTCCTGCAGGACGGGCGGCTCTTCGCGCACAACGGGGTGGTCGAGGGCCTGGACGACCTCGACGCGGAGCTGGGCGAGGATCGAAAGCTCGTCAAGGGGGAGACCGACTCCGAACGCTTCTTCGCGCTGATCACTCGCGAGACCAGGGCGCACGGCGGCGACGTCGCCGCCGGTATCGAGGCCGCGGCCCGCTGGGTCGCCCAGCACCTGCCCATCTACGGCCTCAACCTGGTTCTCACCACCCCGCGGGATCTGTGGGCGCTGCGTTATCCCGACACCCACCGGTTGTACGTGCTCCAGCGGGCCGCGGGCGGGTGCCACGGTGGCCGGCACCTCGACCAGAGCGGCACCGACGGCCGTATCCGCGTCCGCTCCCGCGACCTCGTCGGCGCCCCCGCCTACGTGGTCGCGAGCGAGCACATGGACGACCATCCCGGCTGGAGCCCGATGGAACCCGGCGAACTGCTCCACGTCGGACCGGATCTCGTCCCCACCCGCCGGATCGTCCTGCCGGAGGAGCCCGCGCACCAGCTGAGCCTCGCCGACCTGCGCCCCGAGGCCGCGACCTCGCAGCATCCCGACTGAGACCAAGACCAAGACCGAGAGGCCAGGACCGACGCCGACGACACGGCGGCGGGTCCTTGTCGCGGGTCTTGCGTGCCGACGAAGAGCGCGTTCGCCGTTTTCCGGGGAAACCCTCCCGCGGACCGGTCCGCGGTGGCCGCCGGACGCCCGGTCCCGGGCCTACCCGGCGGGCGGCCTCGCGCAGGACGAGCGCAGGACGAGTTGGGCGCCTACCCGGTAGGCCCGGCCCGCCCGTCCGGTGCGTACGGGAGCCGTCGACCGGTCGGTCCGTTCGATCTGCTGGAGCAGCAGGTTCATGGCGAGATCTCCGAGTTCGCTCGCCCCGTTGTCGACGACGGTGATGGGCGGCTGCCACCAGCGCAGCCAGGGGATGTCCTCGTAGCAGATCAGCGAGAGCTGCTCGGGAATGACGATGCCCGCGCCGACGAGGGTGGGCAGCATGCCGAACACGGCCTCGTGGTTCGCGGCGAACAGCGCCGTCATCTCCGGGTTGCGGCTTAGCAGCCGCTCCGTCGCCTGGGAGCCGAAGGCGGAGTCGAACGGTCCCCGTTCGACGAGTGACTCGTCGACCTGATGGCCGCGTTCCCTCAGCGCCTGCTCGTAGCCGGCGAACCTCTCCAGGCCGGAGTTGGCGCTCAGCAGGCCGCCGATGAAGCCGATCCGCTCGTGACCAAGATCGAGCAGGTGTGAGGTGGCCGCGTGGGCGCCCTCGCGGTCGGAGGCGAGCACCGACGGTGCGGCGCTCTCGGCGGCGGCGCGGATGACGTTGACGACTCCGATGCCCTCGGCGAGCAGCGCGTTGGCCATGGCCGTGTTCTTGCCCGTACCTATCATGATCAGCCCGTCCACCCCGTGTGCGGCGAGGGTCCGGAGGAAGGACTCCTCCCGCCGGGGGTCCGCGTCGGTGATGCAGAGCATCACCTGGTAGCCCTCGGACGCGGCGCGACGCTGCACGACCTCGGCGATGGTGTGGAAGGACGCGTTGATGAGGTTGTTCAGCACCAGTCCCACGACATGAGACTGCTTGGAACGCAGTGCGCTGGCCGCACGGTTGGGGCGGTAGCCCATCCGTTCCGCGATCTCCTTCACCGCCACCCGGGTCTCCGGGGCGATCAGCGGTGAGCCGCTGAGTGCGCGGGAAGCCGTGCTGCGTGACACCCCGGCCGCGGCGGCGACGTCCTTCAGCGTGATCGCCATCGTCCTTCTTCCTGGGATCGATCCCATCCGAGGGGAGATTTTGCCACAAGATCGTGGACTCTTGGTGCGGTGATGAGAAATTTGCCCAGGTTAAAAACAGTTTTCGGCCTTGACCTGAATCTCCCGAGTGCTGCAACCTAATGCAAGCGATCCCAAAAAATGACTACAACATTGATCTCCGGGGGTTCCATGGACCGCGACGACGTCACCTGGCACGGTTACTGGCCGGCCGCGCCCACCCCTTTCACCAGCGAAGGCGGGCTGGACGAGGACGCGTGGCGCGCGCTGCTCAGGCTCTACGCCGCCCAGGGCGTGCACGGGGTCCTGGTCAACGGGAGCACCGGTGAGTGGTTCAGCCAGAGCGCGGCCGAACGCCGCAGGGTCGCCGAGATCGCGGTGTCCGAGCTCTCCGGCAGGGTCCCGGTGGTCGTCGGTGTCACGGCGTACACCGCCGAGGAGGCGATCGGGTTCGCGAGGCACGCCGCCGAGGCGGGCGCGGACGGCGTGCTCGCGACGCCCCCGCCGTACGTGCACCCGGGGCCCGAGGACATCCTCGCCTTCTACCGGCAGGTCAGCTCCGCGACGGAGCTGCCGTTCATGGTCTACAACTGGCCGCGCGGGGTGGCCGTCGACATCTCCGCTTACGCCGGGCTGATGTCCGGACTGGCCGACCTGGACAACGTGGTCGCCATCAAGGACAGCACCGGTGACTGGCTGCGGATGCTCGGCACCGTGGAGGAGGTGAGCGACCGGGTTCGGGTGTTCGGCAGCTTCCTGCACCGGCGTGGCCTCGCCGTACTGCTGGAGCTGGGCGGGGACGGGAACATCGACGGCGGCGGCATGGGCGCCCCGTTCGCCGTCCCCTACTACGAGGCGGTCGCGGCGGGGGATCGCGAGGCGGCGCGCGGCTGGGTCGACCGGTACGCGGGGCTCTCCTCCCGGCTGATCAATCCCGACTACAGCGGCGTGTACGGCGCGCCCATCGCCCAGCTCAAGGCGGCCATGGCGATGCTCGGCCAGCCGGGCGGGCACGTCCGCCCGCCGCTCCTGCCGATCACGGACCCGAAGAGGCTCGACGCGATCGGCGCCGTGCTGAAGGAGTCAGGCCTCGTCGAAGCCCTTTCCGGGGGCACCGTGGACGCCGGGGGCACCGCCCTGGGGCGGGCCGGGCGATGACGACGGAGCGGAACCGCACCGGCCGGCATGCCGGCCCCGGCCGGGCTCCGCGAACGGAGATCGTCGTCGACGGCGATTCCGTGCGGGCCGTCGACGGCATCAGCCTCGCCGCGGTCCTCGTCGGTGAGCGGCGGTGGAGCCTGCGACGCAATCCGGTGGGCGGCGACCCGCGCGGCCCGTTCTGCGGGATGGGCGTGTGTTTCGAGTGCGAGGTGACCGTGGACGGGCGTCCGGGGGTCCGTGCCTGCATCACCAAGATCTATGCCGGAATGCAGGTCGAGACGGCCGCAGGGGGAGAGGTTCCGCATGACCGCTGAGCGCGGCACGGCCGTGTACGGCGAGGTCGTCGAACGGGATGTCGTGATCGTCGGCGGTGGTCCCGCGGGGCTCAGCGCCGCGGCCCGGCTCGCCTCCGCGGGGCTGGCCGTGACGATCCTCGACGAGCAGCCGGAACTGGGCGGGCAGTACTACCGGCGGCCCGCGCCCGCGGTGGCGAGGCACTGGGGCGACCATCGACCCGAGGGTGGCCGGCTGATCGCCCAGGTGCGCGCGGCCGGCGTCGAGTGCCGTACCGGCCATCTGGTCTGGGGCGTGGACGACGACGGGCGCACGCTGCTCGCCTCCGACGCCGCCGAGCATCCGGTGCGGTTGCGCGCCCGCCGTCTCGTGCTGGCGACCGGCGCCTTCGAGCGGGTGTTTCCCTTCCCCGGCTGGCAGCTTCCCGGAGTGACCACCCCGGGCTTCGCCCAGCACCTGGCCGCGAGCGACCACACCACCGTCGGGGACCGGGTCGTCCTGGCCGGTTCCGGGCCGTTCCTGCTGCCGGTCGCCTGCTCGCTGATCGAACTCGGCGTGAACGTGGCGGGCATCGCCGAGGCGGGCAGGCCGTACCGGCCGAGCCTGCGGGCGCTGGGCACGCTCGGCCACCCCGCGCGACTGCGCGAACTGGCCTCCTACGCCGCGCGGCTGGCCCGCGCCCGGGTGCCGATCTGGCAGGAGACCGTCGTGCTCCGCGCCGACGGACGCGACCGGGTCTCCTCGGTGACACTCGCCGCCGCGGCCAGGCCCACGCGCCCGGTCCGCACCGTCGGGGTGGACGCGCTCTGCGTCGGCTACGGCTTCCGTCCCCAGACCGACCTGGCCCGCATGCTGGGCTGCGAGGTGCGGATCGACGCGGCGAGCGGGGACGCGGTGCCGGTGACCGACGCGGCGGGACGCGCCTCCCGGGCCGACGTTTACGTGGTGGGCGAGGCGGCGGGGATCGGCGGGGTGCACGCGGCGAGGGCCAGAGGGCTCGCCGCCGCGTACGACATCCTGGCCCGTGAGACCCGTGTGACCGTACCGGTGTCCGAGGCCCGGCGAGTGGTGTCGGCCAGGCGCCGTCTGGCACGTTTCACCGCGCTGACCGACTCCCTCTACCCGGACCCGGCGGCGCTGCTCGCCACGCTGGCGCCCGCGCTGCCCGCCGACACCATGGTCTGCCGCTGCGAGGCGGTCCGCGCGGAGGAGATCCGCACCACCGCCACGGGAAGCGCCGACGGCGACCTCAACGCGACCAAGGCCTGGACCCGCGCGGGAATGGGCCCCTGCCAGGGCCGGGAGTGCGGGTTCGCGGTCGCGGGACTGGTCAGGTCCGTCGCGTCCGACCAGGGCGCGGGCGAATCACGGGTGGAGGTCTTCCCCTCCCGGCTGCCGGTGCGCCCCGTCCCTCTCACCACGCTGCTGGAGCTGGCCGGACCGGAATCGCAGGAAGGCGACGCATGAGCACGCGGACCGCGGACGCGGTGATCGTGGGAGCCGGGGTGCTCGGCGCCTCGGTGGCGAGCCACCTGGCCCGCAGCGGCCATCGGGTGCTCGTCCTCGAACGAGGGGCCCCGGGCAGGGAGGGCTCCGGCACCACCGCCGGCAATCTGCACATGCAGGCCGTGCACACCAGGCGCCCCGGTCAGAAGGTACCGCTGGACAGCGCACGGTTCCTGCCGCTGCAGCGCGCCGCGAGCGACCGCTGGGAGACGCTGGAGGAGGAGCTGGAGACCTCGGTGGAGGTCCGCCGCACCGGTGGCTTCACCGTCGCGGAGACCGAGGAGCAGTGCCAGGAGCTGCGCGACAAGCACGAATGGGAGGCCGCAGCCGGGATACACACCGAGATCCTCGACGGGGACGCCGCGCGGGCCGCGCTTCCCCTTCTCGGACCGACGGTGGCCGCCGCCACCTGGTGTGACCTGGACGGTTACGCCAACCCGCTGAAGGTCACCCCCGCCTACCTGGACTCGGCGGCCAGACACGGCGGCCGGACCGTGGCGTTCGCGCCGGTCCGGCGGATCACCCGCAACGGCGGCGGCTGGCGGGTGGTCGCCGGGCGAGGCGCCGCCGAGCAGGTGGTGGACACCCCCGTGGTGGTCGACGTCGCGGGGCCCTGGCTGGGGGAGATCGCGGCCCTGGCCGGTATCACGCTGCGGATGACACCCGTGGCGATCCAGATGCACGCCACCGTGCGCTCCTCGGCCACCATGTCCCACCTGGTCCAGCACATCGGCGAGGGACTGTCGGTGAAGCAGGTCGCCGCGGGCAACCTGCTGATCGGCGGCGGCTGGCCGGCCCTGCGCATGGACCTGGCCGGCCGGAGCGCCACCAGTCTGGACAGCCTGGTCGGCAACGTCGCACTGGCGGTCCGGGTGCTGCCGTTCATCCGGGACCTGCGGCTGCTGCGGATGTGGGCCGGGCCGCTCGCGGCCACGCCCGACGAGATGCCGGTGATCGGCGAGGTACCCGGCGCCCCCGGGTTCTACGTGGCGGGAGGCACCTACGCCTTCAGCTTCGCCCCGCTGTGGGGGGAGACGCTGCGCTGCCTGATCGAGGGGAAGCCGCCGCCGGTCGACGTCTCCGACCTCGGTCCCGGCCGGCTGATGGAGCGGCGAAGTCAGGAAGACGGGCGAATTCAGGAAGACAACGGCCCAGAGCAGGAAAACCACCAGGACAGAAGGAGTAAGCGGTGCTGACATCACCTCGACTGCGGCCCACGTCGGAGCCCGAGACCCTCTGGTTGACCGGTGGGCACGTCGTGGACGTCCGATCGGGACGGATCCGCAGGAACGCCAACGTGCTCGTCGCGGCAGGCCGGATCGAGAAGATCACGACGGACGCCCCGCCCCCGGGAGCAGAGACCGTCGAGCTGGGCGGCAGGTACCTGATGCCCGGCCTGATCTCGGTGCACACCCACCTGTCGGTGCTCTACCCCTTCTCCGCCACCGACGAGTCGGAGAGCCCCGGGCTGAGCGCGCTGCGCGCGCTGTCCCGGGCACAGGACGCCCTCGTCGCGGGGGTCACCACGATCCGCTGCGTGCACGAGCAGAACCGCGCCGACCTGCTGGTGCGCACCGCCGCCGACCAGGGCTGGGTGGCCGCGCCGCGAATCGTCGGAGCGGGCCGGGCCATCTCCACCACCGGCGGCCACGGCAAGGGCGCCGACTGCTCCTACGCCGACGGGCACGACGGCTTCCTGCGCGCGGCCAGGCAGGAGCTGGACGCGGGCGCCGACCTGATCAAGATCTTCATCACCGGTGGCATCGCCCACCAGGGCGAGTCGTTCACCGGCGCGCAGATGACCGCCGAGGAGATGCGGGCCGTGGTCCGCGCCGCCGAGGAGCACGGCAGCTACGTGACCGCGCACGCCGGCGCCGGCTCGGCGATCCGCGAGGCGCTCGCCGCCGGAGTCCGCGGCTACGAGCACGCCTACGACCTGGACGACGACACGGCCAAGCTGATGGCGGACCGGCGGGTGTTCCTCACCCCGACCCTGTGCGTCACCCGCTGCCCCGACTGGATGGCCGAGCACAGCTTCACGCCCTGGCAGATCGAGCGGGCGGTGGAGGTCGGTCCCGGCCACCTGGACAGCATCCGGCGGGCGGTCGCGGCCGGCATCGCCGACCCGGACGACCCCGGCGCGCCCGGCATCACCATGCTCGCCGGCACCGACTACCCGCCGGGCGAGCCCATCGAGGACACCGTCGTGGCGGTCCGCGAGATGGAGTTCCTCACCGACGCGGGTCTCAGCCCTCTCCAGGCGGTACGGGCCGGCACGTCGGAGGCCGCGCGCCTGGTCGGCCTGGCCGGCCAGGCCGGTGCCGTCGAGGAAGGTTACCTCGCCGACCTGATCGTCACCGAGCGCGATCCGCTGAGCGACGTCTCCGCGCTGCGCCGGATCCCCTTCGTCATGCAGGCCGGCCGGATCGTCCGCGACGACCTGCCGGTCGTCCCCGCCCCGCAGCAGGTCCCTGGAGGCGCCCTGTGAACTCCCCCGACACTCCGGCCGGCCGTACCCGCTTCGCCGTGGACATCGGCGGAACGTTCGTCGACGCGATCGCCTACGACGAGGAGACCGGAGAGATCCGGCTGCACAAGGCCTCGACCACCCCGGGCGCCCCCGCCCAGGGCGTCCTGGACGCGGTGGGGGGTCTCGCCACCCGGCTGGACGGGGTGGAGGCGTTCGTCCACGGCACCACGCTCGGCCTGAACGCGATCCTGCAGCGCCGCGGCGCGGACCTCGGCATCATCACCAACGAGGGCTTCAGGGACCTGCTGGAGATCGCCCGAGCCAACGTCCCCGGCCAGCACATGTACGACTTCTCCTACGCGCCGCCGCCGCCACTGGTGCCGCGCCGCCGGCGGATCGGCGTACCCTGCCGGATCGACGCGCAGGGCGACGTGGTGCAGGACCTGGACGAGGACGCTGTGCGCGAGGCCGGCCGGATCCTGGTCGAGGAGCAGGGACTGGCCTCGCTCGCCATCTGCTTCCTGCACTCCTACGCCAACCCCGAGCACGAGCGGCGGGCCGCGCGCATCCTGCGCGAGCTCTACCCGGACGTGTCGATCTCGGTCTCCACCGACATCACCCGCGAGTACCGCGAGTACGAGCGGACCAGCACCGTCACCCTGGACGCCTACATCCGGCCGGTGCTGAGCGACTACATCGGCACCCTGGAGGCCAGGCTGACCGAGGCGGGACTCACCCACCCGCTGCACATCATGCGCTCGGGCGGCGGCGCGATGACCGCGGAACTGGCCCGCCGCGCCCCGCTGATGACCGTGCTGTCCGGCCCCGCGGGGGGAGTGGTGGGCGCCTCCTTCCTGGCCCGTGAGCAGCGGCTGCCCAAGCTGATCTCCTTCGACGTCGGCGGCACCAGCGTGGACTGCTGCGTCATCGAGGACGGCGAGCCGGGCGAGGTGCACGAGGCGGGCATCGACGGCTTCCCGCTGCTCATCCCGATCTTCGACATCCGTACCGTGGGCGCGGGCGGAGGCTCGATCGCCTGGATCGACGAGGGACTGCTCAAGGTCGGTCCGCACAGCGCGGGCGCCGTACCGGGGCCGGTGGCCTACGGCGCGGGCGGTACCGAGCCGACCGTCACCGACGCCGCGCTGGTGCTCGGCTACCTGGACCCCGCCGCGTTCCTCGGCGGCGACATGAGCATCGACGCGGAAGCGGCCCGCGCCGCGGTCGAGGCCAAACTGGCCGTTCCCCTCGGGGTGAGCGTGGACCAGGCCGCCGCGAGCGTCTTCCGGGTGCTGCTGGCCCGGATGGTCGGCGCGCTGCGCGAGATCACCGTGGAGCGGGCGCTGGATCCGCGCGAGTTCGCGCTGCTCGCCATCGGCGGCGCCGGGCCGCTGCTCGGCCCGATGCTCGCCAGGGAGATGGGCATCGCCACCACGATCGTCCCGCAGGTGCCCGCCGCGTTCTCCGCCTTCGGCATGCTGATGTCCGACCTGGAGTACGAGTTCGCCGCCACCGTGCTGCGCTCCCTCAGCGACGAGAGCCTGGCCGTACTGGAGAGCGAGTTCGCCGACCTGGAGGCGCAGGGCGACGAGGTGCTGTCCGCGCAGGGCATCAAGCCCGAGGACCGCACCCTCATCCGCAGGCTGGACATCCGCTACCACGGTCAAGAGCACAGCCTCGGCATCGACCTGCGGCCCGGTGACACCGCGGCGAGCGTGCTGGCCCGTTTCAACGCCCAGCACGAGGCGCGCTACGGCCACGCGATGGCCGACACCGGACAGATCCTCACCCTGCGGGTGCGGGCGGTGGGACGGCTGGCCAAGCCGTCGCTGCGCGAGTGGGCACCCGCCGGACCCGGCGGGCCCGAGGCGGTCGGCGAGCGGCCCGCCTTCGACGTCGCCACCGGCGAGACCGCCGTGTTCCCGGTCTACGACCGGACGACTCTGGCACCCGGCCACGAGGTGAGCGGCCCGGCGATCGTCGAGGAGGGCACCTCGACGACGGTGATCTTCGGTGATCAGCGGCTCACCGTCGACACCTACGGACAGCTGCTGGTGACCGGTACCGGAGGAACCCTGTGAACAGCCCTGAGCGTCTGGACGGCGCGACCGTCGAGGTGATCCGCAACTACCTGGTCTCGGTGGGCGAGCAGATGCGCCGCACCCTGGTGCGGGCGGCCTTCAACCCGGTGATCTACGAGGTGCTCGACTTCGGCATCTCGATCTACAACGCCGACCTGGACCTGACCGCCGAGGCCGCGGGGATCACCTCGTTCCTCGGCGCCAACGACCACGCCATCGTCAAGGGCGTGGAGTACGTCGGCCGGGAGAACTTCGCACCCGGCGACGTCTACCTGCTGAACTACCCGTACTGGAGCGGCGCGCACTCCTACGACGCGATGCTCTTCGCGCCGGTCTTCCGTGACGGGCACGAGGGCCCCGCGGCCTACCTCGCGGTGCGCGCGCACTGGATGGACCTCGGTGCCAAGTCTCCGGGCTATGTCCTGGACTCCACCGACATGCACCAGGAAGGCCTCATCTTCCCCGGCACCAAGATCGTGAGCCGCGGTGAGGTGGTCCGCGACATCGTCGAGCTCATCCGGTTCAACTCCCGGCTGCCCGACCTGACCATCGGCGACTTCCACGCCCAGCTCGCCGCCCTGCGCACCGGCGAGAACCGGCTGGCGCAGGTCTGGGAGAAGTTCGGCGGCGAGACCGTCGACCAGGCCATCAGGCAGGTCATCGAGCACGGTGATCGGGTCGCCCGCAAGGCATTGGCCGCGCTGCCCAACGGCACCTGGACGGCCTTCGACTACTGCGACGACGACGGCATCACCGAGGACCTGATCCGGATGGAGGTCAAGGTCACCATCGACGGCGACCGGATGGAGGTCGACTTCAACGGCTCCGACGGTGCGGTGGCCGGCCCGGTCAACCTGCCGATCGGCTCCACCGAGAGCCTGGGCAAGGCCATCTTCAAGGAGCTGACCACGCCCAGGGAGCCCTCCAACGCCGGGCACTACCGGGCATTGGAGGTCAAGGCCGATCCCGGCAACTTCTTCCACGCCGTCTACCCGGCCGCGACCTTCACCCAGTGGAGCGCCATCGTCGCGTTCGAGCTGATCCACAAGGCGCTGGCCCAGGTGATGGACTCGATCCCGGCCTCCTCCGGTGGTGACGAGCCGGGCTTCATGGCGCTCGGCCGCGACCCGCGCACCGGCGCGGACTTCGTGATCAGCAACAACGAGGGCATCGGCTGGGGGGCGCGCAAGGACCGCGACGGCGCGAACGCCCAGCAGCACCCCTCCCAGAGCGTCGTCAGAAACACCCCCGTCGAGGTGCTGGAGCACAAGTCCACCGTGTTCCACGAGCGGCTGGAGCTGATTCCCGACTCCGGCGGCGCGGGCAGGTTCCGCGGCGGCGTCGGCGTGCTCAGGCAGGTCCGCTACCTCGCCGACGGTGAGGTGCTGTCGATGAAGAAGAAGAGCAAGACCAGGCCCTGGGCGCTGGACGGCGGCCAGGAGCCCGAGCCCAGCGAGATGGTGCTGTGGCCCGACACCGATCGGGCCAAGCGGGTCGGCATGTACAGGGCCGACATGAAGGCCGGCGACCGGTTCGTGAACCGGACCGCCGGAGGCGGTGGCTACGGCGACCCTCTCGACCGCGACCCGGCCGCGGTGGTGGCCGACGTACTCAACGGCTACGTCGGCGCCGAGGCCGCGGAGCAGTCCTATGGCGTGATCGTGGACGGCGACGGCTGGCGGCCCACGCCGGCCAGGGCCGCCCGACTCAAGAGCGAAGGGTAGACGAAAGTGCACCGACCCCCCGCCACCCCGGCGGCACGTGGCCGAAAGCGCAAGCTGGGCCTGACCTCCGTACTGCTCGTCGGCGCGCTGGCCCTCGCGGCCTGCGGCCAGAGCGGTTCGGGCGGCTCCGGCGCCTCCGGTGGCTCCGACCTCCGCAAGCAGACACTGATCATCGCGGAGAACGAGCCGCCGGCCACCTTCGACCCTGTCCAGGCCGACAACTCGACCGTCGACGAGGTGTCCATCCCCGCCTACGACACCCTGGTCAAGTACGGCAAGGGCGGCGTGCTCGACCCCGCCGTGGCCACCGAGTGGACGTTCTCCAAGGACGGCAAGACCCTCGACCTGACGCTCCGCGACGACGTGACCTTCCACGACGGCACCAAGCTCACCGCCGCCGACGTGAAGTACACGATGGACCGGATCACCAAACTCCAGATGGGCGTCGCGTCGCTGCTGACCGCCTACGACTCCGCCGAGGTCGTCGACGACACCCATCTGACGATCACGTTGAAGCAGGCCTACGCGCCGTTCCTGGGCGCGCTGTCGCGGGTCTACCTGCTCAACTCCAAGCTGGTGCAGGCCAACGCCGGCTCCGACGACGGCCGCCAGTGGCTGGCGGCCAACGGCGCGGGGTCCGGGCCGTACAAGCTGGTCGGTTACACCCCCAACCAGGAGGCCAAGTTCACCCGGCACGACGGCTACTGGGGTGGCTTCACCAACCAGGCCAAGGACGTGGTGATCCGCTACCTGCCGCAGGCCGCGACCCAGAAGACGGCGCTGAGCAACGGTGACGTGGACATCGCGATGGACATCGACCCCAACGACTGGGCCGGTCTCGAAAGCGCCGGCTACGTGGTGGACAAGGCCGACACCAACGTGCAGCTCTACACCTTCTTCAAGATGAAGGACTCGCCGACGGCCGACAAGGCGCTGCGCGAGGCGATCACCTACGCCTACGACTACGACCAGCACCAGTCGGCCATCCTCAAGGGCGCGGGCAAGAAGGCCGTCGGAGTGCTGGCGGGCACCATGGCCTGCGCCGACCCCACGGTCGCGCAGGCGGGCTACGACCTGGAGAAGGCCAAGAGCATCCTGGACGCCGCGGGCCTGAAGAACGTCACGCTCACGATGAGCTACCTCAAGGCCACCGCCGAGATGGAACAGGCGGCCACGCTGCTGCAGTCCGACCTCGCCAAGATCGGGGTGAAGGTCGAACTGTCGGCGGTCACCTACCCGCAGTACGTCGAGATGCTCAAGAGCAACGAGACCACGCCCGACCTCGGCATGATCTACGGCTTCCCGCCCTATCCGGACCCCGACTCCGTGCTGCACCTGCAGTTCAACTCGAAGTTCATCAACAACGGGCAGAACAGCGGCGGCTACGACAACCCCAAGGTCGACAAGCTGGTCGAGGACGCTCAGAAGCTGACGGACACCGAGGCCCGCTGTGCTCTCTACAAGGAGGCCCAGCAGACCATCGCGGCCGATCACCCCTCGGTCAACATGTCCAACCCGCAGTACGTGACGGTTCACCGCGAAGGGCTCACCGGCTACGCCTATGACCCCGCGCACCACCAGACCGTGGACGTCTACCAGGTGCAGGTCGGCTGACCCGCCGGGCTCGGCGCGGAACCTTCGCGCCGAGCCCGCCCATCATCGGAGATCACCACTGAGGGAAGGTACCCCATGGCTCGTTTCCTGCTACGGCGACTCGTGACCAGCGTCGTCGTTCTGGCAGGCCTGGCCGTCGTCACCTTTCTGATGACCCAGGTACTGCCCGGCGACCCGGCCAGGACCGCCGCGGGGCGTAACGCGACCGCCGAACAGGTGGCACGGGTACGGATCGAGCTCGGCCTCGACCAGCCGCTGTGGCATCAGTTCACGGGGTATCTGGACCGGCTGCTCCACGGCGACCTGGGCATCTCGGTGTTCACCCAGCGGCCGGTGCTCGACGACATCTCGGCCATGCTGCCCTCCTCGGTGGAACTCGTGCTCGCCGCGATGGCGATCAACGTCGTGGTGGCGGTACCGCTGGGCGTGTACGCCGCCTACCGCCGAGGCGGGTCGGCCGACATCGCGGCCCGGCTCATCGCCCTGCTGGGCGCGGCGGTCCCGGTCTTCTGGCTGGGACTCATGCTTCAGCTCGTCTTCGCCGCGGAACTCAGGCTGCTGCCGCTGACCGGCCAGCTCGCCTTCGGCCAGGACGTGCCGAGGATCACCGGGATGACCTCGCTGGACGCGCTGCTCGGCGGGAACCTGGCCGCCTTCGGCGACGCCCTGCGACACCTGATACTCCCCGCCCTCACCCTGGCCGCCTCGTTCGTCGCGGTGGTGGCCCGCACGGTGCGCTCCTCGATGATCACCACGCTGGACTCCGACTACATCACGCTGGCCAGGGCGACCGGCGCCTCGGAGTTCCGCGTGGTGGTACGGCACGGCCTGCGCAACGCCATGGTCCCGGCCAGCACGATTCTCGGCATGCAACTCGGCTGGATGCTCGGTTCCACGGTCCTGGTGGAATCCATCTTCGGCAGGACGGGCATCGGCGCCCACGCGGTCGCCGCCGTCCTGCAGAGCGACCTCTACACCGTGATCGGCACGGTTCTCGTGATCGGAGTGGTCTTCGTGGTGGCGAACATCGCCGTGGACCTGGTCCAGCTCTGGCTCAACCCACGGCTGCGCAGGACGAAGCGCCGCACGGGCGAGCCGGCCGTACCCGCTCTCGCGGAGGTGAACGCGTGAGCGCCGCCACGGCGCGCGCCGGCACGCGCCGCCGCAGCCTGCCCCGCGTCCCGATCGTCGAGCGCGCCGCGGTGACGGTGGCCGTGGTGATGGTGGTCCTCGCCGTCATCGGGCCGTTGATCGCGCCGCACGACCCCTACGCGGTCGACCTGTCCAAGGCTCTGCTGCCCCCCTCGGGCGACCACTGGTTCGGCACCGACGCCAGCGGCCGTGACGTGCTCAGCCGGGTGCTGTCCGGCGCGCGGGTCACCCTGCCCGCCACGATGATCGTGATCGTCGCCGCGGCGCTGATCGGGACCGTGATCGGTACGGTCGCGGCCCTCGGCGGTAAGGTCGTCGACGAGGTGCTGATGCGAATCACCGACATCGGCCTCTCGCTCCCGTCGATCATCCTGGCCCTCGGCCTGGCCGCCGCGCTCGGCTCCGGCCTGCAGTCCGCGGTGATCGCCCTCTCCCTCACCTGGTGGCCCGGCTACGCGCGGCTGGTGCGCACGCTGGTCCGCGACGTCAAGGACGCCGAGTACGTCGACGCGGCCAGGATGCTCGGGGTCTCCAGAACCCGTCTCGTCTTCCGGCACATCCTGCCCAACGCGCTGAACACCCTGTACGTGCAGACCACGCTGGACGTCGCCGCGGTGATGCTGGTCATCTCCGGCCTGTCCTTCGTCGGCGTCGGCGCGCAGGTGCCGTCCGCCGAATGGGGCGCGATGATCGCCGCGGCGGCCAACAACCTCACCAACGGCTGGTGGGCGGTGGCCTTCCCCGGCCTCGCCATCATGCTGACCGCGATCTCCTTCAACCTGCTGGGCGACTGGTTGCGGGTGCGCAACGACCCGACGATCCGCGAGGGGGCCGGCCGATGAAGGACACACCACTGCTCGCCGTACGAGATCTGCGGGCGAGTTTTCCCGGGCCCGAGGGGCCGGTGGAGGTCGTGCACGGCGTCGACCTGGAACTGGCCCGCGGCGAGAAGGTCGCGCTGGTCGGCGAGTCGGGCTCCGGCAAGTCGGTCACCGCGCGAGCCGTGCTGCGACTGGACGCCGAGGCCACGCTGACCGGGCGGATCGAGCTGGACGGCACCGACCTGCTGGCGCTGCCGCCGCGCCGGATGCGGCAGATCCGCGGTTCGGGGGTCGGCCTGGTCTTCCAGGACCCGCTCGCCTCGCTCAACCCGGTGATGACGATCGGCTGGCAGATCACGCAGCCGCTGGTCATCCGAGGGGTGTCCAAGAAGGTCGCCAGGCGGCGCGGTGTCGAGCTGCTCTCCCGGCTGGGTGTGCGCGACGCCGAGCAGCGCTTCGACGACTACCCTCACCAGTTCTCCGGCGGGATGCGGCAGCGGGTGGTGATCGCCATCGCGATCATCGCGGAACCCGCGCTGCTCATCGCCGACGAGCCGACCACCGCACTCGACGTGCGGGTCCAGGCACAGGTGCTGCGGTTGCTGCACGAGCTGGCCGACGAGCGGGACATGGCGGTGCTGCTGATCACCCACGATCTGGGGATCGTGGCCGGGTTCGCCGAACGGGTGGTGGTGATGCGCCACGGCCTGGCGGTGGAGAGCGGCCCGGTCGAGGAGATCTACGCGGCGCCCCGGCACCCCTACACCAGGGCGCTGCTCGCAGCCGTGCCCAGGATCGGGGGAGACCTGTCCAGGCCGCTGGCCACCATCGGCTCCGCGGTGGAGACGGCCGAGGAGGGAACGGTGAGCCCGTCGTGAGCGAGCCCCTGCTGCGGGTGCGAAACCTGGTCAAGACGTTCGAGGGCAGGCGGGTGCTGGACGACGTCTCCTTCGACATGATGCCGGGCGAGGTGCTCGGCCTGGTGGGGGAGTCGGGCTCAGGAAAGTCCACCACCGCGCGGTGCGTGGCGCGGCTCACCCAACCCGACTCCGGCCGGGTGGAACTCGGCGGACGCGACGTGCTGGCGGCCGGACGCCGGGAACTGCGCTCCCTGCGCCGCGAGATGCAGATGGTGTTCCAGGACCCGTACTCGTCGCTGAACCCCCGGATGACCGTGGCCGAGCTGCTTGAGGAGCCACTCGCCGTGCACGGCCTCGAACCGGACCGGCGCCGGCGCAGGGAGCGCGCGGCGGCTTTGCTGGAGACGGTGAGCATGTCCGCCGAGCACCTGGACCGCTACCCCAGGTCGTTCTCCGGAGGCCAGCGCCAGCGCATCGCCATCGCGAGAGCCCTCGCGGTCGAGCCCCGGCTGCTCATCTGCGACGAGCCGATCTCCTCCCTGGACGTCTCGGTCCAGGCCCAGGTGCTCAACCTGCTCCGGGACCTGCGGCTGCGGCTGAACCTGTCGATCCTGTTCATCGCGCACGATCTGGCGGTCGTCTACTACCTCTGCGACCGGATAGCGGTCCTGGAGCAGGGACGGCTCGCCGAGATCGGCACCCGGGAGCAGGTGTACGAGGCGCCGGAGCACCCCTACACCCGGTCGCTGCTGGCGGCCGTCCCGATCCCCGACCCCGCCGCCGAGCGTGCCCGCCGCGCGGCCGAACCCCAGTACTGAAGGAGGACCCGTGGAGAATCTGCGGATGTTCGTCAACGGCCAGGCGATGTCGGGCGGCAGCCTGAACACCGCGCT
The DNA here is from genome assembly GCF_040299985.1 of Streptosporangium sp. NPDC000563. Lineage (NCBI taxonomy): Bacteria > Bacillati > Actinomycetota > Actinomycetes > Streptosporangiales > Streptosporangiaceae > Streptosporangium > Streptosporangium sp. NPDC000563. Next base: position 95,572 of record NZ_JBEPDA010000003.1, on the reverse strand, counting down.
GAGCGGCGCGGTGTTCGTCGGACCCGTCGAGACCGCACCCCGTTACCGGTTCTACTCGGTGCGCGACGAGTTTCCCGGCCTGTACCCGGTGACCTCCGACGGGCACGTCGTCCCCGGCGAGCTGTACGAGGTGAGCTACCGGATCCTGCGCGAGCACCTGCTGCCGAACGAGCCCGAGGAGCTGGAGCTGAGCGTGATCGAGCTCTCCGACGGCAGCGGATCGCTCTCCATGCGGATGCGCGACGAGTCGCTGACCCTGCCGGGGGTCACCGACATCAGTACGGCCGGCGGCTGGCGCGCCTATCTCGCGTCCGGCCGGACGCAGGGCGCGACCGGATGAGAGACGCCGAGCTGGTCGTGCGGGGCGGCACGGTGGTCGAGGCGGGCTGGTCCGCCCCCGCCGACGTGTTCGTGGCGGGCGGCGTCGTCGTCGCCCTGGCCGAGCCGGGCACACCCGCGCCGGGCGGTGCGGCCGAGGTCGACGCGACCGGGCGGCTGGTCATGCCGGGCGGGGTGGACCCGCACTGCCACGTCGGCTTCACCTCCGGCGACTTCACCTCGCTCGACGACTACACCGCGTGCACGACGGCCGCGGTGTTCGGCGGCACCACCACGATCGTGGACTTCGCCATCCCACGGCCCGGCCAGGCACCCGCCGACGCGGCGTACGCCCAGCGGGCCAAGGCCGATCGGGGCCTGTGCGACAGCGCCCTGCACGCCTGCGTCGTGGAGTGGGACGAGAGCGTGCCCGACCAACTCGGCGCGCTGGTCGCGGACGGCATGCCCACGGTGAAGATGTTCACCACCTACCGCGGCGAGACCATGGCGGGCGAGGACACCGTCCTGCGGACCATGAGGACGCTGCGCGACCTGGACGGCATGGTGGTGATCCACTGCGAGGCCAACCACATCATCGAGGACACCCAGGAGCGGTGCGCGGCGAGCGGCAGGATCGGCGCCGAGCACATGGCCGCGACCCGTCCGGAACTGGCCGAGACCGCCTCGGTGGCCGAGGTGCTGGCCATCGCCGAGTCGCTGTCGGCACCGGTCTACTTCGTGCACCAGTCCACCGCCGAGGCGGTCGAGCTGGTGGCGGCGGCCAGGCGGCGCGGCGTGCCGGCGTTCACCGAGTCGGTCGCCCACCACCTGGTGCTGGACGACGGCAACTATGACGGCCCCGCCCCCGAGCGGTTCGTCTGCTGCCCGCCGCTCCGCTCCCGCCAGGCGGTCGACGCGCTGGGACGCCACCTGTTCACCGGGGAGATCACCACGATCGGCAGCGACCACTGCTGCTACGACGTGGCGCAGAAGGAGTCGCGGCGCACCGACGTGCGGGCCATGCCCAACGGCCTGCCCGGGGTGGAGACCCGGCTACCGGTGATCTTCTCCGAGTACGTCGCCGGGGCCGGGCTGCCCGCCACCCGGTTCGTCGAGCTGACCGCCGCCAATCCGGCCAGGACCAACGGCCTGTATCCGCGCAAGGGCACGCTGATGCCGGGCTCGGACGCCGACATCGCGATCTGGGATCCGGCCGCCCGATGGCGGGTGAGCGCCGGCGACCTGCACATGGCGACGGACTACACGCCGTACGAGGGCATGACCCTCACCGGCAGGCCGCGGACCGTCCTGGTCGGCGGCCGGGTGGTGGTCCACGACGGCATCCTGGTCGACCCCGTCCCCCGAGGCCGGCACCTGTCCGCGGGGCCGATCTCGCTCACCCCCGCACTGGGACGCGCGACCCCGTGACGACGTCGAAAGCCCGGCGCAGGCCGGTCCCGCCGGCTCGCCGGTCTCGTCCGCCTGCGTGACCGGGGCTTTGACGTACCCGCCGCCGGTAGGGGTTCTCCGATGACGACGCCGAAGAGACCACCCGGTGCACAGGGGCCACCTCACGACCGTTCCCAAGCCGGGTCCCTTTCAGGTGCCGGGCGGTCTTTCCGAGATTCGCGTAGCCGGAACGCCCACGGATCGTAAAACAGGAAGTCAGCGGGAAGGCGGGTTTTTGATGCCTTTTGCTGGAAGATGGTTTTATGGCGGAAGAGTGGGACGTCAAGGATGATATCCGCGGAAATGTTGACCTTGCCTGGTGAGAACCAAATATTCGAGGTCATCGACTGTCCCGGCGTACGCTGCTAATGTTTCGCTCGGTCGACGGATTAGCGCGACCGACGATTTATAACTAATGGCGTAATTCGCCTTACATCCGGCACCGCGCAGCGCCGAGTGGGCGGACCTCGCCAAGGTCGGTGGGGCGGCATGACCTTCACCGGGGTGACCCCTCCGCTCCCCGAAGGGAGCGGCTTCTCGCTTCCCTCGGTCGAGGTAGGCGACGGCGAAACCCTGACCGTTTCAAACACGGGAACGGTGACGGGGAAGTGATTCACCTGCCAGGTGAACCTGGCAGTCCCCTCGCTAGGAACAATGGAGTGGTGCCATGACGGATGTGACGGTCGTCGGGACCGGCGTGACCGGCTCCGCGATCGTACGGGCCTGCGTCGACTCCGGCCTGGAGGTCTCGGTCTGGAACCGTACGCCGGAACACTCGGCGAGACTCGCGGGAAGGGACGTCCACCTCCACGCGACGGTGGCCGAGGCGATCGAGACCTCCCCGATCGTGCTGCTGTGTCTTCTCAACTACGAGATCACCCACGCGGTCCTCGACGAGGCCGGGGCCGACCTCTCCGGGAAGCTCGTCGTCCAGAGCGCCGGAGGTGTTCCCGACGACGTCGCCCCCCTGCGCGAGCGGGTGGAGGCCGCCGGAGGCAGATATCTGGAGGCCGCGATCCTCAACTACCCGGACGCCATCGGCACCGAAGACTGCTTCACCGTCTACAGCGGGGCGGCCGAGGACTTCAAGAAACTGGCGGGCGTGACCGAGGCGCTGTCCGGCAAGCAGGTGCGCCTGGGCGCCGACCCCGTCTACGCCAAGGCGTACCACGTCGTCTCCAGCGCCTTCCACTACGCGTTCCTCAGCGGTTTCCTCGAATGCTCGGCCATCGCGGAGAGCATCGGCGTCCCCCTCCACGAATTCGCGGAGTCCGTGCCGCTCTACGACCCCGCTTTCCGGAACACGATCTGCGTCGGACTCGGCCTCATCGCGCGCCGCGACTACACCTTCGAGCAGGCCCCGCTCACCTCGCACCTGGACGTCCTCAACAACCTGGCGGGCATCGCGGAGCGGGCGGGGATCGACCAGTCCTACCTCGCGGTGATGCGCGAACGCGTGCTGAGGGCGATGGAGCAGGGCTACCGGCGCGAGCACGTGGCGGTGCTGACCGAACAGTTCCGTAGCCGCCGAGCGGCCGTCCATAACCGCTAAGGGGAAGCATGCACGGGTTCGAACCGGTTGACGGCAGGGCGAGACGTGGTTTCCCGAGGCCGGGCGCTCCCGGCCCCGGCCTTCCCGACCCGGCCGTCCCCGGTCCTGGAATCCCGGGTCCCGGAAGTCCTGCTCCCGGAGGTCCCGGTCCCGGAAGTCCTGCTCCCGGAGGTCCCGGTCCTGGAATCCCCGATCCCGGAGGCCTGGGTCCCGGAATCCCCGGTCCCGGCCCGGGCCTTCCCGGCCCCGGTCCAGCGGGCCCGGATCCCGGCCCTCGAAGGCCAGGTCGTCCCCGTCCGGGAGCTCCTGATCCCAGCGCTCCCGACCTCGGTGTTCCGGGCTCCGGAGCCTCGGGTTCCGTTGCCCTCGGACCCGACCTCGACGTCCCGGGTTCCGGGACGTCGGATTCCGATGTCCTCGGACCCGATCTCGGTATCCCACGTTCGGGTGTCCCCGAATCAGGCGTCCCCGAGTGGGACATGCTCGAAAAGACCCTCCCGGCGAGCTCCCGCCTGTGGTTGCGCAGGCAGTGCCCGCTCGCCGAGCCTCGCCTGCGCCTCGTCTGTTTTCCCCACGCCGGAGGTGCCCCGACCGCCTACCAGGGGTGGCAGGACCTGTTGCCCACCGACATCGAGCTCTCCGCCGTGTGTTACCCCGGCAGGCAGAATCGCGTCGGCGAGCGACCGATCGACCGCATGGAACCTCTCGCCGACCAGGTGTGCCGGGCGCTGCTCCCTCTCGCGGATCGGCCGCTCGCCCTGTTCGGGCACGGTATGGGCGCCGTGGTCGCGTACGAGGTCGCGGTCAGGCTCGCCGGACAGTACCGGATCTCCCCGGTGGCGCTGCTGGTGTCGGCGCACGCGGCGCCGCACCTGTGCGCGGACGACGCGCGAAGGATCCCCGTGGGTGACCGTCAGCTCGCCCAGCGGGCCGCCGCCGCGGACCCGACGCTCCTGCGCTTTCCTGAGCTGATGGACCTGGCGATGATCGCGTTGCGGGCCGACCACGACCTCCTGCACGCCTACCGGCCCGCGTCCACCCCGCCGGTCATCGTTCCGATCACCGGCTACCTGGGGACGGGAGACCCGCGCGTGAGTCACGGGGAGATGCGCGCCTGGAGCCGCGTCGCGGCCTCCGGGTTCGAGCTGCGTACCTTTCCCGGGGATCACCGCCATCCGGAGGACGGGGAGGCGGCACTCGTCACCGACATCGCGGAGCGCCTCGCCGGCGTCGGGGGCGCGAGCGGGACGCTCCCCGAGGACTCGCCCGCTCCTCCCCGGAACGTGTGAGGTTCCCGGCACACTTCGCGCCCTTCCGGACCTCGACCCTGAACGGAGGGGTGCGCGGCATCGTCACGGGTGGGGCGCATCCGACGCGGCCGACGTGATTCCACGTCCGCCGGTTACGCCGAAGCGCGTTCCCCCTGCGGCACGCCGCCTCAGGCACGTCACCCTGAAAATTGTCGGTGCCCGTTGTCAGAGTCGGCAGGGTCAGCGGCAACGTTCCAACCTCGTCCCCCGGAGGTGCACGATGGCACGGCGACGGACACCCGCCAGGACGGCGCGACGGCGGGCTTCCGGCGGGCGAAGATCACGCCGGGGCAAGGACGACGGCGGCCCGTTCCTGTGGGTGGTCGCGGCCATCGCCCTCGTCGTGGTCGGGGTGTGGCTCGTCGACGTCGTCATCGCCAACTGGCCGCTGGTGATCGGTGGCACGATCGCGCTGATCGTGGCTCTGGCCGGGGCACTCCTGCTGCGTCATCGGGTGGTCGAGGCCCGGGAGCGGGAATGGCTGGAGGTCAACGCGCGCCTCGAGATCGTCGACCGGATGACCGGTGACCGGTTCGAGGCTCTCGTCGAGGCTCTGTTGCGGCGAGAGGGCTTTCGCGGGGTACGCAGGGTCGGCGGCAGCGGTGACGGCGGTGTCGACGTCGTCGCGACCGCGCCCGGCGGCGACCGCTTCGTCATCCAGTGCAAGCGCTGGGGCACCTCGGTCGGTTCACCCCAGATCCGTGACCTCCTCGGCGCGCTTCACGCCTACCCCGGTCATCGCGGTGTGCTCGTCACCTCCGCGACGTTCACGGCTCCTGCCAGGGAGTACGCGGCGGGCACCGACCTGACGCTGATCGACCGCGCGCTGCTCGCCGCCTGGTTCACCGGGTCCTTCACCCTCGCCCCGCCCGAGCGCCGCGCATTCGGCCGTTCCCCGCGGATTTTTCGGTCACTGTCAGACCGGTGAATCGCACTAGATTGCCGTCATGGGTGGTGGCACGTGGGCGGTGGAGGCGATCGCGAAGCTGGACGGCGAGAGGGAACGGACCCTTCCCACACCGCTGCGCCGGTTCCCGCTGCCCGTCGGATGGGAGGTGCGGCTGTGGCTGAAGGACGAGTCCGCGCAGCCGACGGGCAACCTCAAGCACCGGCTGGCGCGGGCGCTCTTCGCTCGGGCGATCACCGCGGGCCTGGTCACGGAGGGCACCACCGTGGTGGAGGCCACCGGTGGCGCGATGGCCGTCGCGCAGGCGTACTTCGCCCGGCTGCTCGGCCTGCCGTATGTCGCCGTCATGCCGAAGAGGTCGTCCGGGGAGGGGGTCGAAAGGCTGGGCGGGAGATGCCTGCACGTCGATCCGCCCCTCGCGATCTACGCGGAGGCCGCGAAGCTGGCCGAGCGGGTGGGCGGCCACTACCTGGACCACTACACCTCGGCGGCGGACGTCGACTGGCGCGGAGGGAGCCTGGCCGAGGAGCTGTTCGGGCAGTTGGAGGAGTGCCCGCGCTGGGTCGTGGTCGGCGCGGGCACCGGCGCCACCTCCGCGGCCGTCGGCCGCCACCTGCGCACCCATGACCTGCCGGGACGGCTGGCCGTGGTCGATCCTGAGAACTCCGCCTACTTCCCCGGCTGGGCGAGCGGCGCCGCCGACTACGGCACGGGCATGCCCTCCCGGATCGAGGGGATCGGCCGGCCACGCCTGGAGCCGGGGTTCGTCCCCGACCTCGTCGACCTGGTCGTTCCCGTACCGGACGCCGCGAGTGTGGCCGCGGCCCGCCGCGTCCGCAGGGACATCGGATCCCCGGTCGGCCCCGCCACCGGAACGAACCTGTGGGGTGCGCTGGAGATGGTCACACGCATGCGCGCCCAGGGTGTCGGAGGTGACGTGGTGACCGTGCTCGGCGACGCCGATCCGCGCCATCTGCGAACGTGCCACGACGACACCTGGGCCGCGGACAGGGGGCTGGACTGGCGGCCGTACGCGGAGAGGCTGGAACGACTGCTCGACCACGGCGGGCCCTGGCGGCCGGATTCCACACCGGAGGCGACCCCGAAGTGATCAGGCCGGGCGGCGCTGGGATGGTGGAGCCGGGCGGCGCCGAGGTCGTCAGGCCAGGGCGCGGGGTGGTCAAGCCGTGATGCCGAGGTCGTCAGGCCGGGCGGCGCCGAGGTCGTCAGCTCAGGGCGCCGGGGGTCGCCAGGCCGGACGGTGCCGAGGAGGCGGGCGTGTTCGGGGTTCCGGGGATCACCGCTCCAGGAGTTCGACCGTGCCGCGCTCGCCGTCGACCCTGATCCGATCGCCGTCGCGCAGACGCATGGTCGCATTGCCGGTGCCGACCACGGCCGGGATGCCGAGCTCGCGGGCGACGATCGAGGCGTGTGACAGCGGAGCACCCATGTCGGTTACCACGGCGGCGGCGCGGGGGAACATCGGGGTCCAGCCGATGTTGGTCAGCGTCGTCACGAGGATCTCGCCGGGCGCGAGCCTGCCGCCGTCTTCGGGACCGGCGATGACGCGGGCCACGCCCTCGACGACGCCCGGCGCCCCGGGGAAGCCGGTCACGGTGTCGCTCACCGGGGTGTCACCGCCCCTGGCGTCGAAGATGTCGCCGCGCCGGCCGGGATCGGCGGCCCAGCGTTCCGGATCGAAACGGCCGATGATCAGCGTGGGGTAGGCGGGCAGGGCCGCGTACCGTTCGTACGTCGCCCGCCGGACCGCCACCTTCGCGGTCGGGGTGTCGTCGCCGCGCAGGACGGCGAGGATCTCCTGGATCGACAGGAAGAACAGGTCGTCGCCGTGGCAGGTGAGCTCACCGGCACGCAGGACGAAGGCACGCAACGCCCAGAAGGCGCGGATCACCTCCGAGCGGGCCGATTCCCGGTCACGGACGATCGCGTTCCACCGCGCCACCCGCAGGCGCGTTTTCGCGACCTCGCGGGGGTGGCGCTCCCCGAAACGCCTCCAGGCCGCCTCACGCGCCTCCCGCTGGTGGTCGAGCAGCGTACCGGCGTGCCCGTCGCTCTCGGAGATGGCCGCGAGCTGCGCGTCGATCCACCGCGGGTCCTCGCCGGGCCGGGGGATGGAGACCTCGAACTCGTGCGCGCCCCGGTGCCCGTAGAGGCGGGCGAAGGTCTCCCTGTCGATCTCCCGCGCGGCCAGCCTCTCCAGGCCGACGATCGTCCCGAGACTGGCGAGCTCCCCGTCGGCGTTGGCGCCGGTGAGCATGGCCTCGGCGTCGATCTCACCCACCAGCGCGCGCAGTCTGTCGCGGGTCATGACCAGGGCGGCGCCGCCCTGCCGCCCGGAGGCCTCCAGGATCTGGCAGGCCTCGACGAAGTACGGAAGCAGCTCCCTCTCCCACAGCCCGGCCAGCTCGCCGGTCGTCGCGGCGGCGGCGATCCGCTCGCGCAGCGCCTCGCAGCGCCGTCGCGCCGTGGCGAGGAAACCGGGCATCCTCCTGGTGTTGACCGCGACCCGCCTGCGCAGGGTGAAGGCGAGCGGCAGCACGCTTCTGATGATCCGCAGGCGCGAGGCGGGCAGCAACGGTACGTCCAGGTCGCGCGGGAGCCTGCCGAAGACCTGCTCGATCGCGCCGAGCCTTCTCCGCATGCCCAGGGCGTGCGCCACCGAGAACGCGACGCTCAGGTTCATGTAGAAGCGTCCGCCGATGTTGCCGACCACGTCGAAGCCGGGCACCTTCGACGTCGACATCGCCTCCCCGATGAAGATCTGGACGAGTGACCAGGTGCACGGCGTCATCACGTCGGGGATGGCCTCGCCGAGGTTGGCGCCGGTCCACAGGTAGTCGCCGGTCAGGCTGTCGTTCCACTCCTCGACGGGCTGCCTGAGCCGGGTGATCGGGCGGGCCTGCACGACGAGGAACGTTTCCTCGCGCCTCACCCACTCCACGTCCATGGGCGTCCCGTACAACTCCTCGATCCGCGTCGCGAGCCGCGCGAGCCGGGTGACCTCGGCGTGGGCGAGCACGGGCCGGTGGCGCAGGTTCTCGGGTACGGCCTCCTCGCGGGTGCCGCCGGGGGTGCGGACCGTCATCACGGTCTTGTCGCCGACGCGCTCCTCGACGATCTCGCCGCGCTCCTTGGAGACGACGACGGTGTCGGGGGTCACCTGCCCCCCGACGACGGCCTCGCCCAGTCCCCACGAGGCGTTGATCACGACCTGGTCCCGCGCGCCGGTGACCGGGTTCGCGGTGAACAGGATGCCCGCCGCGTCGGCGGCCACCAGTTCCTGGACCACCACCGCCAGCGCCACGTCGTCCTGGGGTACGCCGTTCGAGGCCCGGTAGGCGATGGCGCGCGCCGTCCACAGCGAGGCCCAGCAGCGTCGGACCGCGTCCAGCAGGCCGTCGCCCCGGACGTTGAGGTAGGTGTCCTGCTGCCCGGCGAACGACATGTCGGGCAGGTCCTCCGCGGTGGCCGACGAGCGTACGGCGACCGGCACGTCCGCGCCGAGCCTCGCGTGGGCCGCGTGGATCTCGGCGGCGGTCTCCGCCGGGATCTCCCGCTCGGCGAACAGCGCCGCGATCCGCCGCGACGCCTGTTCGGGGGGCATGCCCGAGACGGCCTCCATGATCTGGTCGTTCAGCCCGTCGCGGGAGACGAAGTCGCGGTAGGCGTCCGTGGTGACGTGGAAGCCGTCGGGAACCGGGAGTCCCGCGCGGGCCATCCGGGCCAGCGAGGCTCCCTTGCCGCCCGCCAGCGCGAGATCGGCCGTTTCGCTGTCAAGGGGGGGGTCTTCACCGCGCGTTCTCCTTGTTTTCCTCGTGCTCCTCGAACTGGTCGGTCTCCTCGAAGCCGAGGGAGACGCGAAGTTTCCGCCGCGCGACCTCCAGGGCGGCGTCGACGTACTCCAGGGTGGCTCGCGTCACCGCCTGGGTGACGGCGGCGGCGGGATCGGTGGCGGTGGGGGAGAGGGTGACGGTGGCGGGGACGGTGGCCTCCATCGCGTTGCCGCCGGCATCGGCGACCAGCTCCGCCAGCCGCTCGTCGGACGGCCGGTACCCGGCGGGCATCATCGGCGAGACGGTCAGGAACCCGTACAGGACGGAGACGAACGTGGTCACGTGTTCGGCGGGCGACAGGTCGCTCCGTAGCGCGCCGTGTTTCAGCAGCGTGCCGAGGTAGGTCTGAAAACCGCCGCCCAGTTCCGCCTCGGCCGTGCCGTCCCACTTCTGGCGGGTGAGTCTGCCCAGCACCTCCGAGTCGCCCAGGATGCTCGCGCGCATCAGGGGCCTGCCGAGGAGTTCCAGGACGAGCAGCCTGAGCAGGTCGCGAAGCGTGGCCGGGCCGTCTGCGACATGCCGTCGCACCTCGGTGACCATCTCGACCCGCTCACGGCGCAGCAGTGCGACGAACAGCTCCTCGCGCGTCTTCCAGTGCAGGTAGATCGTGCCCTTGGCGACCCCGGCCCGCTTGGCGATGTCCTCGACGGTGGTCTTGTCGTACCCCCAGCGCAGGACGAGGTCGGCGGTGGCGTCCAGGATGCGGTGCGCCCGCGCGAGCCGCTGGGAGGCGTCCTGCGGAGGTCGCCCCACCCTTCTGGTCTCCGGTTTCATGGCCCCCGTCATTTCCTGAAAGTTTGACCACATATCTGTATCCGGTCATTTAATTGATACCACGCCGCCAGGCGGGGGAGGAAGGCGGTGGGGGGCTCGGTAAGGACGGGGCCGAGCAAGGAGGAAGGCGGTGGCAGATTGTCGGGCAGGCAGTGAGAAGCGGTGACCGGTTGTCGGGCAGCGACACCTGCGTCAATGGCGGGGACGGTTTCCACGCGCTGTCGGGAAGCGACAGCCGGTCAACGTTAGGGAGGGTTCCCGCGTGCTGCCGGGAAGGCATACCTGGTCAACGGTGGGGACGGTTCCCACCGGTTGTCGGGAAGCGACACCCGTTCAACGTTCGGGACGGTCCTCACGGGGGATACGGAGTTTGAACTCCCGACCCTCGCCTGAAGGACATCACATGCTCAGGATCGGCAAGCTCACCCCCGCGGACCGTCCCCGCTGGGAAACCCTCTTCCGCGGTCACAACGACTTCTACGGGCGCACCCTCCCGCCCCAGCTGTACGACCGGGCCTGGGACGAGTTCCGGGAGGGTGTTCGTATGCACGCCCTCGGCGCGAAGCTCGACGGCGAGCTGGTCGGCGTCGCGCACTTCCTCATCCACTCGAGCACCACGGCGCTGGACGTGTGCCATCTCCAGGACCTGTTCACCGCGCCGCAGGCCAGGGACGAGGGGGCGGGGCGGGCGCTGATCGAGGCGGTGACCGAGTGGGCGAGCGCCCGCGACTGCAGCCGGGTCTACTGGTCGACCAAGGAGACCGACACCGAGGCCCGGCGGCTCTACGACAAGGTCGCGGTGAACAGGGGTTTCATCCTCTACCAGATCGATCTCCAGCCGGAGGCGGGGCGACCGGGAGTCGCCCCTTGACTCGTCTGGCTCGTCTTTTCGTGCCGCGGATCGCCGGCCTCACGCCGAGCGGCGGTCCGCGCTGTCGGGCTGTTGCCGGTCACGGGCCTGCCGGAGTTCGGCGTTGATGCGCAGGGCCTCGGCGAGCTGGTCTTCCAGGATGATGATGCGGCAGGCGGCCTCCAGGGCGGTGCCCTGGTCGACCAGTTCGCGGGCGCGGCCGGCCAGACGGAGCTGGTAGCGGGAGTAGCGGCGATGGCCGCCCTCGGAGCGCTGCGGCTCGATCAGCCTGGCGGTGCCCAGGCTGCGCAGGAACGCCGGGGTGACGCCGAGCATCTCGGCGGCCCGGCCCATGCTGTAGGCGGGATAGTCCTCGTCGTCGAACCGGCGAGCGGAGACCTCGCCCGGTGTGGCGGGGAGCTCGTCGGCCCTGTCCGCGGTGTCGGCCTTACCGGCCGTTTCAGCCTTATCGGCGGTGTCGCGAAGTCTGGGCTCCGCGCGTACGGCCGACGTCATCGGTGTTCGATCCATACAACCTTCCTGTAACGCCAACAGGGGTCCCGGCGCCATGATGCGCCGGGACCCACGAGGTTCAACACCATCTATCGGCCCTGAGGCCAACCTGTTTCTTCCGCATTGGCCGCCCGCAGGGGGCGGGGATGCGGGGATCGCGTATGCGTGACCGTAGACCACCTTCCAATCTGTGGGACTGCGGTACCCGTGCGGCGAACATCAACCGGCGACGGGCGATCCTGATGGCGTTCAACACTCCTTTCGTTATCTGTCCTCTTCGAGCTCATGCATCACGTGTCGCAGCCGCGCGTCCACGGCCGGAACCCTTCGTCTACCGCTGGTCCCAGCACGTCCGACGCTGGTACTCCTTCGCTGCGGCGGCTGCGTGTCCACGGCCGGGACCCTTCAACTGCTCGGTCCTGGCACGTCCGACGGTGGTACTCGTTACCGCGGTGGCAGCGTGTCCACGGCCGGGACCCTTCTACCGCTCGGTCCTGGCACGTCCGACCTTCTGCCCGTCTTTCTTCGTCGTCCTTCGATGTCCACGCTCGTCCGGGCAGTTCGTCGTGATGCCTACGTCCTGCTCTGCCCTCGTGGAACCGTTCCTTGCGATGTCAGGAACTCTAGCCTCACCCAACGCAAATGTCTACCTCGGCCACTACAGATTTTCGGTTCCATCAAAGCGAGGATTCGTGCCTCCGTGTCGAGAGCAGGGCGAACCCCGCAGGCCCTGACGTCCTCCGGGCCCTGACGGCGATGACCTCTGGACCCCGCACCGGCCGGTCACGAAGGAAACCGGTCCTTCGAGGTCAGCCGTGGAAGAAGTCACCGAGGGCGGCGGCGAGAGCGTCCGGGGCCTCTTCCGCCATGTGGTGGCCGGAGTCGATGCCATGGCCGCGTACGTCGTCGGCCCAGCCCCGCCAGATCTCCAGCGGATCGCCGTACAGGTCTTCGAGGTCGTCGCGCAGCGACCACAGGGCCAGAGCGGGGCAGCGCAGCCGCACACCGGCGGCCCGGTCGGCCTCCTCGTCGCGCAGGTCGACGGTGAGACCGGCCCGGTAGTCCTCCAGCATGGCCCGCACCACGTCGGGATTCCGGGTGGCCGCACGGAACTCGTCGTGGTTCTCCCTGCCCATGCTCTCCGGATCGCCGTGGTACCAGCTGTCGGGGTCGGCGTTGATGACGCGTTCCGGGGTGCCCGGCTGCGCGAAGAAGAACCAGTGCCACCACTGCGTCGCGAACTCCACGGTGATGCGGGACAGGTGCTCGCTGATGGGCAGGCAGTCCAGGAGCGCCACCCGGGACACCGCGTCCTGGTGATCCAGGGCGAGGCGGAACGCGACGGCACCCCCTCGGTCGTGTCCGGCGAGGGCGAACCGGTCATGTCCCAGAGAACGCATCACCGCCACCATGTCGTTCGCGACGGCGCGCTTGGAGTGCCCGGAGTGGTCCGGTGCGGGGGCCGGACCGCGCGAGCGACCGTATCCCCGCAGGTCGGGGCAGACGACCGTGAAACCGCGCTCGACGAGGAGCGGCGCGACACGATGCCAGGTCGCCGAGGTCCGGGGGTGACCGTGCAGCAACAGCACCGGCGGCCCCTCCCCGCCGTACCGGGTGAGAACGGACGCTTCCTCGACCTGGACCGATGTTTCCTCGAAGCCTTCGAACATCGCCCCAGTATTTCCGAGGAGGGCGATCACAACCGTCTCAGGCGATCGGGCCGGGGGAGGCGCCCGGTGTCCAGGGATGATCTCCGCTGCGCCGTCGGCCTCAGGGGAGGTCGCGCGCGGAGATCAGCGGATGTCTCCCTCCCACGTCGGGGCGGACCCGCCGGCGGCGACGCCGAGGCGCGGTGCCTCGACGGTCTCGACCGTCGAGGCACGCCCTCCGGCTTTCTGGGAGATCGGCCGCTCGGGCGCGAGCTGGGCGAGGGCGAGCAGCAGGAGTTCGCCGCTGGAGCAGCCGAGGCGCTCGCCGCGCCCCAGCTCCACGACACGTCGCATGACCTCGTCGGGGGTGAAGCCCATCGCGGCGGCGACGCGTCGGGCGGCTTGCAGGAGTTCGTGGTCTCGGGGCACCATGACGTTGTTCTACCCGCTGCGGCGGTATCTGCCGGGGGCGGTGCCGCACTGGCGTTTGAACGCGTTGGCGAAGGCGAACTCCGAGGTGTAGCCGACCCTGGTCGCGACGGAGTGCAGCGGGGCGTCGGATTCGCGCAGGAGCCGCGCGGCGACGGTCATCCGCCACCAGGTCAGGTAGGTCAGCGGCGGCCGGCCGACCAGGGCGGTGAAGCGGCGGGCGAACGGCGCCCGGGACAGCCCCGCCTCGGCGGCGAGCGTCGCGACGGTCCACGGCCGGGCCGGGTCGCTGTGCATGGCCTGCAGCGCGGCGGTGGTGGCCGGGTCGTTGAGCGCCGCCGCCCAGCCGGTGGTCCCCGGCACCGGCCGCCGGTCGAGCCAGGCCCGCAGGATGTGCAGCAGCAGCGTGTCGAGCAACGCGGGCACGATGGCGTCCGTACCGAGGCGGGGGCCTGCCACCTCGCCCGCGAGCAGGTCGACGGTGGAGCGCAGTTCGGGGTGTCGTCCGAGGTGCGCGGGAAGGTGGATGAGCTCGGGAAGATCGTTCAGCAGCGGGTGGGTGCGGGCCGGGTCGAGGTGATACCCGCCGCAGAGCGTCACGGCGGCCGGAGCGCCGGTGCCGCCGGGGGCGCCTGGGGCGCTGCCGGAGGTGCTGTCGGGGGCGCCGACGGTGTCGGTGACGTAGCGCTGGAGGAGGCGGGGATCGCCCGGGTCGCAGGCGGGCGCGACCGGCGAGGTCGACGGGCTGTCGGCCAGCGTGTGCCCGCGCCCGTGGGGCCGGAACACCACATCCCCGGCGACCAGCTGCACGGCGTCGCCGTCCGGCCCGATGAGCCAGCACGGTCCCTGAAGGATCACCTGCAGGCCGATGGCCCCGGGGATGGGGGCGAACCGCTGCGCCCACGGGGCGTGCCAGGCCACCCGGGCCGAGCGCGGCTGTCCGGTCCGCATGACCGCGATCACGTCGCTGAGCACGTCCATCCGGCGAGGATATCCCCGCGAAGACGATCGATTATGAATAAGGGATCACCGAACATGGTTCGTCTCGTCGGCTGCCCATAGCTTCGACTGTGTGAAAGCCATCCGAATCCATGAGTACGGTGACGCCTCCGTCATCCGCCGCGACGACGTCCCCAGGCCGGTGCCCGGCCCGGGGGAGGTGTTGATCGACGTCGCCGCGACCTCCTTCAACCCGTCCGACATCGGCCTGCGCCGGGGGCTCCTGCGCTCGGTCTTCTCGCTCGACCTGCCGTACACGCTCGGCGGGGACGTCGCCGGTACGGTCGCCGAGGTCGGCGACGGCGTGCGTACCCTCGCCGTCGGCGACCGGGTCGTCGGCAGGGTCGACGGCGGAGGCGCCGCGGCCGAGTACGTCACCGCCGCCGCGGACACCCTGGTCACGCCGCCGACCGGTGTCCCTCTCGCGCACGCCGCCGCCCTCCCCATCGCGGGTCTCACCGCGTGGCAGGCGGTGTTCGAGCACGCGGCCGTCACCTCCGGGCAGCGGGTGCTCGTCAACGGCGCGGGCGGCGGCGTCGGAGGGTTCGCCGTCCAGCTCGCCAAGCACGCCGGGGCGTACGTCATCGCCACGGCCGGTCCTCGCAGCGCGGAGACGGTCCGCCGCCTCGGCGCGGACCGGATCGTCGACTACACGGCCACGCCCGTCGCCGAAGCGCTGGACGAACCGGTGGATGTGGTCCTGCACATCGTCGCGGCCGGCGCGAGGCCACTGGTGCCGCTGGTCCGGCCGGGCGGTCTCGTCGTGTCCGTCACCGTTCCGCTCAGGCTCCCCGCGGACTCCCCGGTGACCGCGACGCACTTCGTGGCCCGCAACGACACGGGCGACCTCGCAGCCCTGGTCAAGCTCGTCGACGCGGGCGTCGTCCGTCTCGACATCTCCGAGACGCGCCCGCTCGCCGACCTGGCCGCGGTGCACCGCGACGCCGAGTCCGGCCGTACCCGCGGCAAGATCATCCTCGTTCCCTGAGGGAATCCCGGTGACCGCGATCACCGGGTCCCGGCCGCCGGCGGGCGAGCCGGGGACTCCGGGCGTATGTCAGGCGCGGTCTCCGAGCCGGAGTCTCAGCCGCCGGCCAGGGTGCGGCCGAGGAGGGGGAGCAGGCGGTCCCAGTGGCGCCGCAGCGCGGCGGGGTCGAAGACATCGGTGTCGGACATGGTGAAGCCGTGGAGGGCACCGGGGTAGACCTCGGTGGTGTAGGTGAGTCCCGCGGCATCCATGGCCTGGTTGAGCTCGCCGATGGCCTCGGGCGACATGTCGGTTTCCGCGAGGCCGAGGTGGACCTGGGCGGTGAGTTCGGGGACGAGGAGGTGCGGGCTGTCGGGCGCGTCGGTCACCAGCGGGCTGGGGTGGAATCCGGCGAAGGCGGCGACCTGGCCGGGGTGGGCCGCCGCGGTGCGCATCGCCAGGACGGCGCCCATGCAGTAGCCGACCACGGCGACCGGTCCGGCACCGACCTCCGGCCGGGTGGTGAGGAACTCGAGGTAGGCGTCGGCGTCGCGCAGGACACATTCGGTGGTGTGCGCCTGGGCGAGAGGCAGCAGCTGGGCGAAGAGCGCGGGCCGGATCTCCTTGCTGATGTGCTCCGGAAGTTCGACCACCGGTGCCGGGCCGTGCCGGTAGTAGAGGTTGGGGACGAGCACGTAGTACCCGTGGTCGGCCAGTTCGCGGGCCATCTCTCTCAGCACGGGCCGCACGCCGAAGATGTCCGTGTACATCAGCACGCCCGGATGCCGTTCGCCGTCGTCGGGGAAGGCGGCCACGGCGTCGGCATGGCCGTCCGCGGTGGGAATCTGCACTGTCACGGTGGGCATGGCGGATCTTCCTTCCTTCGGCTGATGCCGGTGCACGACCTGGTGTCAGGTCTGTCGGGAGGTGAGGTTGACCGGAGATCAATCTAGCGATGATCCGCGATCACCGAGCGAACCGGTATCGACTCCCGAAACCGTACGAAGGGAGCTGTTGTTCATCGGCCCCGGGGGTTTCGGGGCGAGGTCTCCGAACGGCATGACGAGCCGCTTCGTGACCGGGAAACCGATTCGGCGCCTGCGGGTCACCGCCGGAGGGCCGTCGCGGGACGGTGAGCGGGGCCTACCGGGCCCGGAGTTCGAGTGCGTCGTGGACCGCGCCGAGGAGGGTGGCGGCTCTGTGGTCCGGTACGCCTTCCTGGAGACGGTTCATCACGTAACCGAAGGCGAGGCCGTTCGCCGGGTCGGCGAAGCCGAGCGATCCCCCGTAGCCGGGAAACCCGAAGGCGGTCGGGCTGTACCAGAAGGCGTCCGGCGTCGGCAGGCCGAAACCGGTGCCGATCCGGACGGGCACTCGCAGGACCCGGTCGATGCCGGCGACCTGTTCCGCGGTCGCCGCGGCCAGGGTGTCGGGCGTGAGGACACGATGTCCGTCGACCTCGCCGATGAGCGCGGCGTAGAAACGGGCGAGCGAGCGGGCCGTGCAGATGCCGTTGGTCGAGGGCATCTCGGCGGCCTGCTCGGCGGGGTCGTCGTGGTCCGGCAGCGGCGTGATGACGGACATCGCCCGCCTGGTCAGCGACGTGGGGTCCGCGTACGCAGCCATCACCTCGCGTGCGGGCCCGGGAAGGGCGTCCAGGTCGATCCGGGTGAACGCGTCCAGATCGATCGGGTCGGCGACGATCCGGCTGACCCGGTGCGACTCGGTTCCCGGCAGCCCGATCCACAGGTCCAGGCCGAGCGGTGCGGCGATCTCCTCGGCGAGGAACGTGCCGAGGCTGCGGCCGGTCACCCGTCGGACGACCTCCCCGACCAGCCAGCCGTAGGTGTGCGCGTGGTAGCCGTGCGCGGTGCCCGGCTCCCAGGAGGGGCGCTGGGCGGCCAGGGCGGTCACCATCGGGTCCCAGGCGATCGCCTCGGCCGGGGTGATCGGGTGGTCGATCACGGGCAGTCCCGCCTGGTGGGTGAGCAGCCAGCGGACCGGGACGCGCTCCTTGCCGTTCGCCGCGAACTCCGGCCAGTACGCGGCGACGGGTGCGTCGAGGTCCAGTTCGCCCCGCTGGGCGAGCAGGTGCGCGCAGGCGGCGGTGACGCCCTTGGTGGTGGAGAACACGACCTGCACGGTGTCGCGCTCCCAGGGGCGGCCGGTCTTGGGATCGGCGATCCCGCCCCACAGGTCCACGACCTTCCTGCCGTGCAGGTAGACGCCGACCGCGGCGCCCACCTCCTGTCCACCGGCCAGGTTGGCCGCGAACGCCTCGCGTACCCCTTCGAATCCCGGTGCGGTGTTCCCGCCGATTTCGGGCATGCGTCATCGCCTCTCGTCTCGTTTGGGGTGTGTCGCCGGAAAGTGCTACCGGCGCCATTTCTCGATGAGCCAGGCACAGATCTCCGGCTCGGTCATCTCGGGGAACTCTTCGGTGAACGTGACGAGCGCGCGCATCGCCTCGTCCCGATCCAGGCCGCGTGCCGTCGCCGCCCTCAGATACTCCTGGCGTGCCGCTGAGGGGCGGCCTCCGCCCGCGCCGCGGCCCGGCAGGCCGTCACGCCACCGCGTGATCTCCTCCAGCCGGTCGGCCCGCCAGCCGGGAGCCCCGTCGACCTCGACGTCGGGCTCCGGAAAGGGGTGGCTCGAACCGCTCGGATAGCGGGAGCGCCATTTGTGCACCGCGTGTCGGCTCACCCCCAGCGCCTCGCCGATGCCGAGAACGCCGAGGAAGTGCTCGGTCATGGCGCACCAACTTGTCTGTCCGGCCTCCTTTACGGGTCTCATTACTACCACTCGCCGCCTCGCCCGAGGCGAAGCCCCACGTCCACGGGATGCGCCGAACATCGTCTCTAGTAGAGACGATGTTATGGGAGAGCGGTGAACGTCGTCAACGACGAAGACGAGGTTCTTCCTCTCGTGGCGGTCCACCGCGAAGCCGTACTGACGACCACGACGGCGAACCGGCCCGGGGTCGGAAGCCGGGGACCCTCACCTCCGGACGGTGCCGGCCGCCCTCGGAGCCTGTCTCCGAGGGCGGCCGCGGATCAGGACGCGCGCAACGCGGCGATGAACCATTCGAAGTCGGGAACCCTGGGCGGAAACGGCGGCCTGCCGTTCAGCACACCCACGAGCTGCCAGTACCGCTCCACCCGGCGGTCGGTGAACGTCTCCACCTGGTCGGCCAACCGGGCGCGGTCCGCGGCGGGCAGCCCCGGATCCACGATCAGATCCAGGATCGCCCTGCCCTCGGCAGACTCGGGGCCGATGCCGGCGGCCACCGCTCTCCCCGCGTGCTCAAAGACGAGGGCGGGGTCGTACGGCTGCGGCACCTCGTCGCCGGATGCTGTGGCACCGGCCACCGCCATCTGTCGTGCGCGCTCCTGGAAGCCGGCGTCGCCCAGGAGTTCGGCGAGCTCCAGCCACGCCTCGACCTGCTCCGGGGTGGGATCGTCCGGCAGCTCCGCGGGAACCTGGCGCATCGAGGCCGCGATGTGAGCCCCCGGCGCCTGTGGGTCGATGCCGTCGAACGTACGGTCGACGAAGTCGTCGATCATTCGCTGCCGCTCCTGAGCGGACAGGCGGATCAACCTGTGCATGAGTACCATCTCCTCGGTCGTGCGCTCCTGTTGGGTGATCGACCGCAGCACCGCCCGGCGCAACCGCAGGGAGCGGATCTGGGTGTCCACCGCCCGCATGTGCGCCCGCGCGACGTCGGCCACCGTGCACTGCCTGGTCAGGACCTTCTGAACGGTGTCGAGGTCCAGCCCCAGTTCGCGCAGCGTTCGCACCAGGTCAAGCCGGGCCACCGCCTCCATGTCGTACAGACGAAAACCGCCCGCCGACCGGCGCGTCGGCGGGATGACGTCGATGTCGGACCAGAAGCGGATCGTACGCACCGACAGGCCCGTGCAGTCGGCGAGCTGTCCGATGGTGAGCAGTTGGTCGCGGTCGTTCACCACAGCAGCATCAACCCTCCAGTCACTGGAGAGTCAAACCGATTACGGCGGTCCGCCGGACGGCGGAGTGGCGATAGACCATGAGGAGGACGACGCACGCCGTGTCGTTGCCTAGCGTTCCCGTCCTCGCCCCGCCGGTCCAGGTGCGGGCCGGAACGCAAGGGAAGATCTCATGCCGTCGCTCTCCAATCCACTCGGCTTCCGCAGATGGGCCGCAGGGGTGTGCCTCATCGTCGCGCCGCTCATCTACATCGCGGGCGTCGTCGCCGACCCGGCCCTGCGGCAGGGCGGTGACACCACCGGCGTCTACGGCAGGTATCCGGAACAGGTCTCGGTCAGCGCCTCGCTGCTGCACTGGAGTTGGGTGCTGCTGATCCCGGGAATCATCGGGATGATCCACCTCATCCGGCACAGGGGAGTCGTCTTCGGCCATCTCGCCGGTGGTCTCGCGCTCCTCGGCGTGGTGAACTTCTCCGGGCTGATGCTCGGGGACTTCTTCTACTCCCGGCTCGAACGCGCCCTGCCGCCCGCCGAGGGCGCGAAGCTCGCCGAACAGGCGTTCTCCGACCCCGGCGCCACCTTCGGGTTCCAGATCCCGGGATTTCTCGGGCTGCTCGGCCTGTTCCTGCTCGGCCTGGTCCTGGCCTACGCCGGTCACGGGCCGTGGTGGGCCCCTTTCGCGATCATCGTGGGTATCTTCGGTGCCCCGGTCTTCCCGATCGGCACGGCCGTGGGCGGCCTGCTCTACCTGGCCGGTTCCGGCGCGATCGGGCTGCGGATGCTGCGGATGAGCGACGCGGAGTGGGCCGGGCAGGAAACGGCTCAGCCGGTCGCCACCGAGGCGTCCAGCGGAAACCGGGCGACCACCCGGTAACCGCCACCGGGCAGGGGGCCCGCGGACAACTCGCCGCCGTGCATCGCGGTCCGCTCACGCATCCCGATCAGACCGTGCCCACCGGAGTACCGTCCGTCCGAGCGCTGTCCGTCCGAGCGCTGTGCGTTCGAGCGCTGTGCGTCCGAGTCGGGCACGTCGGCCGGGAAAGTGCCGTCGCCCGTGCCGTCGTCGGTGATCTCCAGATCCAGCCCGGTCGGCCCGTGGGCGACGACGACCTCGGCAGCGGCGGCGGGGGAGTGCTTCAGCACGTTCGTCAGAGCCTCCTGGATCACCCGGTAGGCGGAGAGTGCGAGTCCCGGCGGCAGGGGACGCGGCTCGCCGGTGATCCGGAGGCGTACGTCCACCCCGGCCTCCCTGACCTGCGCGACCAGCTCGTCCAGCCGCTCCAGGCTCGGCTGGGAGGCGCCGGGGTTCGGATCGCCGCTCCCGCGGAGCACTCCCAGCATGAGCTGGAGCTCCTCGATCGCCTCGCGACCCGCCTTCTCGACCCCGAGCAGCATGTCACGCTCCCGCCGGTGCTCCTCGCCGAGTCGCATCCGCACCCCGCCCGTGTGCAGGGTCATCACGCTCACGTTGTGCGAGACGACGTCGTGCAGCTCCCTCGCGATCCGGGTCCGCTCCTCCGCCACCGCCTGCCGGGCCCGCTCCTCCCGTTCCACCTCAAGGCGAACGGCGCGTTCCGCCAGCCGCAACGTCCGGTCGATCTGGCGGCGCAACAGGATGCCGCTCCCGTACGCCACCCCGATGAAGACGGCGCTGATCATGAATTCGGCGATGTCGTTGCGCTGGAACGTCTGCAGGCTCGCGTACGCCACCAGTACGCACGCCAGTCCCGCGAGCCCGCGGCGGCTGCGCAGCTCCGCGGCGCTCGCCACGGTGTGGACGAGGATGAGCGTCGAGTAGAAGTGCCAGGCGGCGTAGTAGCCGTCACCCGCCACCGTCCGTATGGTGAGGCCGATCGAGATGAGCGCGATGAGCAGGGTCGTGGGGAACCTGCGCCGGAGCAGCAGTAGCGTCCCGGTGACGACCGCCCCCACCGCCAGCGGCACCGGGTCGCTGATCTGGCCGGGCTGGGAGCCCTGACGGCCGAAGGACTCGGCGAGGCCGGTGATCACCACGGCGAGGGAGAGCAGGAGATCCAGCCAGGTAGGCCGCCAGTCGCCGAGCAGTCTCCTCAGCACGGGCGGTCCTGCTGTCCCGGCCGCACGACCCCGGCCTCGTAGGCGAACACGACGGCCTGGATCCGGTCGCGCAGGCCGAGCTTGTGCAGCACCCGGGCGACGTGGGTTCTGATGGTCGCGTCACCGACCTGGCACTCCCGTGCGATCTCAGGGTTGGACAGTCCTCGGGAGAGCAGGCGCAGCACCTCCAGTTCGCGCGGGGTGAGCGTGGCCAGCTCCGGCGGTGCGACCGGCTCGTGGTGCGCGGCGAACGAGGCGATGACCCGCATGGCGGCCGCCGGGTCGATGAGCGCCTCGCCGGCCGCCGCCACCCGTATCGCCTCGATGAGCTGCTCGGGGGGCGAGGACTTGAGCAGGAAGCCGTTCACTCCGGCGCGGAGCGAGGCATGCAGGTTCTCGTCGGTGTCGAAGGTGGTCAGCATGACGATCCGGGGCGGATGCGGGTCCGCGAGCAGTCGCCGGGCGGCGCTCAGGCCGTCCATTCGGGGCATCGCGATGTCCATCAGCAGCACGTCCGGTCGTAGCCGCCGGGTCACGGAGAGGGCTTCCAGCCCGTCGCCCGCCTCCCCGACGACCTCGATGTCCGTCGCGGCCTCCACGACGAACCGCAGCCCGGTGCGGATCATGGCCTGGTCGTCCGCGATGACCAGCCTGATCCTCGCGAGACCGGTCGTCGTGCCAGACATGCACAGCATGCTACCCAGGCCGTCCACCCCTCCATTTTCGTGCGGGGTACGGGCCGACCGCGTCCGTCGTACGGCGGAGCGCGGATCCGTCACCCGGCGGACGGCAGCGGCTACCGCGTCTCGGCAGGGTTCGACCCGCCGGCGGAGGCGAGGCCGTGGCGGGACGACGTGAGGCGGAGGCGAGGTCAGGGCGGGACGAGGGCGGGACGACGTGAGGCGGAGGCGAGGTCGGGGCGGGGCGAGGACGGGACGGGACGGGACGATGTGAGGCTGTGGCGAGGTCGGGTCGGGCCGATGGTGTACGGCGGCCGATCGCGGAACGCGCCGAGAGCCGGGGAGTGGCTCCCGACACCTGGCCGCGAATGACGACCGGCCTTCATCGTGAAGTCAAATACTGTTCATTTAGACGTTATGCCACGTTCCTTCTTATGATCATCCGCTATGAAGACTGACGGTGGGAACAATCTCCGCAACCGGCTGCTCGGCTCGACCGCGTCACTGGGCCTGGGAGCCGGGGCCGTCGCCTGGCTTTCGCCGGAGGGAACGGAAGGAACCGGTCCGGCGAAGGTCGTGGAAGGCGCCTCGGCCTCCGGCTACCGATCGGTGACCGAGGCGATGGCGAACGCGCCCACCTGGGCGAGTACGGCGATGGAGATAGCCAGCGAGGGCACCCTCGTCATCCTCGGCCTGATCCTCGTCTGGGTGTGGTGGACCGCCCTGCGCCGGGGCGACGCGCGCGGTGTCGCGGGAACCGTCATGATCGGTGTGGGCACCGTCACCGCCTACGCGATCAGCGAGACGGTGAAGCTGATGGTGGTCGAGGAACGCCCCTGCCGGGTGGTGCCGGGAGCCGCGGCGGCGATCGCGGAGTGCCCCGGCGTGGGGGACTGGTCGTTTCCGAGCAACCACGCCACCCTCGCCGCCGGACTCGCGGTCGGACTGGCCCTGCTCCGTCCCCGCCTCGCCGCGGTGACCCTGCCGCTGGCCGTGGCGGCGGCGCTGCTCCGGGTGATGGTGGGGGTCCACTACCCGCACGACGTGCTCGCCGGTGTGCTCCTCGCCGCGGCCGTGGTGACGGCGGTGCTTCTCACGTTCACACCGCCGGCGGTGCGACTGGTGTCGCCGCTGCTGGAGCGCCTGGGCCGCAACGGCTCCGCTCCCGGGGACGGGTACGCCGACCGTCCGATCGCTCCCGGGGACGGGTACGCCGACCGTCCGATCGCTCCCGGGGACGGGTACGCCGATCGGCCGGTCGCTCCCATGGACAGGTACGCCGATCGCCGGGTCGCCCCCGTGGGCAGGCACCGCGCCGGCCCGAACCCCTGAGGTTCCCGGCGACACGGGCGGCCGGCTGGAGCCGAAGCCCTCCCCGCGCCGCGTCGGCCGGGGTTCGCGGGTCAGGACACCCGGGACGGTGTGGCGGTCCAGGTGTCGCAGGCGCCGGGGGAGACAGCCCGGTAGCCGCGTTCGAACCAGCGGACCCGGTTGGCGCCGCTGCCGTGGGTGCGGTACTCGCCCTCGTCGCCGTTGGCGCGGATCGTCTCCGACAGTGCCTTCCAGTCCTGCTCGGTACGGGGCAGGGAGGCTCGTACGCTGCCCAGGAACACCCCCGACAGGCAGTCGGCCTGGAGTTCGTAGCGGCGGCGGAGCTCGAAATGGCGGGTGCGTTCGGCGCGGACGCGCCTTTCGAAATGCGTCCTGATGCCGGTGAGGCTCTGCAGGTGGTGGCCGTACTCGTGCGCCGCCACCTTGAAGGGGTACAGGTCGATCCTGTCCTCGATCCACAGGCCGGTGAGCGGGAACACGAGCGTGGCCCGCTCCGTGCAGTAGAAGGCGTCCGCGCCGGTGGGCCACACTATTCCGCAGACGCGCCGCTCGGGCTCGGAGTAGATGCGGACCGTGGGCGTGCGGAACCGCAGCCCGGCGCGGGCGAAGTGAGCGGCCCACGAGGTTCTCAGACATCTCGTGACCAGGGTGAGATACTCGCCCGGCTGCGGGATGCCCCTGTCGACGAGCGGCGGCTCCGGGCACGAGGTGGTCGCCAACCTGCCGGACTTCAGCAACGAGGTCTTGGGCGCGACAGTCCGCCCTGGAGACGAAGAGCCGGACGTGGCGGCCTGCTTCGACGGCTTGGCCGGCGTGGACTCGGGGGATGCGGCCTGCGCGGCTCCGGCGGGCAGGACGGCAAGACACACGGCGGACAACAGGGTCACGTGTCGGAGAGGTCGCGGAGAACCGGCACGGAGCGGGAGGAAGCGCACGATCGGACAGCTTAGAACTCCCGGCTCAGAGCTCCCGCTTCAGAGCTCCCGACGTGGAATTCCCGCCCTTGCCACCCACGCGGCTCAACGCGCCGGAGCACCGTCCCACCCTCGCGCCGTCGGGATCACCTCGTCCGACGCCTGGCGGACGTTGCCCGGCGGCACACCGAAGGCCCGTTTGAACGCCCGGCAGAACGCCGCCTCGGACTGGTAACCGAAGCGGCGGGCGACCACCGAGAGCGGCTCCGACGTGCGCCGAAGGTGCATGCGGGCCAGCTGCATGCGCCAGTGGGCGAGATAGCGCATGGCGGACTCACCGACCAGCTCGGTGAACCGCGCCGAGAAGGCCGAACGCGACATTCCGACCTCCCGCGCGAGCGAGGCGACGCTCCACTGCCGTTCGGGCGCGCGGTGGAGCAACGCGAGCGCCTGTCCCACCTGCTCGTCGCGCAGGGCGGCCAGCCAGCCCCGGTTCGCCTCGGGCGCCGAGTCGAGCCAGGAGCGGATCGCCTGGACGACGAGGATGTCGGCGAGCCGGGTGATGACGGTCTCCCCGCCAGGCCGCAGGGCGAGAGCCTCACGGGAGATGAGCCGGAGCGTGCTGCTGAGCCAGTTGGCGGTGTCCTCGTCCCAGGCGTCGATGTGCAGCACCTCGGGAAGCTGCGCGACGAGACGCTGGGCGGCCACATGGTCGAAGTGCACGACGCCGTAGGTGGTGTGCGTGAGGTCCCCGCCGCCACCGTGGCGCATGATCTCGTAGCGCTCGCTGACCTGCTCGACCGGTATGTCGAAGAGCGGTTCGACGTCGGCTCCCGGGTCGCTGCGCAACCGGTGCGGGATGCCGTGCGGGATCAGGGTGAGGCTGCCCTGCCGGAGCAGGCGCGGCTCGGCTCCGTCGACCTCCAGCAGGCAGTGGCCCGAGGTGACGACCAGCAGCGCCATCAACCCGTCGAGCGCCGGCACCTCGATCCCCCACGGCGCGGTGAGCTCGGCGCGGCAGTACAGGGTGCCGGTGAGCCGGAGCAGGTGCAGGCTCTCGCCCAGCAGGTCGGAGGGAGCGGGGAACGGGCGGGGGACATTTGGCACAGATCTCATCATGCCTGATTGACCGTCCAAAAACCTGGACGAACAGCAAAGGAGAGCGGACCTTTTTCTATTGTTGGTCCACGGGTGCCGCACAAAACTGGACTCACCGACAACCAAGGGAGCATCTGGACCATGCGTGGCACCCCCGTCATCCCCGTGACCCTCGTCATCGGCTCGACCGGCAAGACCGGCCGGCGAATCGTGCAACGGCTCGCCGAGCGCGGCCACCCGGTCAGGGGCGGCTCGCGCCACCTCGACCCCCCCTTCGACTGGGAGCGGCCCGACACCTGGCGCCAGGCACTGCGCGGCGCCGAATCCGTCTACATCTCCTACTTCCCCGACCTCGCCGACCCCGGCGCACCGGCCGCGATCGAGAAGCTGACCGCCTGCGCGGTCGACGAGGGCGTCCGGCGGCTGGTACTGCTTTCCGGCCGGGGCGAGGCCAACGCGCAGCGCTGCGAACGGATCGTCGGTGAGTCCGGTCTGAGCCACACGCTCATCCGCACGAGCTGGTTCTCGCAGAACTTCAGCGAGGGCCACCTGCGGGACTCGGTGCTCGACGGCGTGATCGCGCTGCCGGCCGGCGAGGTCGCGGAGCCGTTCGTCGACGTCGACGACATCGCCGACGTCGCGGTCGCCGCCCTCACCGACGACCGCCACTCCGGCCGGCTCTACGAGCTCACCGGGCCGCGCGCGCTCACCTTCCACGAGGCCGCGGCCGAGATCGCGAAGGCCGCTGACCGGCCGGTCGAGTACGTCGCCGTCTCACCGGAGGTGTTTCACGCCGCCGTGGCGCAGAGTGCCGGGCTCGACTACGCGGACCTGCTCACGGACCTGTGCAAGGAGGTGTTCGACGGGCGCAACGCCTCGGTGGCCCACGGTGTGCGCGAGGCACTCGGCCGCGAACCCCACGACTTCACCGACTTCTGCCGTACGGCCGCCGCCTCCGGGACGTGGAGATGACGAGCCCGCCGTACCCCCCGCAGGACGCGACGAGGATGCGGCACGCGAGACCGCTGAGACTCGTCCTGCTCGTGTCCGGCGCGGTGATGATCGGGATAGGCGCGGCCGTGCTGTTCGCGCCCGCGGCCTTCCACGGCACCAACGGCATCGAGCTCGGGAGCGACGCCGGCCTGCTCAGCGAGATCAGGGCCGGGGGTGGCGCGCTGCTCGCGACCGGCGCACTGATCGCGCTCGGCGCGTTCGTCGCGCGGCTGGCCTTCACCGCCACACTCGCCGGTGCCGTGATGTACCTCTCCTACGGCCTGTCCCGCCTGCTGGGCATCACCCTGGACGGGATACCGGCGAGCGGGCTGGTGCTCGCGACCGCGTTGGAACTGGTCATCGGGCTGGCCTGCGTCTTCGTTCTCGTACGGTATCGCCACCGGGACACCTCCGCCTGAGCCGATTGGCGCGAGACGGTCGAGGTGTACGGCATGCGGGTCGATCGGTCGAGCCAGATCGTTCGACGCTCATGCCCCCTCGGTCTCAAGTGTCCTTTCGAAGACGTCGTAGGCGTCGGCAGTGAACAGGACGAGCCGCAGGTCGGTCACCCGGGTCGGCGCGGCACGTACGGTGCCGATCGCGATGCGGGCGGCGTCGTCGACGGGCCAGCGGTAGACACCGGTGGATATCGCGGGGAAGGCGACGCTGGTGGCACCCAGTTCGTCGGCGACCCGGAGGGACTCGCGGTAGCAGGAGGCGAGCAGGTGCGAGCGGTTCTCGGTGGCGGAGAAGACGGGGCCGACGGTGTGGATGACCCAGCGGGCCGGCAGCTCACCCGCGACGGTGGCCACGGCCTGACCGGTCGGCAGTCCCTCGCCGTAGTGCGAGGCGCGCAACTCGCGGCAGGCGGCGAGGATCACGGGGCCGCCACGCCGGTGAATGGCCCCGTCGACCCCGCCACCTCCCAGCAGCGAGGAGTTGGCGGCGTTGACGACGGCGTCGACGTGCTGCACGGTGATGTCCCCCTGGACCAGCGTGATTCTCATGGGAACGAGTCTGTCAGCAGAGTCTCGACGCGGTTCGCCGCTCACGATACGGCCACACTCAATGGAGTTGACGGCCGAGGCGTCGCCGGGATCTCCTGCTGCGGTGATCGACCAAGAAGAACCTGAACACCGGAGACCTTGTGGCCACCTTGGCGGTGACGAGGCGGTTTGACCTGACCGGTGTGCAGTGGGCGCGGCTGGAGCCGCTGCTGCCTGCGCCGAGGAGGCCAGGGCGGTCGCCGAAGTGGACCAAGCGTCAGATTTGGGGGCGACGGCGTCTCGGCCCCTTGAAGACGAGGCGGAAGAGATGCGGCAAGCTCCTGGCCGACCTGTACGCCTGTCGCGACTCCGAGACCGCCTGACGAGCCGCGAAAAGGACTAACGGGATGAAACAGGATTAACAGGATGTCGGGATGGTGTGCGACCTGAAAATTGCCGATGCATCTGAGAAAACCCCTAGCCATAAAGAGGAGATCATCTAGCGATAGCGTGGCGCTCAAACCAAACCTCGGGGGGCTTGGATGGTCCATAGCGAACTGCCGACACTGGGCGAACCCGGATGTCTAGGCCAGTTGAACCCGTTGATCCGCCAACTGCGAGACAGCGGCCCCATCGTCCGGGTTCGTACCCCGGTCGGCGATGAAGCGTGGCTGGTGACCCGGCTCGCCGAACTCAAGCAACTCCTGCTCGACGACCGACTCGGGACCACCCACCCGGACCCGCCGAACAGAGCACGGTACCTGGACAGCCCGATGCTGGACCTGGTCGTGTCGAACCAGGATCCGGCTGAGGCGCATCGTGCGCATCAGGCCCTCCGGTCGAATCTCACCCCGTATTTCTCGGCCAAGCGCATAGCCGGCATGCGGCCGCGCGTCGGCGCCGTGGTCGACGAGTATCTCGACGCCGTACTCGCCAAGCAGCCGCCGATAGACATCCACACCGAGTTCTCGCTGCCGTTCTCCTATCAGATCCTGTGCGATCTGCTCGGCATAGCGGATCCAGCGGAATACCAGGTGGTGCTCGACCGGGTCAGCAGGGTGGGGGCGGGACTGGGCCAGGCGCAGGAGCTGTTCAGATACCTGAGCGAGGTTGCCAGGCGCAAACGCGCGCAACCGGGCGACGATCTGGCCTCGGCGCTGTGCCAATCCGGACTCCCCAACGACTTCGTCGGTGCGTTGCTGGCTTTTGTCACCATGTCGTACCAGGTGACTCCGCACAGCATCAGCGCGGCGATCGCGCTGTTCGCCATGAACCCGGACCAGCACAAGCTGGTGCTCGATGACCCGGAACTGCTGCCCGGCGCGGTGGGGGAGGCCGTGCGGATGAGCAAATTCGCCGAATCCGCACTGCCCCGCTACGCCAGCGAGGACATCGAGATCGGCGGGGTCACGATCCGCGCCGGCGACCTCGTGCTGTGCGACCACGGCTCGACCGCGTTCGACGACCGGGTGTTCGAGGACCCGGAACGGTTCGACGTCACCCGATCGCCCAACCCCCACCTGGTGTTCAGCCACGGAATCACCTACTGCCTCGGTGCCCCCCTGGCTCGGCTGGAGATCAACGAGGTACTCGCCAGGCTTCTGCCCCGGCTGCCCACCATGCGCCTGGCGATCCCGGTCAGTGACATCCCGGTCTCCGGGGGGATGAGCGAACGGAAGCTCGGTGGTGGCATCGCCCAGCTACCGATCACCTGGGATCCGCCGGTTCCCGTCGCGTAATGGGGGTGAGCAGAGCCCGGTCAGCGAGGCCAGCCGGCCGGGTTCGAGCACGACTCGCGGGAGATTCCCGATCCGGTGTCAGGGAAGGTCCCGTAGCGCTCGTGGTGCAGATGGGCGAAGAAGTAACACATCCTCTCGCACTCGGCATCCAGCACCGCCTTCTTCGGATCCTCGGCCACCGCGGTGTAGAAGTCGCGGCCCATCGCGACGATGAAGCCACGCGCGTAGAGGAAACCGTCGTCGGAACCGTCGGTGACCGCCTGGATGTCCGCGCGGTCGATGTCGTGGAGCTTCGCCTCGACCACCCGATCGAGATCCGTCAGCTCGTCCGACGACAACCCCTCGCTGAGGGAGCCGAGGTTGCTCAGAAACTCCTTCAGGGCGGCTTCGACCACGACAAACGGCGGCTTGCCGTAAAAGTCCTCGTCGGGGGCGGGCGTCCGATGTGTCAACTCCCGTCGTGCCTGATTGACCTCCACTCCCAGCGGTGCCCAGGCCGCCTCCACCAGGTCCCAGAAACCTTCATCAGTTTTCATGATCGTCGCCTTTCTCATATCGGTGCCGCTCACCCAACCAGAGAGCACCGACAGTCAGCCGCCGTCCGGGCGATGACCAACGCGAAGGCCGTCTTGGCAACGCCGTCGGCGTCATCGCCCCAAAGGGAGGACACCCCCGCCGAGCTGTGCCTACTGTTAGCGCATGGTGCCCTTGCCGTTCTGTACGGCCATCGTGGAGTTGACCCGGGTCCAGGGGGAGTTCCTCTCCAGCCTCCCGTGCCCAGGACTCATCGTGGAGCCCTACATGCGGTGCTCTCTGGAGGCGGGACATCGCGGTCGGCACGTCACCCTGGCGCAGGGGTCGTCGGTCACGGACTGGTGGGCGACCTGGGACACCGAGGACATCCACGGGGAGCTCAAGGTGCTTCCGAACTGTCTGACCACCGAGCCGATCAGCGAGGACGCGTGCTGCCTGCCGGCCGAGCATGTGGGCAGACACAGCTTCGAATTCCTCTGACCGGCTCTTCCCGCCCTCCATGCAGCTCAGAAGTGACCTGACCCTGCGAACGGGGTCCGGCTACCGTTGCCCCGCATGACGCATACCGAGATCGAGATCACCGCGGAGCTGGTGCGGGATCTGCTGCGCGACCAGCACCCCGACCTGGCCGATCACGCTGTGCGGCTCGGCGCGCGTGGCTGGGACAACCAGCTGTGGCGGCTCGGTGACGACGTTGACGTCGAGAACCACGGTCGGCACCCGTCACCTCCAGCTCTCGCGGCTCGCCTCGACGTCCACGGCCTCGGTGAAGCCCGGGATGACACCGGTCACCCCATCGAGGCGGCTGCGGTGTCGCCGGATGACGATCTGACCACCTTCTTCGGCGATGTCCACCAGGTCTCCCGGATGAAGGCCGAGCGTGCGTAGGACCGCCGCAGACAGGGTCACCTGGTTCTTGCTGGAGATGCGTACCGGTCCCGTACGTCTGGCACGTGTCCACTCGCCGTGATCCATGCTCTTCGCTTCAGCCGTCACGAGTAAAGACTGAACTCTGTCGCCCATGGTGTGCAGTCGATTTCAGGAAGTCACCGCTGTCGATGCGGAGGATTTCGGTCGACGCTGCGGCTGACCTTAAGTCCGCTTTCGCCTGAAATAGGCAGCGGTTCCGGCGGCGCCCGCATAGGCTTGTGGGGTGGCGCTTTCCGACCTTCGGCGGGAGATGGTGCTCGCCGCCATCGACGAATGCGACAAGCTGGGCCGCGACGCCTTTCTCAAGGAGTACGGCTACCGGCCCGCCCTCGATTACTTCCTCGTGTATGACGGCAAGCGGTACGACTCCAAGGCGATCGCCGGAGTCGCGTACCGAGGAGTCAGCGGCAGGCCCCTGCGTCCCGGCGAGTTCTCCGGGGGGAACGCAACCGTTGCTCGGGTGCTCGGTGGACTGGGCTTTGAAGTGACGAAACCGGGGCAGGCCGCCGAGGTGTCCTCCGTCGAAGACCTCTTACAGAAGGTCGACTCGCTCAAGCCCGCTGTTTCTCCCACATCTGGTGCGAGGAAACGACATCAGCCATTGACCCTGCTCTGGGCGATCGGCCGCGCGGCCCAGGGCAAGCCACGCCTGAGGCGGTGGGAGAGCACCTACCGCGAACTCGGGCGGCTCATCGAGGAGTTCGGTCTTGAAGAGGACCGGCCCAACCCTGAGTTCCCCGTGTTGTGGCTTTACCACCACGGTCTCTGGGAACTGCCCGGCCGCGCCGACATACCGCCTGCCAGTGGCCGGCACGCGCAGCAGTGGATGAAAGAACAAGAGCCGGACAGCGGCCTGCTGCCATGGGCGTACGAGATCGTCACCGATCGGGAGGACGTTCGTGCCCAGATCGTCGTGAGGCTGCTTGGCGCGTACTTCCACGGCGTGGACCACAACAGGCTTCTCGCGCGGGTCGGACTCGACGCGGTGTCCTCTCCGGCCAGTCGTCGCGAGATGATCGTGGAGCGCATCATCCGCGACTCCCTGCTCTCCGAGCAGATCAAGGGTGCGCACGACTTCCACTGCCAGATCTGCGGCGACCGACTCGCCCTCCACCGGGGCTTCTACGCCGAAGGCGCTCATATCCGCCCGCTCGGAAAGCCGCACAACGGCCCCGACGAGCCCGGCAACCTGCTCTGCCTCTGCCCCAACCACCACGTCCTGCTGGACCGAGGGATGATCACCATCCAGGCGGATCTCACGACGACGGACACGGTGTCCGGTGCCTCGCTCGGCCGTCTCCGAGTCGTCCAGAACCACGAGATCAGCCAGGATCACCTCGACTATCACCGGCAGAACATCGCCAAGCAGGGCTGAGCCGAGGTTTTTCCCGGCGGGGCGAGGGCGGGGACGCCATCGGTGGGCAGGGTCGCACCAAGCCGCCGATAACATTCCAGCCGGGCGCGAACGGCGTGTTGCTCGCGGTCTGGGTGCGGCGTCGACCGTTGATCGCGTACGAGTCCTACGGGGGGCCGCCCCGGGCGGCGCGGCGACGCTCGGTGAGCCGCCGGGCCTTGGCCGTGTTGCCGCAGTCGGCCATGCGGCACCAGCGGCGTGAGCCGTTGCGGCTCTGGTCGAGGAACAGCCATCCGCAGCCGCCCTCGCGGATGGGGCAGCGGCGTACCCGGGGCAGGTCGGCCGTCCGCAGGACGTCGAGTGCGGCCTCGGCGACCCGGTCGGGTATCAGCATGGCGGGTATCGTGCCGTAGGTGAGCCGCACCTGCGGCGGGTCGCCTCTGTCGAGCACCAGCGCGGCTCTGGCAGCCGCCCCGGCCCATCGCTCGTGCAGCACGATCAGCGCGGCCCCGGCCGCGATCGGATCCCCCTCGCCCGCGTCGTCCGCCGGCCCGCCGTCGGCAGGCCGGATCGTCGCGAGCACCACGAGATGCAGCCCTTCCCGGATGTCGCGTACGGTGGCCAGCCCCGCCTGCGCCGACGCGGGATCGTCGTGCCACGCCTGATCGGCCCGATCGCGCTCCGCGTCGCTGATCAGGCCTGCCCTGGCCGCCCAGCGCAGCAATGCGGGGGCGTCGGACAGATAGTCGTGGGGCGGCCCGCCGTCGAGCGGTACCCCTCGTTCGAGCGTGTTGACCAGATCGAGCGCGGGGTGCCCGCCGACCAGGGGAAGGTGTCCCACGTCGAGCATCATGCCCTTGATGCTACCACTCAAGACAGAAAAGGAGGTTGCACGGCTTGGTGGGTTGAGTATCGGATCACGTGACTCGGGTGCCCTCGGGCAGGGGGGCGGCGGCCATGGCCGGGCCCTTCCGTCGGCTGGACAGGAACGGCTCGGCCAGAACGATGGCGAACGCCGCCAGGCTGAGCAGCGCCCCGGCCAGTGCCGTGCTGCGCACGCCCGGACCGGGCAGGAGCACGCTGCCGAGGAACGCGCCCGCGGTGATGCCCACATTGAACGCCATGGAGGTAGCGGCGCTCGCCATGACCGACTCGCCCGGCGCGTACACGAGCACCCGCGATCCCAGTACGGCGGTCAGGCCCGCGAGAGTGAAGCCGGACAGGGATATCGCGATGACGGCCCCGACCGGGGAGGCGCCGAACGCGTACTGCCCGGCGAGCGCCAACGTCTGCAGGCCTATGAGCCCCGTCATGGTGCTCCAGCCATGGCGGTCGACGAGGTAGCCCACTATGAACACTCCGGTCAGGCCCGCGATCCCGCGTACCAGCAGAAGCGGGCCGATCGATGACTCGGTGAAGCCACTGACGTCGCTCAGGAACGGGCTGATGTAGGTGAACGCCGTGAACGCGCCGGTGACCGCGACCGCCGTGGTGGCCACGATCGACAGGTACCGGCCGCGGTCGGGCGCGCTGCCCCGGTCCGCCGCGCCCTGCCCGGCGGGCGTGTCGGGCAGGACGGCCGCGATCGTGGCGAGGACGAGCAGGGCCAGGCCGCTGAGCGCGAGGAACGCCACCCGCCAGTTGGTCTGCTGGCCGAGCCACGTGCCGGCCGGGATGCCGGTCAGCGCGGCGCTGGAGGCGCCGGCGTACAGGATGGATAGGGCCCGGCCGCGCACCTCGGCCCGGAAGAGGCCGGCGGCGGCGGGCGTCACGATGGCCCAGAACAACGCCTGGCTCAACGCTGTCACCATCCGGGCGCCCATGAGCAGCCAGTAGTTCCCCGCCATGGCCGACAGGCAGGTCGCCACGACGAAGATGCCCAACAAAACGCACAGCAGTCGCCGCCGGGGCAGCCGGCGAGTCAGTCGCGTGAGCGGCAGGGACACCAGCACGATGATCAGGCCGTATCCGGTGACCAGGAGCCCGACCGCTGACGGGCTGGTGCCGAGATCCTGGGCGATCAGGGAGAGCAGGCCGATGGGCAGCGACTCGGTGGTCACGTAGATGAACACGGCCAGGGTCAGAGCGGTCAGTGCGACGATCGCCGACCTGCTTCCGAAGCGTTCTTGCACGCGGTCTCCTCGGCTTGTTCACCATCGTTCGAGATGATGAAGGTAGCTTTTTCATGTCATATCGTGGGAATTCCCTGTTGAGCATTAATTTAGACGTTTGCATGCTACCGGTCAATGCGTTTTAGACGGTACGTTGACGGCCGTGCAGGAGTCCGAGTGTGAGGCGGCTTCCGGCCATGTCGTGCGCCTGGAAATTCACCAGGGTCGCAGGGGCGTGCCGACCGGGCTACCCGTCGGCACCGCCCAAGAAGCCCTCGACCGCGCCTGCGATCTCTACCTCAACTACTGACCCCCGACGAACTTCCGGGCGGGGCTCACTCAGCCCCGCCAGGCAGGCCGCCGAAGCTCTCGGGCGGCGTCTTCGCGAGATTCGTACGGGCGCCAACCTCACCGGCCGTGCCTTGGCGGCCGAAGCGGGCCGGCACTACAGCAAGGTCAGCCGTTCGGAGCACAGCGGCAAGACTCCCACCGAGGAAGAACTCCGGATCTCGTGTCGGATTTGCGACCCCGAGGACTGGATTCCAGAAACTTATCGGCCCTGGATGAGGGGCCGCTTCCACGTCAGCGCCAGCGTTCCCGGGGAAGGCGTGGTGCCGTCGCTTCGGCCCTTCCTGGCTGGGACCTTTGCTCCCTTGGCCGTACGCGTCGTTCATCTGGGCCAGTAGGTCCTGGACGTTTCCGGCTTCGATAGGGCGGGGGCGTGGTGGAGCCAAAGTCGGGGTCTACGAGGGAGGCGATGTCAGTCCTCTGGAAGAGGTCGTACGCTGAAAGGAATGCTGGACAGCTCTTCGTTGTTCACGGTGAAGATCCATTTGTAATGTCGGCCTGGACTCAAAGGGGGAGGCGGCACACTCACTGTGAAGCTGGTCTGCAGGTCCGTCTTCTGTAGGATTTCATCGACTTCCACCTGTGCCGTCTTGTCCAATCCGACACTTCCGCCGAACTGGATCGGCCTGCCCCCTTCCGGGGACGATGTCGTAACTGATTCGCCGTCCTCATCGACCAGGTAAAGGTTGAATTCGCGCGGCGAGCCTGCTTCGTCCCAGGACAGCCGTAGGAAGACAGCAATCGTCATAGCCGGAACAACGGGGCCGGTTACCGACCATCCTGCGCCAAGCATATGAATTTTTCCGGTGGCCGGGTCGGATTGAGCGGAGTCGCATAGGAGAAGGAACGCCTGCACTATGCGCTCCTTCGAATAAGATTGACGGCCATGACGCCTGCTGTGCTGCTTTGTGCCGCTGTCGTCTGTGTTCCTTCTCCAGTGCCCTTCATACGAACTATGAGTGAGGAGGGTGCCTGGGTCGCGGGTTCCTTGGTGGTGGTCACACAGACCGTGTGGCGTACTTCGGCTCCGATGGCAAGGGCGTACCGGCGAATCGTGGAAAGGTGTGGATCTCCCCCGACGCGCTCGAAGTCGGAAACGGACGGCTGGGTGCGCCCCATGCGGCTCGCCACATCCGCCTGAGAGAGGCCGAGCTGCTTACGCGTCGCAACAAGAGCTTCGATCAGCTGCATGTCACGCTCAATGGCAGCACTCTCCCGGCGCACGGCAGGGTCGTCCAGATCGATGCCCAGCAGATCGGCGATGTGCTGATCCATCATGACCTCCTCATATCGGGTTCACCTTATATCCTGCTCTGCCACTCGGCTAGCCGATCTCGAGCGACTTCCACGGCTCGGTCTTGAGCTCCAGAGCCTCCCTTCATGTGGAACTTGAGACCGAGGAGGAGATGCTCTCCCTGGGGGTTGACGGCGTAGTACAGGCGGTACTCGTTCGTCTCATGGGTGAGCCGAGCCTCGTGTAGCCCTTTGCCCAGGTGCTTGGTATCGCGTCGAAGTGTCCTGCCGTCCTCGATGCGCTGCATGAGGTTCCCTAGCTCCAGCCTCGGCGGCCTGCCCTGCAAGACCTCGCGGATCTCCTTGCTGACCACATCGGATCCAGAAGCTGTGGTATAGAGCTGCCACTTTGACCTCTGTCTGTCCTGCACGCGTGCACCTTTGCCTGCGTTTGGCTATCGATGGTGAACGAACCTACATGGTTTGAAGTGCAATTGCTCTCCGGCTCAGAGATTCCGCTTTGGTGGGTGTAGCCAATATGGATTTGCTAGTAGGAGTTAAGGTCTGAATTGCGTCAAAACTTCAAAAAGTGAGGTGGTTGGCGCATATTGGAATATATAGACAGAAAAAGCGATAGGGGGTGTTCAGGGAAAAGGTCGTAACGCTTTCGGTTGCTGGGGCAGGGAATGCCGCTGACCTGAAAGCCCTCGCTCGGGCGGACATCTCTGGGCGCGGTTGCCTGTGAGACCCTCCATCGAATGCTTTGTTTCCTCGCCTCGGAAGGCTCATGAACATCTCTGACGACGCGTTCGAGGAACTGTTGGCCGGCTTCGAGCGCAGCGCTGTCCATCTGGAGATGCGGGATGCCTACGGCACCGCGGTGGAGTTGCCCTATATGGCCAAGTGGGCGGCCGGAGAACCGGATGACCTGGAGTGGTTGCAGGGCTGGTGCTCCACACTGCGCGAACACGTGAAAACCGGCAAGACGATACGAAGGGCACGTATCGTTTCGGAGCCGCTGAGTGACTATCAGCGCTGGTCGTACAGCGTCGCTCATCCGATGGTCGAAGCCGGCGAGGACATCCGCTGGGTTCCGCGACGTCTGGTCTCGTCGGTCCCTTTACCGGGCAACGACTTCTACCTGTTTGACGATCGCCTGGTGGTGTTTCTCCACTACGCCGGCAACGGCCTGGGAGAAGCGAAGGTGGCGTCCACCGATCCGGGCGACATAGCGCTGTGCAAGAGCGCTTTTGAGACCGTCTGGAAACTCGCGATCCCCCACAGTGAGTACACGCCAACCTAGCCCCGCCCGGCAGGCCGCCGAAGCTCTCGGGCGGCGTCTTCGCGAGATTCGTACGGGCGCCAACCTCACCGGCCGTGCCCTGGCGGGCTGGCGCTACTGAATAACGCGCTGGTGGAAGCTGGACCGATCAGAGGGTGGGGCTCGTGAGTGTTTTGGTGAATGCTCGGTTGATGGCGGGGTCGCGGCCGTTGACGTAGCGGGCGGCGGGTTGGTAGCCGATGCCGGTGTAGAGGGCGAGAGCTGCGGTGTTGCGTACGCCGGTTTCCAGGATGGAGTGCTGTGCCCCGTTCCGTGCGGCGTGGTGTTCGAGGGCGGTCAGGATGCGTTCGCCCAGGCCGAGGCCGCGTAGGCGTGGGACGGTGTACATCTTCTTGATCTCGATGGTGCGGGTGTTTTCGTCGAAGGTGCGGTAGCCGCCGCAGGTCACCGGGACGGTGTTGAGATAGCCGACGAGGAACAGGCCGTGGGGCGGGGCGTAGGAGGCGGGGTCGGCTTCGAAGGGGTCGGCGTAGCCGTAACGCTGTTGCTGGTCGTCGAAGAGTGCGTGGACCAGGTGGGTGGAGTCAGGGTGATCGTAGGGACGGGGCCGGATGAGGAAACGGGTGGCGATCATGCCTGGGCCAGTGCGGTGTCGAGCCGGGGGAGAAATGACGCGACCGCCGGGGAGCGGCTGCGGCGGGCGAAGGCCGGGCGCAGGCGACGCAGGTAGGTGAACGCGCGGATCGACTGGACCTCGTCGAGTCGGGTGAGCGCGGCCTGGCCCGCGTCGACCGCCGCTTCCACGTCGCCGCGCAGTAGGTGAGCGTGGGTGAGGAAGGTGCAGTGCAGGAGCGCGGAGCGCGGGTAGTCGGGTCGGGCACCGACTATGGAGATCGGGGCGAGCAGGCCGATGGCCTCGTTGAGCAGGGGTTCGCGGTAGACGGTCATCTGCTCACCCAGGACGACGAGGGCCTGTCCGGTCTCGGCGGTCAGTTGCTCGGGCTCCAGGTAATAGAGGTAGGTCGGGGCGATGTCGGCTGAATCCAGCAGCTCCCTGGCCTTCTCTGAAGCTCGGCGGAATGCGGAGAGGTCTCCGGCGGCGGCTGCGGCGGTGGCGATGCGGCCGGTGATCCGGGCTCGCGTGACGGCGTCGGCCGGACAGTAGCGTTCGGCCGACGAGGCGATGTGGACGGCTTCCTGGCCGTGGCCGGCGAAGGCGGAGATGTAGGCAAGCATGCCGATGGCGTTCGCGGCCCGGCCCAGCTCGCCCAGCCCTCGGGCGACACGTTCGCTGAGCAGGAGATAGCGTTCGGCGGCGCCGGGGCGTTGGGCGTCGAAGTGGACCCAGCCGACGAGTTGGGCGAGGTCGGCGACGATGGTCAGGAGCTGCTGCCCGACTGCGGGCTCGTAATCGGCGCACTGGACCAGATCCAGGACATTGCGCAGCTCACTGGTGATGTAGCGCAGGCTGAGCGCACCGCCGCCGTGCTGGTCGTCGAGCTTGCGCAGTGCTTCGACGTGCGCGCCGATCAGTCGTACCTGGGACGGCAGGACCCGGTCGCGACCCGCGTTCCGGTGGGGCTGTGACACGGTCGCGTGCAGGCCGTCGAGTACGGCGGCGGCGAGGTCGGGGCCGGAGGCGGCGGCGACATCGGTGTGTTTCCCGGTGCTGAGACTCGTCAGGTCGTTGAGCGACCGGAGGATGTCCTCGACGTTCGCCGAGGGGCCGAGAGTGGAGACGGCGGGCAGAGGTGAGGGCTGCCGGGACGGCCAGAGCTGCTCGACCCGGATCGTGTGGCCGAGGTGTTCGGAGAGCACGATGGCCGCCACCGAGGGGATGGGGTCGTAGGGCTTGTAGCCGTGCCGAACCCAGGCGTAGGGGGCGGTGGGATCGATGCGTCGGTTGCCGAGGCCACGTCCTTGCAGCCAGGAGTTGATCGCGGCGGCGAGCTGGCGCGGGTTCATCTCAGCGCGTTGCAGGATCTCGGCCAGCGCCGTGGGCGTGTGCGTCATCCGGGCCTCCCTGTCTCAGGCGAACGGTAGCCCGATGACTACGTGGTGTGAATGACCCTGTGGATCAGAACGGTGAACCTTCACGACCTTCACGGGGTGGCCGGGAGGTTCACGACCTTCACATCGCAAACATTGTCACTCTGCGTTGCGCTACTGGTCCACTGGGTGACGGAAAGGCGGGGCGGTATCGACCCGTCGACGAGACCCGGGAGGTACGGCGTGGCCCCCTCGACCAGGCTCCACGACTACCGCGTGCTGGTGAAGACCCTGCCGCCGGGCTCCGCGGCCCGCAGGGCCCGAGCCGTCGTCAGGCAGGTGCTCCAGGACGCGGGTTTCGACGGCGAGGAACTCAGCGATGCCGAGAGCGCCGTCGCCGAACTGGCCGCCAACGCGGAGGAACACGGCTGGCAGCCCTTCGAGCTGCGGGTCGTCTTCGTGGACGGTGAGCCGTCCTGGTGCGAGGTCATCGACGCGGACCGAGACCTTGACGGTATCCTCGCCGTCCTCGATCGGCTGAACGCCTGTGGCGAGGAACCCGATCTGGGCCTGCTCGCCGAGTGCGGCCGGGGGCTGCTACTGGTGCATGCCCTGTCCAAGGGCCGCTGCCGGGCGTACGTGACCCGGATGCGTGCCACCGGTACTCCCGGCAAGGCCGTCGGGTTCGCGCTGCCCACCAAGACCGGTCCGCGTCCGAGTTCCCCCGTGCAGGACGACGGACCGTCCCCGAAGGCCGGTGCCCACCTTCCCACGCAACCGTGGGCCCCAGCCTTCCCTGACCACCACCTGCCCTCCTGATTCCCGGGACCGGCGGCGATGACCAGGACTCACACCGCCGGTCCCGGCTCCACGGAAGGTAGTGCGTCAAAAAAGGTCGCGTACCTGCCGAATGAACGTGAACCACTCGCCTGGCCCGGGGGTTTTGTATCCGCTGCGCTTCAAGGTCAGCTCCAAGGTCTTTCTGAGTGGGTGAGGTGACTGCATGATGGCCGCGTTCCGCTGCGCGAGTCTGAACATCTCCTGTTCCGTAGGGGTTCGGTTGCTCTTGCGGCCGTTGCACCCCGCGTGGGTGGGAGCCAGGTTCCAGATCGCGTCCAGGTCAGGTACCGTCCCTCTGCCGCCGGAGGGAAGGAGCCTCTTGAACGAGAAGGGGAACACGTGGTCGACGGCGATGTCGTCGATGCCCAACGCGATGGGGTACGCGCAGATCAGGCAGAGGCCGCGTTGGAAGCCGATGACCGCGTCCGCGACGCCGGCGACCGATCGGCGGCGCTGCCGGTCGGTGATCTGCAGGGTGGTCAGGTCCACGACGACACCCTCTTTGACCAGGCTCTGGCCGATCCCGGTGGCGAAGGACGTCTCCACGATGCTCCAGCGGGCTGACAACTCGCCCCGCAGGGTCAGGGCCTGCTCCGACTGGGCGATGTCGCGCAGTTCCTTGCTCAACCGGACGACCCGTTCGTGGGAGCGGCCGGTCACCTCGTAGAAGCGATGCGGTATCTCCGCTCTTTCGCCACGCAGGTTGTGGAACTTCTGCATCACCATCTCGGGCATGGACTTGATGGCCGCCGCCAGTAGTTCTTCGGTGGGACTCCCGAGTCTGAGCGACTCCGCGGCTTCTCGCTCGGCCACCGAGAGGAAGTCCTTCTCTCCCCGTGCGCCCTTCTCAGGTCCCTGCGGGGCCTGGCCGAGGTGCTGTA
This sequence comes from Streptosporangium sp. NPDC000563, assembly GCF_040299985.1. NCBI lineage: Bacteria > Bacillati > Actinomycetota > Actinomycetes > Streptosporangiales > Streptosporangiaceae > Streptosporangium > Streptosporangium sp. NPDC000563. Next base: position 54,716 of record NZ_JBEPDA010000003.1, on the reverse strand, counting down.
CCAACTCCATCGCGTACGGCACCGCCAGGTCCCGGAGCAGGATCTCCGACCGGCCTTCGGCGGCGGCCTCCAGGAGCGCGAAGCCGAGGGCGAATTTGTAGGTGCGACTGTTCGCCCCTATCAGTACGGCCATGCGCCATGAGGAGCGTGGGCTCTGTTCCCAATGGGATAAATCCATGCGCCGTCACCCTTGGTGTGTATTTGCCGAAATACAGGCTATTTTCACAGCGCGGGTGGGCGGGTGCGCACGACAGAGAAGGCCGGGTAGTCTCTGGGCTTTCCGAAGGGAGCCGTACGTGCGCGAAGGGGTGCTCTGAGGTGGGGAAACTCGTGCGGGACCGGATCCCGGAGATCATTCGCGCACACGGCAGAGAACCGGTGGTGACCGTGCTCGGGGACGCCGACTACCGGGCGGCCCTGTTGGAGAAGCTGTTCGAGGAGGCGGCGGAGCTGCGCGAGGCTCCGGCGGCCGAGGTGGCGGAGGAGATCGCCGACGTGCTCGAAGTGCTACGGGCCATCGCCACGGTGCACGGGCGCGAATGGTCGGACATCGAGAAGGTCGCCGAGGCCAAGCGAGCCGAGCGGGGTGCCTTTGTCGAACGGCTCCACCTTGGCTGAGAGTGCCGCCGAGTCGGCCTACTGATCTCAGCGGAGACAGGCGAGGTGCTGGAGGGGGGAGCCGCGGTAGCCGTCAGGGCCGGGAGCGCCGGCCCGTCCGCGTCGAGGCCGAGCAGCTCGCGGAGCTGCTCCCGGCGCGCCGTCTCGACGTTCTCCCCGGCCAGGTGGCCTCCCGGTAGGTGGGCATCGGCTTCCCACGCCAATTCTTCTGACATATCCCCTTTTAGCGTGTCAAGTACTTGAAAAAACAACAAGATCCATTCACGATTCTTGACATGGTCTGTAAAGATCATGCACATGCCATGTCACTTTCCCCGGCGGGGCAACCCCGCCCGGCGTGAAGGAGATCGTGTGTCAAACACCCCCCGGCACTGGCGGACGGTCCTGACCGGGACCGTCGTCGCCCTTACGCTCATGCTCCCTCAGGGGGCGGCCCAGGCCGCGCCCGTACCCCAGAAGATCGAGGAGTCGGTCCTGGCGGACCTTTCCGCGGACGACAAGGCCACCTTCTGGGTACGTCTGAAGAGCAACGCGGACCTCAGTGCCGCTCGTCGGGCGAAGACCAAGATCGAAAAGGCCAAGCAGGTATTCCAGGCCAAGACCGACCTCGCCGCGAGGTCGCAGGCGGGCCTGCGTAAGCTCCTCACCGCCCAGCACGCCGACTTCACCCCGTTCTGGATCGCCAACGCCGTCCAGGTGACCGGCGACGCCAAACTGGCCGCGGAGATCGCCGACCTGCCCGAAGTGGAGCGGATCGAGCCCGGCCGCGTCGTCAAACTGCCCGAGCCGCTGCCGGGCAGGGACGTGGCGAAGGTCGACGCGGTCGAGTGGAACATCGACCGGGTCAACGCACCCAGGGTCTGGAGCGAGCTGGACACCCGCGGCGAGGGCATCGTCGTGGCCAACATCGACAGTGGTGTGCAGTTCGACCATCCCGCGCTGGCCGCCCAGTATCGCGGCAAGAGGGCCGACGGCGGCGTCGACCACGACTACAACTGGTTCGACCCGGCGGGGGTATGCCCGAGCGACGCGCCGTGCGACAACAACGACCACGGCACCCACACCATGGGGACCATGGTCGGGAGTGAGGCCGCCAACACCATCGGCGTAGCTCCCGGTGCGAAGTGGATCGCCGCCAAGGGCTGTGAGACCAACAACTGCTCCGACGCCTCGCTGCTGGCCGCCGGGCAGTGGGTGCTCGCGCCCACCGACCTGAACGGCGCCAACCCGCGCCCCGACCTCGCACCCGACATCGTCAACAACTCCTGGGGCGGCGCCGGATTCGACCCCTGGTACAAGGAGGTCGTCGAGGCGTGGGTCGCGGCGGGCATCTTCCCCGCCTTCTCCAACGGCAACGTCACCGGCGCGGGATGCAACTCCAGCGGCTCGCCCGGACAGTACGGCTCCAGCTACAGCGCCGGCGCGTTCGACGTCGGCAACGCCATCGCGAGCTTCTCCACCCGGGGCACCGGCGAGAACGGCGAGATCAAGCCCAACCTCGCCGCGCCCGGCGTCAACGTGCGCTCGTCCGTACCCGGCGGGTACGGCGCCTTCTCCGGCACCTCGATGGCCAGCCCGCACGTGGCGGCCACCGTGGCGCTGATGTGGTCGGCCTCTCCCGCCCTGCAGGGCGACATCGCCTCCACCCGGGAACTGCTCGACCGGACCGCGATCGACGTCAACGACACGCGGTGCGGCGGCACCGCCGAGGACAACAACATCTGGGGGGAGGGCCGGCTCGACACGTTCGCGGCGGTCCAGGCCGCTCCCGCCGGGGCGCTCGGCGCGCTGCGGGGCACCGTCACCGCCGGCGACTCACCGGTGGCCTCGGCGACCCTCACCGTCACCGGGCCGCTGAGCCGTACGGTCACCACCGCGCAGGACGGGACGTACACACTGCCCCGCCTGCTGGAGGGCGACTACCAGATCACCGTCAAGAAGTTCGGGTACGGCGACGCCACCGCGACGGCCACCGTCGTGGCCGACCAGACGACCACCAAGGACGTGGCGCTGACACAGCAGCCCCTGGGTACGGTGTCCGGAACGGTCACCGCCGGGGGAGCCCCCGAGGTGGGCGCCACCGTCGTCGCGGTGGGCACCCCGGTCAGCGCGGTCACCGACGCCGCGGGGCGGTACGAGCTCACGCTGCCGAACGGTGGCTACGAGCTCAAGACCACTCCGCTCTCCCGGTGCGCGAGCGGCCTCACCGTGGCGATCACGCTGAACGGCGACCTGACCAAGGACATCGAACTGCCGCGCCGCACCGACTCCTTCGGCTACACCTGCACCAGCGGGAGCGAGGCGTACGTCGCGGGCACCGTCAAGCAGACGATCACCGGCGACGACGTGGCCCAGCCGATCACGCTGCCGTTCACCTTCCCCTTCTACGGCGCCGGCCAGACGGCCGGCTGGATCAGCAGCAACGGGCTCCTGAGCTTCGCGGCCAGCAGCACCGCGGCGAGCAACGGATCGTTGCCCTCCACCGCGGCGCCCAACGCGGCGATCTACCCCTACTGGGACGACCTGGTGCTGGACGCCCAGGCCGGGGTCTACACCGCCACCGTCGGGACCGCGCCGAAGCGCACCTTCGTCATCGAATGGCGCGACGCCCGGTTCTACTCCGACGCAGGCCTGCGCATCTCGTTCTCGGCGCTGCTCGGCGAGGACGGTTCCATCGGGTTCCGCTACAAGGGGATCAGCAGCGAGCGGGCCGCCGGGAACAGTGCCACGGTGGGCATTGAGAACGCCAGTGGCACCGACGCGCTGCAGTACTCCACGAACAGCGCCGCCCTCGCCGACGGTCAGAGCCTGACCTTCGTCGCGAGCCGGCACGGGATGCTGGCCGGCACCGTCACCGACGCCAACGACGGCAAGCCGCTGGCGGGTGCGACGGTGAAGGTGGGCGATGTGGCGACCTTCACCACCGGGGCCGACGGCACGTTCCTCGGGCAGGTCCTGGTGGGGGACTACCCGGTCGAGGTCTCCAAGGAGAACTACGGGACCTTCACCCAGGAGGTCACCGTCACCTCCGGAGCCCTGACCCGGGTCGACACGGCCCTGGCCACCGGCCAGGTGACGGCCTCGGTCGGCGAGCTGACCCTGGTGATGCCGGCCGGGGCCACCAGGACCGGCACGGTCGAGCTGACCAATCTGGGGGGCGCCACGGCCTACACCGTGGTGACCGATCCCGCCCAGGGCTGGCTGGCCGTGACGCCCGCCGCAGGACAGCTCGGCTCGGGCCAGGCGGCGACGTTGAAGGTCACCGCCTCCAGTTCGGGGGTCCAGCCGGGCACCGTCCGCACCGGCAAGCTGCTGGTGCGCTCGGCGAGCGGCCGTAACCCGCAGCTGGAGATCACCGTGGTGGTTGTGGTGCCCAAGCTCCAGGTCGCCGTCGAGGTGGGCGGGACCAAGGACGTCGTCGACGCCGCCGGGGACCGCTGGAGCGCCGACCGGAAGCACGCCACCGGCGGCTACGGCTATGTCGGCAGCGGCACGAAGACGAGCACGGCCAATAAGACGATCACGGGCACCACCGAGCAGACACTGTTCAAGAGTGCCCGCGAGGCGATGCTGGAGTACCGGTTCGACCAGGTGCCCAACGGTACCTACACCGTCGAACTGGGCTTCGCCGACACCCGGAACACCGCCCCGGGCAAGCGCGTCTTCGACGTCATCGTCGAGGGCGAGCTCGCGATCCCCGCGCTGGACCTGGCCCTGGAGTCCGGCACCTACACCGCCGTCACCCGGCAGTACACGGTGAAGGTCACCGACGGCCAGCTCAACCTACGGTTCGCCAAGCGGATCGGTGACCCCATCGTCAACGCCATCCGCATCTCCGAGCGCCCCGACAAGGCCACTCCGTAACGGCCCTGACCACCGCACGGCCCGTCCCGCCTCCGTGGCGGGACGGGCCGTGCTCCGTTTTCGGGGGCGCCTTCCGGCCTGTCATCGGAGGGCCCGGCGGAATCGATCGCCGAGGTCGGTGAGGCGTTCGACGGGTTCGTTGGCGAACACGAGCCGCAGGTAGTGCCCCCCGCTGGGGCCCCAGCCGTCCATGGGGGTGGCTGCGATCTTCGCCCGGTCGAACAGGTGCTGGGACAGTTCGAGGGCGGTCAGCTCCAGGGGTCTGGTGTCGATGAGGAGTGACCAGCCGCCGTGCGGCCGGATGGCAGGGTAGGCGGCGAGCTGGTCCAGGACCGTCTCGCAGCGCCGTTGCCATTCGGCGGTGGCGGCGGCGATGTCGGCGTCGGCGTCGGGTGCGTCCAGTGCGGCGGCCACGGCTTCCTGGGCCAGGCCGACCTGGCAGACGACGTTGGTCAAGCCGACGAGGCGGATGTCGGCCATGATGGGGGCGGGGCCGACGACCCACCCGACGCGCCAGCCGATGAGCCGCAGTTCCTTGGAGGCCGAACCGACGGTGATGGTGCGCTGTACCAGGCCCTCGTGGGCCGCCGGGTGGCTGGGCGGGCGGCCGTCGAAGCGGATCCGTTCCATGGCCGCGTCGTAGATCAACCAAGCGTTGTGGCGTTCGCAGGCGGCAGCGAGGGCGGACCAGTGGTGGTCGTCCAGGACGAGGCCGGTCGGCATCGCCGGTCCCATCATCAGGACCGCCGCCGTGTTGGGGCCGACGGCGTCGGCGAGTCGTTCGGCGTCGATGGTCCAGCCGTCCGCGGTGGGCTGTGCGGGGACGAAGCGGGGGATGCCGCCGGCGAGCCGGATCCGATTGACCAGGCCGGCGTAGATGGGGTCGCACAGCACGACCTCCTGCCCGGGTTCCACGGTTGCGAGCAGCGTGTTGAGGATGCCGTTGAGCCCGCCGGCCACGCTGACGCACTCGGTGTCGGCGTCATAGCGGCGCCCTGAGATGCGCCCGACGTGCGCCGCGGCAGCCGTACGAAGGGAGCGATGCCCCTGGAACGGCAGATAGCTGTTGGCCGCGTCGTCGTCGACGGCGGCATGCGTGGCGGCGATGGCAACGGCGGGCGGACGCAGGTCGGTGTCGAGATTCTCCAGTCGCAAGAACTCCGGGTCGCCTGCGGCGTCGGCCGCGTCACCAACGGTGTCCACACCGATACCTGGGATGTCACGCAGCCGCGTCACCGTCATGTCGCCTCCGAGTTCGACCACTTTACTGGTACAGACATACCACTAAGCTGATACGCATGGATCTTACGCACGTGGTTGGGCAGAACGTGCACCGGCTGCGCACGGCGGCCGGGATGTCGCTGGCCGACCTGGCGTCCGCCAGCGGCATCAGCAAGACCACGCTGCACGGCATCGAACAGGGCCAGGGCAACCCGACCCTGAGCACCCTGTGGGCCTTGGCCACCGAGCTGAAGGCGTCCCTCGGCGAGTTGCTGGAAACGCCCGCCTCGGCGGTCGAGGTGGTACGCGCCGGTGACAGGCGGCCGCAGGTCGAGGGCGACGCGGTCAGCGCGCGCCTTCTCCACCGCATCAGGCTGCGCGGCACCGTGGAGGTCTACGACATCGCCATCGGGCGGAGCACCCAGCACTCCGAGGCTCACCTGCCCGGTGTCGAGGAATGCCTCGTTCTCACCCACGGACGCGTCACCATCGGCCCCGCCGATTCCCCCACCGATCTGGCCGAAGGCGATTCGATCCGGTTCGATGCCGCTCGCTCGCACCTGTACCTAGGTCACGCCGTGCACAATCGCGCCGTCCTTCTCATGGTGCACCCGGAGAGCTGACCCGAGCATCGGCCGGCAAAAGCCACAAGAAGAGTCATCTTCACCGGCCCGCCGACGCATGATCGTTTTCCAGTCCTCGCCGTGAAAGGGCAGATACCCGCTTGGCACAGAACCGTCGAGTTGAACCCTGATGTCGATGTGCGGCATCGGCGAGAGCGTCGTTACCCGCTGAGCGGGATGGTGTAGAGGGTTCTGTCCTCGGCGAGCCACTGGTGGTCGATGAACCGGCCGCTCATGCGTCCGGTGAGGAAGAGGTAGGTCTCCAGGCAGGTTCGTTCGTGGTGTTCGGGTTCGACGACCCAGGATCCGGAGTGCACGGCCCCGGTGGACTCGGGGCAGCCGACTTCCGACCATGGAGCCGGGTTCGGCGATGGTTCTCGATCGCTTCGGGAGGCTACGGCGGCTCATGAGAACGGAGGTTTCAGTCGGGTGGTGTCTCGCGCGCCCAGCGGGGCGGCTCTCGTCTGGCGGCTTCGATCGCCGCGCGGGTGGGGCGGCCGACCGAACCGGGGACCCGGTCGAGGGAGACACCGAGCGCCTCGGCCCAGAGAACGCGCCAGGAGAGCCGCCGGGCGGCTTTCCGTTCGGCGCGGTGACGGCGGCGGTCGGCCTCGCGGTGATGACGGCGGTCGGCCTCCGCTCGGGCGGCGGACTCGTCTCGCAGCCACGGCGGGGTTTTCCTGAGCAGCCTCGCGACGTGGTCGGCCGTCCAACGGCCGCCGGCCGGGCGGAGCCGCCGGAGCACGTCGGCGGGTATGCCGAACAGTTCGGCCGGGATCATCTCAACGGGCACGCCCAGCTCCCGTTCCGCGTCCTTGGGAGAGACCAGGAGGGGTACGAGCTCCGCTGATCTCGGGGTGAATTCGGCGAGCATCGCCTCCAGGTCGGTGCGAGAGAGGCGGGCATCGCGCAGGATCTCGGTGAGCGGTGGGATGCGGGAGTCCGTCATACGACGAATGGGGCTGAGCGGTCCTGGCCAGATGTCGGCGACGGTCATCAGCGCAGCGGTCCACAGGAGGACCCGCACGCAGTCCGCGTCGAAGGCGGGTTTGATCGTCTCTAGCTCCGCGCGGGCCGCGACGGCGCGTTCGAGGTTCAGCTTGCGGGTCTGGGCGGCCTTTCTCGCGGCATCGGAACGGGAGACCGCTCGCGCGGCGGCGCGTAGCTCGGTGTCCGCGTGGACGTGGTCGGCCAGAGCGTCCACGTCGGCGGCGCGGTAGTAGCGGACGGTGAGGATCCGGCCGTACTTCCTGATCTCCTCGGTGGCCACGGGTGCCAGACCGGTAGCGGCGATGATCCGTTTGAAGCGGTCGGACGAGACACCGAGCCTGGCCGATGCCTCGGTGACGGTGCAGCGGCGCTCCGCGGCGAGTAGTTGCCGGAAGTGCTCGATGTCGGCTTCGGCCGCCCTGACGGAGACGGGGTCGAAAGTCCGGTCGGGAAGGCGCCGGAGCAGGCCTGTCGTGGCCGCGAGCTCGATCTCCCAGACGCTGAGCCCGAGCGTCTGCCGGACCGTGTTCCTGCCCAGGCCCCGTGCCATGGCTCCACCTCCCGTGTCGGACGTCAGTGTGCCGGGCCGCTACGACATTTCAGTGAGTCGTCATTCGAAAGCGAAGAGTGATTGAGGGGTGGTGATTGTCGCAGACGTCGTCGCCTTGTAGATCGTCACTATCGGTGACGGCGATTCGAGCCTGAGGCAGATCATCGCCATCGGTTCCACTGACGAACATCACCGAGACGGCAGGCTCACGCGACGGCCTGGCACAGTTCGGCTCCGCGCCGGGGGCGCATGGCCGGGTCAAGTCTTCAGTCGCTCGGTCAGTGAGCGGCGATCGCGTCGAAGCGGGGGGCGTCAGCGGCGTGTCCCCAGCGGCGGCACTCCCAGGCCAGGCGCCGGGCGCGGAGCCGTAGCGCGACGGGGGTGCGGTCGGCGGGACGGGGGTGGCCCGCCGATCGGACTCCCCTTCCGAGTGGGGCGTCGGCGCGCAGGACCTCCTCGGCGGCAGAGGGGGAGTCGGTCAGCACCCGAAGGAGAGCGCGGCGTACGTAGCCGAAGTCGTCGTTGGGACAGCGGGCGATGTGCTCCTCGGTCGCCGCGTGCGCGTCGTCCAGCCGATTCTGCGTCAGCAGCAGCTCGACGCGCAGGCGGTGCAGCCACGCCCTGTCGTACCACCAGCCGTTTCGCGGGATCGCGTGTTCCACGGTGGTCAGGGCGTCGGTGATCCTGCCTTCCTCGCGCAGGAGCACGGCCCGCGCGAGCGCGAGGCGCGCCGCTTCGTGGTCGCCCTCGGCGCCGACCGCGCGGGCCTGGGCGAGGAGGTCGCGGGCGTCGTCGGTGCGGCGTTCGTAGAGGGCGAGGTAGGCGCGGCGGACCAGTCGCGGGACCTGCACCTCCGGCTTCTCGTCACCGCCGACGAGCGGTGGCGGGAGGAGGCCGAGCAACCGCCGGTCGACGTTCCAGCCGGTCTCGTCGCGTACGGTGGCCTCGATCCGCTCGCTCAGCACCTCGCGCAGTGAAGCCTCCAGCCAGCCGTGGTACCACGCGCCGAACGACTCGGCCTGCGGGGCGAGTGCCTCGCCGACGCATGTCCAGTCGCCCCAGACCTGGCCCGCCGCGGGGCCGTTGACGACGAGGTGGGAGCGGTAGCCGCAGCCGTGCTCGGAGACCGGCAGCAGTCCCTCGAAGGCGGCCTCCATGGCCTCGTCGTAGCCTTCGTCGTCCGTGGGCGGCTCCCATTCCTCCGTGAAGGGGAACGGGCCGAACCGCGTCCAGGAGGCGTCCGGCCGCACCCCGTGCACCCCGTAGTACGGGCCGGCGCCGCCGTTGCCGAGCCGGGTCAGGAACGCGCGGTAGTCGGCGGGGAAGCGGACCCCGATCCGCGTCTCGACGTCCTCCAGTGTGGCCTCGTCGAGCGGTGGCTGGAACCGGTAGCGGTGCTCGCGGGCGCCGAAGAGGTCGAGGTCCGTGTCGTACTCGCGGAGCGCGTCGATGCCGCGCCGGATGACGTCCAGATCCACAACGGCACCCTATCCGGCCCTCCTCCGGCGGAGGTTGCCGCCGGTACGAACGGCGGCGATGGCCTTTTCCATGCGTCCCAGCAGGGCTTCGCTCTCGCTCTCCGGGAGCAGCGCTGATAGTCCATGACGAGCAGGGCGGTGCGTGCGGGGTCGAGCGCGGGGATGGTGCTCATGCGAGTGTCCGCCTTTTCTGGGGAGTCCGGCCGGTGTCGTTGGGGTGGGGTGTGCGGTCGTTTCTGGGCAGCAGGAGCGAGGTCGTCAGGAGGAGGAGACCGGCGATCGCGATCGCGGTGCGGGGGCCGGTGAGGCCGGCCAGCAGGCCCCATGCGCCGGTCATGGCCGCGATGGTGGCCTTACTCGTGATCGACCAGGCGGCCAGGGTGCGGGCGACCCGGTCCGGCGGGAGCTGTTGGAGCCGGTAGGTGGCGAAGACCGGGTTGAACACGCCCATGCAGGTGATCAGTCCGAGTTCGACGGTGATGACGAGGAGGAGTCCGGTGGGGCCGGGGCGGACGAAGGCCAGTCCCAGCGGCCAGCACGCGCGCAGCGTCCCGGTGGTGAGCATGACCCTGTGGTGTCCGAACCGGGCGAGGAGCGGGCGGGCCAGTCGCGAGCCGACGAGGCCGCCGACGCAGGGGAGGCCGAAGGCGAGGCCGTACTGCCAGGGGGTGAAGGCGAGGTCGCCGAGCATGAGGACGGCGAGCAGCGGTGAGGTCGCCATGATCAGGCCGTTGACCAGGACGGTGTTGAAGAACAACGGGCGCAGCGCCGGGTCGGCGAGGATGTGGCGCCAGCCCTCCAGTAGGTCACCGGCTCCGGGGCGGGAGGAGGTGGCGGTTCGCGCGGGGCGTGGCTCCTGCCCGCCGATGGCGCGGATCCCGGCGGCCGACAGCAGGAAGCTGACCGCGTTGGCCGCGACGCTCGCCACCGGGCCCACCAGCCCGATCGCGGCGGTACCGAGCGGTGGCCCGAGCGCGGTGGCGGTCCAGGTCGTCGCCTCCAGCCGGCCGTTCGCGACGAGCAGGTCCTCGGGGCGGACGAGCGCCTTCAGACACGCTCCGCTCGCGGCGGTGAAGGCGATGTCGGCGGCACCGACGACGACCGCCACGACCAGGAGCTGGGCGAGGCTCAGCCGGTCGAGGAGGTAGGCGGTGGGAACGCTCATCAGCGCCGCGAACCGGATCAGGTCCATCGCGATCATCACCGGCCGTTTGCGCCGGAACTCCACCCACGGCCCGAGCGGCACCGCGACCACCGCCCCGACCGCGAGTCCCGCCGCGGCCAGCGCCGACACCTCGGCGGGCCCCGCGTCCAGGGCGAGAATCGCGATCAGGGCGAACGCGTCGAACGCAAGCCATGTACCGAACGTGCTCGCCGCGTACGCGGCCCAGAACCATCCGAACCGCCGACCGGGCGACCTTCCCACCGCGCGCCTCGCCATCTCCTGAGGGCAACCATCTGTTGACTCGTGGGATCAAAGCGGGGAGCAGGAGGGCAGGTCAAACAACTGTCTGGCCGGAACCGCACAACAGCCGGTTGTTGGATATGGTCAGGCGGGTGTTGGATTTCGATGCCGTGCGCACGTTCGTCGCCGTCGTGGACACCGGCCGGTTCCAGGACGCCGCCGCGGATCTGTCGATCACCCAGCAGGCCGTCTCCAAGCGCGTCGCCGGGCTGGAGAAGGACCTCGCGGTGCGGCTGTTCACCCGCACCGCGCGCGGAGCCCGGCTCACCATCGACGGGCAGGCGTTCCTGCCCCACGCCCGGGAGCTGCTGCGCGTCACCGAGCGCGCGGTCGCCTCCGTACGCCCCGGCAGCCGTCCGCTGCGCGTGGATGTGATCGCCTCGCGCACCGCGCCGTCGGGTCTGATGCGCGACTTCCACCGCGCGCACCCCGACATCGAGCTCGACGTGGTGACGCTGTCCGATGTCGAGGCGGCCGTCGCCGCCCTCGCCGCCGAGGCGATCGACGCGTCCTTCCGCGCCGTCGCCATGCCCGGCCGGCCTCTCCCCGCGGGCATCGAGTCCGTCCGGGTGCTCGACGAGCCGCTCCAGCTCCTCACCGGGCCCGCCCACGCGCTGGCCGACGCCCGGTCGGTGACCGTCGCCCAGCTCGCCGGGCACCGGATCTGGATGCCCGGCATCGTCCCCGGGACCGAGTGGGCCGCCTACTACGACGACCTTGTCGCCGAGTTCGGCCTCACCATCGAGGCGACCGGCCCCAACTTCGGCTCCGACGCGCTTCTCGACACCATCGCCGACACCCCGGCCCTGGCCACCTTCATGGGCGAACACACCCGCCTGGTCTGGCCCACCGGCCACGGCCTGCGCCGTATCCCGGTAACCGACCCGACGCCCGTCTACCCGCACTCCCTCCTGTGGCACCACATCAACCCCCACCCGGCACTGGCCGCGCTCCGCGCCCACTTCGCCGCCACCACAGCCGGCCACGACACCGCCGAGACATGGACACCCGCCTGGGTGATTTCACGCTGAGACGCCGCCACACCTGCACCCGTCACGCCGGCCGCCCTCATCCGGAGAATCCCGGGTGTGGAGGACGGCACTCGGCGGCGGGAAACGGAAGGAAAACGGGTGGCCGGAGAAAGTGGCCTGCTTCTACGCTCGGTGGCCATGACCTTCGAGTGGGCTCCGCTGTCCAAGGGCGACGTCGGGGCGTGGGCGGAGTTGCTGGCGGCGATCGACGAGGTCGATCAGGTCGGGGGGAGGGAGTCCGAGGACGACCTCGCCGAGCTTCTCGCCGATCCGCGGCTCGATCCCGCCGAGGGCACGCTGGGGGCGTGGGAGTCCGGCCGGCTGGTCGGGTACGGGGTGACGATGGTCCGGGCCTCGGCCGAGCCGGTCCATCGGATGCACCTGTGGGGTGGGGTGCGTCCGGAGTCTCGGCGCCGAGGGCTGGGAGGACACCTGCTGGAGTGGGCGATCGGCAACACCCCGGTGCTGCACGAGCGCCGTTTTCCCGGGAGGCCGCTCGAACTCCACGTCCAGGTGGACAGCCGCAACGAGGGCCTGCTCGCGCTGGTCGCGAGGGCGGGGATGACGCCGGTCCGGTGGTTCTACGGGATGACCCTCGACCTGGGCGCCGAGCTGCCGAAGGTCTCGCCGCCGGACGGGCTCACAATCGCCACCTATCGGGACGATCTTGAGGATGCCGTCAGGGAGGTGCGTAACCGCTCGTTCGTCGACCACTGGGGGAGCGTTCGGCACACCCCGGAGTCCTGGCGCCGCACCATCGTCGGGGTGCGGGCGTTCCGGGCGGAAGGGTCCTTCGTCGCGCTGGACGCATCGGGGGAGAGCGTGGGCATCCTGCTCACCCACTGTTTCGACGCCGACACCGAGGCGACCGGGATCCGCGAGGCATGGATTCAGATCATCGGCACCCTGCGTGAGTGGCGGGGCCGCGGGGTGGCGAGCGCCCTGCTCGCGCACGCGCTGCACGCCTTCCGCGCGCAGGGGTACGACAAGGCCGGGCTGGGGGTGGACGCCGACAATCCGACCGGGGCCTTCGGCATCTACACCCGCGCCGGGTTCGGGATCGAACGTCGTTCGATCGAGTACACGCTTCCGCTGGGTCCGGCGGTGACGTGATCCGCATGCGGGCCTTTGTCGGTGCCCGCGTTTCCCGCCGCGGCAGCTGGGGCGGCCCCGTGAGCCGGGTGCGGGGCCTGGCACGTCCCGGCCGTCCTTTTCCGCCGGAACGGTGTGCGAGTCGGCGGTACGTCCGTGACCGGCGGACGCGGGCCGCCTAGCCTGGAGGTGTGCGTACCGATCCGGTGACGTTGTTCCTCTGTGGGGACGTCATGCTCGGCCGCGGCGTCGATCAGATCCTTCCTCATCCGGGTGACCCGACGCTGCGGGAGGAGCATGTCCAGGACGCCATGACCTACGTTGATCTCGCGGAGGCGGCGAACGGCCGGATTCCCTGGCCGGTCGGCTTCTCCTGGCCGTGGGGGGATGCCCTGCGGGTGCTGGCGGAGGCCGCGCCGGAGGTCCGGGTGGTGAACCTGGAGACGAGCGTCACCCGGAGCGACGACTTCGCGGCGGGGAAGGCCGTGAACTACCGGATGAGTCCGGCCAACCTTCCCTGCCTGGCGGTCGCCCGGCCCGATGCCTGCGTGCTGGCGAACAATCACGTCATGGACTTCGGCCGACGAGGGCTGGAGGAGACGCTCGACGTCCTTGCCGGGGCGGGGCTGCGGTCGGTGGGGGCCGGCCGGGAGGTGGGCGAGGCGAGGCGACCGGCGGTCGTCCCCGTGGCGGGGGGAGGGCGGGTCCTGGTCTTCGCCTGCGGGACGGAGTCCAGCGGTGTCCCGCCGGAATGGGCGGCGGCGCCGGACCGGGCCGGGGTCGATTTCGTGCCCGAGCTGTCGGAGGCCGCCGCGGCCGAGCTGGCCGACCGGGTACGGCGGGCCAGGCGTCCCGGTGACGTCGCGGTGGTCTCCATCCACTGGGGTTCCAACTGGGGCTACCACGTCCCTCGGAAGCAGACGCGCTTCGCGCACCGGCTGGTCGACGGCGGGGTCGACGTGGTGCACGGGCACTCTTCGCACCACCCCCGGCCCGTCGAGGTCTACCGGGATCGGCTCGTCCTGTACGGCTGCGGTGACCTCGTCGACGACTACGAGGGCATCCCCGGCTACGAGGAGTACCGGGACGATCTGCGGCTGCTGTACTTCGCGTCGGTGGAGCCCGGTTCGGGCCACCTGACCGGTCTGCGGATGGTGCCCCTGCGGGCCCGCCGGATGCGGCTCCAGCACGCCTCGGAGGAGGACTCCGAATGGCTGCGGAGGGTTCTCGACCGGGTCGGCCGGAACTTCGGGTCACGCGTCGACCTCGAACCGGACGGCGCGCTCGTGCTGCGGTGAACGTGAGCGAGACTTCGGGAGTGCCCCGGGTGCCTGGGGTGGTGCCTGGGGTGACCGTGGACGGTGTCCGGTCGTGCGGTCGGGACGGTCTCTGAGAACACGGAGGCGGGACGCCCCTGTGGGGACGTCCCGCCGTTCACACGTCTCGGTTGTGGGGTCGGGGCGACTTGGCCGCCCCGTTCGGCCCGTTGGTGGGGCCGCCCCGCCGGTCGAGTGGATCAGTTGTGGTTGTGCTCGTACATGCCCCTCTCGGGGATGGTGCTGGAGACCACGGCCTCGTAGGTCTTGCCGCGGGGGTTGGGGCGGGGGTCGACGAGGCCGGCGCACTGGCCGCTGCCGGTGATCTGGTTGGCCACCCCGGCGTTGGACGGCGCGGGCGTGTTGCCGGTGCAGGCCAGCGCGCCGCGGACGCTGCTGCCCGCCATCACGAGCGCGTCGGCGGTGGTGTTGCCGTTCAGCACCGCCGCGCCCCTGAGCTCGGCACCGGCGATGATCAGCCGGCCGGTGGTGCCGGAGATCGAGACCGCGCCGTTGACCTGTGCCTTGAGCAGGTGCACCTCGGCGGCGCCGGTCGCGGTGACCGCTCCGTTGATCGTGCCGCCGGTCACCACCAGGGACGCGCCCGCCGAGACGGTCACCCCGCCGTTGATCCGGGCGTCGTTCAGGCAGGTGACGCCGGAACGGACGGGGAGCGTCCCGTTCCTGGTGCCGGTGACCGTGGTGGTGCAGGCGGGCGGCGGCGCGAGGGTGGTGACCGTGAAGTTCTCGGCCGTGCCGTGGTTGCCGCTGGGGTCGATCGAGCGGTACTCGACGGTGTGCCTGCCCCGGGGCAGCTTGCCGAAGGTGAGGCTGTCGATGACGGTGCCGCTCTCGCTGAACGTCCACGGCAGGTCGGCGGAGGTCGGCCAGCCGAAGTAGTTGAACCAGCCGTCGCCGTCCACCCGGGACTCGCTGACGACGTACCCGTCCTGGTCGTCGTCGCCGGTGAGCCTCATGGTGAAGGGGCCGTTGTAGACGTAGGTGTCACCGGAGGAGACCAGGGGTTCGGAGAGCCGGTAGCCGGTGGTGGGCGGCGTGTTGTCGACGGTCCAGGTTCGGCTGTCGCCGCCGGAGGTGGCGGTGAGGGTGTGGTTGCCGGGGGTGAGCGTGAGCTCTCCCAGGTCCAGGTCCCCGTCGTTGTCGTCGAGCCGCCTGCCGTCCAGCGTCCAGGTGACGGTCGGGACGTTGTCGTCGGGGTGGGTGGTCTCGACGTAGACGACCTCGTCGTGGCCGACCGCCTGGTTGGTGGGCGTGGAGGAGAGCAGGCCGGGGCCGACCTCGGCGGGGACGGTGGTCACGGTGGTGTCCACCGTCCAGGTGCGGGTGGCGGTGAGGGCGCCGGAGCGGATGGCCGGGTCTCGTACGAAGTCGGTCGGGTCGGTGACGGTCGCCTTGACCGTGTGGGTGCCGGCCGGCAGGTTCAGCGTGCGGAGGTCGAGGGTGGTGCGATCGCCCGCCAGGTCGGTGCCGTTGACGCTCCAGACGGTGGTCAGCGAGTGGCTGTTGGGGTGCAGCGGCTCCACCCAGAGCACCCGGTCGGCGCCGACCGGCGACGTGGCCGGCGTGCCGTCCTGGATGAGGCCGGTCTTGGCGGAGATCCTCTGGGTCATGATCTCGCGGCTGACCTGGTCGTAGTAGTAGCCGAGCGTCCTCATGATGGAGTGCTCGCTGGGCCGCCAGACCCCTGTGCCGAAGTACAGGCCGCCCTCGTGGCGGCCGATGGTGCCGCCGGCCTCGCTGGGTTCGCCCAGCCAGCGCCACCACTTCCTGCGCTGGTCGGCGATCTGCTGCTCGGTGAGCAGGGTGTGGTGCGCGGAGCTGGGTTCGGCTCCGGTGTAGGCGCCGCCCTCCACGCCGCGCGTGTAGTAGGTGTACTCGTCCTGCAGGCCGCCCAGCGAGTGGCCGATCTCGTGCGGCGCGATGAGGGCCGACATCGAGTTGTGGCCGGAGGAGGTGGCGTAGGCGCCGCCCGCCCCGCCGTAGGTGCCGCTGTTGCCCAGGGCCAGGATCTGCCGGTTGGCGCTGCTGGTCCCGGCCACCAGGTTGGCGTAGGTGTTGGCGGCCGAGTTGCTCATGGTGATCAGCCGCTGGACGCTGGAGGGGTTGCAGCCGCCCCAGAAGGCCATGCTCAGCGGGGTGTTCTTCCTCCCCGCGGACAGGTCGGGGTCGCAGCCGATGCCGGACTCGCCGGAGACGATGTCCACCCGGTAGACGTTGAAGTAGTTGCGGTAGGACTTGTACGGCTCGATGGACCACATCACGTTGAGCTGCTGGTCGGTGTCGGCGGCGAACGTGGACTGCTCGCCCGCGGTGTAGCCGTCACCCATGATGATCAGGTTGAACCGTTTGGCCGGGGCTCCGGTGACCTGGAGCGGCACCACGGTGGCACTGCCGACGGCGCCGTCGGAGGTGGCGCCGGCGGGTACGGCGGGCACGGTGAGCAGGGCGGCGGTCATCGAGACGGCCGCGAGGGCGGTGAGTGGCCTGGTGATACGCATGGGGGTCAGCGCTTTCCGCGGGTGGGGAGCATGTCGTCGTGGGGGAGGGACTCCGACGCGCGACCGACGGAGAACCGGTAGCCGGTCGGCCGGGTCTCCGAGACCACGGTCAGCCCGGGGATGGCCGTGAGCTTGCCGAGGAGCTCGTCCTCGACCGCCGCGGTGGAGGACGCGGGGGTGGGGTCCGCCGCCGCGGGGGCGACGCCGACCATGCCGATCGATCCGGAGGTGAGGATCGCCGGCATGAGGGCACGAGGTACTTGCACGGATATATCTCCTTCTGACACACAAAGTGTCGAAGGAGGCTATCGATCATGTTTTGTTGGCGATAGTCCTAATTTTCGCAATTCTGGCGTTGTGGAAGGGGCGATGCCCCCGAAGCGGTGGCGCCGATCCCCTGAACACGGTGCTCCACAGCGGAGGCGCGGCTCTCCGGCCCCGGTCGCATGTCGCGACCCCGTCAGGGACGCACGGCCGGTCATGACCTCCGGCGACCGGCCGTCACCGGTGGCGGCGGCGGAGACGTCAGCGTCGGCGTTTCCCGCCGCGGCCGTTGGGACGGCCCCGTGAGCCGGGCGCCGGGCTGGGCACGAGCCGTAGCCGGGCGCTCCTGGCCAGCATCGGTTCGTACACCAGCACGCGCAGCTCCTCCAGCGCCTCCCGCGCGGGATGCCCGGAATCCAGCACCTCCGCGACGAACTCCGGCGCGTCCCTGCCCGCCGACTCGCGGAGCTGCTCCACGATGGCCTCGGGACCGCCCAGCTCCAGCAGGATGACCATCCCCTCGGCGAGGAGCAGCGAGTGCTCGCGGGCGGTGAGATCCTCGGGGCCCAGCTCTCCCTCCTCCAGGAGGGCGGTGAGGACGAGGGATCCCAGCGCCGGGTCGTGCCGGAGTCTCGCCCGCATCGACCGGCCGTCGGGGAGCGACTCGGTCAGGGCGGAGAGCATGGCGGAGGCGCGGGTGCGGAAGGGACAGGCGCGGATGGCGTCCAGGAGCGGCTCGATGTCACCTCCGTGCGCCGCGAGCCAGCCTTCGAGCTCGGCGACCGCCGTCTCCTGGGTGTAGTGCTGGGCGATCACTCCCAGCAGCTCGCCGGCCTCGGCGTCCGCCAGCTCCCCGATCAGCGGGGCGTCCCGCCCGTCGGCGAGCAGCCGCTCGCGGACGGCTCGGGTGCCCAGGGGCGTTAGCGATACCAGCGGGCCGGGCTCCGCGAGGCGCGTCAGGAGCCGGGCGCACGCCTCGGGCGGCAACGGCAGGTCGTCCTGGGTGAGCTCGCCGATCCCCTCGACGAAGCCGGGACGCAGGTCGCTGGAGTACAGCTCGTCGGGCACGCCGTGGCTCGTCTCGACGGCACCGAGGCGGGAGAGGACGTCGAACACCACCAGGAGATCCTCGTCGACCCGTCGGCGCCAGACGTCCTGGCGGGAGCCGTTCTCCGCGAAGTCGAGCAGGAAGTATTCCTGGCAGGCGAGCCACACGGTCTCCTGCAGCCGGGCGACGGGGATCGGGGCCGGCAGGCTGTACATCGTGTTCAGCACGTCGGGCAGCAGCTCGTCGAACGCCGTGACGAGCATCGAGAAGCCGACCCTCCCGGAGGCGGGCGCGCAGATCGCGGCGCCCAGCTCGAAGACGGCCTCGAACGCGCGCCGCCACAGCGCCTCCGGGTCGCGCAGCAGCGGGGCGGCCTTGGCCACCGGGACCAGGCGTCCCTTGAGCACCCGCACCAGGCCCGCCTTCTTCGCCCAGGCCAGCAGGAGGTCCAACCGGGGCGTCTCCGTGGAGCCGCGCGCCCACTGATCCCGTTCCCCGGTGCCGGGCAGGTGCGCCGGATCCCCCTCCCCGGTGTCCGTCGGCCGCGCCGGATCTCCCTCCCCGGTGCCCGGCAGCGCCTCCGGATCGCGCTTCTGCGCGTTCGGCGGCTCCGTCGCTTCGCGGGTGCCGGACGCGCGTGCCCGCTGATCCGGCTCCCCGATGTCCAGCAGCTCCGCCAGCTCGCGGGCGTCGGCCGCCCGCAGGTCTCCGGCCTTGGTGAGAGGACGCCCGTCCTTCCCCACCCAGCCGGTCAGGGCGGTCAGCTGCCGTACGATCTCGCTTCTCGCGGCGTCGGCGGCGAGTTCGGCGGCGGTGGGGAGGGCGATGGGGCACTGGGAGAAGGCCCGGTCGTCGTCGGGTCCCGCGCCACCGAACTCGGCCTGGAGAAGCGCTTCGACCACGTCGGCGTCGAACTGTATCCGGCCGCTGCTGACGTCGTGCTGGAAGCGGGCCATGTCCTCTTCGTCGTCGAGGACGAAGCCGTTGTCGAGGGCGGTCTGCGCCCAGAGCCTCCCGATGCCCTGCCGCGCCGGGTCGGCGAGCGCCGCGGGAAACTCCGCCTCCGCCTCGGCCACGGCCGCCTCCAGTTCGGTGAGGGAGGCGCCCCGGGGGTCGCGCAGGCCGGACGCGGTGAGGTAGCGCAGGAGCGTGAGCAGGTTCTCCGGCGCGGAGGCGAGGGTCTCGCGCTCGGCCGCGAGGTGCCTGGGGATCCATTCCAGGAGGAAACGCCGCACCTGTCGCGTGTCCCAGTAGGCGAGCCGCCCGTCACGGCTGCGGTGGCGCGCGTCCAGGACCGCGGCGAGCATCGCCTCGTCGGCCCGCGTGCCGCGCTCGTCCGCCCAGGCGAGACAGCGACGGACCAGCAGGTCCTTCGCCGACTCGAACTCCTCGGTCTCCTCCGGATCGAAATGCGTCCGCACCGTGAACCCCCTACTCCCGTTGCCGTCGGCCTCCCGCTCGTGAAAGGACCGGGCTCGCGGCTTCGCGCCGTCGATCGTGCCATTATCGCCGACAGATCGTGATCTCGATGGTACGGAGAGTAAAGGTGCGGGTCGGTGGGCGTGCGCGGCGTCGTGGAAACGCAGGAGCCGTGTCGTGCCGGGGCGTGGCACAGTTGGCCGCATGCGTGTGGGCATCCTGGGTCCGCTGGAGGTGACGGCGGCCGGTGAGAGCGTCGAGATCGGGGGTGTCCGGCTCCGCGTGCTGCTGATCCGGCTGGCACTGGGAGCGGGGCGGGTCGTCACCGCCGACGAGCTGTCGGACGCGCTCTGGCCCCAGGAGCAGCCCGCCGACCGCGCGAACGCGGTACGGTCGCTCGTCGCCAGGCTGCGCCGCAGCCTGCCGGACGCCTCGGTGCTGCGGTCGGATCGCGGCGGTTACCGGCTCGACCTGCCGCCTGAGGCCGTCGACGCGCACCGGTTCGAGCGGCTGGCGCGGGCGGGGAGGCGCGCGCTGAACGGCGGGGACGCGCAGGCCGCCGGATCCCTGCTCGGTGAGGCGCTCGGGCTCTGGCGAGGTCCCGCGCTGGCGGACGCGGCCGGAGCCTCCTTCGCCACGGCGTACGCGGCCGGTCTGGAGGAGGCGCGGCTGGCCGCGATCGAGGACCGGGCGGAGGCGGACCTGGCGGCCGGGCGGCACGCTCACCTGGTGGCCGAGCTCTCCGAGGCGGCGACCCGTCATCCGCTGAGAGAGCGGCTGCAGGGACTGCTGCTGCGGGCGCTGCACGCCCAGGGGCGTCAGGCCGAGGCGCTGGCCGGCTACGAGAGGATCAGGCTCCGTCTGGCGGAGGAGCTGGGGGCCGACCCGGGGCCCGAGCTGCGGGAGATCCACCTCGCGCTGCTCCGGGAGGGCGAGGCGGAGCCCGCCCGCCGGCAGAAGGGCAACCTGCGGACCGCGCTGACCAGCTTCGTCGGGCGTACGGCCGAGGTGCGGCGGGTCGGCGCGTCGCTGGCGGAGGGGCGGCTGGTCACGCTGGTCGGTCCCGGCGGGGCGGGCAAGACCCGGCTCGCGACCACCGTCGCCGGAGGGCTCGCCGAGCGGTGGCCCGGTGGTGCCTGGCTGGTGGAACTCGCGGCGGTGACCGACCCGGCCGACGTGCCCCAGGCGGTGTTCGGCGCGCTCGGCACCCGGGTGCTCGATCCTCAGGGGGTGCCCAGGGACACGACGAGCCGCCTGGTCGAGGCGCTCTCGCGCGCCGAGACCCTGATCGTGCTGGACAACTGCGAGCACCTGGTCGAGGCCGTGGCCCACCTGGCGGAAGACCTGCTGGGGCGCTGCCCCGGGCTGCGGATCCTCGCCACCAGCAGGGAGCCCCTCGGGATACTCGGCGAGGTGCTGTGCCCGGTCACCCCGCTCGGGCTGCCCGAGCCGGACGCCTCGGTGCGGCAGGCGGTGACCAGCCCGGCGGTGCGGCTGCTCGCCGAGCGGGCCGCCGCCGTACGGCCCGGCTTCGCGGTCACCGAGGAGAACGTCGCGGCCGTGGTGGAGATCTGCCGGCGGCTGGACGGGTTGCCTCTCGCGATCGAGCTGGCCGCGGCGCGGATGCGTTCCCTGACCGCGCCGCAGGTGGCCGAGCGTCTCGGCGACAGGTTCCGGCTGCTGACCGGTGGCAGCCGTACCGCGCTGCCCCGCCATCGGACGTTGCGCGCGGTCGTCGACTGGAGCTGGGACCTGCTCGGTGAAGAACGCCGGTTCGCCGAGCGGCTCGCGGTGTTTCCCGGCGGGATCTCGGTGGAGGCGGCCGAGCGGGTGTGCGCGGAGCCGGGTACGGCCCTGGACCTGCTCGGCGCGCTGGTGGACAGGTCGCTGCTGCAGGTGGTCGAGGCGCCGCAGCCGCGCTACCGCATGCTGGAGACGATCCGGGAGTACGGGCTGGAACGGCTCGCGGAGAACGGGGAGGTCGCCCGGGTGCGGGCCGCGCACGCGGCGTACTTCCTGGACCTCGCCGAGACGGCCGAGCCCTTTCTGCGCGAGGAGCGGCAGCTGGTCTGGCTCGCCGTGCTGGAGACCGAGCACGACAACCTGCTCGCCGCCCTGCACTTCGCCGCCGACGCGGGCGACGCGGACACGGCGGTGCGGCTGGCCGCCGCGCTGAGCACCTTCTGGATGATGCGCGAGAACCACGCCGAGGCCGTGGTCCGGCTCCGTCTCGCCCTCGACGTTCCCGGTGAGGTCTCCTCGGAGCGCCGGTCGGTCGCGACCGCCTTCCACCTGATCAACAGGATGCTCTCCGGTGAGCACGAGAACGTGGAGGACGTCGTCGAGCGGTTCGGGGCGCTGGCCGAGACCGTCGGCCCCGACACCGGGGACCCGTTCCTCGCCCTGATCGATCCCATCTTCGCGATCTTCACCGACGACGTCGTCCGGGGCGTGGCCGCCGTCGAGCGGCAGATGTCGCACCCCCACCCGTGGACCCGCGCGATGCTCTTCATGATCAGGTCGGCGCTCCTGGAGAACGAGGGGGACCAGGTGGGAAGGCGCCGCGACCTGCTCGCCGCCGCCGCCGGGTTCCGCGAGCTGGGAGACCGCTGGGGGCTCGCCCAGGTGCTGAGCTCGCTGGCGGAGGCACACCTGGTCTTCGGCGACTTCGACGAGGCCGTCGAGACGATGGAGGAGGCGATCCGGTTGCTGGGGGAGCTCAACCCCGACGACCACGCCGTGCACCAGCGGATCACGCTCGCCGGCGCGCGGGCACAGCAGGGCGACGTGGACAGGGCACGCGCCGAACTCCTGGCGATGACGCGGCCCGACGAGAGGCGCTGGTCACAGCGGAACATCGCGTTCGCCCACCTCGCGCTGGGGGACCTCGACCGTCGTGCGGGTGACCTGGACGTGGCGGAGCGGCACTACGAGGCGGCGGCGACCGGCATCGAGGAGATCGGGTTCGTCGCCCCGCAGTTCCGCGCGCTGATCCTGCGGGCGATGGCGCATCTGGCGGTGGACCGCGGTGACCTCGTGGCCGCGGAACGGTGGGTCACCGAGGCGACGGACTGGGCGGTCGAGGGCAAGGACATGCCGGTCCTGGCCCACGTCGGCGTCGCCGCGGCGGCCATGCGCGCCCACGAGGGCGACCTGGCGGGGGCCGCGGAGACCCTCGGCGTCGCCGAGCGGCTCCGCGGCGCCCCCGACCGGTTCAACCTGGAGATCGCCGGGCTGGTCCGGCGGCTCAGGGACGAGCTGGGCGACGCCGCCTACGACGCCGCCCACGCGCGGGGCATGGCGCTCGACCGGGCCGCCGCGCTCGATCAGGTACGGCGGCGGTAGGCGCGGACCGCGAGCGGCGCGAACACCGCGAGGAAGAGCACAGAGGACAGCAGGGTCCACATCACCGGGCCCGTCGCCGGTCCGCCCAGCATCAGGGCGCGCGAGGCGTCCATCGCGTGCGCGACCGGGTTGAGCTCCACCCAGGTCTGCAGCCAGCCGGGCAGGGTCTCCTTCGGTGTGATCATGCTCGTGCCGAAGGTGAGCGGGAACAGCACCAGGAAGGCCGTCCCCTGCACCCCGCCCGGACTGCGCATGAGCATCCCGATCAGGACGAACGCCCAGCTCAGGCTGAACGCGAAGAAGACGGTGAGCAGGCACGCGGCGAGCGCGGAGAGCGGGTCGGTCTGGATACGGAACCCCAGCAGGAGGCCGCAGGCGAGCAGGGAGACGACGGCCACCAGATAGCGCGCCAGGTCGCCGAGCACCGAGCCGATCAGCGGTGCGGACCGGCCGATCGGCAGGCTGCGGAACCGGTCGAAGACCCCCTTGTCGATGTCGGTGTTGAGGTTCACCCCGGTGGCCATCCCGGCGAACATCACCGTCTGCACCAGGATGGCGGGAAGCAGGAACTGCAGGTAGTCCTGGGTGGAGCCGGCCACCGCCCCGCCGAGCAGATAGACGTAGATCAGCACGAAGACGATCGGCTGCAGCGTCACGTCGAGCAGCTGCTCGGGGGTGCGCAGCGTCTTGGTCAGGCTCCTCCTGCCGAGCGCGAGGCTGTGCCGTACCAGCCCGAAGGGCCGCTTCCTGAGTGGCGCCGGCGCCTGCGCGCGTTCCACGGTGAGGGTCATGCCGCGTTCTCCTCTTCCTCGGCGTGACGTCCGGTGAGCGTGAAGAAGACCTCGTCCAGGCTGGGCAGCCGGAGGCTGAGCTCGGTGACCGAGATCCGCTCCTGGTCGAGCCGCCGTACGACCTCGGTGAACGCGGTGTCGCTCTCGACCGGAACGGTGATCACGCCCCGGCCCGGTGATTCCGGGGTGCGGCCGACCACCGCGCCGACGAGCGCGGCGGCATCCGCCAGCCGGGCCGGGTCCGCGGGCCGGACGAGGATCGTCTGCCCGCCCACGACGTGCTTGAGTTCGGCCGGGGTGCCGTTCGCGATGACCCGTCCGTGGTCGATGACCGAGATGTTGTCGGCGAGGGCGTCGGCCTCCTCCAGATACTGCGTGGTGAGCAGCACGGTGACCCCGTCGGCGGCCAGCGAGCGGATGACGCTCCACATGTCGTCACGTTTGGCCGGGTCCAGACCGGTCGTCGGCTCGTCCAGATAGACGACGGAGGGGCGGCCGACGAGACCGGCGGCGAGGTCGAGGCGGCGACGCATGCCGCCCGAGTACGTCTTGGCCGCCCGCCCCGCCGCCTCGGCGAGCCCGAACTCCTTCAGCAGTTCCGCGGCCCTCGCCTTGGCCTCCCCGCGGCGCAGGTCGAGCAGTTCCCCGATGAGCACGAGGTTCTCCGTGCCGGTGAGGTCGTCGTCGACCGACGCGTACTGCCCGGTCAGGCCGATCAGGCGGCGCACCCGGGCGGCGTGCCGTACGACGTCGAGCCCGCCGACCGTGGCGTGTCCCTCGTCGGGTCTGAGCAGGGTGGCCAGCACGCGCACGGCGGTGGTCTTTCCCGCGCCGTTCGGCCCGAGTACGCCGAGGACCGTGCCCTGCGGGGCGGCCAGGTCGACCCCGGCGAGCGCGGTCGTCTTTCCGAAGCGTTTGACGAGTCCTCGCGTCTCGAAGGCGAGGGTCATGAGGTTCTTCCCGGTGGTGTCTTCACCCCGCGCACACTGGAGGAGCCGCGTGTCGGCGACGGCACAGATCCGTGTCGGCGAGCCGGTCGGCATGACACGCGGGAGGCGCGTTCCTCGGACGGCCCCGCGTCGGGGGCCGGTTTTCCGAGGTCGTCACCGGGTAACGCGTGGACATGCGCATCGGAAACACGGAGGTCAGGATCCTGGGCGGCTGGGCCGGCTGCCTGACCATGATCCTCGTCTCCGTGCTGCTCTCGATCCTCCTCACGGTCGTGCTGAACCTGTTTCTCCGCTGACCCGCCCGGCGTCCGTGGTGGACGTCGCGCCGGGTGATCCGCCGACCGGAGTCGGCGGGACCGTTCGCATCGGTGCTCCCCGCCTCGTGTGACACCTTTCATTCCTTTATCCCCGTGTTCTATAGTCTTTTAGAATATTTCCTCATAGGACGGGGAGTGCGATGTCGTATCCGGAAGCTCGTTACCTGGACGAGGCGGGCGAGAGCAGCGGGGTGTTCAGGCCGGCGAGCGCGGGGCCGGATCTGGTGATCGGTGGCACGACGGTGCGCTATCTGGGCACCGGTGCCTCGACGAACGGGCAGTTCGGCCTGTACCGCTGGGACATGGGGCCAAAACCCTCCGGTCCGGCGCCCCACTTCCACCGGACGATCTCCGAGTCCTTCTTCGTGCTCTCGGGGACGGTGCGGCTGTTCGACGGGAAGTCCTGGACCGACGCGACGGCGGGAGACTTCCTGTACGTCCCCGAGGGCGGGGTGCACAGCTTCCGCAACGAGTCCGGCGAACCGGCCTCGATGCTCCTGCTCTTCGCCCCGGGCGCGCCGCGCGAGGCGTACTTCGAGGAACTCGCCGAGATCGCGAGCAGCGGGCGCCGACTCACCGACGAGGAGTGGACGGACGTCTACCTGCGCCACGACCAGTACATGGTCTGACGGCCATGACGGAGTTTCGCGAGGAGCCGATCTACCGGCAGCTGGCGCGGATCGGCAGGACGCTGGCCAGTCCCGTCCGGCTCAGGCTGCTCGACGTGCTCGACCAGCGGGAGCGCACCGTCGAGCAGCTGTCGGAGGCGGCCGACATCCCGCTGAAGAACACCTCGGCCCAGCTGCAGCAGCTGCGCGCCGCCCACCTGGTGACGAGCCGCAGGGACGGTACGCGGATCTACTACCGGCTCGCCGACGAGCAGGTCTCCCGGTTTCTGGGCGAGCTGCAGGACTTCGCCGCCGAAAGACTCGCCGACCTGCGTGAGGCGGTCTCCGAACACCTCGGCGAGGTCGCCGTCCTGGAGGCGGTGACCGCCGAGGAACTCGCCGGACGTCTCACCGA
Source organism: Streptosporangium sp. NPDC000563 (assembly GCF_040299985.1). NCBI lineage: Bacteria > Bacillati > Actinomycetota > Actinomycetes > Streptosporangiales > Streptosporangiaceae > Streptosporangium > Streptosporangium sp. NPDC000563. The sequence goes on along the minus strand of NZ_JBEPDA010000003.1, from coordinate 28,792 downwards.
CCCCGACATCGTGATCGTCGACGTCCGTTCGGCCGCCGACCACGCCCTCGGCCATGTGCCGGGGGCGGTCTCGGTTCCGCTGGCCGAGCTGCGGGACCGTCTCGACGAGCTGCCCGGGGACGTCGAGATCGTGGCCTACTGCGGCGGCCCCTACTGCGTGGTCTCCCCGGAGGCGGTGCGGCTGCTGCGCGACCACGGCTTCCGGGCACGCCCGCTGGACGGCGGACTCGCCCGCTGGCGTCGTACGGGCAACCGGCTGCAGACCGGTTCCCCCCTCTCGGGCCCGTGACGGATCCGGGGAACCGCGGGGGCGGCGATCCGAGGTCCTCACGGCGCGGAGACACCGGCCGACAGGGGGAGCACGGCCTTCACGAGTGCGCCGCCGCCCGGTGCGGGGCCCATCACGCAGGTTCCGCCGAGTTCGCGGGCGCGCTCACGCATCGAGGCGAGACCGATCCCCGGACGGGGAGCCGGGGGCGGCCCGCTCCCGTCGTCGCGGACCCGGACCGTGAGGAAGGAGTCGTCACGCCGGAGCGAGATCGTCGCCGAGCGGGCCCCGGCGTGCCGGCGGACGTTGGTGAGCGCCTCCTGCGCGATGCGGTACGCGGCCACCTCGACGGCCGAGGGCAGGCCGGACAGGTCGCCCTCGGTCTCGACGATCACCGAGGGTCCGTTGTCCGCCAGTGCCCGCACGGCTCCGGCCAGGCCGAGCGCGTCCAGGGCGGGCGGGTACAGGCCGTGTACCAGCTCTCTGATCTCCTGGCCGACCGCGTCCATGCCGTCGCGCAGTTCCGCCAGCAGGCGGTCGGTCGAGGCGGGGGCGGTGCGCAGGCTGATCCTGGCCATGTTGACGACCATCGCCATCTCGGTCAGCGCGTGGCCGAGCCCGTCGTGCAGATCCCGGCACAGTCGGCGGCGCTCCTCTTCACGGACACGGGCCAGCACGGTCGTCGGCGTGCCCTCCTGATCGGTGACGGCGGTCACGGCAGCTGCCAGATGCCGGAGAGCGCCGCGGTCAGGAGCAGCGTCGCGCCGATCCCGAGCCAGAACCCACGCCGGGCCGAGTCGCGCAGCATCGCCAGCGCCGCCGCTCCCAGGCTCAGCGCCAGCAGGTAGACCGCGTGCCAGAGCGCCGACCCCTCGGCCTTCTGGAACGTCCACATGGGGGAGGTCCACAGCACGAACTCCACGAGGAAGCCGAGGAAACGCTCGGAGCCCTGATAGACGATGTAGTTGAAACCGACCAGTACGGACATGACCGCGAACGGCACGCCCTGCCGGGGTGCCCAGCGGGCGGTCGCGGTCCCCAGGAGCGTGGCTCCGAGCACGCACAGCGGTGCGGCGGCCATCTCCCACACCGTGGGAGCATGTCCCAGGTCCACCTGGAACATCTGGCAGAGGCGCAGCAGCACCGCCTGGAACAGGCAGGCCAGCACGAACGGTCCGAGGGCGGCCAGGCAGGCGGCGGCCGTACGGTGCGCGCGGTCGACCGGGGCGGTGGACAGCAACTCGTCCGTGCCCGCCCGGTGTGCCGCGGTACCGGTGAGGTTCGCGGCGAAGAACGCAGGTACGCCCCATATCATCACCATCTGAGCGGTGATCATCCTGAAGGAGTCCTGCGGCCACTCCCAGGTGTGGCCGAGCAGCCCCGCCGTCATCAGCGCGGGCCCGAGCAGGGTGAGCGGGTGGCGGAGCAGCCGCCGGAGCTCGGCGTAGGCCAGCGCGGGCACCGCGTGACGCGTGGTGGCGGGCCACCGGCCGGCGAGCGACGACGAGCCTGTCATGACAGTCCTTTCCGCGGACGGACGGCCGGTCCGCGTGTCCGTACCCGGGGCGGCGCGCCTGCCCGGGCTGGTGTCCGTGCCGTCGTCCGTCCCCGGCCCGCGGGCCGGGGACGGGGATCGTGGTCGCAGGTCATGCCGTCGCCGCCGTCGCCTTGTCGCCGAGCAGCAGCAGGTAGCCGTCCTCCACGGTCGGTTCGGCCGGCCGGGCCCCCTCGGGAGCGGGCCCGATGTTGCGGAACAGTCCTTCACCGGTACGCCAGGAGAGCACCCCCGACTTCTCCGTGGACAGCCAGACCCTGCCCTCGGCCAGGGTCCGGAGCTGCTCGGGTGTGCCCTCGAACGCGCACCGTCCCGCCTTGAGCACGACCACCCGGTTGCACAGGGCGGAAACGTCCTCGGTCTGGTGGGTGGAGAGCACGACGGTGCGGTCCTGTCCGATGTGCGAGATCAGCTCGCGGAACCGGAGCCGCTGTTCGGCGTCCAGACCGACGGTCGGCTCGTCCAGCAGGATCAGCTCGGGGTCGCCGAGCAGCGCCTGCGCGATGCCCAGCCGCCGCCGCATCCCGCCCGACAGCGTCCGGATCCGCTTACCGCTCACGGAGGTCAGCCCGACCTCCTCGATCACCCGGCGCACCTCGTCGTGCCGTGCCCGCCGCTCCACCATCTCCTTCAGGATCGCCACGTAGTCGACGAACTCGAAGACGGTGAACCCCCGCTGGTATCCCGGCTCCTGCGGCAGGTACCCCAGCCGCCGCCGGATCTCCAGCAGGTCCCCGGCCGGGTTCCGGCCGAGCAGTCTCAGCTCGCCCCCGTCCGGTGCGAGCACCGTCGCCAGCATCCTGACGAGCGTGGTCTTGCCCGCGCCGTTCGGCCCGAGCAGGCCGGTCACCCCCTTGCCCACGGTGAAGGTGAGCCCGTCCAGGACCCGGTCGCGGCCGTAGGCCTTCACCAGGCCGACTGCCTCGATCATGAGAACTCCCTGCGGCGAAAGAAGAGAAGCGCGACGGACACGAAGGTGACGACCAGGTAGCCCGCCTGGCCGACGCCGCCGAACATCGCCAGGCTCGGCTCGCGAAGGTTGACGGAGACGACCACGACCAGCCAGGTCGCCGCCACGGCGGCCCCGCAGTGGCGCGGATCGAACCGGCTGGACAGGGCGAGGGTCAGCGAGGTCAGGGCGAGCGAGGGCAGCAGCCACGCGGCCGCGGTCCAGTCGTGGTCCAGCAGGCCGAGGCCCGTCACCAACGCCAGCGCCGACGAGGACGTCAGCACCGCGGCGGCGCGGATCAGCATCAGCCGGAACATCGAGTACGGAGCCGCCAGGCCGATCTCGTGGGCCGGATCACCGTCCCTGCCGAAGGCCACGGCGACCCCGGCGACCGGCAGGATCGGGGCCAGCGTGAGATAGACGAGCAGCCCCTGCCGCGTCATCTCTCCCGAGGCCAACGCGGCGAACAGGAGCGCCACGGCGCTGGCCGCGATCCACGGCAGGCGTAGCGAGTGGGCGGCGCCCAGCAGGCGGGCCGTGTGCTCGTGGACACCGATCGCCCGCAGCAGCCGCTCGAACGGTCCCGGTACGGGCGCGTCCACCGCGTCGGCCACCTCCGCCCAGACCCGGTCCAGCCGAGGGCGCGGTACCTGGGGCGCGAGCAGGCTCCGGCATTGATCGCAGGCCAGCAGGTGGGCCTCGACCGAGGCGGCCAGGGTCGGGTTCAGCTCCCCGTCGGCGTACCTGACGGCCAGGCCGTCGTCCATGTGCCAGGTGCTCATACCAGTTCCTCCCTCAGCAGTGCCTTCGCGCGCATCATCCGGGTCTTGACGGTCCCGGCGGGGATACCGAGCAGCCGCCCGGCCTCACGGGTGGTCAGGCCGTCCAGGACCGTCGCCTGGACCACCGCGCGCAGCTCGGGGGAGAGCCGGCCCATCGCCTGGCCGAGCTCGCCGTACTCGATGCCGAGCAGCACCTGCTCCTCGGCCGAGACCATTACCTGCTCGTAGGCGGGCAGTGGCACCGCCGGACGACGGCGGAGCTGGTCCAGCAGGCGGCGGATGCCGATGCCCCAGATCCACGCGGCCACCTCTCCCTTGCCCTTCCAGGTGCGTGCCGTGCGCCAGACGGCCACGAAGGTGTCCTGGAGCGCCTCGTCCACCAGCGCCGGATCGGCGCACCGCCGGGTGAGCCGGATGACGAGCCAGGGTGCGTGCCGGGCGTAAAGGACCTCCAGGGCCCGGCGGTCCCCGTCGGCGACGGCCTCGAGCAGTCGAGCGTCCGTCCAGCTCTCGTGCTCACTCATGGGAGCCCCTTCAACGGTGTCATGCCTCTCTGTCGCATCCGGCCGCTCCGGCGGTTCACGGTTTCGTGGTGTCCGGTGCCGTACGGGTTCGCCGTGTCCGGGGATCCGGGGGCTGTCGTGTTCGGCGGCCCCGGCGGTTCACCGCATGGAACGAACCGAATGCGGTGTTACGCCCGACAAGTGAGGCATGAGAAGGAAAATACTATTTTCGCTGGTGGTGCTGTCCACGGTGTGCGCCACGGCGTCGTGCTCGCCGGGGGTGCCGCTCGACGGGCCCCCCGGTACCGGGAAGATCATCATCGACGCGGACATGGGCGAGCTGAACGACGACGCCCAGGCCATGTTCCTGCTGGCCGCCGCCGAAGGGGTGGAGGTGCTCGGGGTCACCACCGTGGGCGGCAACACCTGGCCGGAGGAGGGCACCGCGTACGCGCTGCGCCAGCTGGAGCTCATCGGCAGGGCCGACATCCCGGTGGTGACCGGCGAGAGCAATACGCCGGAGCCGAGGGACGACTACGACGGAGCCCTGGACCGGCCGCGACCGGCGTCCCACCGCGCGCTGGCGACTCCACCGCACGGTGGCTACGCGACGACCCGGCCCGCGGCGGGCAGCGCCTCCGACTTCATCGCCGACCAGGTGCGGCGCCACCCCGGCGAGGTGACCGTCTTCGCGCTCGGCCCGGCCACCAACCTGGCACGCGCCGTACGGGAGCACCCCGACATGGTCCCCCTGGTCAGGGAGGTCGTCCATCTGGGAGCCGACACCGAGGGGGAGGAGTTCAACCGCTGGTTCGACCCCGAGGCGTCCCGGGTCGTGTTCGAGGCCCCGTTCCGGCGCGAACTGGTCGTCACACTGGAGGCGGCGCAGCGGCTCACCTTGGACAGGCGGACCTACGAGCGGGTGGTCGCGGGCGAGGAGACCCCGGTCAGGAGGCTCTTCAAGGAACTGCAGGGGCCGCTCTTCGCCGGTGACCCGGGACATCGGGCGTTCGTCTGGGACGCCGTGGCCGCGGCGGTCTTCCTCCGTCCCGAGATCGTCTCCGATTCGGACGGCCGCACCGTGCTGGAGGTGGACCCGGACCGGTTCTGGGACCTCTACGTCACGCGGATCGGCTCGGCCAGGCCGTCGAGCTGAGGGGTTCGAGCCGCCGGGACGCCCGACCCCTGACGTCCACCGGAAGGTTGGACGCGCCGTGAGCAGAGAGCGCGGGTGGAACTTTCACCTGACGGGGAACGTGCCGGAGCCAATCGGGCCTGGTGGCCCCATGGGGACCGTGGCGGCGGGCCGGGGGAGCTTGCGATGGGGAGGAACAGTTCTATGGTGCGAACTATGCGGGCGCTCCCCACCAATCCGCGACCGGAAGCGGTGTCAGCATGAGGCGTACGAGAGAACGTGGAGTGAGGCGGGTCATCGTGACGGTCCTGGCCGTCCTCGGCCTGGTCCTCGGGTCCGGAGCGGTCGCCGCTCCGGCGCGTGCCGACACGACGATCTGCGAGAAGGACGGCGCCACCGTCATCCAGAACGGGAAGTACCACGTCCAGAACAACAACTGGAGCGACGACACCGAGCAGTGCGTCAACGTCACGGGCCTCGGTTTCTCGGTGACGGAGGCGAGCCACGACAGAGCGACCGACGGCGCGCCGGGCTCCTACCCGTCGATCTTCGCCGGTTGTCACCGCGGCCGGTGCACCTCCGGCAGCGGCCTGCCCATGCGGATCAGTGACAGCCGGTTCAACGGCATCCAGACCAGCGTCCACATGACCTATCCGAGCGGCGGCGTGTACAACGCGTCCTACGACATCTGGCTCGACCCGGCTCCCCGGACGGACGGCCAGAACACCGGTGCGGAGATCACGGTCTGGCTGAACCGGGTGGGGCCGATCCAGCCGATCGGCTCCCGAGTGGGTACGGTCAGCCTCGCCGGGGCGAGCTGGGAGGTCTGGTACGGCAACGTCGGCTGGAACGTGATCTCCTACGTCCGCTCCTCGGCGACCGCGTCGATCGGCTTCGCCGTCAGTACCTTCGTCGACGACGCGATCAGTCGCGGCCATGTCCAGCGGTCGTGGTATCTCACCAGCGTCCAGGCGGGCTTCGAGCCGTGGGTCGGCCAGACCGGCCTGGCGGTGAACAACTTCTCCTACGGCATCATCGCCGCCGGAAGCTGCTCGGCCACAGCCACCGTGTTGTACGGGGGGAACAACATATACACGGTCGATCCGGTCAGAGTGACCAACACCGGTCCCTCCACGATCCACGACTGGACCGTCACCGTCACGCTGCCGGCCGGGCACAGCCTCATCGGCTCCTGGGGTGCGACCGTGACCACCAAGGGGCAGACCGTCACCGCTCGCAACCTGAGCTACAACGGCTCCCTCACGCCCGGGGCCAGTGCGAACTTCGGCTTCCAGGCCGTCCGCCCACCCGGCGTTTCCCAGTGGCCCTCGCCCTATGTCTGCACCACCCTTTCCTGACCTCGGCTCGGTTTCGCGCGCTGCCTCAAGGCGTGCTCGAACAGGTCGAGGAGGTTACCGGACCCGTCACCGGGCCATCCGGAGGATGTCCCGGGCCGGGAGGGCGTACGCCGCGACGAGGGCTAGCCGCGGTGCCTGCTCACCATTCCCGCCGCGAGGGGGGCGTTCGCGAAGTCACCGGCCGCCACGCGGGCGGCGACGGTGCGGCGGACGAGACGGTCGGCGAGGGAGGGGGCGTGCCTGCCGACCATCATCTCCACACGTCCCCGGACGGTGGTCGCCACGTCGCGCGGGGCGCGGCGGGCGGTGACGGCGCGGACGATCGCGTCGACCACGCCCTCGACGGGCTCGGGCCGGGACACCGCGTCCAGGGAGAGCCCGGCCTGGCGCGTACTGTCGTGGATCGGGCTGCGGACCATGCTCGGGTAGACGGTCGTCACGCCGACGTGCGTGCCGACCTCCAGCCGGAGCGCGTCGGCGTAGGCGGCGAGGGCGCGCTTGGAGACACCGTACGCCGCCGCCAGCGGCAGGGGCAGGACCGCCATCCGTGAGGCGATGAAGACCACCTGCCCGCGCGCACGCACCAGGTGGGGCATGACCGCCGCCGTCACCCGCCAGGCACCGAGCAGGTTCAGCCGCAGCTGCGCCTCCACCTCGTCGCCCGGGGCGAGTTCGGCCGGTGCCGGCCCGCCCCGGCCGGCGTTGTTGACCAGCAGGTCGATGCCGCCCAGCAGGGCCGCCGCCTCGGCCACCGCCGCGTCGACGGATTCGGAGGAGGTGATGTCGCACGCGATGATCGGGATGTCGGAGTCGTCGGGGCGGGCGATGTCCAGGCCGACCACGTGCGCGCCCTGGGCGGTGAACCGTGCGCTCATCGCCCTGCCGAAGGTGCCGGCCGCGCCGGTGACCAGGATCCGGCGCCCGGCGAGCGCACGGGAGGGGGAGGCGCGCAGCTCGCGCCGCATGACGCGGAGATACTGGTCGACGTCGATCCGCATGTGGGGCCTGCGCTGCCCCCAACGCTCTCGGGCGGCGTCGAGTTCGGCGGAGGCGATCCTGCGCGCGGTCTCGGGGTCGGGCAGCCGGTGGGTTCCTGCGCGTACGGCGGCGAGGAGGCGGCCCTGCGCCTCGACGACGGGCAGCGCCGAACCGGTCGACTGCATCAGCCCGACGTAGCTGATCGAGTCGTCGCCGATGGGGAAGACGTGGCGGTAGAGCAGCGTGCTCGCCGGGTCGGGCGCCGTGCCGGTGCCGGTGCCGGTGGCGGCGGCGGTGGCGGTGGCGGAGGTGTCGAGGAACGGGGTCACGGCCCGGTAGCCGGTGCACCAGACGATGTGGTCGACCTCGTCCACCTGCCCGTCGGTGAAATGGACCCGCGAGCCGTCCAGGCGCGCGATGCCCTGGCGCGCGAGCACCCTTCCCTCCGCGACCAGGCGGGGAACGGAGTCGCTCAAGGTGGGGTGGTCCTGGAGCACACCCTGGCGGGGAGCGGGCAGACGCGGCCCCGCGGGTTTCCTGTCGGCGACCCTGAGCACCGCCTGGGAGACCACCTGCCGCACCCGCCAGGGCAGGAGGGCCGCGAGGGCGCCGTTGAGCTGGTCGGAGGGCCGGCCCAGCAGCCGCTTGGGCAGCACCCAGACGCCTCGTCTCGCCGACAGCAGCACGGCGGACGCGTGGTCGGTCAGTTCGGCGGCGATGTCCATCGCGGAGTTGCCGGTGCCCACGACGAGCACACGCCTGCCCGCCAGCTCGGCGGGGGTGACGTAGTCGTGCGCGTGCGACTCGGTGCCGGTGAACGTCCCCGGGTAGGGCGGTTCGGGCAGCCGGGGCTCGTGGTTGTGGCCGTTCGCCACCACCAGGTGCTCCACCGTCTCGCGGTACGGCCCGCCGGGACCGGTCAGCTCCAGCTCCCAGCCGCCCTCGGTGCGCCGGGCCGATTCCAGCGTCGTGCCGAACCGGAAGCGCTCGCCGACCCCGAAACGGTCGGCGTACGAGCGCAGGTATTCGAGCATCTGGGCGCGGGTCGGATAGTCGGGCCACTCGGCGGGCATCGGGAAGTCGGAGAACTCGGTGCGCGGCCTGCTCGTGTTGAGGCGCAGGCCCTCGTAGGACGCGGTGTCGGCCTCCAGCCGCCACAGGCCGCCGAGGGAGGTGGCGCGTTCGATGCCGAGGACGGGCAGACCGGCCTCGATGAGGGCCTTCGCCGCCGCTATACCCGCCGCGCCGCCGCCGACGACGGCCGTCGTCCCCCGGCCGGGGACGCCGTCGCGGCCGGGGGGCACCCCTTGACCGGGTACGTCGTCAAGGGCGTTCACTCCTCGGCCGGTGACGCCTTCGTGGTCGGCGGTCACCCTCACGCCGCGTGCGTCTTCGCGGGCGGTGGTCACCCTCACGTCGTGGGTGCCTTCGCGGGTGGCTGTCCCAGGGGCCGTCCCAGGGGCCGCTCCGGCCTCGCCGCCGACGGTCGTCTCCGTGCCCGGCATGTCGTCGGCGGTCGCTTCCCCTGCACTCATCCGTCGCCTCCCATATTCCATCGGATGATGGAATATTAACCGTCTGAGCCGCCGGCGCCAGGGGGTGCGTAGAGCCGGTCGACGAAACGGTGGGCGTAGGCGCGGAACTCGCGCCTCTCGCGATCGGCGGTCACGGCGTCGCCGCCGCGGGCGCTCAGGGCGGTCACGTGGCCGTGGGCCGCCCAGACCAGGCTGCGCACGGTGACGTGCGGCGTCGGCTCGACGACGAGACCGCGGGTGGCCGCCTCCAGCAGGGCGCGCTCGATCTCCCCGTAGATCGGCAGCGAGTACGCCTCGTCCAGGGAGAGGTGGAGGGTGGGGTCCAGCCACCGCCGCAGCCACAGGAACGTGGTCTGGGGGTGGTCGTCGAGGAAGTCGACGAACGCGTCCACCAGGTCGTGTATCGCGTCCACGACGTCGCCCGCGCGTTCCGAGCGCACGGCGGCGAGGAAGGCGCGCACCGGCGGCGTGAGCGTCGCCTGCTCCAGCTCGAAGACGCGGGCGAAGCAGGCGTCGTACAGGGACGACTTCGAAGGGAAGTGGTGGTGCACGCTGGAGACGTCGATCCCGACCCGGGCGGCGATGTCGCGCATGGAGACGCCGTCGGCCCCGTGCCTGGCGAAGAGGGCGGTCGCCTCGGTGAGCACGCGGTCGCGCGTGGTGGGGGCCGAGCGGTCCCTGGGCGGGCGCCCCCTGCGGCGCGGCCGGGGCGCGGAGACGTCTTCCCCCCGCTCTCCGTCGCCCCCGTCTCCCCTGTTCTCCCCGTTCTCCGTGCTCTTCCTCATGCCGGACAGTCTGCCAGGACCGTCGGTCTTCGTAATCCATCGCGAGATTGATTTCGCCGCCCGGGGGTTCAGGCCGGCGAGGACACGGCGCCTTCCGGTATGACGGCGAGGGACCTGATCTGCTCGGGGGTGAGCGCGGTGCCGCGTTCGCGTTCCGCGGCGAAGCGCTCCTCACCCAGCGCGTCACGGACCCGCGCGGTGATCCGGTCGACGTCGCCGCTCTCCACGGAGGTGAGGGGCATGGGGCCGGACGCGAGGGCCGCGGCGCCCGCGCCCAGGAGCCGGGCGGCCCGGTCGTGGAGTCCGGCGACGGCGAGCGCACCGGCCAGGCCGTACACGGCGACCGTCATCTCCCTGGTCCCGTCGAACCTGGCCATCAGATCGAGGGCGACCAGGTGCATGTCGAGGGCCGCCGCCGCGTCGCCGCGCCCCTCGGCGACGAAGCCGAGCTCGGTCATGATCATCGGAAGGTAGGGCGGCGGCTCCCCGGAGTCGGGAGGGGTGTGGTCCAGCACGTCGCGCAGGTGGGTCTCGGCGACGTCGAGGCGGCCGTCCCTGCGCGCGGCGAAGGCGAGACCCATCCGGGCGAAGGTCTGCCCGGCCCGGTGCCCCTGCTCCAGGGTGAGCCGCAGCGACCTCTCGCTCCACTCCGCCGCCCGCGCGTAGTCGCCGCGCTGCAGTGCGATCCAGCCCAGCCAGCCCAGCCGCCCGGCGAGCTCCGTCCACAGCCCGAGCTCCTCGGCGAGGCGCATGCCGTCACGCTGCAGCCGTTCGGCCCGGTCGAGGTCGCCGGTCATCTCGGCCAGCGCGCCGAGCCAGCCGCCGGACTCCAGCTGCCCCCAGCGCTCCCCGAGCTCGCCGAAGATCCGCGCGCTGTGCTCGCCGTCGCGTCCGAGCCCGTCCAGGTCACCGCGTACGTGGGCGAGTTTGGCCCGCAGGGCGAGGGCGGCGGCCGTTCCCCAGCGGTCACCGAGCGCCTCGAAGGCGGGGAGCGCCCGGTCCAGAAGGTCCGCGGCGGCGGACAGGTCACCGAGGTCGACCCCCGCGTAGGCGAGGATCCACCACGCCCTGGCACGCCCGCCCGGATCGTCCGCCTTCTCGTACGCCTCCAGGGCGGCCCCGCGAAGCCGCTCCCGGTCGGCGGCGGCGACGTCACCTCGGAGGAGCGCGATCACGGCCTTCCAGGTGAGAGCCTTGGCCCGGAGGGCGGCGAACGAGGCGGCGGGGGATCCGCAGGGGACGGCGAGCGCCGCCGCCAGGGATCGGTGGGCCTCGGTCAGCCGGCCGCGCAGGAACCAGTACCAGCCCATCGCGCCGACGAGGCGCAGCGCGCCCTCCGCGTCGCCGTTCCTGACGGCCGCGTTCAGCGCGGCGCGGAGGTTCGCGGCGTCGGAGTCGAGACGCCGCAGCCAGTGCCGCTGGTCCGCCCGGTAGAGACGCGGCTCGGCCCGTTCGACCAGGTCGGTGTAGTGGCGCAGGTGCCGCAACCGCACCCGCTCGTACTCCCCGGCCCGCTGGAGGCGCTCGACGCAGTACGCCGCCACCGACTCCAGCAGCCGGTATCTCGGCCCGTCGGCACCGTCCACCATCACCACCAGCGACCGGTTCACCAGCCGTGCCACCAGGTCGAGTACGTCCGCTGCGGGGACGTCGTCATCCGCGCAGACGGCCTCGGCGGCCTCCAGGTCGCAGCCGTCCGCGTGTACGGCGAGGCGGCGCAGGACGGCGCGCTCGGCTCCGGTCAGCAGCTCCCAGCTCCAGTCGATCATCGCCGTCAGGGTCTGCTGGCGCGGTGGGACGCCCCGATGCCCGGTGGCCAGCAACCTGAACCGGTCATCGAGGCGGGCGACGAGACCGTGCACGCCGAGGGCGGGGACCCTCGTCGCGGCCAGCTCAAGCGCGAGCGGGATGCCGTCCAGCCTGCGGCACAGCGCCGCGACCGCCGGAGCGGTGTCCGTGTCGAGGGTGAACCCCCTGGCCGCGGCGGACGCGCGTGCCACGAACAGCCGCACGGACCCGGTTCGTTCCAGCTCGGGGATGTCGTCGAAGGCCCGGCCGGGCACCTCCAGCGGTGGGACGCTCCAGACCACCTCGCCGGGCAGGGCGAGCGACTCCTGGCTGGTCGCGAGGATCCGCAGGCCGGGGGCGGCGCGCAGCAGCGATCCGGCCAGCTCGGCGACCGGATCGACGACGTGCTCGCAGTTGTCCAGCACCAGCAGCAGCCTCCGGGGGCGCAGCGCCTCGGTGAGCCGGTCGGCGGCGGTCACCGGCCCCGCGCCACCCGCGGCGTCCTGGACGTCCAGCACCGTCATGATCGTCTCAGCCAGCCGGTGGACCGCGTCCTCGTCGCCGGGACGGTCGAGCGCGGCGAGTTCGACCAGCCACACCCCGTCACGTACGAGGCCGGGAGCGACGGTGCCGGAAGGACCCGGGGCGGTCAGATGTCTGGCGGTCTCGATCGCGAGGCGCGTCTTGCCCACGCCGCCGGGACCGGTGAGCGTCACCAGCCGTTCCGTCTCCAGCAGGGTGCGGATCTCGGCGACGGCCTCCTCTCTGCCGATCAGGTCGGTGAGCGGCGCGGGGAGATTGGTGCCAGGCCTGTCGGGGAGAGGGGCGGACGCGGCGAGCGCCGGGTCCTGGGTGAGGACGGCCCGGTGCAGGGTGACCAGGTCGGCACCCGGATCCAGGCCCAGCTCGTCGGCGAGCAGGACGCGCAGCTCCTCGTAGCTGTCCAGCGCCTCGCTCTGCCGTCCCGAGCGGTACAGGGCACGCATGTGCGCGGCGCGCAGCCGCTCCCTGAAGGGGTGGGCGGCGAGCAGGTCGCCGAGCTCTCCCGCGAGCCGGACGTGCTCGCCCAGCTCCAGCCGTGTCTCCGCGTGCTCCTCCTGCGCGGTGAGCCACCGTTCCAGCAGCCGCGTGATCGCGGGGCGCGCGAACGGCTCGTCGCCGAAGTCGGCGAACGCGGGGCCGCGCCACGACGCCAGCGCGTCGGCCAGCAGCGCCGCCCTGACCCGTGGATCCCCCGCGAGGGCCGCCTCGTCGAGCAGGCGCAGGAAGTCGGCCACGTCGGTGTCGGCCCTCAGCACGTAGCCCGCCGGATGACGGACGACCAGGTCCCGGCAGCCGGGTTCGGCGTCCTCCAGCACCCTGCGCAGCTGCGAGACCTTGGCCGAGAGGGCGCCGGTCGGGTTGCCCGGCGGATCGTCGCCCCACAGGTCGTCGACCAGCCGGTCGGCGGGCACCGGGCGTCCCTCGTGCGCGAGGAGGTCGGCGAGCAGGGTCCGGACCTTCAGCCCGGGGATCGCCACCGGCTCACCGGCGGTCGTCCACACGGCGAGCGGCCCAAGAACCCCGAAACGCATGAAGGCCACGATAACCCCGGGCACTCATCGCTTCACCACTCGTCCTACGGCGGATTCCCGTGCTCCCCGGGTCGGCCGTAAAGCGACGGGAGCTTTTCCGTAAAGGGGGTCGGAGATGCTGAGGGCACATCGAACGGAGCGGGACACGAGGGAGGTACGGAGATGCCGGAGGAGGGCAGGCTGCGACTGGCGGTCATCGTCGGAAGCACCCGCGACGGCCGGTTCGGGCCCACCGTGGCGGACTGGTTCACCTCCCGGGCCCGCAGGCGCGGAGACCTGGACGTCGACCTGATCGACCTGGCCGAGACCGGTCTGCCGCAGACCCTCACCGACCAGGAGGAGCCCGCACCCGTGGAGGTGGCCGCTCTGGCGCCGAGGCTCGCCGCCGCCGACGCCTTCGTCGTGGTCACCCCCGAGTACAACCGGAGCTTCCCCGCTCCGCTGAAGACCGCGATCGACTGGTACTACGAGGAGTGGCAGGCCAAGCCCGTCGCCTTCGTCGCCTACGGCAGGGACTCCGGTGGCCTGCACGCGGTCGACCAGCTCCGTCAGGTCTTCACCGAACTGCACGCCGTCGCCATCCGCGACGCCGTCATCCTTCCCCGCTACTGGGACCTCTTCGCGACCGACGGCACCTGGCCGAAGGCCGGCTCGGAGTGCAACAGCGCGGCGAAGAGCACGCTCGACCGGCTGACCTGGTGGGCCCGCGCCCTGCGCGACGCCCGAGCCAGGAGCCCGTACGTCCCCTGACCGTCCTCACATCCGACCTCGTCCAGCCCGGCTCCAACGGGCTTCATCCGGCGCGAACGACACGGAGAGAATCATGCGGAAGATCATTGCCATGACCCACACCACGGTCGACGGCTACATCGACAACCCCCACCTGTGGTCCATGCCGTACTCGAACGAGGAGTCGATGGCGTACGCCCTGAACCTCACGCTCGGCTGCGACACCCTGCTGCTGGGGCGGGTCACCTACGTGGGCATGGCCCAGGCATGGCCCGGTATGAGCAACCCCTACGCCGACCACGTGAACGGCACCGAGAAGTACGTGGTCTCCTCGACCCTGGAGAAGGCCGAGTGGGCGAACTCGACCATCGTCCACGGCGACGACCTCGTCCCCACGGTGACCGAACTGAAGAAGCGGCCCGGCGGGAACATCATGATCTGGGGCTGTGGCCGGCTCACCGACGCGCTCATGGAGAACGGCCTGCTCGACGAGTACCGGCTCCTGGTCTCGCCGGTCATCCTCGGCAAGGGGCAGCGGCTGTTCCGGGGGGAGGACGTCACGGCGACCCTGGAACTCGTCGACAGCACGACGTTCGACACCGGTCTTGTCGCCCTCGCCTACCGCCCGGTGAACGCGGCGGAAGGCCCGGCGAACGCGGGCTGAGCGACACGGGCCGGAGTCCAGGAGTCCCGGAGGCGCACGCCGTCTCCGGGACTTCCGGGTTTTCCCGCGTTCTCCGGTTCGTTTCCGGTGCCGCCCGAGTCACCGGAGGCCGGCCACGGGCCCCGTCCCGCGCCGCCGCCGAGCAGCGGAGACCCTTCTCCGGGGGAGGGCGCCGCAGGCCGGGATCGCCCACGAGCCGACGGGATTCGACGGGACGAGAAGCCTCGGTTCGTCGCAGCACTTGGGGCGTAGATCCATAAGTCGGAGAAGTCCCCTCATATAGTTGGGTGCCAATTGTCGGGCTCGGAATCGATGGCGAGGATCGTGAGCGTTCAGGAGGGGGCGGGGGCCGTGCTCGCCGGGCGGTACCGGCTGGACGAGCTGATCGGCCGTGGCGGCACGGGCGAGGTCTGGCGCGGGTACGACCTGCGCCCCGGCTGGGCGGTGGCGATCAAAATCCTGTCGCCGCAGGTCGCCGACGCCGCGGTGCGTGAGAGGTTCGCCGGGGAGGCGAGGACCGCCGCGCGCGTCGTCCATCCCAACGTGGTGACGGTGCTCGACATGGGCGAGCACGAGGGTCGGCCGTACCTGGTGATGGAGTCGCTGACCGGCCGGGATCTCGCCGCCGAGCTGGCCGAGCGGGGACCGCTGAGCGTGTCCGAGACGTGCCACCTGGTCAGGCAGGCCGCGCTCGGGCTGGACGCCGCGCACCGGGCCGGGGTCGTGCACCGCGACGTCAAACCCGCGAACCTGCACCTGGGCACGGGGGGCGTGCTCAAGGTCGTCGACTTCGGCACCGCCAGGGTCGCGAGCGAGGCCGCGATGCGGCTGACCTCGGCGGGAAGCGTCATCGGCACGGCCGCCTACCTGTCTCCCGAGCAGATCCTCGGCACGCCGGGGAACACGGCCTCCGACCTGTACGCGCTCGGCTGCGTCTGTTACGAGCTGCTGTGCGGACGGCCCCCGTTCGTCGGCCCCGACGCGGAGGTGATCTCCCAGCACGTCCGCGACCGGCCGGATCCGCTCAGGCGCTACCGGCCCGATGTCCCGCCGGAGCTTGAGGGGCTGGTCATGGCCCTGCTGGAGAAGGATCCCGCCGCGCGGCCGACCGGGGGAGAGGTGATCCGCCAGGTCACCGCGACGGCCCACCACACGTCAGCCGCCCGCGACAGCGTCTCCCCGGTCTCCCCGGTCCCCGCGGCACCGACGGCACCGACGGCACCGACGGCCACGCACGACATCGGGACACCGATACCGGCACAGGCACCGATGCAGGCACCCGCGCCGACGAAGGTCACGCCGGGGCCGCCGGTCTCCGGGCCGGTGCCCGTGCCCGGCGGCATCTCCGCGCTCACGCGGGGGCGGCTGTCCGGGCGGACCCTCGCGATCGCCCTGGGCGCGGTGGCCGTGCTGGTGGCGGCGACCGTCTGGGCGCTGACGCCGTCGGAGCCGACCGGGCAGGCGAGCACGGCCGGAGTGCCGTCCGAGACGCCCTCTCCCGAGCAGCCCACGCCGCCCGCGTCGCCGTCACCCACCCCCACACCGTCACCGTCCGTCTCGCGGAGCGCGGCGGCGCCGTCCCCGGATCCGGTCCTGTCACCGCCGGCGGGGACCGGATGGCAGGTGCAGCTGCCGATCCTTCACCGGGCGATCACCGAACAGGAGCTCCAGGGGAAGATCGACCCCAGGACGGCCCGCGAGATCCGTAAGAGGGTCACCAAAGCGGGCGAGGCCCTGTGGAAGGGCGATGAGCGTAAGGCGCGCGACGAACTGCGCAAGTTCGGCCGGGACCTGTCCGAGGCGCGCAGGAAGGGCAGGCTCGCCTCCGACGGACCGCTCTACGACTTCCTGCGCAAATCCGGGTTCGCCTTCCAGGAGGAGGGCCGGGAGCCGGGGTCACGTCATCGCGGCGGCGACAGTGACGACGAGAACGATGACGACCCCGAGAACGAGGACTAGGCCGCCGGTACGTGGTCGAGACTGCCTCGGCCGCTCCTTCCCGTGTCCGGGTGAGACGGTCTCCGGCGCTACCGGCTGCCGGACCGGTGCGCCACTGTCCGGCCGGGTGCCGTGACGACGGTTCGCCGACGGGAAAGACCGGCGCGGGCGAAACCTCGCGATCTTGAATATCTGCAGGTGCAGGGAGCACGGGGATGTTCGTCGTTTCCGGGTACCGCTGAGGTATGACCGCTGAATCGAAGGATCCGCTGGCGGATCTCAACCCGTTCGACATATTCGACACCGAGGCCCGTCGCCTCGACCGTTTCTTCTCCGGGCTCGACGCGGAGGACTGGCGACGCCCCTCACGGCTGCCGGGCTGGTCGGTGCGCGACGTGCTCGGGCACCTGGCGGGGGAGGAGCTGTACAACCACGCCTGTCTGGACGACGACGTCGACGGGTTCGCCGCGATGCTCGGGAGCGAGGGTGTGGAGGGCGGCTTCGACGCCTTCAACGCCTGGTGCGTGGAGCGCCGCCGTGACGTTCCGGTCGAGGAGGTGCTCCAGGAGTGGCGGCGCGAGAACGGGGAGACGCGCGAGCGGATGCGCGAACTCGGCCGTGACGCCCTGCTGCCGACCCTCGCGGGGCCGTACCCGGTGGGGTCGCAGACCTTCCACTACGACTCGGAGTACGCCACCCACGCCGATGACGTCGGCGCGCCCGTGGCGGAGGGCGAGGAGGACGAGCGGGTCTGGTGGCGGGTGAGGGTGGGCGCGTTCGCGCTCGCGGAGCAGGGGGCGAAGGTCGAGGTCGAGCTGACCGCCGACGGGATCTGGGTGCACGCCTACGACGCGAGCGCGCAACTGGCGCCCGCGGCGTTCGTGGCGGCGACCGTCGGGCGCCTGCCGGACGGCCACCCCGTCGACCATCCTCTCGACCGCAGGCTCAGGGCCGCCCTGCGCTGTCTGGCCTGAGCTTCTCCGCTGTGCTTTCCGGCGCTCCTCGGTTCCGGGCGCTTTTCTGCGCGTCCGTCCGTCCGGCCGGTGATCCGCGGCCGGGACCTCAGTCGTCGGTCCTGTCCTCACCGCCCTTGCCGCCCCTGCTGTCCTTGCTGCCCTTGCCGGTTCTGTCCTTGCGGCGCATC
Organism: Streptosporangium sp. NPDC000563; assembly: GCF_040299985.1. Lineage (NCBI taxonomy): Bacteria > Bacillati > Actinomycetota > Actinomycetes > Streptosporangiales > Streptosporangiaceae > Streptosporangium > Streptosporangium sp. NPDC000563. The sequence goes on along the minus strand of NZ_JBEPDA010000003.1, from coordinate 11,107 downwards.
CGGTGCAGGGTGCCCGCGTGGGCGCGCTCCTCCGGGTGCGCGCGCACCCTGCGCAGGCTGGCGACGACGGTGACGAGCAGCACCAGGAAGATCACTCCGAGGGAGACCGGGGTCGGGACCTCGGGGAAGGACTTCGAGATGTCCTCGTGCAGGAACGACAGGATGAGCTTGAGGCCGATGAAGCCGAGGATGACCGCGAGGCCGATCGACAGGTAGACGAGGCGCTCCAGCAGCCCTTCGATCAGGAAGTACAGGGCACGCAGCCCCAGCAGCGCGAAGGCGTTGGCGGCGAAGACGATGAGCGGATGCCGGGTGACGCCGAAGACGGCGGGAATGGAGTCGAGGGCGAACAGCAGGTCGGTGCTTCCGATGGCGAGGAAGACCAGGAACAGCGGCGTGACCACCCGCCTGCCGTTCTCGCGGGCGACGAGCCTGCCGCCGTGCATGTCGTCGCTGACCGGCAGCACCTTGCCCGCGTGGCGGATCAGCGGGTTGTTCTCGACGTCGGGGTCCTGGTTGCGGTGCCGTACGAGCTGGATCGCCGTCCAGATCAGGAGCAGGCCGAAGATGAGGAACGTGAAGGAGAAGAGGGAGATGGCCGCCGCGCCGACCGCGATGAGGATGGCCCGCAGCACCAGCGCGGTGGCGATGCCGAAGAGCAGCACCTTCTGCTGGTGTTCCTCGGGCACCGAGAACCGCGCCATGATGATGACGAAGACGAAGAGGTTGTCGACGGAGAGGCTCTTCTCGACGATCCATCCGGCGAAGTACTCCGTCGCGAGTCCCGCCCCGGCCAGCCACAGCAGGACCAGGCCGAAGGCGATGGCGACGCCGATGTAGAAGATCGTCCAGGCGGCCGCCTCGCGCATGCCCACGACGTGCGGCCGGCGTGCCGCCACCACGAAGTCGAGGGTGAGCAGCGCCACCACCACTGCGATGACCGCGATCCACATGCCCAACGAGTCGATCGCCATCGCTGTCCCCTCTTACCGGTCGAGATCATTCGCCTTACCCAGGGCGGGGACCTCCACACCCGGTGATCATCGGCCGAGTACGCCCTCGGCCCGCCGGGGTGTCCCGGCGGGCCGAGGGCGTATTCGGTGGGAGAGGGGGAGGGGTCAGCGGCCCGCGCCCGCGCGGCGCTTGGTCCACACGTCGAGGGCGACCGCGGCGAGCAGGACCAGGCCCTTGAAGAGCATCACCCGCTCGCTGGGCGCGCCGATGAGGGACATGCCGTTGTTGATCACGGCCATGATGAGACCGCCGGTGAGCGCGCCGACGACCTTGCCCACGCCGCCCTGGACGGCGGCCCCGCCGATGAACGCGGCGGCGATGGCGTCCAGCTCGAAGCCGTTGCCCGCCGTCGGGCCGGCCTGGTTCAGGCGGCCGGCGAAGATGATGCCGGCGAGCGCGGCGAGCACGCCCATGTTGACGAAGATCCAGAAGGTGACGGACTTGACCTTGATGCCCGACAGGCTCGCCGCGTTCAGGTTGCCGCCGATGGCGTAGATGTGGCGGCCGAAGACGGCGCGGTTGGTCAGGAGCGTGTAGCCCAGGACGAGGAGCGCGAGGAGCACCAGCACCCAGGGCAGGTTCTTGAACCTGGCCAGCTGCACGATCACGACCATCACCACCACGGAGGCGGCGCCGATCTTCAGGAGGAACAGGGGCAGCGCGTCGACCTTCTGCCGGTAGCCCAGCCGCGCCTGGCGGGCACGCCACTGCGTACCGGCGATCCCGGCCACCGCGGCCAGGCCGACGAGCAGCGTGAGCAGGTCGGCGCCGCCGAGCGGGCCGAGGCCGATGTTGCCGAAGAAGCCGGGCACGAAGCCGTTGGCGAGGGTCCGTACCTCGTCGGGGAAGGGGCCGATGCCCTGGTTGCCGAGCACGGTGAGGGTGAGCGCCCTGAAGATCAGCATTCCGGCGAGGGTGACGATGAACGCCGGGATGCCGAAGTAGGCGATCCAGTAGCCCTGCCAGGCCCCGATCAGCGCGCCGGCGATCAGCGTGATGAGGATCGCGAGCGGCCACGCCACGTCCATGTCGACCATCAGCACGGCCGCGATGGCGCCGGTGAGCCCCACCACGGAGCCCACGGACAGATCGATGTGCCCGGCGATGATGATCAGGATCATGCCGATCGCGAGGATGAGAACGTAGGAGTTCTGCACCATGATGTTCGAGATGTTCTGCGGGCTGAGCAGCTCACCGTCGGTCAGGATGGAGAACAGCAGGATGATCAGCGCGAAGGCGATGTAGATGCCGCTCTGCCGCAGGTTCATCGAGAAACGGCTGCCGGGTGCCTTCGCGGGCACCGACAACAGGTCGCCGTCCGGTGGTGGTGCTCCGGTCTTTCCTGCGGGTTCGGCGACTCCGTGCGCCGGGACCTGGCCGCTGCTCATCGTGCTCCCTAATCCTTTTCCTTGGTCATGAACTGCATGAGCCGCTCAGGGGTGGCCTCCGCCCGCGAGACCTCACCGGTGATGCGACCGGCCGACATGGCGTAGATGCGGTCGCAGACGCCGAGCAGCTCGGGAAGCTCCGAGGAGATGACCAGGATGGCCTTTCCCTGGTCGGCGAGCTGGTTGATGATCGAGTAGATCTCGTACTTGGCACCCACGTCGATGCCCCGGGTGGGCTCGTCGAGGATGAGCACGTCGGCGTCGGTGAAGATCCATTTCGACAGCACCACCTTCTGCTGGTTGCCGCCGCTGAGCTTGCCGGTGACCGACAGCACGCTGGGAGCCTTGATGTTCATGCTCTCCCGGAAGCCGTCGGCGACCTGGTACTCCTTGTTGTCGTCGACCCAGCCGCGTTTCGCCAGCTTCCCCAGCGCCGCGGCCGAGACGTTCCGCTTGATGTCCTCGATCAGGTTGAGCCCGTACCGCTTGCGGTCCTCGGTGGCGTACGCGAGCCCGTGGCCGATCGCCTCGCCGACCGTGCGGAGCTGGATCTCCCGCCCGTTCTTGTAGACGCGGCCGGAGATGTCGACCCCGTAGCTGCGGCCGAACACGCTCATCGCGAGCTCGGTGCGCCCGGCGCCCATCAGCCCGGCGAGGCCGACGATCTCGCCGCGGCGCAGCGTGAGGCTCGCGCCGGAGACGACGACGCGGCCGTGCTGGCTGGGGCTGTGAACCGTCCAGTCCTCGATCCGCAGCGCCTCCTCGCCGATCTTCGGCTCGTGCGGCGGGAAGCGGTGCTCCAGGTCGCGGCCGACCATGCCCGAGATGATGCGGTCCTCGGTGACCCGGTCGTTCTTCATGTCCAGGGTCTCGATCGTCCGGCCGTCGCGCAGGATCGTGGTCGAGTCGGCGATCGCCTGGATCTCGTTCAGCTTGTGCGAGATGATCACCGAGGTGATGCCCTCGTCGCGCAGCCCGCGCAGCAGGTCGAGCAGGTGCGCGGAGTCCTCGTCGTTGAGCGAGGCGGTCGGCTCGTCGAGGATGAGCAGCCTGACCCGCTTGGACAGCGCCTTGGCGATCTCCACCAGCTGCTGCTTGCCGACGCCGATGTCCATCGAGAGCGTCACCGGGTTCTCCCGCAGCCCGACCCGCTCCAGCAGCTCGGCGGCCTCGGCGTTCGTCCGGTTCCAGTCGATCAGGCCGCGGGTGGTCCGCTCGTTGCCGAGGAAGATGTTCTCGGCGATCGAGAGGTAGGGGCTGAGCGCGAGCTCCTGGTGAATGATCACGATGCCGCGCTTCTCGCTGTCCCTGATGTCGGAGAAGCGGCACGGCTCGCCGTCGAAGAGGATCTCGCCCTCGTACGAGCCGTGCGGGTACACGCCGGACAGGACCTTCATCAGCGTCGACTTGCCGGCGCCGTTCTCCCCGCAGATCGCGTGTATCTCGCCTCTGCGTACCACCAGGTTGACGTCCTGCAGGGCTTTGACGCCCGGGAACGTCTTGGTGATCCCCCGCATCCGAAGTATGTCGTCGGTCATGCCGTCCGCCTCCGTACTGCCTTCCCGCTCCGTGTACGCCCGGCCGGCGGCGGGTGGAGCGCCGCCGGCCGGGTGCCGTCCGTCATGACACCGGCACCGCTTACTTGAGCTGGTCCTCGGTGTAGTAGCCGGAGTCGACGAGGACCTGCTTGTAGTTGTCCTTGTAGACGATCACCGGCTCGAGCAGGTTCGACGGGACGACCTTGTTGCCGTTGTCGTAGTCCTCGGTGTTGTTGACCTCGGGCTTGCCGCCCTTGAGCACGGCGTCGGCCATCTCGACGGTCACCGCGGCGAGCTTACGGGTGTCCTTGTAGATCGTCGCGTACTGCTCGTCCCCGATGATCGACTTCACCGAGGCGACCTCGGCGTCCTGGCCGGTCACGATCGGGTAGGGCTGGCCGGAGGTGCCGTAGCCGCTGCTCTTGAGCGCCGACAGGATGCCGATGGACAGGCCGTCGTACGGGGAGAGCACGCCCTGGACCTTGGTGTCGCCGGAGTAGGCCTTGGTGATCAGGTCCTCCATGCGCTTCTGCGCGGTGGCCGGGTCCCAGCGCAGGATCGCGACGGTCTTGAAGTCGGTCTCCTTGCTCTTGACAACGAGGGTGCCCTTGTCGATGTACGGCTTCAGGGTGTCCATCGCGCCGTTGTAGAAGAAGGTGGCGTTGTTGTCGTCGGGGGAGCCGGCGAAGATCTCGATGTTGAACGGGCCCTTGGCGTCGCCCTCGGAACCGTCCTCCTTCTGCAGCTTCAGGCCGACCAGCAGCGAGGTCGCCTGCTGCACGCCCACCTTGTAGTTGTCGAAGGTGGCGTAGTAGTCGACGTTCGGCGAGTTGCGGATGAGCCGGTCGTAGGCGATGACCGGGATCTTCTTGTCGGCGGCCTGCTGGAGCTGCGTGGTGATGGCGGTGCCGTCGATCGAGGCGATGATCAGCAGCTTGGCGCCCTTGGTGATCTGGTTCTCGATCTGGTTGACCTGGGTGGGAATGTCGTTCTCCGCGTACTGCAGGTCGACCTTGTAGCCCAGCTTCTCCAGGGCGCCCTTGACGTTGTCGCCGTCGTGGATCCAGCGCTCGGAGGACTTGGTGGGCATGGTGACGCCGACGAGGGTCTCGGCGGGCGCCGCGGAGGCCGCCCCCGACGCGCCCGCGCCCTCGTCGACGGTCTTGACGCTGGAGCCACAGGCCGTCACTCCCATGGCGAGAGCCAGGCTCACCGCGGCGGTGGCCAGCTTCCCGAACTTCATCGATTACCTCCAGGGTGGGGTTCCGTGCCTACGGTCCGGGGTGAGCCGGGGACACGGTTGGGCCGATTTGGCCGATGGGGCACAGCGAGGCGCGGTGCGTCCCGGGAGTAGCGGGTGCCGTGGCGGCACGCCCCGGATTCCGGCGTGCCGCCGGGGCGTGTTGTGTCCGAATCGGGTCCACGGCGACACCGGAGCCGGTCGGGAACCGGCCCGCTCCGGCGTCGGTGAGAGTGTCCTTGAACGTGTCCGTGGGCGTCGCCGCGGACACCGTCATGAGCATCGTGGTAAGCGTTGTGATGAGCACCGTCGTAAGCACTGCCGTAGGTACCGGCGTAAGCGCTGTTGTGAGCGCTCACATCCGCGGCATGAGGCCACCGGATGGTCCCTTCGGCTGTGTGACGAGCAATCAAATGCCCGGGTCGGCCGACTGTCAACCCCCGGGCGGTCAGGAGTCCTCGCGTCATGGAGTCCTTCTCGCAGGAGATGTGAGCGTTAACAACAAGGTATGCGCCAGTTAAGGGCGTCATGACGGCAACGTCAAGTAGGTGTTAACGGATGATCTCCGAGTAATCAGAATGTAATCTCACGGGTGCTTGACGCGGGGTGTTGTTAGCGCTCACAGTCTGTCCCAAGCCACCATGAAGGAGCCGACCAAGTGAGTCCGAGCCTCGAACGCCGTCCGCCCGTGATGGCGGACGTCGCCACGAGGGCCGGTGTGTCGCACCAGACGGTCTCGCGCGTGCTCAACGACCACCCCAACGTCCGCGCCGAGACCCGCGAGCGGGTCTTGGCGGCGATCCGTGAGCTCGGCTACCGGCGCAACATGGTCGCCCGAGCCCTGGTCACCAGGCACACGCGCACCCTGGGCGTGGTCAGTTTCGACACGACCCTCTACGGGCCCGCGAGCACGGTCTACGGCATCGAACAGGCGGCCAGGGCGGCAGGTTACTTCGTCAGCATGGTCAGCCTCAAGACCATCGACACCGCGGGTGTGCGCGACGCGCTCGGCTATCTGGCCGAGCAGGCCGTCGACGGCATCGTGGTGGTCGCGCCCCAGCGCTCGGCCGCCCCCGCGCTGGCCGGTGCCCCCACCGACATCCCCGTCGTGGCCGTCGAGGGCAGCCACACCGGCGACGTGTCGGTGGTGAGCGTCGACCAGATCGAGGGCGCCCGCCTGGCCACCCGGCACCTGCTCGACCTCGGCCACGAGACCGTGTGGCACATCGCCGGCCCCTCGGACTGGCTGGAGGCCGACGGGCGGATCGAGGGCTGGCGCGAGGTGCTGAGCGCCGCGGGCCGCACGGCCCCCGAGTTGCTGTCCGGAGACTGGAGCCCGCGCTCCGGCTACGAGGCCGGGCTGCGCCTGGCGGGGACACCCGGCGTCACCGCCGTGTTCGTCGCCAACGACCAGATGGCGCTCGGGATGCTGCGGGCCTTCGCCGAGCTGGGCGTGCGAGTCCCCGAGCAGATCAGCGTCGTGGGGTTCGACGACATCCCCGAGTCGGAGTTCTTCACTCCGCCGCTCACCACGATCAGGCAGGACTTCGGGGCGGTCGGTAAATACAGCATCGAGGTCCTGCTCAGGCAGATGGAGGCGGGAGCGGAATGGTCCCAAGAGCGACATGTCGTCCCGCCACGGTTCGTGGCGAGGACCAGCACCGCGCCGTTCCGCGCCTAGGACCGCGTATCGTTTCGCACCGGTGGCCGCACCCGGGCGTGGTTCCGCGCCCGGATCCGCGACGCCCCGGCCCGCCCCGCCACGCCTGAGCCCCGTGGATCCGGCACGGCCACCCGTACCTGAGAACCCCCCCGAGCGAGGTCCCGCCGTCCTGATGTCCTGGAGAGAATGTGAACGCTAACAACGACCGTTACGTGGTCGGTGTCGACTTCGGCACACTGTCGGGCCGCGCCGTGGTGGTACGGGTGGGCGACGGCGCCGAGATGGGCACCGCCGTGCACGAGTACGCCCACCGGGTGATCGAGGAGCGGCTGCCGGACACCGCCGTACGCCTGGGCCCCGACTGGGCGCTGCAGTCCCCTGAGGACTGGCGGGAGGTGCTCCGCCAGGCGGTGCCCAAGGCGGTGGCGGCGGCCGGGATCGCCCCGTCGCAGGTCATCGGCCTCGGGACCGACTTCACGGCCTGCACCATACTTCCCGCCACCGCCGAGGGCACCCCGCTGTGCGAGATCGACGGGTTCGCCTCCCGCCCCCACGCGTGGCCGAAGCTGTGGAAGCACCACTCGGCGCAGTCGCACGCCGACCGGATCAACGCCGTCGCCGCCCGCAGGGGAGAGACGTGGCTGCCCCGCTACGGCGGGAAGATCTCCTCGGAGTGGGCGTTCGCCAAGGGTCTGCAGGTGCTGGAGGAGGACCCGGAGATCTACGACCGGACGGAGCGCTGGATCGAGGCCGCCGACTGGATCGTCTGGCAGCTCACCGGCGTGGAGACGCGCAACGTGTGCACCGCCGGGTACAAGGCCGTCTACCAGGACGGGGCCTACCCGTCCGAGGAGTTCCTCGCCGAGCTCAACCCCGGCTTCACCGGTTTCACCGCCAAGCTCGGCCGGAACCCGGCCCCCCTCGGGGGTCTCGCCGGACGGCTGGACGCCCGCGCCGCCGGGTGGACGAAGCTGCCCGAGGGCATCGCGATCTCGATCGGCAACGTCGACGCGCACGTCACGGCCGCCGCAGCCGACGCCGTGCGGCCCGGCCAGATGGTGGCCATCATGGGCACCTCCACCTGCCACGTCATGTCCTCCGACGCGCTCGCCGAGGTGCCGGGCATGTGCGGAGTGGTCCGCGACGGCATCGTGCCCGGACTATGGGGGTACGAGGCGGGCCAGTCGGGTGTCGGCGACATCTTCGGGTGGTTCGTCGAGACCTCGGTGCCCGGATCCTACGAGCGTGAGGCGGAACAGCGCGGCCTCAGCGTGCACGACCTCCTCACCGAGCTGGCCGCGGCGCAGCGGGTGGGACAGCACGGCCTGGTGGCGCTCGACTGGCACAACGGCAACCGCTCGGTGCTGGTCGACCACAACCTCTCCGCCGTGGTGGTGGGCCAGACGCTCGCCACGAAACCCGAGGACACCTACCGGGCGCTGATCGAGGCCACCGCGTTCGGCGCCCGCACGATCGTGGAGACCTTCGAGAGCTCCGGGGTGCCGGTGACCGAGTTCGTCGCCGCGGGGGGCCTGATCAAGAACCGCTTCCTGATGCAGGTCTACGCCGACGTGCTGCGCCGCCCGATCTCGCTGATCGGCTCCGAGCAGGGCTGCGCCCTGGGGTCCGCCATCCACGCGGCGGTCGCCGCCGGGGCCTACCCCGACATCACCTCCGCCTCGGCCGTGATGGGCAGCCGCGCCGAGGCGGCCTACATCCCCGACGCCGGTCGCGCGGACGCCTACGACCGTCTGTACGCCGAGTACCGCCGCCTGCACGACCACTTCGCCGACGGGAAGATGCTGCACGGCCTGCGGGCCCTGCGCTACGAGGCGAGCACACCGGCCGGCGAGAACGAGAAGAACACGTCGACGAACGAGGAGGACGCGTGACCGGGCGCGAGGAACAACCGATCGGGCAGTCTCCGCCCCCGTGCGCGGCCGGACGTCCGGCCCCGCGGGCGGCCGGGTACCCGGCCACGTGCGAAACGGCGGTGGCCCGATGAGCGCCGTCGTCAGGAAGCTGCGGGAGACGGTGGCGGCGCTCCACCAGGAGCTGGTCCGCTACAACCTGGTCGCCTGGACCGCGGGCAACGTCTCGGGCCGGGTCCCCGGCGAGAACCTGTTCGTCATCAAGCCGTCGGGGGTGACCTACGACGCACTCACCCCCGAGTCGATCGTGGTGTGCGACCTGGACGGCGAGCTGGTCGAGGGCGAGCTGTCGCCGTCCAGCGACACCGCCGCGCACGCGTACGTCTACCGGGCGATGCCGCGGGTGGGCGGGGTGGTGCACACCCACTCCACGTACGCCTCCGCCTGGGCGGCGCGGGGTGAGTCCATCCCGTGCGTGCTGACGGCGATGGCGGACGAGTTCGGCGGGGAGATCCCGGTCGGGCCGTTCGCGCTGATCGGCGGGGACGACATCGGCAAGGGAATCGTCGCCACCCTGGAGGGCCACCGCTCCCCGGCGGTGCTGATGCGCAACCACGGCGTCTTCACCATCGGCGCGGACGCCCGCGCGGCCGTCAAGGCCGCGGTGATGTGCGAGGACGTCGCCCGTACCGTGCACGTGGCCCGCCAGCTGGGCGAGCCGCTGCCGATCGCGGCAGCAGACATCGACAGTTTGTACGACCGCTACCAGAACGTCTACGGGCAAAGGAGTCCGCGGTGACCCTTCACGAGCGTGAGATCTGGTTTCTCACCGGAAGCCAGGGCCTGTACGGCGAGGACACGCTGGCCCAGGTGGCGGAACAGTCCCGGAGCATCGCCGAGCGGCTCGACGACGCGCTGACGTTCCGGGTGGTGTGGAAGCCGGTGCTGACCGACGCCGCGTCGATCCACCGGGTCTGCCTGGAGGCGAACGCCTCGGACGCCTGCGTCGGGGTGATCGCCTGGATGCACACCTTCTCCCCGGCCAAGATGTGGATCGCCGGGCTGGACGCGCTGCGCACGCCGCTGCTGCACCTGCACACCCAGGCCAACATGGCGCTGCCGTGGAGTTCCATCGACATGGACTTCATGAACCTCAACCAGGCCGCGCACGGCGACCGCGAGTTCGGCTACATCCAGGCCCGGCTGGGCGTGGCGCGCAAGACCGTCGCCGGACACGTGAGCGACCCGGCGGTGGCGGCGCGCATCGGCGCGTGGGCGCGGGCCGCGGCCGGACGCGCGGAGCTGAGCTCGCTGCGGCTGGCCCGCTTCGGCGACAACATGCGCGACGTGGCGGTCACCGAGGGTGACAAGGTGGAGGCGCAGCTGCGTTTCGGCGTCTCGGTCAACACCTACGGCGTCAACGACCTGGTCGCCGCCGTCGACGCCGCGGCGGACTCCGACGTGGACACCCTGGTCACCGAGTACGAGGACACCTACAAGGTCGCCCCCGAGCTGCGCGCCGGAGGCGAGCGCAACGACTCGCTGCGCTACGCCGCCCGCATCGAGCTGGGACTGCGTCACTTCCTCACCGAGGGGGGCTTCGGCGCGTTCACCACCAACTTCGAGGACCTCGGCGGGCTGCGGCAGCTGCCGGGGCTCGCCGTGCAGCGGCTGATGGCCGACGGCTACGGCTTCGGCGGCGAGGGCGACTGGAAGACCTCGGTGCTGGTGCGCACCCTGAAGGTGATGTCGGCCGGCCTTGAGGGCGGCACCTCCTTCATGGAGGACTACACCTACCATCTCACCCCCGGCCAGGAGGTGATCCTGGGCGCGCACATGCTGGAGGTCTGCCCGACGATCGCCGCGGGCGTGCCCTCGTGCGAGATCCACCCGCTGAGCATCGGCGGGCGCGAGGACCCGGTCCGGCTGGTCTTCGACGCGGAACCCGGACCCGCCGTGGTGATCGGCCTGTCCGACATGGGGGACCGGTTCAGGCTGGTGGCGAACGAGATCGACGTGGTCAACCCCGTCGAGCCGCTGCCCAGCCTGCCCGTCGCCCGCGCGGTGTGGAAGCCCCGCCCGAACCTGAGCACCTCGGCCGAGGCGTGGCTCACCGCGGGAGGCCCGCACCACACCGTGCTGTCGTCCGCCCTGACCACCGAGGAGCTCACCGACCTCTCCGACATGCTCGGCGTCGAGTTGCTGGTCATCGACGCCGACACCACCGCCCGCCAGTTCGCCAAGGAGATCCGCTGGAACCAGGCGTACTACCACCTGGCGCGCGGTTTCTGATCCGGAACCGTTACTGATTCCATAGTCGGATATCAGCAATCCGGGCGTTACCGCCCGGAAGGTCCGTCACGGTGTCACCGAAGCGCGGGCTGCGCTTCGGT